>JAHZFK010000037.1:20360-22252 GCA_019421385.1 Clostridiales bacterium
CTTCTACAACGGCCTTACCGATGCCTTTGGCGCCGCCAGTCACCACAGCAACTTTATTTTCAAACATGTTGTTCCTCCTTTGTTTGTGCTTTCGCCAGAAAATCCGTTAGTCTAAAGCTATTGCTACAAGATATTAGTTGATGCGCAAGCACGGAAATTTATATGATGATACCCTCGCAATGGTCGATCTCATGCTGGATGATCTGGGCTGTCCAGCCGGTGAAGGTTTTTACGCGCTCCTGAAATTTCTCATTTTGCCAGCGTACTTTGATGGATTTCCACCGCTTAGCCGGACGTGTTCCAGTCAGGGACAGGCAGCCTTCTTCCGCGTCATAAGGTTCGGCTTTTTTGACAATCTCCGGATTGAACATGACCATGTAGGTGCCGTCGTTGTCAAAAGCGATAATTCGTTTGTTCACCCTGATCATATTGGCTGCCATGCCGACGCAGCCGTCCTTGTGGTGCTGTAAGGTTTCCAGTAGGTCGGTAGCCACCGGAATATCATCTGGTGTGGCTGGTTCTGCTTTCTGTGCCAGAAACGTCTCGTCTTTGCAGATATCTCGAATCATCGTTGTTGCTCCTTATGTGTTTGTTATCGGTATTATTATAGCACAACAGCGAAGGAAGTGCCACGCAAGTCCGAAGGTGTTTTGTGAGGATAGTTTCCTTTTAAATTTAGGTGTAAATACAATAAAACAGGCATCCATCACCGTGTTTTAGCGGATGATGAATGCCTGTTTGGGCTGTCACTTAAATGGTTTGATTTCCGGTAGACCAGACATGAGCGTCTTTAGCTGCCGCAGCCGTGTTCTGCGCCATAACGCCAACCAAAGGATGTGGCGTGTAAAGTTCTTCCAGGTAGGTGCATTCTTCTGCTGTCAGAGTGAGATCCGCTGCTTTGGCAGCTCCCTCGATGTGATGGAGCTTCGTGGCTCCTACGACTGGTGCCGTGGCACGGGTCAGCAGCCATGCCAGAGAGATTTCTGTCATAGATACGCCCCTACGGTCAGCAAGCTCTGCTACCCGGGCGAGAATGGGGGCATCCTGCTCCTGAGCAGCGTCATATTTCAGATGCGCGTAACTGTCTTCGCGGAGCCGTTTCGAGGTCTCTCCGGGACGCTTAGACAGCCGCCCACCAGCCAAGGCGCTGTATGGTGTCATAGCGATGTTCTCTTCCTGACAGTAGGGGGCCATTTCTCGTTCCTCTTCCCGGAAGATCAGGTTGTAATGGCTCTGCACAGAGACAAATTTTGCAAAGCCTTCCCGCTCTGCCAGGGCGTTTGCTTTGGCGATCTGCCAAGCAAAACAGTTGGAAATGCCGATGTATCGGGTTTTACCTGCTTTGACCGCATTGCTCAGCCCTTCCATAATATCGTAAAGCGGTGTCTGGTGATCCCACATGTGATAGATATAGAGATCTACATGATCCATCCCCAGATTTTGAAGGCTCTTGTCGAGCATTCGACGGATGTGATCCTGCCCACTGATCCCGGCTTCGATCTCTTCATTGGTGCGGGGCAGAAACTTGGTGGCTACCACTACTTCATCCCGCTTGGCAAAGTCCCGGAGGGCACGACCTACATACTGCTCACTGGTGCCGCTTTGGTAGGCAATGGCGGTGTCAAAGAAATTGATGCCAAGCTCCAGTCCACGGCGGATGATTTCGCGGGAGTGAGCTTCGTCAATGGTCCAAGAATGCTGTCCGTTTTGGGCGTCGCCAAATCCCATGCAGCCCATGCAGATACGGGAGACGGTAAGATCAGAAGTGCCCAGCTTGGTATATTGCATCACAGCTTCAGTCCTTCCACCCAGGATTTCAGATCGGATTCTTTTAAACGGCCGTTGAGCAGTCGACCATCCATGATTTTAGCACCGGAGGCGCTGCTTTGCAA
>JAHZFK010000038.1:0-18489 GCA_019421385.1 Clostridiales bacterium
CAAATCTTGCGGGACTTTTTTCATTTCAGATATTGACTTTTATTTGCAGGACTCCCTTCCTCTAAACTGTATCATAGATATGATACGCTTTCTGTAACTGTATTATATCTATGATACGGTTGTGGGTCAATAGACAGGAACCAAGATTCTCCTTGCAACGCATACAAAAACACCTGACAGAATTGTTCATTCTGTCAGGTGTCTTGATTTTGGTCCAAGTATTCGATTGCATGTGCCACTGCATCGTGGTCATTATCTCGAACTCGGATAGTGGCATATTGTAAAATATCCGGAGCAGCATTTTCCGGTACAAATGCAATCGCTGCATTTTGCAGCATGGACAAGTCGTTGTCACTATCCCCTACTGCATAGATTTTATTGGGTAGAACCATGCAGTCGGCTGCAATTTGCAGCATGGCTGATCCTTTGCCAATGCCATTCCGTGTGACTTCGCAAAATGTCGGCATAGTGCAAACTGCACTGAATGTATCTGCAAACGGCGCCAGAAACGTGCGAACGTTTGCGATTTCTGACGCAGGACCGGTAAAATTGATTTGGCACCAGTCAGCTGGATTGGGTAATTCGCTGGGAGAAACACAAGTATACTTTAAGTGCAGTACACGCATATGATGCTCGGTTTCCGCACTCATGCGACAAACAAAGATCTGATCCGGCAGAAACACTTCACAGCCAATTTGAGGAAACGTGGAAAGAACCTGCTCTATCAAAACTGGTGTTTGTTCCGGCATTCCAGCGCAATGCAGCACTTTACTTTGTGCATCCAATATAAGTGAGCCGTTCAGCAAACTGTATGGCGCATTGATCGGTAGCAAGTCGATATAATCGGTTATCGCTGCATAGGCACGTCCGGTTGCCAGAGAAAAAAGTCCTCCCTGCTCAGTGAAATAACGCAGTGCCTGAATATTTGCCTCTGAAATTTGACGGTCGTTGTCCAGCAAGGTGCCGTCCATGTCGCAGGCAAGTAGCACGCCATCAAATTTTTTCATGCCATCTTCTCCAGCTTCGCAAGAATTTCCGTAAAATAAGTTGGCAATGGGGCGGAAAACCGCATGATCTGCTGTGTGGTCGGGTGACAAAGCGTAAGCCTTGCCGCATGAAGACATTGGCCACCAATATCAGAAAAACGATCTTTTTTTAAGCCGTAGACAGGATCTCCAATGATCGGATGTCCGATGGAAGCCATATGAACGCGAATCTGATGGGTGCGGCCGGTTTCCAGCTGAAATGCCATATGGGTATATCCATGAAACCGCTTGAGAACCGTGTAATGCGTAATGGCTTCGCGGCCGCCATCTATAATCGCCATTCTCTTGCGATCGGTTTTGTGACGTGCAATCGGTTTGTCGATTGTACCGGAATCCTCACGCAGATTGCCTACGACGATTGCTTCATAACCGCGAAAAGCAGTGTGCGCTGCAATTTGTGAGGCAAGGCTTTGGTGTGCCATATCATTTTTGGCAACTACCAGCAGACCACTGGTATCTTTGTCAATGCGGTGAACGATGCCTGGACGGTGCTCACCGTTGATACCGGATAGACTATCGCCGCAGTGGTACATGAGCGCATTGACTAGCGTACCGGACCAGTTGCCCGGCGCGGGATGAACAACCATGCCGCGCGGCTTGTTGATGACAATGATATCGGTATCCTCGTAGACAATATCCAACGGGATATTTTCCGGAACGATATCCACTTCGCGCAATTCGGGTAACTGAACGGTAATCGTTTCGCCGCCGAGCAACTTATAGTTCTTCTTCAGCGGCTGTCCATCGCACAAAACCGCTTTTTCAAGCAGCAAATTCTGTGCAGCGGAACGAGTCAATCCCTCGATCTGTGTCGATAGCCAACTGTCAATGCGTGCCCCAGCCTGCATGTCAGGTACAACCAAAACCATATCATTCATCGGTGTCACGCTCCGAGACAGTGTTGTGGGAAGTGCCAGCTTGCTCATCATCTTTGTGCAGGAATAGAAAATATATGATGAACAGCAGTGCACCTACACAGATGAAAATATCCGCAACATTAAATACCGGAAAATGAATCAGCCGAAAGTCAAATAGGTCGACCACAAATCCTCGCATGACACGGTCGATTGCATTGCCGATTGCTCCCGCACCAACCAAAACCAACGACCATCGTCCCAATGCATGTTGCATCCAGCCCTTATATAGCGCAACACCAATGACAATGGAAATCACAACCGCCAGCGTTACAAAAATCCAACGGGAATCAAACTGCGCAAACATACTGAACGCTGCACCACGATTTTCAACGTAGGTTAAATGAAACACATTTTCAATCAAAGGGATGGTTTGCTGCGCCTGCAAACTGGTAAATGCCCAGTATTTCACCGCCTGATCGAGCGCGATCATGATGAAAGCGAAAACGATATACAGCATTTTACAAACTCCTCATCGCTTAAAAAGGGGGAACAGAACGAGCATTCTGTTCCCCTTTTTGATTTTATTAGCCTACAACTTTGGCACAGCGTGCGCACAAAGCAGAATGTTTTGCATCGGTACCAACCGACTTGGATTGCTTCCAGCAACGCAGGCATTTCTCCCCTGCTGCACGGGCAACTGCAATCGTCAGACCCGGCAGGTTTTCGCTTGCCATGCCTTCTCCAGTGCCTTCGACAACCGAAAGCTCGGAGACAATGCAGAGATCAGCCAAATCCTGACCGCAGCCGTTCAGGAAAGCAGCCAGTTCCGCATCGGCGTAAACCGTCACACAAGCTTCCAGAGGCTTGCCAATTGTCTTGGCATTGCGCGCTCCTTCCAACGCCTTATTCACATCATCACGGAAAGCGGTCAGCTTAGCCCACTTTTCGACATCTGCTTCGCTAAACGACAGCGCATTATCTGCCGCAGGCATTTCATTATACGCTACATTGCGTACATCGTCCTCAGCCGTATGCGGCATGGACTGCCAAATTTCATCTGCCGTAAAGCAAAGAATCGGAGAAAGCATACGAACCAGTGCGCTGAGGATGTGATACATAGCGGTCTGAGCGGAACGACGGCTCAAACCTGCCGTATCATCACAGTACAGGCGATCCTTGATCACATCCAGATAGAAATTGGACATATCAACGACACAGAAGTTGTGAATTGCATGGAACACCGTATGGAACTCATAGGAATCATAGCCTTCGCGAACCTTTGCAACCAGCTCATTCAGGCGCATCAAAGCCCACTTGTCAAGTTCCGGCAGTTCTGCATAGGCAACCATATCTGCCTTGGGATCAAAATCAAACAGATTGCCCAGAATATAGCGTGCCGTGTTACGAATCTTCAGGTAATTCTGCGACAGATGCTTGAGCATGTCCTTGGAAATACGCATATCCTGACGGTAGTCGGAAGATGCAACCCAAAGACGCATAACATCCGCACCATACTGATTCAGAATATCGTCCGGTGCAATACCGTTGCCGAGCGACTTGGACATTTTCTGACGCTCTTCGTCCACGATCATGCCGTGTGTGATGACCGTCTTATACGGCGCCTTGCCTTGTGTGGCAATTGAGGTCAGCATAGAAGACTGGAACCAGCCGCGATACTGGTCGTTGCCTTCCAGATAAACGTCAACCGGTGTGGTCTGCTGCTCGCGATTTTCAATAACAGCACGCCAAGAAGAACCGGAGTCGAACCAAACATCCATCGTGTCGGTTTCTTTATCGAAATCGCCGCAGCCGCATTCGCACTTGATATCAGCCGGCAGAATTTCAGACGGCTCCATATCAAACCAAGCATTCGAACCCTTTTCACGGAACAAATCGGCAACAATCTTGATGGTCTGCTCGTTCACCAATGGCTTACCGCACTTTTTGCAGGTGAAAATCGGAATCGGAACGCCCCAAACACGCTGACGGGAGATGCACCAGTCAGAACGCTCGCGGATCATCGAAGTCATGCGCTCTTCGCCCCAGCCGGGAATCCACTGGATGTTTTCGCAAGCCTTAACAGCGTCATCCTTGAGCGCGTCCACCGAGCAGAACCACTGCTCCGTCGTGCGGAAGATGATCGGGTTTTTGCAGCGCCAGCAGTGCGGATAGCTATGCACAATCTCTTCGATCGCCAGCAATGCACCTTCCGCCTTCAGATCTTCCAGAATGATTGGCGTGGTCTTTTCATAGTACATATTCGCGTACTTGTCAGCTTCCGCAGTCGTCATGCCCTTACCGTCAACCGGAACGATAATCGGAATGTCATATTTCTGGCAAACGATAAAGTCATCGGCACCAAAGCCCGGTGCGGTATGAACACAGCCGGTACCAGCATCCAGCGTAACATGATCGCCGCAGATAACAACGCTCTCTCGATCCATGATCGGATGCTTGGTGCGCATGAGCTCGAGATCCGAACCCAGCAGCGTACCGAGCACATCCCAAGAGTCAATTTTAGATGCCTGCATCACAGACTCTACCAGTTCCTTAGCCAGCACATAAATCTCACCGGAAGGAACCTTAACCAAATCGTATTCATAGACCGGGTTGACCGAAATGGCGAGGTTGCCCGGAAGCGTCCAAGTTGTCGTGGTCCAGATGACAAAATAGACATTGTCCAAGCTGCCGGTGATTGCAGCAATCTTGCCGCCCTTATCATCCGTCACATGGAACTTAACATAGATCGAAGAGCACGGCTCGTCCTGATACTCGATTTCAGCTTCTGCCAGAGCGGTCTCATCATGCGGACACCAATAAACAGGCTTCATGCCCTTGTAGATATAGCCCTTCTTTGCCATTTCGCCAAAGATTTCGATCTGAGTGGCCTCATAGTCATGGGTCAAGGTCAAATACGGACGATCCCAGTCGCCAACGACACCAAGGCGCTTGAATTGGGTGCGCTGTGTATCAACATGATTATGCGCAAACTCTTCACACTTCGAACGGAATTCCGCAGTGGAAACCTTATCCCGATCCATGCCATATGCCTTAATTGCTTGACGCTCAATCGGCAGGCCGTGCGTATCCCAGCCGGGGATATATGGCGCCTGATAGCCCATCATGTTGCGGGAGCGCACAATAAAATCCTTGAGAATTTTATTGAGTGCATGTCCCATATGCAGATTACCATTCGCATACGGAGGGCCATCGTGCAGAACGAAAAGCGGCTTGCCTTCGTTCTTCTTCATCAATTCGTGATACAGGTCATCCTTTTCCCAATTCTCCAGAAAGCCCGGTTCGCGCTTGGGCAGACCCGCACGCATCGGGAAATCGGTTTTCGGTAGATTGATCGTATTATTGTAATCCTGCTGCATGGTGCAGTGTTCAGTCCTTTCGATTGTTACTTTACTTCCTTGGGGTCATAATCGGCACCAAATTTTAATTCGCCAAAGTCAAATTTGCGTGTAGCATCCTCGATGGGAGCATCTGCCTGTTCTTCTTGTGGCTCAGGCTGGGCAGGAGCCTGCTGCTGCACTGGAGGCTGCGGCGGTGCGGGCTGTACGGCTGGTTCTTGCTGCTGGCCAACCAATTTTTCTGCTTTAGCCAGTTCTACCAAAGCCTTGGCCTGTGCCTGATACGCTGCAGAAATGCGTGCGACAAATTCCAATGTGCTCTTTTTCGCGGCTTCAAGCTTCTGCTCTTCCAGCGTAATTTCATCGCGCGTATTTTTGACTTTGTTTTCTGTTTCATCTTTCGCAGCGGTGACAATGTCCTGAGCTTCTTGCTTGGCCTTGTCAATGGTATCCTGCGCAATTGTCTGTGCGCTCATCAGCGCACGCCGCATACCGTCTTCCACGCCGCGGTATTCTTCAATTTTATCGACCAGAACCTTCATTTTTGCTTTCAATGCAGCATTTTCCTTCTGCATTGCGGCAAATTCCTCTGCTACGCGCTCTAAAAAAGTGTCGACCGATTTCATATCGTATCCGCCGAAAACCGCTTTTTCAAAGCCGATTTCCTGAATTTCCTGCACCGTCATATGGTATTCCTCCGTTTTTTTATCTCTTGTCGCTTACGGGAAAATGGCCGGGCATCGCCCGACCACCGATACGCCGTATTTTCGACAGGCTTAAAGCATGTATAACACTTGCTCCAATGCAATCAGAACAAAAAATGCCAGCAAAAACGCCAAGTCAAACGGACTGCCTCGCAGCGCATCAATACGGCTGAGTAAACTGCGGAACGGTTGGATAATCGGTTCTGTCACAAGACATAAAAATTCATATATCTGTGAACTGCCGCCTTGCACAAACCAGCTCATAATGGCTCGTGCAAAAAACAGAAATTGTAAAATCCGCAGCAGGCTGGCTACTACATATATTATAATTGTGTTCACGGCACCATAACCTTAAAAATACATACCGCTGCTTTCCAGTTCGTCAATCAAGTCCCCCATAATGTCGACATTATAAGGGGTAATGATATATGTGCTGTTTGCAACTTTTTTGATTTTTCCTTCATTGGCATATGCTACGCCGCTGAGGAAATCCACCAGACGCCGCGCAATATCCTTGTTGGTCTGCTCCAGATTCAGTACGACTGTACGCTTATCTTTTAAATGATCGGCAATTTCAGCTGCATTCTCGAAGCGATCCGGTTTGACCAACACCACAGCGAGCTGCGTTGTTGTATTGATGTTGACCACTTTATTTCCACGGCGGGGCGAAGATGCTTCCGTTGATGCACTATCATAAGACCGGTCATAGGATCTTTCGTACGAGCGCTCATAGGATGACGGCGCACTACTTTTCACCGGCTCTTCATTGCGCTGGCGGGGCAGTTCTTCTTCGTATTCGTCTTCGACATCCTCGCCTTTAACCCAATCGATAAAGCCTTTGATCGAACCCATGCAAAGTTCCTCCTTATGTTTTAGGGCGAAACGATCTGATACGGACGCGCACCAAAAATCGCGGTGCCGATGCGAACCATGTTTGCACCGCACTCAATCGCCGTTTCAAAATCATTTGTCATTCCCATAGACAAATAATCCATATTTACATTATCGTATTTTTTCGTCAAAATGTCAACAAATACTTGTTGCATTTCGTGAAAGTAGCTTGAATTTTTCGATATTTCATCTGCAATTGGCGGAATCGCCATTAAACCGCGGATATGCAGCGATTTTTGTTCACTTAATCTGGAAATCGCTTCATCCAGCTCTTCAATCATCAAACCACTCTTGGCTGCTTCCCTGCCGATATTTACCTCCAAAAGGATATCCTGACATATGCCTTGCTTGGCTGCCGCCTTGGCAATGGCTTCTCCCAAATGAACAGAGCCAACCGACTGGATCAAAGACACCTTGCCAATCAGATATTTTACCTTGTTGGTCTGAAGTGTGCCGATAAATTGCAGATCGGCACCATCATAGGCGTGCTGTTCATACTTTTCCAGTAATTCCTGTACGCGGTTTTCGCCGCATACCTTGATCCCGGCAGAAATAGCGGCACGCACCCGCTCTGCATCATTCATTTTTGATGCGGCAACCAGAATAATATCCTCTGGATTTTTCCCTGCGCGCTGTGCGGCCTTTGCGACACGCTCCTGCACTGCTTCAATGCGATTTTTCAGCTCTCTGTTTTCCTGCTCCGTCATGTCTTCACCACCATATTGTTCTGCAAATTTTTACCACTCACAATGATCTGATCTTGCTCTACCAGCATGTCCGAATTGGTTGCGCTTTGTTCAACCACGTAATAATCCTCAGCTTCATAAAGTTTATTGATGATTTTAAACTTTTGGAAGCTGCCGCTGAGAATGAATACGCCGTCTTGTTTTTGGGTTTTGCCATCGCTGGTAGTCGTTTCCTGCACATAAACCGCTTCCTTAGGAACTTTTAATCCGGTATAGGTTGAAATGATGATTTCAATCGGTTGTTGACGCATGGAAACCATTTCGCTGTTAAATTCCGTACCCGCTAAAACGATTAACGCTGTTTCGCTGGTGCGATCTTTTACAATGGAATAGACCGAAACAGGCGTCTCCAATGAAGCCTGTGTGAAGTTGACGCTCAGGCTTTGGCCAACGGAAAACCGGTCCGCATCTTCTTGCGAGATTTCTGCAACCAGATACCATGTGAATCCCTGAATCATCTTTCCCCATGCCTGCTCGCTGACAATGAGTTTTGTCTCAGTTAATTCATGGAAACGATCCACTGTGAGGTTCTCCAATTCATCGGGTTTAAGAATCTCTTCGTAGCCGTCTACCACTTCGGAAAAATAACCGGTTGCAGGTGCGGTCAACTGTGTTGTATGACCGGATAGCTGTGCATTTAGGCTGTCCCGCTCCGTGACCAACGCATCGCGCTCTGCTGTAATGGCTGCCGTATCTACGCTATCCGCTTCGCGACGCAGTGCCAGTGTGCGGAGGGATTGGGCAGAAGAGTTCAAAGCCGAGCCAGAGCCATTTTTGGTCTGCGCAGCCATCTGCTGCATGGACAAAATAATCATTTGGTCCAGCTTGGAAGCATCGGAACCGTCTGTTGCAGACTGTAAGGCGGTATTGAGTAAGTCAATACGGTTTTCTAATGGGTCGAGCTGTTGGCTTAAAGCAAGGGCATCCGCATCGGAATAGACGATAGCGAGCGGCGCACTTTGCTGTACCCGTTCACCGCTGTACACGATGTGCTTTACAGATTCACCTGTACTGCCGCTGACGGGAATTTCATCGCGGAAAAACCAGCCTTGCGCGGTGATACTGTCATTGACTGTAACCTGAACCGCAGGGGTGGTCTCAATGCCGACAGAAAAAGCGCTGATGATTTTCTGCCCTAGATATATAAGTATAACAACAGCAATCAACAGAAGAATTATTCTGCTGTTTATGCCGCTTCTTGCGTGCTTTTGTTTTTTGCCTGTTTGTTGCTGCATAAGGAACCTCGTATCTTATCATTCCGCTGCACGCTCCTCTCTGGGTGCATGCAGATCAACACGAATCTGTGGGATCAGGGTGGAAATAGCATGTTTATAGATCATTTGCTGTTTTCCGTCGCTATCCAATATCACAACAAAGTTATCATATCCACGGATGGTTCCGCGCATCTGAAATCCATTTGTCAAAAAAACAGTGGTATTGATTCCTTGCTGGCGCAATGCGCACAGCATTCGGTCCTGCAAATTCATTTCGTTTCGCACAATGATTCCTCCAATATTTTACAATTTATGGTATCATTGTACACTTTGGTTTCGTAGATATTCTGTCGCTTCCTGTAAAACGTATGAGAAGTCCTCAGCTCTATTATAATAAATCCAATGGATGCTGTCATCCCTTTTTAACCATGTTAACTGCCTTTTTGCATAATTTCGACTGCGTTGTTTGAGCAATTCCACACAAGAATGCAGAGAATCCTTGCCTTGTAAGAAGCCTAACAGTTCTTTATAGCCGATCGCCTGCGCGGCGGTTCCGGTGAGTTCTCCTTTTGAAAGTAGGCGCTGCGTTTCCTTCAGCAAACCGTCAGACAGCATTTGATCGACACGTCGGTCAATGCGGGCATACAGTGTTTGGCGGTCTGCCGGGCATACACCGATTTTTACGGCGGTGTATTTGGGTGCCTCGCGTTTGTGTTGGCGGTTAAACTCCCCTATCGTCATGCCGGTTTGCTCATATACCTCCAAAGCACGAATGACACGCTTGAGATTATTGGGATGCAGCCGCTGTGCGCTTTCCGGGTCGACCATTGTCAGGCGTTCATGCACGGCCAGATTGCCTTGGGTTTCTGCCATGTGCTGATATTTGCTCCGTACGGTCAAATCTGTTTCATCACCGGAAAACGTACTGCATTCGATCAACGCGTCCATGTATAGACCGGTTCCACCGACCACAATTGGCGTCATGCCACGGGATAGAATGTCCTGTGCAGCGGCATCCGCCAATTCAACATATCGCGCAACAGAAAACGGTTCGTTTGGATCGCAGATATCCAGCAGATGATGAGGAATCCCCTGCCGTTCTTCCATGGTTGGCTTTGCGGTGCCGATATCCATACCGCGATAGATCTGCATGGAATCTGCTGAGATAATTTCCGTATGCAATTGTTTTGCTAATGCGACCGATAGAGCGGTTTTTCCGCTTGCAGTCGGACCGCAAATGCAGATCAAACGGTTTTGCATTTTGAACTCCTGATTGATTGACGCGCTTAAACATTTTATCCAATTCATATTTGGTCAGCCGGACGGTTGTCGGCCTGCCGTGCGGGCAGGACTGCACATCTTGATCGGCTAATACACGGTCACATAAATCCTGTAATTCTGCTCTAGACGAAGCCTTCCCTGCTTTGATTGCCGCTTTGCACGCAACAGTATGAATTAGGTCATCCAATCGGTCTGGAACCGCTGTACGGCTGTTCATCAGCTTTTCTGCTAACTCACCAATTACGGCAGGAATATCCGCGCTATCCAGATACGCCGGTACGCTGCGCACAGCAAAGCTGTTTTCGCCAAAGCCGTCGATGGCAAAACCAGATTGCCGAATTTCTTCCAGACCAGATTGCACGGCAGATGCTTCTTCACCGGTTAACTCTACGATAACAGGCGTTAGCAGCTCCTGCTGTGGGATTTCGGTTTCCTGCCGAAGTTTATTGAACAACAATCGCTCATGTGCGGCGTGCTTATCAATCAGGATCAAACCCTCTCGATCTTCTGCAATTAGATAGGTCTGAAAACATTCTCCGATCACGCGCGCGCCGCTGTCAAGCGGCTCTAGGCTTTGCGTAGCACATGGCTGTGCGCTGGCATCACTTTGCTGGGCGACAGCTTTGGATGGTTCCTGCACGATCGGGGATGGCTTGTGTTCAGCCAGCGGCTCATCTGTGTGGTGATGAAATACCACATTGCTGCGATCCTCCTGTATGATGCGTGGCGCTGCGGCGTAGGTACCCGATAAAGTTGGCTTTTTCGCACGGGGCGGTACCTCAACCAGAAAATCTTCCAGTTCGGGTGCATCCAGCGTTTTGGCGGTTGACGAAACGGATGTTGCAGGTTTGGAGACAGCAAAACGCTGCTGCGTATAAACCAGCGTGCTTTCTTTCGGTTTTTCCTCGACGTTTTTTTTCTCCTGATGCGTTAAATGCGGCATATTATCATTGGCCGCAATTGCATTCTTACAGGCGGCATAAACTGCTTCAAACACAGGCTTCTCCTGTGAAAATTTAACTTCGGTTTTTGCCGGGTGCACGTTGACATCCACTGCGGCAAGCGGCAGTTCGAGAAATACTGCGCCGGATGGGTATTTACCGGTAATCATTGCATTGCGGTATGCCTCTTCAAGCGCTGCCTGCATCAGTCGGCTTTTGACATATCGCCCATTGACAAAAAAGTGCTGCATCGAACGATTGGGGCGCCCAGCATGCGGTTTGACAATGTATCCATAAGCTGTCATACCATTGCGCTCACAACGTGGCACCTCGATCATATTTTCGGTCATTTCTTTGCCAAATACAGCAAATACCGGTGCCATCAGTTTTCCCTTGCCATCAGTAGAGAACACCTGTTTGCCGTCACGAATCAGGCAGAAAGCAATTTCCGGATGGGATAATGCGGCATGTTGCACAACGCTGAGGATGTAACCCGCTTCGGTAAAGTCTTTTTTCAGAAATTTCATGCGGGCGGGCGTGTTATAAAACAAATCGCGCACCACAATCGTGGTACCCTCCGGACAGCCAGCTTCCTCCTGTGTTTGAATTTCGCCAGCTTCCAGATGTAAATGCAGACCTGCAATTGCGCCTTTTTGCCGTGTAAACAAATCAATGCGGGTCACCGAGGAAATGGCAGCCAGCGCCTCACCGCGGAAGCCCAGCGTGCCGATAGCGGTCAAATCTGCCTCAGTGCGGAGCTTGCTGGTTGCATGACGACGAAAAGCGATCGGTGCATCCTCCGCCGACATACCGCACCCATTGTCTGCAATGCGCAGATAGCTGATCCCACCGTTTTCTATCTCGACCGTGATACGGGTAGAGCCTGCATCAATGGCGTTTTCTATCAGCTCTTTTGCCACAGAAGCGGGTCGTTCAACAACCTCGCCTGCCGCAATCAAATCGGCCAGATGCGGGGATAATTCGTGAATGATTGCCATGTTGGGTCCTTTCCGTATTGGATTCGATTCTTGCTGCCTTACAGGAGTTTCTTTAATTCATAAAGCGCATTGAGAGCCTCAATTGGTGTCATGGTGTCTACTTGCAGCGCACGCAGCCGCTGTGCGACCGCGCTATCGGTCAGTGCTTCCATCGTGACCTGCGGGCCTTCGTCCTCAACTACTTCATGTAATTCAGGTTTTGGCATGGTCGATTCCAGATCTGCCAGCACGGCTTTCGCTCGTTTGATGACTGCATTGGGAATGCCCGCCAGCTTGGCAACTTCAATACCGTAACTGTCGTCCGCTCCACCGCGTACGATCTTGCGCAGGAATGTAATATCATCCCCGCGTTTTTTCACCGCGATGTTATAGTTCTTCACGCCCTTGACCATATCCTCCAGCACAGTAAGCTCATGATAATGGGTGGCAAATAGTGCCCGCGCACCCACCTTGCGCTTGTCGGCAACGTATTCGATCACAGCGCGGGCAATTGACATACCATCATAAGTGGAAGTGCCGCGACCGATCTCATCCAGAATCAACAGGCTGGATTTGGTTGCATGCTTGAGAATATCAGCAACCTCGCTCATTTCCACCATAAAGGTAGACTGGCCGCTTGCCAGATCATCGGACGCACCCACGCGGGTAAACACGCGGTCAGCCACGCCGATATGTGCAGAGGATGCAGGAACAAATGAGCCAATCTGCGCCATAATAGTGATGAGCGCCACTTGCCGCATGTAAGTCGATTTACCCGCCATATTCGGTCCGGTGATGATTGATACGCGGTTTTCCCCACCGTCCAATACCGTGTCGTTCGGGATAAACAGGCTGTCTGCCAGCATTTTTTCTACCACCGGATGGCGGCCGTCGTGAATCTCGATGCGGTCGGAGAAATCTACGATTGGGCAGACATAGTTATTGTCACAAGCCACTTCCGCCAGCGCGCAAAGCACATCAAGTGCGGCAACAGCCTGTGCGGTTTTCTGTACGCGGTGCACCTGTTCGGCAATCTGATCCCGTACCGAAACGAACACATCATATTCCAGAGAGGTCAAGCGCTCCTGCGCTCCCAATACGGTGCTTTCTAGTTGCTTGAGCTCCTCTGTGATGTAACGCTCTCCATTAGCAAGCGTCTGCTTGCGGATATAGTAATCCGGGACTGCATCAATATTGGATTTGCTAACCTCGATATAGTATCCGAATACACGGTTATAACCGATTTTCAGCTTGCTGATCCCAGTCTTTTCCCGTTCGGTCTGCTCAATGGCGGCGATTTTCCCTTTTCCGCCGGATGCCAGATCGCGCAGATAGTCAATTTCCTCATTGTAACCCGATCGAATGAGTCCGCCTTCACGGAGCAGGATGGGCGGTTCCTCCACGATTGCCAGCTCAACCAGTGCATGAATATCCTCCAGCAGATCCATGTTAGAGGTAATTTCACGCAGCATGGGCTGCGGAAACTGCGCCGCCTGCTCTCGAATCTCCGGAAGACATGCAATGGCGGAAGAAAGCGCACGCAGATCTCGACAGTTGGCTGTGCCATATGTGATACGCCCGATCAGACGCTCGATATCAAATATCTTTTTCAGCGCATCTGACAAAGTGGATCGGGCTATGACATCATCGCACAACGCTCCAACTGCCTGTTGGCGGCGTACGATATGCAGCGGATTGTATAGCGGCTTTTCCAGCCACTGGCGGATCAGGCGCGAGCCCATCGCTGTTTTAGTGTGATCCAACACCCAAAGGAGTGTACCCTTTTTCTCCTTGGTGCGCATGGTTTCACACAATTCCAGATTGCGGCGCGCAATCAAATCCAGTTCCATGTATTGGCCTTGATGATAAACCTGCAATTGGTTCAGCGCAGCGAGACTTGCCTGCTGTGTCTGTTCCAGATAGGCAAGCAGACCGCCCAGACATTGAATGGTTTGGGGCAAATCCGTGAGTCCGGCAGCATCGAAGTCTTCTACATGAAAATGGGAGCGAATATGCTCTGCCGCCTTTTGCATTTCGAAGCTATCTTCCGGCATTGGCTCGACCAGAGCTTCTAGGCGCTCTTTCAGAAAGTGGAGAAAGGTATCAGCGGATGCAGCAGCGCCGCCGACCAGCACCTCTCTCGGCCCAAATCGGCCAAATTCGCTGGCGATATCCTGCCAGCTATCCGAACCGGTCGCCCAAATCTCGCCGGTGGTGATATCGGCAAAACATACGCCGATTCCACCCTGCTCTGCGTAAACGCAGCCAAGAAAATTGTTGCGCTCCTCTTCCAGCATAGAGGCTTCCACAACCGTTCCGGGTGTGACGCGGCGAACAATTTCACGCTTGACCAGTCCCTTGGCAAGCTTGGGGTCCTCCACCTGCTCGCAGATGGCAATTTTATAGCCTTTGCGCACCAGTTTTGCAATATAACCTTCGGCGCTGTGATATGGAACGCCGCACATGGGCGCCCGCTCCTCTTGCCCGCAGTCGCGGCCGGTCAGCGTCAGTTCAAGCTCGCGGGAAACCAGCTTGGCATCATCAAAAAACATTTCGTAGAAATCGCCCAAACGATAAAACAGAATATAATCCTTGTTTTTGTTCTTGATTTCAAAATACTGTTTCATCATGGGCGTAAGTTCTGCCATTTTTCCGACCTCTTTCTATATTTTTCGCGCAAACAGGCAGCGCAGGCTGGTCTTTTCGATTTCAGCGTCTATGAACGAGCCAATTTCAATATCTGCACCACGCACACATACCAGCAGATTGCCTTCGGTACGCGCCGTGAAAGGATATTCCGGTCCTTTTGCCGTACCGTCTACCAACAGCCGCACTTTTTTCCCTTGATAAGAAGCTTGCCGCTCAGCAACGATGGCATCCTGCGCTTTCAGCAGGCGCTCAAAGCGCTGCTGTTTTTCCTGCGGTGTCGCGTTATCCTCGTAAGAGGCCGCGGGCGTACCGGTACGGGGCGAGTACAGGAAGGTAAACAGCAAGTCAAAGCGCACATCTTCGACCAGTTGGAGGGTTTGTTCGAAGTCCTCTTCGGTTTCTCCCGGAAATCCGACAATGATATCACTCGACAAGGTGATATCCGGCATTTTTGCCCGTGCATCTGCAATCAGAGCGCGATACTCTTCCGCCGTATATCGACGGTTCATGCGGCGCAGAATTTCGTCACTACCTGACTGAAACGGAAGATGCAGCTGTTTTGCCACTTTCTCACACTGCGCCATCGCGTCAAACAGGCGCGGCGACGCGTCTTTGGGATGACTTGTCATAAACCGCAGCCAGAACTCACCTGGTACGGCATTTAAGCGCCGCAGCAGATCGGCAAAATCGATATCCAGCCCCAAGTCTTTGCCATAAGAGTTGACATTTTGCCCCAGCAAGGTGATCTCCTTATACCCTGCCGCCACCAGTTCGCGCAGTTCTTTTTCGATTTCCTCCGGACGGCGGGAGCGCTCTCGTCCACGCACATAGGGCACGATACAATAGGTGCAGAAGTTATTGCAGCCATACATGATGGAGAGCCAAGCCTTTGGACCCTGTGCGCGCAACACTGGCAAGCCCTCGGCAATATCATCCTCGCCGCCGATGTCAAAAACACGCTTCTTTTCAGTAAGCACGCGATATAGCAACGATGGGAAGCGCCAAAGCGCATGTGTACCGAACAGCAGGCTGACTTGAGGATAGCTTTTTTTGATTTTCTCTACGTTTTTCTCCTGCTGCGCCATGCAGCCACACAGTGCAATCACCACATCGGGACGCTGTTTTTTCAGGTGGCTGAGTGCGCCGATGTTGCCAAATGCACGATCCTCTGCATGTTCCCGAACCGCACAGGTATTAAACAGGATAAAATCTGCGTCCTCCGGTCGGTCGGTCATGCGGTACCCCATTTCATGCAGCATACCGCGGATACGCTCGGTGTCTGCTTCATTCTGCTGACAGCCAAATGTATGCGTGTAAGCGCGCAGCTGCTTGTCGCGGATCAGAGCGGAAACCGCGTCGATATAGGTAAACTGTGTTTGCAGTTGTTCTTCGGAAACGGTAATGGGTGATGGCATGGTTTGCCTCCTCTTATCGGAATGGGATACCGTCTGCAGTGAACACATTCAGACGGTGATAGGCGCAGAACGGAATGTCGAACTGCGGCAGATATTGCCGGATAGCACGGGTCAGGTATTCCGGACTCATGTTGTTATTGCCAGCCGCAGTGGTCACAACCGCAACGACTTCACCATCTATTTCAGACAGCGTTAAGTCGCGCATCAATTCCTTCATGTTGACGGTCTTTTCGCCGCGCTTGCTGCGCTTGACGATTTCGATCTTCTGCCGACCAAACAGCTCTCGCACGGCGGGCAGAAAACCGGATGGAATGCCATCTTCAAAACCCCAAGTAATGCGGTATTGCGACCATGCAATCGAACCAACCTTCATGCCGCCGTCTTCCAGCGGATAAATTTCAATGGCACGCAGACCTTCGGGAAATACGTCGTTAAGCGCTTCGACTGCATTTTCGGGAACAGCATCGGCGATGATGTTGAAATCCAGAAATTCGCATTCGCCGGAATATCCGGTGGAAAGCGGCAATGCCACCGACACATAAGCATGTTGATTAAAACCTTCTGTAAACCAAAGGGGCATTTGGCAGCGAGCCATCGCGCGCTGCATGGTATGCATTAGGTCAAGGTGGGAGATATATTTGGCTCTTCCCTCTTTGGCAAATTTCATTCGCGCTTTAAACATGGCACTTGCCCCCTTCCAGCAACGCATTTGCGCCACAGCCGGCACACTGCTGCATACAGTCGGGTGTAATGACCGCGTCGCGCGAGCGCTCCCATTCACGCTTCAAATGTTCTTTGCGCGTGCCACAGCCGATATGATCCCACGGGAATACCTCGTCCAGCGGCCGCTGGCGGGACACATAGAAAGCCGGGTCAAGTCCACAGTCAGCAAAGGCTTGCATCCATTTCTCATAGTCAAAGCACTGATCCCAGCCATCCATCTTGCAGCCTCGCTGCCACGCCAGATAAATCGCCGCACTCTGACGCCGGTCACCGCGAGCGATCACACCCTCCAGCACTGAGGTTTTGGCATCATGCCAGTTGTACGTTACGTTGCGCGTGCGCATGATCTCCTTCATGTGCGCTTGCTTTTCAACAAACTGTTCCAGCGTATCCTGTGCATCCCACTGGAACGGTGTCTGCGGCTTGGGCACGAAGCATGATGCGGAGGCAGTGATGCGAACACCGCGCGCCTTATTATTGGTATTCATGCGCCAGCAATAGGCGACCTTTTTGCAGATTTCCGAAATGCCGTCTAAATCCTCAGTCGTCTCAGTCGGCAAGCCGATCATAAAATACAGCTTTACATTGTTCCAGCCGCCCTGAAACGCGATTTCACATGCGTGCAACACATCTTCTTCCCGGATGTTCTTATTGATAACATCGCGCAAGCGCTGTGTGCCGGCTTCACAGGCAAAAGTCAGGCCGCTTTTGCGTGTTTTTTGTACACGCTGCATGAGTTCTGCACTGAAGCTGTCCGCGCGTAGACTGGGCAGTGAAAGGCTGATGTGCCGCGGTTCGCAGTAGTCCAGCATACACTCGGTCAAGCCGGACAGATCTCCGTAATCGCTGGTAGAGAGCGACGAAAGCGAAATTTCCTCATAGCCCGAATTTTTGAGCACAGCTTCTGCCTGCTTGAGCAGTGTCGCTTTGGATTTGGTGCGCAGCGGACGGTAGGTGTGTCCAGCCTGACAGAAGCGGCAGCCGCGCGGACAACCGCGGAAGAGTTCAATCATGGCACGGTCGAACACGATATCAGTGGACGGCACTACAAAGGATTCCGGATAATACATGGTATCCAAATCCTTGACGATACGCTTCTGTACAAGTGCTGGCGCGCCATGCATCGGCGTGACATGGTCGATCGTGCCATCCTCATGGTAGCTCACTTCATACAGCGACGGCACATACATGCCATTGATCTGTGCTGCAGCAATCAGGAATTGCTGTTTGCTCCAGTTCTCTCGCTTGGCTTTGCGATACAGATCGGTAAATTCCAGCATGATTTCTTCGCCGTCACCGATCATAAACAGATCGACAAAGCCAACCAGCGGTTCCGGATTATAGGCACACGGACCGCCGCAGGCTACGATGTGCTTGAGTTCTGTGCGATCTTTTGCCAACACCGGCACGCCGCCCAAATCGAGCATGTTCAAAATGTTGGTGAAAGACAGCTCATATTGCAAAGTAAAGGCGATAATATCAAAATCATAGAGCGGATCGCCGCTTTCCAAACCATACAATGGAATATCGTTTGCACGCATTTCCACTTCCATGTCGATCCATGGTGCACATACACGTTCACACCAGATTCCTTTCTGGTCGTTCAGCAGTCCGTACAGAATACGGGAACCCAGATGCGACATGGCAACTTCATAGGTATCCGGAAAGCAGAAAGCGAAACGCAAATCA
>JAHZFK010000038.1:18499-21667 GCA_019421385.1 Clostridiales bacterium
AACTTCCGCTTTATCTTTTGTTACTGATCCCCATTCGCCGCCTACATAACGGGCTGGCTTTTGTACACGGGACAGAATGGCTTCCATTTTCTTGTGCAAGTCGTTTTCCTCCAAAACAAAATACAAAGTAATTATAGCATAAAACGAGCAAAAAGACCATACCGACTTACGCCGGTATGGCCCCCTTTTCGCTTTACTTGATGCCCAATATGCGGGCCGCATTCAAAACAGTCAACACGGTGAGCAGAACATCTGCGGCAACAGCCTGCCACATATAAGCTACGCCTACCAGCGTCAGCAGTGCCAGCAGGATCTTCAACAAAATAACAACCACCATGTTTTGCAGCGCAATGCTATGCGTTCTGCGGCAAATGCGAAGCGCATCGCTGAGTTTGGTCAAATCATTGCTCATCACCAAGACATTGGCCACAGATGCGGATTGCTGCGAGCCGGAAACACCCATTGCAATACCCACATCTGCCATTTTGAGTTCTTCGATATCATTGACACCGTCTCCAACATAGGCGGCTGTGCCGTCTGTCGGAATGGTTCGCATGAGGAACTCCATTTTGGAGGCTTTTTTCTCTGGCTGCAGTCCAAAGTGTGTGGTATCAATACCGATTGCCTCAGCAGCCTGATGAGTGGGCAGTTCGGTGTCGCCTGTTAGGATAACTGTGCGAAGAACCCCCTGACTTTTTAGCCCCTTCACTGCTTCGGCTGCTTCCTGACGAACCGTATCCTCGAGCACGATCGCACCGGCATATTCGCCTTCGTATGCGATATACACCACGGTGCCCGGAATGTCCGGTACGCCCTTTACGCCGCGGGAAACCATCAGTCTGCGGTTGCCGGCCAGAAGATTGTGGTTGCCAATTCGCGCCCGCACACCGCGACCCGGAAACTCTTCAAATTCGCTGATCTTTTGCGGAACACTGGGATATGCTGCCACAACGGCACGCGCCACCGGATGCTGTGAAAATTGCTCCGCTGCAGCCGCCAATGCCAAGCAGCTTTCCTGATTAAAGTCCTGTGTACCGTGGATTTCCTTTACATGGAGATTACCCGCTGTTAAGGTACCTGTTTTATCAAATACCACCATGCGCAGCTCTGCCATTTTTTCAATGGCCTCACTGCCTTTGACATGAATGCCCTTTTGTGTTAATCGGCCGCCGCCGCACAAGAAGCAGAGCGGAACCGAAACAACCAATGCCGTCGGGCAGCAGACCACCAGAATCGTCAATGCGCGGTAAATCCAGTTGGCCATAGATGTGCCGGAATTGAAAAGCGGCGGAATGATCGACAGCAACACTGCCAGAATGATGATAGCCGGGATAATGCGTGTAGCGCCATACGCTACGCTATCTTCAAGAGCAGCCTTTTTCTCTTTTCCTTCTTCCTGTACACGTAGAATCTGATTGACGGCGCAATCCTCAAACCGAGCCACAGCCCGCAGCAGCAGAAGTGAACCATTATATAAACTGCCTGCCAGCACTTTTGCATTTTTGGTAACTGGCACAGGCTCGTTTTCACCAGTCAAAACAGTATCATCCACTGTTCCATCGCCACGCAGCACAATGCCGTCGATCGGAATGCGTTCCCCTGAACGCACCAGCACAAAGTTGCCTTTCCGTATTTCGCTGGGACTGACCTGCCGTTCTTCCCCCTGCATATTGACTACCGATGCACGGTCGGGGATAAAATCGATCTGCTTTGTAAGAGATTTGTGTGTGGATGCCAAAACCAAATCACTTACAATCCTTCCAACATCATGCAAAATCAAAATCGCGCTGGCTTCAGGACGGTTGCCCAACAAAAATGCACCGAGCGATGCAATCAGAATCAACAAATATTCGTCAAAATATTTGCCATGGGTAAAATGCTGTGCCACTATTCCGACAATGGGCAGCACAGTAATCAAATAAGCAATCAGATAGAATACAAATCCGACACCCGTCTGACGTAAGAAAACACCAAAAATCAGAAAAATCGCTGCAATTGCCAGACGGATCAGGGTAAACCGCATATCTATCGGTGACATCGCCTGATAGGGTACTTCTCCCCCGGACGCACCGCGTTTTGCATTCTCACGGCGAAGACGTGTTTGCTCCCGACGACGCATACGAGCATGATACTGCGCGCGTTCAATCAGGGTCATGCCATCCGTTTCATGCGCACTGTTCGGAGCAACAGTCAATGCCGTTTCTGTAACAGGAGGCAGTTCAGCAGCTGCGTCGGTGCTGTCTTCCTGTACACCGCTTTCTTCTATCGCGGCATCTTCCTCCGCATCCCCCGGTTCTGGAGACGGTTCGGATTCGTTTGCTGCCTCGCCTATTTCGCTCGGATTTTGCGCCTGTTCTTCCACCGCTTGTTCGGTCGTTTCGTCCATTGCGGCAGCTGTCGTTTGATCAGCCGGTGTTTCCACATTAACAGAACTGGCTTCGTTCACAGTTGATTCAGAGCCTTGCATACCGCCTTCCAGTCCGGCGAGGAGATCATTTAATAACTCAGTCGGAGAAGGTAAATCCGCTCCCGTTTCGAAGACCGGAGAATTCTCATTATCTACCTCCGGTAATGCGCTGTTTTGTTCGAGTGGTTGTTCTTCTGTTTGACCCGCCTGACGGGTTTTCTTGTCACTCATTCATCTATCCCTCCTGCACATGTGCGATGCCTTGTGCCAAAATGACTTGGATATGGTCATCGCAAAGCGCGTAATACACAGTTTTTCCGCTCTTCCTGCTTTTAACAAGACGAGCTTGTTTCAAAAAACGAAGCTGATGGGAGATGGCAGATTGGCTCATTCCCAATAGAGAAGCAATATCACAAACGCATAACTCTTCCGCCACCAGCGCGGTCAAAATTCGAAGACGCGTTTTATCGGAAAAAGCCTTAAAAAAATCCGAAGCTGCGGAAGTGATTTCCTCACAGGGCATAGCGGCTCTTGCATGGGAAACGGCATCCGTATGAACAACGTGTTCTTGGCAGCATTCGGCCTCTTCGTTGAGACGTATAACGGCCAACCAAATCCCTCCCGCAAAACATAATTTTCTATTAAATAATAGTATCATTGAAATGTTATCCTGTCAAGAATTCCTCAATTGATGTTGCAACACAGTGTGTAGAGGTACAATACATCTTGGACAGTTGAATAGAAAAGGATGAAGGATAAGG
>JAHZFK010000039.1:0-11622 GCA_019421385.1 Clostridiales bacterium
GGCATGGATTCTTATAAAATCGAAATCAGATACCATGAGGCCGGGCCGCTCTTTTTGTGTGTCCGGCCTTATTCATGTGATTTTGACTGAAAAATTTATCATGGATAAATCGCAAATTTTTTTGATTAGCAGCGGACAAGTGGGAACCAGAGCGTTATAATAATGGTGGAAGTCATAATACATTTTGTCGGCTGCGGAAAGGAGGACAAATGGATCAGGCTGCAAAATGTACGCAAAGAGATACCCCAAAGTCAAGGACCTACACAGTTGAAGATGTGGCCGCTATGCTGAATATCGGCCGTACTTCTGCTTATAACCTTGTAAAAGAGGGGCATTTCAAGACCGTTCGAGTTGGTAATGCCATACGAATTTCCAAAAAATCATTTGACGAATGGTTAGATGCTTTAGTCCTCTAACCGGAAAGGAAGATCGTATATGGCATCCATTATCAAACGTAAAAAAGCATATTCTGTTGTTTATAATTATACTGACGAAAACGGAAATACCAAGCAGAAATGGGAAACATGGCATACCCATAAAGAAGCCCTGAAACGGAAAGCGGAGATTGAAAACCAGCAAAATAACGGTACATTTCTTCCTCCGAACAATCAGAAGTTATCTGATTTTCTCTATGATTTTGTTTCCACTTATGGGGCAAAGAAATGGGGCGTTTCCATGTATGACAGCCAGACGGCCTTGATTGCCAACTATATCAATCCGATTATCGGCGATTTGGAAGTGCAGGCAATCAATCCCCGTGTCGTGGATAAGTACATTCAGACCCTTCAAAAGACGCCTTCTGTTTCCAGGAAGAACCGCAAAGCGCGAACGGAGTTTGTCACGAACCAAACGATTGAAAAAATCATTAAATTGCTTCGATGCGCTTTTAAACAAGCTGTTCGCTGGGAATTGGTCGGTAAAAATCCTTTTGAAAACACCGTGCTTCCTAAGACGGAATACAAGAAGCGGGATATTTGGAATGCAGATACGATTCGGATCGCATTGGACCAATGCACTGATAATAAGCTGTATATCGCTATGAATCTCGCGTTTGCCTGCTCTCTGCGTATGGGAGAAATCCTTGGTCTGCGGTGGAAGAATGTTTTCATTGAGGACGAACACATCATGGCTGACAATGCCTATATCTACATTGACGCAGAGTTGACACGGGCCTCAAAGCAGGCGATTGAAATGCTTGGTGAAAAAGATATTTATTACATTTTCACCCCGCTCATGCCCAATACCAGCACTCGGCTGATCCTGAAAAAGCCGAAAACGGATTCCAGTATACGCAAGGTCTGGCTTCCTAAAACACTGGCCTATATCCTTCGTGAGTGGAGAAAAGCGCAGGAGGAATTGAAATCATTTCTCGGTGATGAATACCAGGACTTTGATTTGGTAGTTGCTCTGCCTAACGGCAGGCCGTGTGAAAATCGGATCATCGAGAAAGAGTTTTCAATCCTGAAAGAGAAGGCTGGGCTGCCTAACGTGGTATTTCACTCTCTCAGACATTCCAGCACTACTTACAAGCTGAAGCTCAACCACGGGGATCTGAAGGCCACACAGGGCGATACAGGCCATGCAGAGATTGATATGATTACGAAGGTATATGCACATATCCTGGACGAAGATCGCAAGGTGAACGCTCAGAAGTTTGAGAACGCTTTCTATGCGGTCAACAGGGATCTGAAAAATGTGCAGCCTCCGCAGGAACAGCCAGCGGCACCAACCTTAGACCTCTCCGCACTGATTGAACAGCTTCAAAAATCACCGGAGCTGGCACAAACACTGGCGGCACTGATCGGGCAGCAAAATCAGGGGTTGAAAGCGAATTAGCAAAAAGCCCATTTTTGTTAGCAAGGACGAGATTTTTGTTCGAGTCCAATTAGCAAAATATTCATTGTAACTCATAAACAAACAAATCACCTTATATGCGGTATGATGGTTTTAGAGACAAGGGTTCGGATAAACAAGAAACGCCGAAAACCTTGATAAATCAAGACTTTCGGCGGAGTTTTTGGCGTCCCAGAGAGGATTTGAACCTCCGACCCCACGCTTAGGAGGCGTGTGCTCTATCCTGCTGAGCTACTGAGACATTTGAATAAATATGAAATTGTATTCCTAATTTAGACTCGAACCATCTACCGCTTAGGAGGCGACCGCTCTATCCAACTGAGCTACGGGGGCATATGAAAAAATGAGCACGGAAAGAATACGCTCATTTGTCTACATCTGCAAGCAGATGCGCAGCGCAGACTATTTATTTATCTTACTGCATTTGAAAGGAAATGTCAATCAAGCGGCAGGAGAAAATTGAAACAAAAAGGGATGAAAAACTTTGTGAAAAGAAAAACATTGCGTGTCGAATGAGAACATGCTATGATACAATTATGTAAAATGGGGGAGTAGGTATAGTTTGGCTAAATCCTCTGTTTTTCGGCTATAAGGAGGGTATATTTGTGAAACAAATGCATATCACCGAAACTGTGCTTCGAGATGCACAGCAGTCGTTGATCGCAACCCGTATGCCGTTTGATGACTTTGAAGCTGTGCTGGATGAAATGGATCGAGCCGGCTATCATTCTATCGAATGCTGGGGCGGTGCGACCTTCGACAGCTGCCTGCGTTATCTGAACGAAGACCCATGGGAGCGTTTGCGAAAAATCAAGTCGCACATGAAAAACACCAAGCTGCAAATGCTGCTGCGTGGACAGAATTTGCTGGGATATCGTCATTATTCGGATGATACGGTACGCCGATTTGTGCGGAAGAGTATAGAAAACGGTATGGATATCATCCGTATTTTCGATGCGCTCAACGATCTGCGCAATATTGAGACTGCGGTGGACGAGTGCCTCAAGGCAGGCGGACATGCGCAGGGCTGCATCTGCTATACGCTCAGCCCGATTCACAATCTGGATATGTTTGTCTCGCTGGGCAAGCAGATCGAGCAGATGGGTTGCAACTCGCTGTGTATTAAGGATATGGCGGGTATCATGTCGCCGCAGGAGTGTTATGATTTGGTAACCGCGCTGCGGCAGAACATCCGGCTGCCGATTTATGTGCATACGCACGCCACGACGGGGCTGGGCTATATGACCTACCTCAAAGCGGCCGAAGCGGGCGCGGCGGGCATCGACTGCGCGACCTCTTGCTTCTCGGGCGGCACTAGCCAGCCCGCGACCGAGTCGATTGTTTATGCGCTGACGCAAATGGGCTTCGATTGTGGCATCAATGCACAGGAACTCAATCGGATCAACAGTTTCTTCCTGCCGGTCAAGGAAAAGTTCTCGGAAAACGGCATGTTTGACCCGTATGTGTTGTCCACCAAGACCGATGCGCTCATTTATCAGATTCCGGGCGGTATGCTGTCAAATCTGGTGGCGCAGCTCAAAGCACAGAACGCAATTGACAAGCTGGATGCCGTGCTCGACGAGACGCCGCGCGTGCGCGCGGATTTGGGCTATCCGCCGCTGGTCACGCCGCTCAGCCAGATGGTTGGCGTACAGGCAACGGTGAACGTGCTGCTGGGTGAACGGTATAAGTCCATCGGTAAGGAGATTAAGTGCTATATCAGGGGTGAATACGGAAAAGCCCCCGGCACAATCAATCCGGAGCTGGCCAAAAAGGTGCTGGGGGATGAGCAGCCCATGACCGGACGCTATGCGGAGACGCTGGAAGCCGAGTTTGAGGTTGCCAAGTCGTATCTGGGCGACCGTGCGCGCTGCGATGAAGACGTGCTTTCGTTCATCGCGTTCCCGCAGCAGGCGGAACAGTTCTTTGACCGTCGTCAAAAAACCTTTACGGCAAGCTATTCGTTTAAGGAGGTCGGCTGATTATGGTTCGAGATCCGCTGAGCCAGTTGGATGCGCTGGTCGTAGCGTTATCCGGTTTTGTCATCGTGTTTCTCATGCTTGCGCTGCTGTGGGGGGTCATTCTGGTGATTTCCCGCGTGGTTTCCGGCGTGGAGCATCATCAAGTGCCTGTCATGTCTGCCCCCGCACCTGCATCTTCACCGACGCGTGCAGCGGCACCGGCGGCGTCACCGCAGGTTGTGCTGGAAGGCATTGACGAGACGCAAGCGGCTTGTGTCATGGCGATTGTCAGTCATGAGACGGGCATTCCGCTCGATCAGCTTGTGTTTAAATCCATCAAGGCGGTTTAAGGGGGAAGCAAACGATGAAATATATGGTTACGCTGAATGGAAAACAGTATGAAGTAGAAGTGGAAAAGGGCTCGGTCAGTGCAGTAGCGGTTGGAAACGCACCTGCAGCCCCGGCGGCTCCGGCTGCACCTGCCGCGGCTCCGGCGGCGAAACCGGCTCCGGCAGCAGCCCCGGCACCTGCCGCACCGGCAGGCGGCGAGATCGTATCCGCTCCGATGCCCGGCACGATTCTGGATGTCCGCTGCACGGCAGGACAGGCCGTCAAAGCAGGCGATGTGCTGTTCATTCTGGAAGCCATGAAAATGGAAAACGAAATCTGTGCGCCGCATGACGGTACGGTAGGTTCGGTCAGCGTACAGAAGGGCGCGACGGTGGAAACCGGCGCGGCGCTCTGCACGATGTAACGGGAGGCGCACGAATATGCAATTTTCGTTTATCGGTGCGCTGGGGGAGATTCTGTCAGGTTCGGGTTTTGCCGCATTGGCGAATGATCCGCGCAATCTGATTATGATCCTGATCTCCTTTGTGCTGCTTTATTTGGGTATTGGCAAAAAATTTGAGCCGCTGCTGCTGATTCCGATCGCATTCGGTATGCTGCTGGCCAACTTTCCGATCACGGGTCTGCTCAATGCGCCGACCGCTACCTCCAGCCCAGGTATGCTGTGGGTGTTCTATCAGGGCGTTGAACATGCGATTTATCCGTCGATCATTTTCCTCGGTATTGGCGCGATGACCGACTTCGGTCCGCTGATTGCGCGCCCGTCCTCGCTGCTGCTGGGCGCGGCGGCACAGCTGGGTATCTTTGCGGCGTTCCTACTGGCCTTGGCGCTTGGCTTCCCGGGTGCAGTGGCCGCGGCTATCGGTATCATCGGCGGTGCAGACGGCCCGACGGCGATTCTGGTTGCTTCGCGTCTGGCGCGCGACTATCTGCCTGCCATCGCGATTGCCGCGTATTCGTATATGGCGCTCATTCCAATGATTCAGCCGCCGCTCATGCGCCTGCTGACCACCAAGGAGGAGCGCGAGATCAAGATGGAGCAGCTCCGTCCGGTCTCCAAGACCGAGAAGATCGTATTCCCCATCGCGGTTGCAACTGTGGTCATCCTGCTGATTCCGGATACGGCTCCGCTGATCGGTATGCTGATGCTGGGCAATCTGCTGCGTGAGTGCGGCGTGACCGAGCGCTTGTCTGATACTGCACAGAACGCACTGTGCAACATCGTGACCATCTTCCTCGGCCTATCGGTCGGCTGTAAGGCGGTTGCCAGCACGTTCCTGACGTGGGACACCATCAAGATCATTATTCTTGGTCTGATTGCGTTTATGTTCTCCACCATCGGCGGCCTGATCTTCGGCAAGATCATGTGCAAGCTGACCGGCGGCAAGGTCAACCCGCTCATCGGTTCGGCAGGCGTATCTGCGGTTCCGATGGCGGCGCGCGTGGCGCAGGTGGAAGGCCAGAAGGCCAATCCGGCCAACTTCCTGCTGATGCACGCCATGGGTCCGAACGTGGCCGGCGTAATCGGTTCTGCCGTTGCTGCGGGCTTCATGCTCAAGGTTTTCGGTGCATAAGACAACGATTGATAAAGCGAAAGGACGTCGGAGATTCGGCGTCCTTTCTTTTTGCATGTTGACATAAAACCCGAAGGAATCGCCCGATTGTTGACAAAAAAACCAGAAATGCTATAATAAAGTAAGAAATGAACGGGTGGTCTTTATTGTGCAGGTGTTAAAGGATGAGCTTCGGCATAAGATTTTGCTGGAAGCGCAGCATTTATTTTTGCAGCGGGGATATGACCGAACCTCTCTGCAAATGATTGCGGATAAGGTCAATATCAGCAAGAGCAACTTGTACCATTATTTCAAGAACAAAGAGGAATTGTTTTACGAATTGACCGACGGTGCGGCCGCGGGTCTGAAAAAGCTGATTCTGCGGTTTAAGGATAAGCGATTTGATCCGCGTACCGGTCAGCGCGAATATCAGGTGCTGCTGACAGAGGAGGTCATTTCGCTGTTGCTGGCGGAAAAGTACGGGCTGCTGCTCATTATGGAGCAGTCCCACGGCACACGGTATGAGGATCTCCGCAAGAGCATGATAGACATGCTGGCGGCCAAGACTGCGCCGCTGCTGGCGGACGAGGACAACAGTCTGCTGATTGCGCAGATCATGGCCCGCAACCTGATCGACGGCACGGTACAGATTCTCAAAAACCGGGTTCGGCCGCGTGAGGTACGCATGAACCTCAACCGTCTGGTGGAATATCATACCAATGGCATCAATGCGCTGCTCAAGTAAGGGCAGCGCATTGTTTTTCCCTTTTTGACAGCGGGATGTGATTGCAGCAATACGGCAAGCGACAGAAGCCGCGTTCTATACGGTCTGGATGGCGCATAGATTGAGAGTAATGAAAGCGTCAACAGGTCAGGGGGGACGACGGTGAAAGGCTTACCAGAGGAGCGTACAATCCGGCTGGCACAATATATGATTCAGGAGGGAGCGACGGTACGGCAGACTGCGGCGCAATTTGGCGTGTCCAAATCGACGGTACATAAGGACATTACCACACGTCTGAAAAAGCTCAATGCGGTGCTGTACGAGCAAGTACAGGCCGTTTTGCAAACCAATAAGGAGGAGCGGCACATTCGCGGCGGGATGGCAACGCGGGAAAAATATCGGGCGCAGGCTGCCGTGGAGCGGACGAGACGGATGGCATCAAAAAACAGCCATCCCTGAAAAGTGGGATGGCTGTGGAGCGCTGACCTTAGAGCAGCTTGAGTTCTTGCGCACAGGATGCACAGACATTTTTGCCCTTATAATGGATGATATCCTTTGCATTACCGCAGAAGATACAGGACGGCTCATATTTCTTCAGAACAATCTGATCGCCGTCTACGTAAATCTCCAGGGCATCCTTGACATCTATGTTCATCGTACGGCGCAATTCGATCGGCAGTACGATACGGCCAAGTTCATCCACTTTTCGGACAATACCGGTAGACTTCATGTGTGAAACACTCCTTCATTTCTTTTCAGTCGAATCTTGTATCACCAAAACCCCGCTGGGGGAGCTTGGACAGAGAGGGGGATTGTGCGGATGTTATCCGCCATTTGGGTTGCATTTCTGGTTTTGGCGCTGATATGTGGCGCGTTCACCGGAAGGCTGGATGCCGTGACGACAGCGGTCGGCACCGGGGCCGGGGAAGCGGTCACACTTCTCATCAGCATTGCCGGCCTGATGTGCTTCTGGAGCGGCATTATGGAGCTGGTGCAAGCCTCTGGCTTGGCGGAAAAGCTGTCCCATATGCTGATGCCATTGCTGCGCCCGCTGTTCGGAAAAGCATCGGCAGACCGTGAATCCATGGAGGCGGTCAGCGCCAATGTCGCGGCAAACCTGTTGGGGTTATCCAATGCGGCCACACCGTTGGGTCTGCGTGCCGCAGACCGGCTTTATACGTTGGAGGGGCGGCGCGGTTCGCCGGATACCGTCTTGACATTGATTACTTTGAACACTGCATCCATCCAGTTGATTCCTTCTACTGTGGCGGCCGTCCGGGCGGCGTGCGGCGCTTCATCGCCGTTTGATATCATGCTGCCGGTTTGGGGCGCGTCCATTTTTTCAGTAGCGGTCGTGCTGCTCAGCGGAAGGCTGATGCGGCCTTGGTTCCGTGCGGAAAAATAGAAGGAAATGTTTGGTTGGATTACAATTTGTATTATTACATAAAGCGGACACAAAAGATGTCGAATTACCTGTTATTTCCAAAATTATTTTCCAAAATTTGAAATTAACGTCAAAAATGATGGAAAGGAGCGCGTAGAAAAGTTGTGCAGGCAACACTGATCCCGCTGCTGCTCGCAGCAATTGGCTTATACGCATTGTATAAACAGGTGGATGTGTTCCCGGTATTCCTGCGCGGGGCACAAAAAGGATTGCACACAGCAGTGAGTATTTTGCCCACGTTGGTCGGGATGCTGACCGTGGTCTATATGTTACGGGCATCCGGTGCAATCGATTTGGCAGCGGGCTGGTTGGCGCCGCTGTTTGGTGCATTTGGCATTCCAAAAGACTGCGTGGCGCTGGCTTTACTCAAACCGATCAGCGGCGGCGGAGGCCTTGCGCTGGGGAGTGAGTTGATTGGGCGATATGGCCCGGACAGCTATATTGGCCGGGTTGCAGCGGTGATGCTGGGGGCCTCTGAAACCAGTTTTTATACCATCAGCATTTATGGTGGCCACTTGGGATTAAAGCAAATGCGCTATGCCATACCAGCTGCATTATGCGCAGATTTGGCAGCTTTTGCCGCTTCAGCCGTGCTGGTACGATGTTATTTCCCAGATATTTAATATTATATCCTGTTTGTTCGAGAAATGCCATAGATTGTCGCAAAATTTGTTGATTTTGCCAAACAAATGTTAGAAGAAAACAATAAATGTGGATAAACCAACAAAAAAATCGAAAGAAAAAAGAGGCTACTGTGCGTTTTGCACAGCAGCCTCTGCTTGTATAGACAGGTTACTTCACGATTTCCTTGCCGAATTCGTCGTATTCGAAGAAGCCCTTGCCGGTCTTGACACCCAGCCAGCCAGCGCGAACCATCTTGCGCATCAGCGGATGCGGACGGTACTTCGGGTCGCCGGTCTCGCGGTACAGGGTCTCCATGATCGCCAGGTTAACGTCGTGGCCAACCAGATCAGCGGTGTGGAGCGGGCCGGACTTCATGCCAGCGCCCAGCTGCATTGCGATATCAATGTCTGCCGGGGAAGCGATGCCGTCAGCAACGATGCCCATAGCCTCGTTCATCATCGGGATCAGGATGCGGTTTACGACAAAGCCCGGGCCTTCCTGTACGGTAACCGGGGTCTTGCCCAGAGAAGCCATCAGATCGAATGCGGTCTTGAAGGTCTCATCCGAAGTCTGGATCGCACGGGTAACCTCAACCAGCTTCATGATCTGAGCCGGGTTGAAGAAGTGGCAACCGATGACCTTATCCGAACGCTTGACGGAAGCCGCCAGCTCGGTCGGGGACAGGGCAGAGGTGTTGGTTGCGAAAATGGTGTGTGCCGGGCAGATCTCGTCCAGCTCAGCCAGCAGTTCCTTCTTCAGGTCCATGCGCTCGAGGATAACTTCCATAACGAAGTCAGCATCCGCAGCAGCCTTGCGGTCAATGGAGGTCTTGAGGCCAGCCAGCAGCTCGTTCTTGCGGTCCTCGGTCATCTTTTCCTTCTTTACGAGGAAGGACAGGTCGTTGGTGATGGTCTTGACACCGCGATCAACAAACTCCTGCTTGATGTCGATCATGGTGACCTCATGGCCATTGGTCAGGAATACTTCCGCAATACGCGCACCCATGTTGCCAGCGCCGAATACACAAACTTTCATGATATTATAACCTCTCTCTCACTCTTATCAATTTACAAAAACGCTTACTTGTTCTTGAATTCCTTTGCAGGCTTATCCTTGTTCTTGTCGAGGAAGTAAGCCATGCCGTACTTCTGATCCTCGGTAGCGAAGCACTGACCGAATACGTTGCCCTCAAACTTCAGAGCGGAATTCAGGTCGGTCTGCATACCGACGTTGATAGCTTCCTTGCACAGAGCAACCGCGATCGGAGCCTGGGACGCGATCTCTTCTGCCAGCTTCATGGCTTCGTCCATCAGGTTTTCCAGCGGATATACGTAGTTGACCAGACCCATCTCAAGCGCCTGCTGAGCGGTGTAGTTGCCGCGAGCGGTGTAGATCAGTTCCTTGGCCTTGCCCAGACCAACGATGCGGGCCAGACGCTGGGTGCCGCCGCAGCCCGGGGTGATGCCCAGACCAACTTCCGGCTGACCGAACAGCGCGTTGTCGGATGCCAGACGGATGTCACAGCTCATTGCCAGCTCGCAGCCGCCGCCGAGGCAGAAGCCGTTGATCGCTGCAATAACCGGGCGCTTGAAGTTTTCAATCTTCCAGCAGACACGGTTGGAGTCGTTGCCGAAGAACTTGCCTTCTTCAACCGTCATGGTGGACATCTGAGCGATGTCAGCGCCGGCGACGAAGGAGTTGACCGTCTTGCCCTTCTTGTTGACGGTGGAGGAGCCGGTCAGAACGACACAGTAAACGTCGTCCATCTTGCCTACTTCGTCAAACGCCTCTTCCAGCTGCGCATACATGTCGGTGGAAAGCGCGTTCATCGCCTTCATGTGCTCAATCTTGACGACCGCTACATGGCCTTTTTTCTCAACTACTACATCAGTCATTGATAAAGACTTCCTTTCAATCATTCTGACGAACCGGTATCCGCCAGAGCCGAACGGCCCGACGGATACCCATTCATATTACAGGAATCAATGCGGAGAGGGTGCGAAAAGCTGTCTGCCAGTGATTACTTGCAGAGCTCGTCGCGCTCTACGATCAGAGCTTCGCCCATGCCGCCGCCGATGCACATGGTGGCAAGGCCGATGGTCAGGTCGCGCTTGATCATCTCGTGGAGCAGGGTGGTGGTGATACGGCAGCCTGCTGCACCGATCGGGTGACCCAGAGCGATTGCGCCGCCGTTGACGTTGACCTTGTCCATGTCGAAGCCGAGCTCGCGGTTAACGGCAGCAGCCTGTGCAGCAAACGCCTCGTTGGACTCGATCAGGTCGAGGTCAGCAACAGTCAGACCAGCGCGCTTGAGAGCCTGACGGGTGGACTCGATCGGGCCGATGCCCATGATGGACGGATCGCAGCCGACAGAGCCGAAGGAGCGGATCTTAGCCAGCGGCTTGAGGCCGTGTGCCTTGACGAAGTCCTCGGATGCAATGATCATCGCTGCGCCTGCATCGTTGATGCCGGAAGCGTTGCCTGCGGTAACCGTGCCGTCCTTCTTGAAGGCCGGACGCAGCTTAGCCAGACCCTCGAGAGTGGTCTGCGGGCGGCAGTGCTCGTCGGTATCAAAGATAATGGTTTCCTTCTTCTTCTTGACCTCGATCGGAACGATCTCGTCCTTGAAGCGGCCGTCAGCGATTGCCTTGGCAGCCTTCATCTGGGACTCATAGCCGATCTGGTCCTGCATCTCGCGGGTGATGCCGTACTGCTCGGCAACGTTTTCCGCGGTGATGCCCATGTGGTACTGGTTAAATACGTCGAATACGCCGTCGTAAACCATCATATCAACGAACTTCACGTCGTTCATGCGAGCACCCCAGCGCATGTTGCGGGAGATGTACGGTGCGCCGGACATGGACTCGCAGCCGCCGACCAGCATCATCTGATCCTCGCCGGAGCGGATGATCTGAGAGCCCAGAGAGATTGCGCGCATGGAGGATGCGCAAACCTTGTTGAGGGTCATGGCAGGGGTCTCAAGCGGCATACCGATACCGAGAGATACCTGACGGGCTACGTTCTGACCAACGCCGCCCTGCAATACCTGACCAAACAGGCATTCGTCGATAGCGGCCTTGTCAACGCCAGCGCGTTCAACAGCAGCGTTGGCAG
>JAHZFK010000039.1:11632-20482 GCA_019421385.1 Clostridiales bacterium
GATGCCGAGCTGAGCGGCAGGTACGTCGCGGAGGGTGCCGCCATAAGTGCCGATAGCGGTACGGGCAGCGGAACAGATGTAAACGTTCATTTGGCTGTTACTCCTTTTCTTCTCTGGCACCGGACGCACCGGTGCAGTTTAGTGTCTCTTTCGAGTTCGTTAATATTTTATCAAAAACGTGGAGAAATGCAAGGGGTTTTACGAAAGTTTGTTAAACGATTAACAATATACCCAACATCTGCACAACACTCACACAGAAAAAATCGGAACTTAATCGTTCGCCAAGCCCATCAGCTCGTCGCGGAAGATACGAGCGTCCATCAGCTTGATCGAGCCGTCCGGCTGGTACGCGATTTTGGGTTCAAATTCCATCTGGTCGAGCACCTGGGTCTGCAGGTCGATGCCCGGCGCGATCTCGATCAGGGTGACGCCTTCCGGACGCAGCTCGAACACGGCGCGCTCAGTGATGTACAGTACCGGCTGATGTACTTCGTTGGCGTAGTCGCCGGAGAAGGTGATGTGCTCAACCTGATTGACGAACTTCTTCTTGGCGCCTTCCTGCGTGATGACAAGCTTGCCGTCCTCGCAAGCGGTCTTAAGACCCTTAGCGGTGAAGGTGCCGCAGTAGACGACCTTCTTGGCGTTCTGGGTGATGTCGATGAAGCCACCTGCACCGGCCAGACGGGTGCCGAACTTGGACACGTTCAGGTCGCCGTTGGGAGCGGTCTCAGCAAGGCCGAGGAACGCAACATCAAGGCCGCCGCCCTGATAGAAGTCAAACTGTACGTTGTGCGGGATAATGCACATGGCGTTGGCAGCCGCGCCGAACTGGGTGCCGCCATAGGGAACGCCTGCGATCGAGCCGGCCTCGACGGTCAGGGTCATCTTGTCCGAGATGCCTTCTTCCGCCGCCACGTTGGCGATCTTCTCCGGTGCGCCGGTGCCGAGGTTAACAATTGCGTCCTGCGGCAGTTCCATGGCTGCGCGGCGGGCGATGATCTTCTTAGCGTCCATCGGGATGGGCGGGATTGCGTCCACCGGGATGCGGAATTCGCCGGTCAGCGCGCCGTCATACGGCATGCCGAGGCACTGCATGTTCTCTTCATCCGAGCCGACAACGACCGAGTCAACGTAGATGCCCGGAATAGCAACCAGCTTCGGGTCGAGCGAGCCGCCCTGTACGATCTTTTCGACCTGTACGATGACCTTGCCGCCCGAGTTTTTGCAGGCCTGTGCCATAGCGGTAACGTCCAGCGGGCCAATCTCTCTATGTACGGTGCAGTTGCCGTATTCGTCGCAGTAGGACGCGCGCAGGAATACTACGTTGATCGGGAAGCCCTTGTACAGCAGACGCTCCTGCCCTTCGATGTTGACGATCTTGACCAGATCTTCCTTGGTCACGTCGTTGAGCTTGCCGCCGCCGTTGCGCGGGTCGGCAAAGGTCTTCAGGCCGACATGGGTGATCGTGCCGATGTTGTGCGCGGCGATATCGCGGTACATGTGCGAGATAACGCCTTGCGGCAGGTTGTAGGCTTCGATCTTGTTGTTCAGCGCCAGCTCACCCAAACGCGGTGCGCGGTCCCAGTGGCCGCCGATGACGCGCTTGACCATGCCCTCATGGCCGTAGTGGTCGCCGCCGGTGCCGTCGCGGTGGCCCTGACCGGCTGCAAAGAACAGGGTCAGGTTGTTCGGGTGACCAGTCTCAAGAAAACGCTTCTCCAGCGCTTTGGACAGGGTCTCCGGGCAGGCGCAGCTGACAAAGCCGCCGGTGGCGATGGTGTCGCCATCCTGTACCTTGAGCGCGGCCTCTTCTGCCGAGATAATGCTTACTTTCTTCATGTTCTATCATCCTCCTCAGAATAACGGACGCTTGACGCGGCCGTTCAATCTACGCGAGTTGCCGGATCGTCCGGATGGCTTCGTCGATGCCGTCCGCCGAGTCGATGATGATGCGGTGATCCGCGTCGATCTCCTCGTACAGATAGGGGCAGCCGGTGCAGCCGCGGATGATCAGCAGTGCGTCGTAATGGACGCCGTCCTCCGGATAGGAAAAACCGGCGACGTCCGCAAGGGAGGTGCGCACGGTTTGATAGGCTTCTCCGCGGTCATAGCGCGGATTACAGCCGCCGCAGAATTTGACAGTGCAGCGCAGCATAGTGCGTTGAGCCTCCTTTGGCTGAAGTGAAATTGCAAACATAGGCACTCACGGGTGCTCCATGAGTGCCTATGTAATGCTCAGAGATTACTGAATGCGAGCAATCTTCTTCGCCAGTTCCTTCTTCATTTCCAGATTGGACTGACGGGCAATCATGATGCGCTGAGCCTGGGGCGAGCCTGCGCCGTGCATGGACTCCGGCAGATAGCCGACAGCAGCAGTGCCCATCGTCATATTTTCAATCAAACGCAGTACGCGCATACGATCCTCGGTCGGCACGGAAGCGACGCCCTTGAGGTACTTCTCGATGTAGGGCTTGAGAACCGGGTTGCGGTAATCCGCTTCGGAGGGCTGGGTGACCATCAGGCCGCCTGCCAGATCCTGTGCCAGACGCGCGATCTCATACGGGAAACGGGTGACGTTCTGCTTGCAGACGTTAGCCAGCAGCAGGTCGATCAGGTAGTTGCCCGCCTTGGTCTTGGTGCCCTGCGAAGAGCAGGCGATGCCGCAGCAGTACAGCGTCTCGTTCAGGTGGGTCATTTCGATCAGCTTATCCTTGACATGGGACGCCTTAGCAGAGCCAGCCATGTCGCCCGCCAGTGCAGTCGCGCCGATCAGCACGTCGCCCACACCGACCTTGCAGCCGCCGTAGGACTGACGGTGATAGCCTGCGAAACGCTCAACGATCATGCCGGCGAACTTCACTTCGCCGTTGAGGAAGATGCGGTCGTTCGGAACGAACACATGGTCGAAGATGACCAGCACTTCGTGGCCGCCGTAAACCTTGTTGCCCACGTCGATGTCGTTGTACTCCTCAGTCTTGCGGGTATCGCAGGACTGACGACCGTAAATAAGCGTAATGCCTTCGGAATCGGTCGGAACCGCAAAGGAGATCGCGTAATCCTCGTCGCCCTCGCGCATGGAGATGGTCGGCATGACCAGAACTTCGTGAGAGTTTACAAAGCCGGTCTGGTGTGCCTTTGCGCCGGTGACGTAAACACCGTCCGCAGTGCGCTCGACAACGTGCAGGAACAGGTCGGGATCGGCCTGCTTGGACGGAGCCAGAGAGCGGTCGCCCTTGACGTCGGTCATAGCGCCGTCAACCGCGAGGTCCTCGTCCTGTACGCGGGTAAGGAACTTGACGAAGTTCTCGTGATACTTGGTGCCGCAGGCCTCGTCGATCTCGTAGGTAGAGGAGAATACGGCGTTCATTGCGTCCATACCAACGCAGCGCTGGAAGCAGGCAGCCGTCTTCTGGCCGAGCAGACGCTGCATCTTGACCTTCTTGATGAGGTCGTCGGTGGACTGATGCATGTGGGTGAAGCGGTTGATCTTCTTGCCGGAGATATGGCTGGTTGCGGTCATCAGGTCTTCGTACTGGGGATCCTCCGCCAGCTCATAGGTGGCTGCAAAGGAGTTAAGCGAGGGGCGGATGATCGGGTTATCTACCGGATTCTCCACCTTTTCACCGAACATATACAGGTTGAGCTTGAGCTTGCGCAGGGACTCAATGTACTGGTCTTTGGTCATCATAGCGATCAAGTATCCTTTCTCTTTTCAAACTTTCTGAGGGGTTTGCCGGCGCGCGGCAAATATGCCTTCTAAGAAAAACAGGGCGGGGAACGCGGGGGTCCCCGCCCTGTTCAGGCGAAACGCTTACAGAAATCAGAAGCACTCGCGGTATACGCGCTCGCTCAGTTCGATGCTCCACGGACGGTAGGAGTTGGTGATCAGACGCTGCTGATTTGCTTCTACCGATACGGGGAAGCTCTTGATGTCTTCTTCCTTGAAGCCGTACTCATGCAGCGGCTTGAGCGGGAGAACCTTCTCGAGGGTGACGTTCAGGGTGCGCAGAGCGTCGTCCTTGGTGCAGCCCAAGCAGCGAGCAACGATTTCCTTGAACTTGCCCAGCTCGCCGTTCGGCTCGTACTCGTTGTACAGCTCGAGGATCTTGCCGAACAGAGCGTAGTTGGATTCGCCGTGCGGGACATGGTAGGTGCCGCCGAGCGGGAAGGACATGCCGTGTACGGTTGCGCAGCCAGCCTTCAGGAACGCGATGCCGGCAAACAGGGAAGCGGTAACGAACTCGCCGAGGTAGTCGATGCGAGCGTCCGGACCTTCCAGCGCGATGCGGCGGAAGCCTTCGAGGATCATTTCCATTGCCTTAACCGAGTACATCTCGGAGGTAACGGTCTTGCGGTGCGGGGACAGGAAAGACTCGGTCGCGTGGATGAGTGCGTCGATCGCGGAAGCAGCGAACGGTTTGTAGGGCAGGGTCTTGAGCAGATCCGGAACCAGGCAAACCTTGTTCGGGATGATGTCGTCGGAAACCAGACCGAGCTTAGTCTCGCCGCCGGTCAGCTTGCCGTCCTTCTCGTCCTTAACGATTGCAACCGAGATGTTGGTCACTTCGGAGCCGGTGCCGCAGGTGGTCGGGATAGCGATAACTTCCTTCTCATGTACGACGGGCTCGCGCTTGAAGTACAGCTCATGTACAGAGGTCGGGCGCTTGCAGCCGAGCAGCTTGCACAGGTCCATGATAGCGCCGCCGCCGACAGCGATAACGCGGTCATAAGAATCATATGGAATGGCCTCATACATGGTTTCGATCATTGCTTCGGAAGGCTCGCCTGCACCGAACTTCTCTTGGAAAACAAACTTGCTCTTCAGGCCAAGCTCTTCCATGAAGGGCTTGTAGATGAATTCGTTGGTCAGGACAACATCGCGCTCACCGAGCTTGAACTCTGCAGCAAAATCACCGAAGTTGGCAAACTTGTAAATGGTCGGGGCGATGATGATCTCTCTCTTGTCCTGCATCAGGGAGGCGCTGAAAGCATCCATAGCCATAATTGATACATCTCCATTCTAAAAATTTATAAAAGGCCGTGCGGGCTTTTACATCTTTGGCAGGACAGATTTGTCCTGTGCTCTTATTGTAGCAAATCCATGCCACAACTTCAACACAAACAAACAAAAAAATCATCAAAAAATAACCAAGCGTTCCTGTACAAAAAGACAATAAAAAATCCCGCATTTTGTAATACGGGATTATTTTATCGTATTTAAAAGGGTTTGTAAATGGGGAGTTGGTGGAAAGTGCTGAAAAGCTTTTGTGAGAATTGGTGTTCTTTAGTTGTTTTGTGAAAAACGACTCAAAAAAGCCTTGGTTCTCTCATTTTGGGTATTTTCAAACAGTTCCGTCGGGGTACCCTGCTCCACAATCACGCCGCCGTCCATGAACAGAATGTGGTCGGCAACGTCGCGGGCAAAAGCCATTTCGTGCGTGACAATAATCATGGTGGTGTGCTGGTCGGCCAGCGAACGGATGACCTTGAGCACCTCGCCGGTCAGTTCCGGGTCGAGCGCCGAGGTAGGCTCGTCAAAGCACAGAATATCGGGATGCAGCGCGAGCGCACGAGCGATCGCCACACGCTGCTGCTGACCGCCGGAAAGCTGGTGCGGATAGTGGCTCATGCGGCCTTCCAAGCTCATCTGGCTGAGCAGTTCGATGGCGTGGTGTTCAATTTCCTCATGAATGGCGCGCTTGTTCTGCTTATAGTCCGGGCGCTCCTTGGCGAGCAGCAGACTGGCCAGCATGACGTTTTCCAGCGCGGTGTACTGCGGGAACAGGTTAAAAGACTGGAACACCATGCCGAAGTGCAGACGGCGCTTGCGGATCTCTTCGTCGCTCTTGGAGGAGTGGTCCGCGGCATCGAACAGCGTTTCGCCGTTGACGATGATGCGGCCTGCGTTCGGCGTTTCCAGAAAGTTCAGGCAGCGCAGCAGCGTGGTTTTGCCCGAACCGCTCGAACCGATGATGGCCAGCGCTTTGCCGCGTTCCAGCGAAAAGCTGATATCGTTCAGTACTTTGGTGGAGCCGAAGCTCTTGTTGATGTTTTGTACTTCCAAAATAGGCATTTCGGCACCTCCTTACACGCGGAAATAGTCCATTTTCTTTTCCAGCCAGCCGAACAGCAGCGTCAGAATGCCGCAGAACAGCAGGAAGAACAGAGCGGTGGAAAACAGCGGCCAGATCAGGCCCTTGGTGGCGTATTCCTTGCTCATCATGATGATTTCCTTGGTGGCGATGACATTGGCCAGCGCGGTGTCCTTGATGAGCGTCATAAATTCGTTGCCCATGGGCGGGATGACACGCTTGATGACCTGCAAGAGTGTGACCTTAAAAAAGATCTGGCTCTTGGTCATGCCAAGCACCTGTCCGGCTTCATATTGACCGCGCGGGATGGACTGGATGCCGCCGCGGTAGATTTCCGAGAAGTAACAGGCGTAGTTGATGACAAATGCCACGCAGACAGCGGTCAGGCGCGGCAGCAGATCGCCGTCCCAGAGTAAGCCGGGGCCGTAAAAAATGACGATGATCTGCAGCATCAGGGGCGTGCCGCGGATAATCCAGACAAAGGTTTTGACGATAGCGCGTAGCGGCGCAAAGCGGCTCATCGAGCCGAACGAAATAATCAGCCCGAGTGGGAGCGCAAACAGCAGCGTGACGAAAAAAATCTGGCAGTTGATGCCAAAGGTTTTTGTCAGGCTGGTAAAAATGACAGACGCAGACATGAAAAAATACCCTTTCCCCAAACAAAGGTAGGCGGGGCAGCATGAAAATACTGTCCCGTCAGCCTTGATTTTCTTATGTTACCATTCCTTATTCCGCCAGGCTCAGGCCGTATTTCTCGGCCAGCGCAGGCAGGGTGCCGTCTTCGACCAGTTCGCCCATGATCTCGTTGACCTTGGTGCAAAGATCGCTGTCCTTGCGGAAACCGATGCCGTATTCTTCGACAGACAGCTCTGCGCCGTCGATCATCATCAGGTCGGCAAAATCCGTGCCCTCACCGATCATGCTCTTGGCAAGCGTCCAGTCGAGTACAGCTGCGTCAGACGCGCCGGACTCGATCTCAAGCAGCGCGTCGGTCTGCTTGGTCACGGTGGTCAGATTGGCCTGCGACAAGTTTTCGTCTGCCTCGATCGCGGACTGACCGGCCGAACCGGCTTCCGCTACCAGATTGGCGCCTGCCAGCGAAGCGGTATCGGTATACTTATCCTTGTTGCTGCCCTTGATGACAACGACTTGCATGTTCTTGACATACGGATCGGAAACCGAGATGTTTTCTGTGAGGTCATCCGTGATGGTCATGCCGTTCCAGATGCAGTCGATGCTCTTCGCGTCCAGCTCGATCACCTTGGTATCCCAGTTGATCTCAACGAACTCCGGCTCAACGCCCAGCTTTTCGCAGACCGCTCTGGCAAATTCCGTATCAAAGCCGGTAAATTCGCCGTTTTCGTCGGTGTAGTTCATCGGTTCATAGACCGTGTAGCCGATGATCAGATTGCCTTTATCCTGTACATAGGCCAGATCGCTGGCGGTTTCCGTACCGGCATCACCGCCGTTGTCCGCAGCCGCATCCTCGGTTTTTCCACCGCCGCAGCCAGCCAGCAGGGAAACGCTCATCGCGCCGGCAAGCAGCAGCGCCAGAAGCTTTTTGGTTTTCATAAGAGACCCTCCTAAAATACTTTATCGTACTATGCTGTGAAAGTCATTTACCATTGTACCACTTTATTTCAGAAAATCAAGGAAAACTTTTTGAGAGTATTCTGAGAGTATTCTGAGAATGTTTTGGCGTAATACAAACCTCCGCTTGACCTGTATATGCGGATATAGTATAATGAATTAAGATTGTTAAAGAATAGACAATATGGAGGTTGTGGCAAAATGGATTACACAGCACTTTATCAGAGTAAATTGACAACGGCAGAGGAAGCGGTCAAGGTCGTCAAGTCGGGCGATTGGGTGGATTACGGCTGGTGTGTCGGCACGCCGGACGTGCTCGATCAGGCGATGGCGAAGCGTTTGCCTGAGCTGACCGACGTCAACTTCCGCGGCGGCGTTTTGATGCGTGTGCCGGAAATCTATAAGATCGAGGACCCCGCAGCGCATATGACTTGGAACTCGTGGCACATGTCGGGCATCGAGCGCAAGTTCATTGCCACCGGTGCCGGTTTCTATTGCCCCATGCGCTATTCCGAGCTGCCGCGTTTTTACCGCGAGAGCATCGGTCATGTGGATGTTGCTATGCTGCAGGTTGCGCCGATGGACAGCCATGGCTTTTTCAGCTTTGGTCCGCAGGCGTCGCACCTGCGCGCGATATGCGATGTAGCGGATAAGATCATCGTTGAAGTAAACGAGAATATGCCGCGCTGCCTGGGCGGCATGGAGGATTGCATCCACGTTTCCGAAGTCGATATGATTGTCCTAGGAAATAATGCGCCCATGCCCGAGATGGGAGCGGCTGCGGCAACCGACGTAGACCGCAAGGTGGCGGAGCTGATCGTGCCGGAGATTCCGAACGGTGCTTGCTTGCAGCTGGGCATCGGCGGTATGCCGAACACCATCGGCGCGATGATCGCGGAATCTGACCTCAAGGATCTGGGCGTACACACCGAAATGTACGTCGATGCATTCGTGGATATTGCCAATGCAGGCAAGATCACGGGCCGCAACAAGACCATCGACCTCGGCCGTCAGGCGTATGCGTTCGCTGCGGGCACCAAGAAGCTGTATGATTATCTGAACGACAATCCGGAGTGCGCGTCCATGCCGGTTGATTACACCAACGATGTGCATGTGATTGCAGGCATTGACAACTTCATTTCGATCAACAATGCCGTTGATATCGACC
>JAHZFK010000004.1:0-8887 GCA_019421385.1 Clostridiales bacterium
ACCATGCCCGGTTTTGCACCTGCCGGCTTTTTCACCTGCCGTACCGGTGTATAGTCCACCGGCACCCGCGAGGACTGTCGTGCCTTGGAATGGTATGCCGCAATCATCGCAGCTTCCGTCATGGCCTGATCGGTCGGCTCGCGGCCATCTGCGATCAGAATCACATGTGAGCCATGAATTTTTTGCGTGTGGAACCAAATATCGCTTTTGAACGCCGTCTTAAGCGTGAGCAAGTCGTTTTGCAGGTTATTCTTACCGGCAAACACTTCAAATCCATCGCTTGTGCGATAGTGGAAGGGCTTTGCCTGTACCGGCTTTGCACGCAGCTTTTTGTTGCGCGTCTGCTTATTAGAGAGGATGCCTGTCTGCGTCAGTTCCTCGCGCAGCTGCGACAAATCGCGTTCGCTTTCCGCTTCTTCCAGCGCAACCAGCACACTTTCCAAATAGTCCAGATCTGTCCTGCCCTGTTCCATCTGCTGCGTGAGCACGGTCTCTGCTGTTTTTGCCTTATTATATAGCTTGAAATACCGCTGCGCATTCTGCTGCGGTGTCAAGCGCACGTCCAGCGTGATTTCTACCTCCGGACAATCCTCCGCATAGTAATCCACCACGGTTGCCTTGTTCATGCCCTTTTCCAGCTGATATAGGTTTGCCGTAATCAGGTCGCCCATGCGTTTATACTGCTCACGGTTCTGTGTCGCATCCAATTCTTTCTGCTGTGCCGCCAGCTTGCGCGCCAGACGATCACGCGCATTCGTCACTGTTTTGTGCAGATCAGCGGAACGACGCGCCATGCGTTCGATTTTTCCTTTTTTCTCATAAAACGCAGCAAGCAGCGCAGAAAAGCTGTCGGCCTGCGAAACAGTCATCAACCCTTCATACTGTGTCACTGGCAAAAAGGTAAAATCAAATACCGCGTCGTTTTCAGATTTGGTGAGCAGAAACGGCTTCCAGCGTTTTTCCTGCACATAGGTCATGAAATCATCATATACCTGCCCCAAGCGTTCCCGCTGCGCATCGGACAATGCACCAATCCGCGCAGCCGCATCTCCGGTCGCGCGATAGCTGAGCTCCCGGCATAGCAGCGGAGAAAAACCCAGCAACTGACCAAGCAGGAAACGGTCCAGCGTTTGTTCCCCATCTGCCTGTGCGACCGCTGCAGCCACTCCTGCACGGGACAAAGTAAACGGATCATGCTTATCCTGCGCAGGCGGCATCCGGTAAAACAAACCGGGCAGCACCTGCCGTTTGCCGGACAGGTCACCATCAACGCGGCGCATGGCATCAATAATGCGATTATCCTCGCCGCATAAAATGACATTGGAATGCTTGCCCATCAACTCGCAGATCAGATGCTTTTTACAAGGCACACCCATTTCATCGGTGGTATCGAGTTCAATCGTCATCATGCGTTCGACCGTCGGCTGCACAATTGCCGCAATCTTCGCACCCTGCACATGCTTGCGCAGCAACATGCAGAACATCGGCGGCGCAGCTGGATTCTCGCGCGCTGCATCAATGAAATGCACGCGCGCCGCACCCGCGGCAATCGAAACCAGCAGACGCTTTGCACCGCCCTGTCCGCGCGTTTGCAGCACAATCTCATCACGGTCGGGCTGATAGACCTTTTCCACGCGACAGCCCGCCAGCGTCTCATTCAATTCATGCGTCACTGCCCCAAGGCAAATGGCATCTAATGGCATATAAAACCTTCCTTAAACAAATTGGATACAGTCGGCATGGCGTTCGGAAACCATGGTGCGCACCTGCGGGAACGCACCAACAATCTGCTCAGCAAAAACCGCGGCAATCGGATTTTCCGTCGGAAAATGCCCTGCGTCAACCAGCGTCAGCCCCAGCGACTGTGCGCGCTGCATCAAATCATAGCTGCAATCACCAATAACGAACGCATCCGCACCCTTTGCCAGCGCATCGTCCATCATTTTGCCGCAAGCGCCGCCGCCCACTGCAACGCGGTGAATGGCATGCGCACCATCGCAAAAACGAACGCCGCCCGCGCGCAGACACTCCTTCACATATGCGGCAAATTCGCGCGGCTGCATTTCGCGTGGCAGATCCCCTACACGACCCAACATGTGGTTATCCCCCGCTTCCATGTTGACCACATTTGTCAGAAACAATGCGGCAGCCAGAGCATCATTCACGCCGCCCCATGCGCTGTCCGCATTGGTATGCATGCAGATGAGCGCAATATCATTCTTGATGGCTGCACGCAGAACGCGTCCAGTCACATCATCCGTCGTGACGCGGCTGACCGAGGTGAAGATAGCCGGATGGTGGGCGACGATCAACTGTGCGCCGCGCGATACTGCCTCGTCCACCACCTGTTCGGTGATATCCAGCGCACACAGCGCCGCCGTCACAGTCTGATTGCGGTCACCGCACAATAATCCTACATTATCCCAATGCTCCGCCAGTTCCGGCGGCGCGAAGCCTTCCAAAAACGTCAAAATGTCCTGTACCGTACTCATTGCAATCCCTCCCATACCTGTTTGATCTCCATCACAAGACGGCGCTGCATGTCCAGCCGTGCTTTGTCTATTTCATTTGCCTGCTGTATTCCTTCCAGCGCACGCTCTTCACGAATCAACAATGCCTGCAAATATTCCTTTGCTCCGTCCGCTTGCAGCAAGACTGGCGAAAACGCACACTGCCACGGCGGCGTCTCCTTTTTCTCTGCGCCGCCGTGAACCGACAGCACTACATACTGCCGTCGATCCTCGCGGCAGAGCGTCTCACGCTCAATGACATAGCCATGCGCCCACAGCCATTGCCGCAGCTCATATACCATTGTCATCGGCTGCAATAGCAGCAAATGCTGTCCCTGCTCACACCACGGCGCTGCTGCCAATATCTCTGCAATGGTCTGCCCGCCCATACCGGCAATGCTGACCGTATCGCACTCATCCGGCTGCACGGCATCCAGACCTGCAGCCAACCGCAAAGACAGGGACACACCATGCTCCTGCGCATTGCGCGCAGCATGTGCCAACGGGCCTTTGCCAATATCCGATCCAATTGCGGCAGCAATTCTTCCCGCCAGCAGTAAGGACACCGGCAGTTTGCCATGATCGGTGCCAATATCCGCAAGCCTTGCGCCCTGTGGGACAAGCGATGCCAGACAGGCGAGCCGCGGTGTTAAAACCATACTTTCCATATTTCACCCAAAAAAACAGAGCCGGCGTTCACCGGCTCCGGTTTTTCTCTTATTCGCCCAGAAAAGCGTTCAGCTTCGCAACCAGCTCGTCTGCATTGGTGCCGTGTACCATGCAGGCTTCCTCAATGCTCTCGCCCTGAGACGCCGGGCAGCCGAGGCAGTGCATGCCAATTTCCATGAAAAACTTCGCCGTATCCAGATTGCGGTTGAGAACCTCGCCAATCGTGGTCTTCTTCGTAATCGCAGCCATGTTAGACCTCCATATGTTTTTGTTTGTTATCAGTATACCGCAAAGATGCTCATATTTCAATCACAAAAATAAAAATTTCACCGTTTTCTGCTGTTTCTCGCAGAAACAAAAAAGAGCGTTCGGCAAAGCAACCGAACGCCCTTTTTTGATTTCCGTTATCAGCCCTGCTCGCGCATTTTCGCGAAGCATTCGCTGCAATATACCGGACGGTCAGACTTGGGTTCAAACGGAACACGAGCCTCGCCGCCGCAAGCAGCACAGGTAGCGGTGAAATACTCACGCGGGCCGCGGGCCGCGTTCTTGCGCGCATCGCGGCAAGCCTTGCAGCGCTGCGGCTCGTTCTGGAAACCGCGCTCTGCGTAGAACTCCTGCTCGCCTGCGGTGAACACAAATTCCTTACCGCATTCCTTGCATACTAAAGTCTTGTCTTCGTACATGGTTTTTACCTCTCTTTGATACCGTTCCCTCGGGAAACTGAAATTATATTGCGCACAGGCCTTCCCGCCTGCAATCGCCTATTGGGGTTTGATAGCTGCCGATTTTCGCTTAATGCGCTGGATGGCATTATCCACAGACTTGATCGGTTTTTGCAATGCTTCCGACATCTCCTCATAGGATAAGCCGTCCAGAAACAATGTCAAAACCCTCGCCTCAAATTCGGACAACAATGAGTAGAGCTGACGGATCAACTCTTCCCTCTCTTCATTGCCGATCACCAGCGATTCTGGATCACCAATCGGTGCCGTAACCCGGGTGTGCGTTTCCGCAAGGTCCTCAAACAGAGGTCGATCGATTGACACGGAATGATTGAGCGGATCATGCTTGAGCGAAGAAGCAGCGCGCACCGCAGAAAAAATTTTCCGCATTACACACAGCTTTGCGAAGGCACCAAACGGCGCCCCCTTTGATTCATCATATTCACGCATGGCTTTCATCAGTCCCAGCATACCCTCCTGCATCAAATCCTCTGCATCCGCACCCACCAGAAAATAAGGGCGCGCACAGGTTTTCACCAAGCGGGTATATCGTTTGACCAAATCTTCCGCTGCCGTACCGTCTCCCTGCTGCGCCATACGGCACAGTGCTTCGTCAGACAGCGACGCGGATGAAAGCATTTTGTAACCATTTCTCATGTCAAAACTCATTATATGCGATACTTCTGGAAATGTCAAGAAATTATTGTGAAATTTACTGTTTTGCCACAAAATTACCTATGCATTTTTGTGACGATTGCATAATACGTGTATTTTTATTCAACAGTGACTGATTTTGCCAGATTTCGCGGTTTATCGACATCACAATTGCGCTCTACCGCTACATAGTATGCCAAAAGCTGCATCGGAATAATCGAAAGCGAGGCAGAAAATTCATACAGGCACTTGGGTAAGCGGATGATATGCTGGCAAACCGATTCATCTCCAGTGAAATCATCGGTCGTCACAAGCACCACAACAGCGCCACGGGAAACAACCTCCCGGATATTGGAAACGGTTTTTTCAAACAGCGCCGGCTGCGTTGCCAATGCAACAACCAACGTTCCTTCCTCAATCAGCGAAATCGTGCCGTGCTTGAGTTCGCCCGCCGCATATGCCTCGGAATGGATATACGAAATCTCCTTGAGCTTGAGTGATGCTTCCAGCGCCGCCGCATAGTCCAATCCGCGGCCAAGAAAGAACACGCTCGGCCGATTGGCATACAGGGTAGCGATGCGCTGCATATCCTCCTGACACTCCAGCGTCTTTTGGATGCACGCAGGCAAACGCTGCAATTCTGCGCACAAAGCGCGCTCATCGCCAATGGAGATCAGACCGCGCGTGCGCGCAATCTTCACAGAAATGAGATAGAGTGCGGACAACTGCGCGGAATACGCCTTGGTCGTTGCAACCGAAATTTCCGGTCCCGCCCAAGTGTACAGTACGCCGTCCGCTTCGCGCGCAATGGTCGAGGAAACAACATTGACGATTGCGATGGTGAATGCTCCCGCCTGCTTGGCCAAACGCATCGCTGCCAGCGTATCCGCTGTCTCGCCCGACTGGCTGATGACAATACACAAATCCTTTTTGCCGATGATCGGATTCTCATAGCGGAACTCAGAAGCGACTTCCGCCGTGCAGCGGATGCGGCACATCGCTTCAATCACGCGCTTGCCTACCATGCCCGCATGAAGCGCCGAACCGCAGCCAACGATGTGGATATTTTCGATATCCCGCAGACGTTCATCGGTCAAGCCGTTATCCTCGAACACCACTGCGTTATTCTGGATGCGCGGATTCACCGTATCCGCCACCGCCTTCGGCTGCTCCATGATCTCCTTGAGCATGAAATGCTGATAGCCGCCCTTTTCTGCAGCTGACAGATCCCAGCTGACCGTCTGCACCGTTTTCTCTACCACATCGCCAAACTCATTCATCACAACGACGCTGTCCGGTCGGACAATGGCAACTTCGTTATCATCGAGAATGATATAGTTCTTGGTACGACCGATAATGGCAGTAATATCGGACGCAATCATATTTTCTCCGTCTCCGACACCAATAATGAGCGGATTGTCGCGCCGCGCTGCCACGATCTCCTCCGGATTATCCATCGACACTACGCCCAAGGCATATGAACCACGAATGCGCTGTACCGCGTTGAGCACGGTTTTCGCCAAGTCTTCCTGCTTGCCTGTGTGAAGATAATCCACCAGATGCGCAACCGTCTCGGTATCGGTTTCCGACTGGAAGGTATAGCCGTGCGCTTCCAGCCGCTCGCGCAGTTCCTTATAGTTCTCAATAATGCCGTTATGGACAACCGCCACCTTGCCCATGCCGTCCCGTCCGCCCAAATGCGGATGTGAGTTGCGGTCAGACGGCTCGCCATGCGTTGCCCAGCGGGTATGGCCGATGCCGCAGGTGCAGTACAGGTCGCCCTCCTCCCGAATTTTTTCCTCCAAATTGGAAATGCGGCCGCGTGTTTTCACCACACGCAAACCATCCTTTGTAAACGCTGCGACACCCGCGGAATCATAGCCGCGGTACTCCAAGCTGTAAAGACCTTTAATCAAAATCGGCAGCGCGTTTTCACGCCCCGTAAAACCGACAATACCACACATAAAAGTAAATCCTCCAAAAAGAAGCTGAATTTTTAAAAAAAGGTATAAAAATAGTGCGTTATGCATAACCGCTCTGTCCGCACAGTCACCCATGCGTTTTAACAGTCTGCTCACGACCAACCCACTCATGGCCGAAGGGCACCCGCCGAAGCCTTCGATTAACCCTTTCCTCGTCAACTGCGATACCGGCTGCACCGCAGTTCTGGCGCTTTATCCGCTATTCACTTGTCGCCATATGCTCTCACCTTCCTTCAAACGAAACAAGGTGGATGCGAAAACCACATCCACCTCCGTTGGCTCTTTCCTATTATACGACAGACTCGATGACTTTGGCAACCCTTTTTGCCAAAGTATCTACCTGCTCACTGTTCTTGCCTTCCACCATGACGCGAACAAGCGCCTCTGTACCGGAGGGACGCACCAGAATGCGGCCGTTTTCCGCCAGCTCCGCCGATGCCTCGTCAATTGCTGCCTTGACCTCCGGCAGCTCCTGCAAGGTAGCCTTCTTATCATTGGGAACCTTGACGTTAATCATCAGCTGCGGCCACGGCACCACTTCCGCCGCGATTTCCGAGCACTTCTTGCCGCTCGCCTTGAGAATCGACATGAATTGCAGCGCGGTCAGCTCGCCGTCACCCGTCGAAGCATACTCCAAGAAAATGACATGACCGGACTGTTCGCCGCCCAGGATATATCCCTTTTGCAGCATCATTTCCAGCACGTAGCGGTCACCTACATTGGAGCATTCAATGCGCATACCGTTCTTTTCCGCATAGGCGTGCAGACCCATATTCGACAGAACAGTCGCGACGAATGCACCGCCGCGCAGCTTGCCTTCCTTCTTCATGTGGGCTGCGCACACCGCCATGATGCGGTCGCCGTCCAGCTCTTCGCCCGTCTCGTCAACGATCAGGCAGCGGTCGGCATCGCCGTCAAACGCCACGCCCAAATCAAAGCTGCCGTTTCGCACACGCTTTTTCAATTGCTCCAAATGCGTCGAACCGCAATTATCGTTGATGTTGATGCCGTCGGGCTCATAAAAACGGATTTCCGCCTTACACTCGACCAAACGCATCAAACGCTCGACCGTCGTCGAGGATGCACCATTTGCGCAGTCCACCGCGACACGCAGACCCGACAAATCGCCTCGAATGGTTTCCGCCAGATGATCGGTATATTCCACCACCGGATCGATTTTGCTTTTGATCACGCGGCCCAACTTTTCATGGGTCATCTTCGGAATGGACTCAAAATCGTCGATCAAATCTTCGATCTTCGCCTCGATTGCATCGGGCAGCTTATAGCCGTTGCCTGCAAAAATCTTAATACCGTTATACTCAAACGAGTTATGGCTTGCCGAAATGACGATGCCTGCATCCGCCTTGTGCTTAATCGTTAAAAACGCCACCGCCGGTGTCGGAATAACGCCAAGCAGTTCCACATCCGCACCGACTGAACAAATACCGGCCACCAGCGCATTCTCCAGCATATCCGAAGAGATACGCGTATCCTTGCCGATCAGCAGCTTAGCCTTGCCAGAATGCGTCGCCTCCTGCGTCAGCGCATAAGCAGCAGCAGCGCCAATCTTAAAGGCAAGCAATGCATCCAGTTCCAGATTTGCTACACCGCGGACGCCGTCAGTCCCGAAATATCTACCCAATATAAAACACCCAACTTTCTTATTATTAACGGCGGTCTTACAGTATTTGCTGCCCGTCCGCCGGTTCCATATGCATATGACGATAAGCCTGCACCGTGACACACCGCCCGCGCGGCGTACGGCTTAGAAAACCGATCTGCATCAGATACGGCTCATAAACATCTTCGAGCGTAATCGCTTCTTCACCAATCGTTGCTGCCAGCGTATCCAGCCCAACGGGGCCTCCCCCGTAATTGAGCATGATGCTCTTAAGCATCCGCCGATCCACATTGTCAAGCCCAAGCTCATCAATTTCAAGCGCGCGCAGCGCCATATCCGCGCTGGCTTTGTCGATCGTACCCGTACCGCGCACCTGCGCAAAATCGCGTACCCGGCGAAGCAGCCGATTGGCAATACGCGGCGTGCCACGGCTGCGGCGCGCAATCTCAAAGGCACCCTCATGCTCACATGGCACATTCAGGATACCTGCCGAGCGCTCTACGATTTGGCAAAGCTCCTCCGGCGAATACAACTCCAAGCGGAGCATGACACCAAAGCGGTCACGCAAAGGGCTGGTCATCTGTCCCGCGCGCGTTGTCGCACCAATCAGCGTGAACCGCGGCAGATCAATTCGGATCGAGCGAGCCGACGGCCCCTTGCCGATGATGATATCCAACGCGTAATCCTCCATCGCAGGATAGAGTATCTCCTCGACCGCGCGGTCGA
>JAHZFK010000004.1:8897-41757 GCA_019421385.1 Clostridiales bacterium
GCAGAAGATAATCCTGCTGTCCCTTAGTAAAACGGTGGATCTCGTCGATAAACAAAATATCATTTTCCGAAAGATTTGTCAATAAAGCCGCCAAATCTCCCGCTTTTTCGATGGCCGGTCCGCTTGTAACACGGATGTTAACGCCCATCTCGCTGGCAATGATGCCCGCAAGCGTCGTCTTGCCAAGGCCGGGTGGGCCATACAGCAATGTATGGTCGAGCGATTCCCCGCGCATCTTCGCTGCTTCAATATATACGCTTAAGTTTTCCTTCGCCTTGGTCTGGCCAACATAGTCCGCCATGGTTTTGGGGCGCAGCGAATTTTCAGTCTCATCCTCGGAAAGCTGACGCGTGGATATGATGCGCTCGTCGTCCGCCATTCCGCCGGAAAATTCTATACTCAAAGGAACACTCCCTTACTGTTTGACCAGCTTTTTCAGGCACTGGCGGATGATCTCCTCCGCCTCCATCCCGGCGGCATCCAGTCCTTCCATTGCATGTAATGCTTCGGCTTGGCTGTATCCGAGCACCATCAGCGCCGCTACCGCCTCCTGTGTATGGTTAACGCCACTCGCAGCTGCCGCGGCAACGACCGGAGATGCCGCTGACGCGGTTTCCAGCTGTTCCTTACTCATTTTATCCCGCAGCTCAAGGACAATACGCTGGGCAATCTTCTTACCGATGCCGGGCGCCTGCATCAGCATTTTTTCATCGCCGGTGATGATGGAGAGCGCCAGTCGGTCCGGCGGCGCGACGGACAAAATAGACAGCGCCGCTTTCGGGCCAACACCGGATACCCCAAGCATCATTTTAAAGCACGATTGCTCTTCTTCGTCGATAAACCCATATAATTCAAAAATATCCTCACGCACATTCAAATAGGTGAGGAGACGCGCATGTGCGCCGATTTTCAGCTTCCCGATCGTATTCTGCGACGCATGACAGGCATAGCCCACACCGCCGCAGTCGATCACGGCAAGCCCTTGTTCCAGCACAGTTACCGTTCCGTCTACATAATAAAACATTTATAGCAAACCCTCATATCGCATCGCCTGTCTGGAATGTCCATGGCAAATGGCCAACGCAAGCGCATCGGCTGCGTCATCCGGCCGTGGCAGCTTGGTCAGATGCAGGATGCTCTTGGTCATCTCCATCATCTGCTTTTTCTCTGCATTGCCATAGCCGACCACCGCCATTTTCACCTGATTCGGCGTGTAAGAAACCGGATGCAGACCCTTCTGCGCCAGCGCCAGCAGGATCACCCCGCGCGCCTGCGCAACCTGAATACCAGTTGTGACGTTTTTAGAAAAAAATAGTTCCTCGATGGCGACCTCATCCGGATGAAAGGTATCCACCAAAGTCCCAATATCCTCATATATCTCGCATAGACGCAGATGCATCGGCATACCGGGTTTGGTTGTCGCCGCGCCGTATTGTACGGGCGTAAATTTCATGTTGTCAAACCGGACTACACCGTAACCGATGGTACCATATCCCGGATCTATGCCAAGAATCGTCATAAACGCAAACCTCTGCCTTGTAACTAAAGTATTCTATCATGAAACGGCGCAATATGCAACCTGATTTCCCAAATGCATCCTGTACCCGCTCGCCAAGGACAAAGGTGTATGCACAGACTCACGCATCATTCAAACCGCCTTTTGCGAGCCAGTCTTCAATCGGCTCACGGGCACTTTCGACCGTCTCAAACATCTCCATCGAAATCAAGTTCTCTGCTTCCCCGGCCAGCGCACGCAAAGCACGATCAAAGCAGTCCAGTTTGTCCTGATACTTGCGCAGGTATAGATCACAGCGCATTGCCGCATGCACAAACTGCGCACTCAGCGGCACAGCGACCCTCTCCTGTGTTGCCGGATATCCTGTCCCATCATAGTTTTTGTGATGCCAATACGCAACATCCGCGCAGATTTTCACAAACGGATGCGGTTTTTCACATTCCAGCAATGCGCGACCCAATTCCGTATGCTGCATATACGCCTTGCGCCCCGGCTCGGGCTGCTCTGCACCCAAAGCAATCACATCGTCGGACAAGCCAAGCAAACCGATATCACAAATCCGCGCGGCCTGCTGCACATAGGCAGCTTGAAGTTCCGTCAGGCTGCCGCCAGGATGCTGCGCACGCCATGTCTCCGTCAAGAGCGCCGTCAGATATGGAATCGTCCCGCTGGGTGTTGGACGAACACCGGCACGATGTGCATACAATACAGCCAGCTTTTTACACCAGCAGTCCACAAGCTGCTGCGCTTGTGTAGCCGATAGCTGCTCCGGAACACAGTCCAGCAGGGAGAAACTGCTTTCGGACGCAGTATCCCCTTTTTCTTCCGCTACTGTCTCTTGTTTTACTGCACCGTGTTTTTGATCCAAAATCGTTGTTTTCTCCGGCCACGCAGATCGCACAATAGTGCATACCCGTTCCTGCACGGAATGCGGATCGACGGGCTTGACCAAAAAATCCACCGCGCCGTGCTCCACGCCGCTCATTACATTGTCTTTACTCGCATCCGATGTAATCAGAATAATTGGCAGCTGCATAGTCAATGCATTGGTTTGCAGGCGATGCAGCAGCGTAAAGCCTGCGCCACGGCGACCCAAACAAATATCCACCAACGCCGCACAAATCCGATCGGCATTCTTTTGCAAAAAGGAAAGCGCCTGATTGGCTTCCTGACAGCATTCCACCCGAAACAAGCCCTTGAATATTTCATTCAAGATGGCTAAATCCAATTCCGAATCATCTACAATCAATAATGTATCGCGTATCATACGCTTCCCTCCTTACCGTCTCTCATCCATCCGCCAAAGCCGCGTCCATTTCACGCAGCAATTCGGACAGCTTCTCACTTTCTGCCTCCGCCTCCCGCAGCAGTCCTTCCAGCTTGCGCATGTGCTTAAAACCGGAAGTGCGATACTCTACCAAAATCGCTTGTACACATTCCGCCAGACTCTCCGCAGACAGGTTGGCCGCAGTCCCCTTGAGCGTATGCACCAGCATATAAAATGTTTCATCATCCTCCTGCTGCAGCGCTGTCCGAATTTCCCCAAAACGGAGCGCTTCCGGCAGACGGCGAACAAACTTCAAAAACAAAGCAGTATTACCCATAAAGCGACCAATCGCCTTTTTTGTATCAATACCGGCCTCATCCAAGCTTTTCAAAAACATATTTTGATCCATACCATCGCTTCTCCCTTGCAATGTATTCATCCATGAAGCAGGAATCGTTTTCATTATACCGCAGAAAGCCAAAGCGGGCAAGCGGCACAGACAAATGCTGCGAAAATCTTCATCTGCTCTATCATTGATTCCGTTTTGGAGAATTGACAAATGCTGGCCAATGTCCCATACTGGCAATGGAGCATCCATCGGAAGGAGAAAACAGATGAAGCATCAGAAAGCAAGGAATCGCACCGCGCTGCACCATTTATGGCTCAACATTCTATTCTTATTGTTTTTTGCCGCATTGACCATCTTCAGCCTATACACGATGCGCGAAAAACTGTTGCAAAATGCCCAGCAATTCGGCACTTCCCTGACGCAGAACTATGCAGCCGAAGAACAAAACAATATTGATACTTATAGCACCATCATGAAGCTTGGCACGCAATATCTCGACCAGATGACCGAAAGCAACGCCAGCGAGCAGCAGATCCAAGCATGGATCGAAAGCTTTTTCCGCAAAATGCCGCAGGTTTTACAGGACAATTCTGTGGATCTGTACGCGATCGTCGAAGGACATATTGTTGCCGCCAATCCATGGGACGGTGATGACTCTTATGATTTTCGCCAAACCGATTGGTACCGTAAGGCAATGGAAGCAAACGGCGAAGTGATTTTTACATCCGCTTATCAGGATGCCATCACCGGAAAGCAAGTCATCACCATTGCGCAGAAAGCGCGCAATTCCGATAATATGTTGCTGTTTGATGTCTTTCCGGAAGATTTCCACACAGCTGACGATATGTTGTCCCTGCCGGAGGGCAGCTCTTACTACCTATGCGATCAGGAAGGTACGCTCCTGTATGCGCATGAAGCCGTCCCCCATGAAGAGGATAAGCTGCAGCCCTATGTCAGTAGTCTGGTGCAACGTATTCAAGAAGGGGTACTCGACCCGTATAACGCCAGTATCACCGGACCGGATGGCAACCCAAGCGGCGTTTACTACTATCAGATGAGTAACGGCTGGATCACCATTCTCACCATTCCATTCCGTACGGTATTGCGCGAATTGACCGGAATTTACCGGCTTTTCTTGTTGATCTCCTCCCTGTTTTTGATTGCCGCCGTACTGCTATCTATCCGTGATTACCGCTTGAACCGCAAAATCCGCCGCACAGATGACACGGTCCGCGCACTCGGAAACCTCTACTATGCCATCTATCGCGTCAACTATAAAACAGGTATGTACCAAGCAATCAAATGCGCAAAGGATACCCGCCATAAAATCAGTGCAACAGGCCGGTATGCAGATTTGCTGCATACGATACAGGAGGTCGTTACGCACAGTACCTACGAGGAATTCGCCAGCAGCTTTTCTCTTGAAAACATCCAGCAGCTCGTGCACGATCAGGTCACAGAATTCGGCGGCGACTATCTGCGCCGCTTTGCAAACGGCGAACGCTGGGTCAATGTCAGCATTCTGTTTGACAAAGCATTTGCGCAGGACGAGGTCGTACTGGCTTTCCGTGAAGTCAATCAGGAAAAGACCCGTCAGCTCGAACAGCTGGAACTGCTGCAAAACGCGCTGGAATCCTCTCACCGAAGCGAAGCGGATAAAAACGCATTTTTCAGCAATATGTCACACGATATGCGCACCCCGCTCAACGCCATTATCGGCCTGTCCGAGCTGGCACAGCATAATTTAGACGACCAGAACAAACTGAAAACGCTGCTGAATAAAATACAGTTTTCCGGTCAGCAATTGCTCAACCTCGTCAATGATGTGCTGGAAATCTCCCGTATGGAGCAGGGACACATCTCGCTCGACTATCACCCAATCGACTTACAACAATGTGTCGATGACTGCGTAGAAATTTTCCGTCATCAGGCAAAGAGTGAGAAGAAAACACTCTCCCTGATATGTGATCTGCGCCATCGCATGGTGCTGGGCGACGCTTCGCGCATCAGCCAAATTCTGAACAATCTGCTGTCCAACGCCTTTAAATACAGCGAATCCGGCGCATCCATTGCTGTTCGACTGACCGAAAGTATCTCCGACAAGCACAGCATCTATGAGCTTTCGGTGCAGGATACCGGCATTGGCATGTCGCAGGAATTTCTCCAGCATATTTTCGAACCCTATGCGCGGGAAACCCGTTTCAGCGCGCGGTCTGTGGTCGGCACCGGATTGGGCATGGCGATCGTTCACAGCTTAGTCAAGCGCATGGATGGTGAAATCCGTGTTAGCAGCGAGTTGGGGCATGGCAGTACGTTTATAGTGACGCTGCCGCTGCAAATTGTCACCGAATCGGAAAGCGCATCCACTACCCTCCCCACGGAACCCAATGCACAAACCGAGCCATCTGCATTCGATCTGCGCGGCAAAAAACTGTTGATTGCAGAGGACAACGAAATCAACATGGAAATTGCAACCGAAATTCTTTCCATGCACGATGTTCAGGTGGTTCAGGCGTGGGATGGACAGCAGGCCGTCGAGCGCTTTTCCGCGTCACAACCACATGAATTTGATGCCATCTTAATGGATATGCAGATGCCCAACATGAACGGCTGCCAAGCAGCGCAAGCCATCCGCATGTTGGAACGCGCAGATGCCGCGACCATTCCCATCATTGCCGTCACGGCAAACGCATTTCCGGAAGATATTGCAAAAACACAGGCTGCCGGTATGAACGCACATATTGTCAAACCCATTGATTTTGCGGTTTTGTGCCAGCTTCTGCAATCCCTGACCTGAACCACATTCCCCTGCAAAGCAAAAGGGACGGTGAAAACCGTCCCTTTTCTTATGCCTTTTTCTGATTGCGAATGCGTTCTGCCGCGAGCAGAATGCCTGCCTTGCCCGAAGAATATGTCAGGCCGCCCTGCATATAGCACACATATGGCTCGCGCATGGGGGCATCCGCAGACAGCTCGATCGACGCACCCTGCACAAACGCACCGGCCGCCATGATAACCGGATCATCATAGCCCGGCATCGCCCACGGCTCCGGCGTCACAAACGAATCAACTGGTGCACCGGCCTGAATGCCCTCACAAAAACGGCACAACGGTTCTGGAGCGCCAAACGCGATCGTTTGAATGATATCATACCGCGGCTCCTCCGCCTTGGGGCTGACATCATAGCCCAGCAGCTCCATCACCTTGGCGCAGAAAATTGCCGTCTTGAGCGCCTGCACCGTTGTATGCGGTGCCATGAAGAGTCCCTGATACAGCAAACGGTTTTGCCCCATCGTGCAGCCGCATTCGCCGCCGATACCTGGTGCGGTCAACCGATACGAAGCGTTTTCGACCAGATCCGCACGTCCCGCGATATAGCCGCCTGTCGGCGCCAAGCCGCCGCCCGGATTTTTGATCAGTGATCCCGCAATCAGATCTGCGCCAACCTGCGTCGGCTCCATGTCCTCCACAAACTCACCATAACAGTTGTCCACCATGATGACCGCATTTTCGTTGACCGCACGCACGGTCTTGCAGATCTCCCCGATCTCTGCACAGGACAATGTCTTTCGCACGGCATAGCCCCGGCTGCGCTGGATGAATACCAGCTTGACAGTTTGATCCTGTGCCGCCTGCTGAATTGCCGGCAAATCCGGCATACCGTCAACCAAATCAACCTGTTTGTAACCAATCCCATAGTTTTTCATGCTGCCGCAGTAGTCGCCTGTGATCGTATTCTGCAGCGTGTCATAGGCAGGGCCAGTCACGGAAAGTACCGTATCCCCCGACTTGACTGCGGAAAACATAGCACAGGACAGCGCATGTGTGCCGTTAACAAAGCCAATGCGCACCAGCGCCGCTTCCGTACCGAAAATATCGGCGTAAATGCGATCCAACGTATCCCGTCCATGATCGTCATAACCATAGCCGGTCGTTCCGGCAAACAGGTTGTCCGATACGCGGTTTTTTGCAAATGCCGCAAGCACTTTTTCCGTATTGCGGTCACAGATTTCTTCAATCCGCGCAAAGTACGGCATGATTTCGCGCTCGGCCTGTTGACCGAGCGCGCGAATTTCCTCTGATATTTGTAACTTATTCATCATTTTGTGTATTTTCTCCCAATAGCTTCTGACCGTTCGGCAATGTGAACAGTTCCGCATCCGGCTGCTCCGTCTTGAAATTGCTGACCACAACCTGACGCGTTAAATTTTCGCCCTGATAAAAGGAGGCTTTTTTCAGCAAGCCAGAGGCCGCTGAAACATAATAGACGCAGCGGTACCCGCCCTGCTCGAATTCGACCATAATGCATGGCTCATTGTCAATATCCTGCTGGCCTGCACTCGTCAGCACAATACTTTCATCGAGCACATCCTCATAGGTTGGCAGCATCGCAGCGGAGTCATCCGAAAAATCGCCCCATGCGCCCTTATAAAAAGTTGTGCTGCCGTTATCCCAAGTATAAGCGGTATCACCTGCACGCAGCAACGTGCTTTGCACCGCTCCCGCTTCGGTCAGCCAATCCGTACGAACCATGCCATCCAGCATGTACTGACGACAGCGAAGCGTAGATGAACCGCCCGAATAATACAGTGTATTTTCAATGATGCAACTGTACGCCTCCGGACGCGTCAAGGAGGCAATCACCTTTTGCGCGTTATCCGGCCCGATCGTGACATCCGCTACGCTTTGTGCAGTTAGCAGTTGACTCCCGGAGCTGACGGTCGGTGCGTTTTCTGTGCCGCTTTGCAGTACAATACCGGTATCCTTGCGATGCAGCATCCCGGAGGACAGCACATAACTCAAGAACAGCAAACCCACCAGCACCGCTGCACCAATGGCCGCGAGCATAGGCGTCGACGGACTTTTATGCGGCTTCATGGCGCAAACGGAGCCGGTCCATCCGACCGCAGGCCGAAATAGTGTTCAATCGCCTGCAAAATACGCGCCGAAGTCTTACCATCGCCATACGGATTAACCGCATGTGCCATTGCCGCATATGCATTCGGATCGTCAAACAGCTCACGCGCCAAGCGGACAATGTTTTCCTGCTCTACGCCGGCCAGCTTGACCGTTCCCGCCTCAATGGCTTCCGGGCGCTCGGTCTCACGGCGCAGCACCAGCACCGGCTTGCCCAGGCTGGGCGCTTCCTCCTGTAATCCGCCCGAATCGGTCATAATCAGATAGCAGCGCGCCATCAGGTTGTGCATTTCATCCACTGCCAGCGGATGGATCAGGTGAACGCGCTCGTTTCCGCCCAAGAATTTCTCTGCCGTCTCGCGCACATACGGGCTGAGATGCACCGGATAAACAAAGTGTACATCCGGGTACGCCTCCGACAGTTCTGCAATCGCACGGCAGATATTTTCCATCGGCTCGCCGTAATTCTCTCGACGATGCGCAGTCACAAGAACCACACGATTATTTTCAAAGTCTAGCGTCTTGAGCTGCTCATCCCGGAACGTAAAGTCCGGCTGAACCGTGATGTGGATCGCGTCAACAACCGTATTGCCAACCACGCTCACGCCTTCCGTAATATCTTCGCGTGCGAGATTATCGCGATTGCGCGGCGTCGGCGCAAAATGCAGCGTTGCGATCTGACCGGTCAGCTTGCGGTTCATTTCCTCCGGGAACGGAGAATATTTGTCATATGTGCGCAAACCAGCCTCTACATGCCCTACCGGGATTTTGTGATAGAATGCAGCCAGCGCACCGGCAAACGTCGTCGATGTATCGCCATGCACGAGCACAATATCCGGCTTTGCCTGCTCCATCACTTCATCCAATCCATGCAGGCTCTTTTCTGTAATCAGCGCCAATGTCTGGCGCGGCTGCATGATGTTCAGGTCATAATCCGGCTTGATATGGAAAATATCCAGCACCTGATCGAGCATCTCACGATGCTGCGCCGTTACGCATACGATAGACTCTGTATTCTCATTCTGCTCCAGCGCATGAACCAGCGGCGCCATTTTGATAGCCTCCGGCCGTGTGCCAAACACCGTCATTACCTTAATCTTGCTCATGTTCCTTATCCTCCTGTACCGCGTCATCTGTTTCCGCCGTCTGCACAGTCTCATCCGGTTCTTCCCCGCTGTGCGTCATCTCTTCATGTTCGCTCGGATGCTTTGCCCAGTGCTCCGCGCCGTAAATAATGCAAGCACCAACCAGAATTGCCGCCAATACTGCAAGCAACAAGACAATCGCCTTTACTTCGCCCGACGAAGTCAATACCACTGCCGTCAAGCCGAGCGTTGCACTGATGGCATATAAAATGGCAACCGCCTGCTTCTGATTAAAGCCCATGTCGATCAGCTTGTGATGGACATGCCCGCGATCCGGGCTCATCGGGCTGCGTCCCTGCGCCACGCGGCGGATGATTGCGTTGGCGGTGTCGAAAATCGGCAGACCCAGAATCAAAAACGGCACGGCAAACGAAATGACCGCGTAAAATTTAAACAGACCCATGATAGATACCGTTGCCAGCATATATCCCAAAAAGGTGGAACCGGTATCCCCCATGAATATCTTGGCGGGATTGAGGTTGTAGGGCATAAAGCCGATGCAGGCACCCGCCAACGCCGCCATCGTGACCGCAATCGCCATGTTGCCGGTCAATAGTGCGACTGCCAGCATGGTGATCGCCGCGATCGAGGATACGCCAACGGCAAGGCCGTCCAGACCGTCAATCAGGTTGACTGCATTGGTGATACCGACAATCCAGATGATCGTAATCGGGATCGCCAAAATCCCCAAATGAAAATACGGCGTATCCGAAAACGGGTTTAAGTTGGTAAACAGCTTGATTTGCAAATCGCCAACGCACACCGGGATAGCAGCAGCCACGATCTGCACCACGAATTTCAGCTTTGCCCCTAGCGCCAGCACATCGTCAAAAATGCCCAACGCGACAATCATGGAAGCGCCCAGCAGCACACAAAGCATGGTCTGATCCAATTCACCAAAAATCAGAATCGAAGCCAGAAAGCCGCCGAAAATCGCTAAGCCACCCAAACGCGGAATCGGCTCCTTATGCATACGGCGGCCATCTTTCGGCACATCAATCGCTCCCACCTTATGGGCGAACCGCTTGACAGGCGGCGTAAAAAAATATGACAACACGCCCGCCACGATAAACGCAGCTATAATTACACCGCTTACAATATATTCAGGCATCTTATTTTCCCCTTAATGACGGTATTCAACGTCCCACAAAGCCAACCTTCCGGTAGACCTTGCTTAGCGTCTTGCGCGCCAAATAAGACGCTTTCTGCGCGCCCTCTGTATAAACCTGCTCCAGATAATCCTTATTGCGCAACAGATCCTCGGTCTTTTCACGGATCGGGCGCAGCAGCTCAACCACAGCTTCGCCAACCGCCGGCTTAAATTCGCCGTAACCCTTTCCGGCAAATTCCGCCTCCACTTCTGCAATGGATTTACCGGTCGCGACCGCGTAAATCTGAATCAAGTTGGATACGCCCGGCTTGCCAACCGGATCCATCACGATGCGGGAATCCGAATCGGTCACAGCGCGCTTAAACTTGCGCATAATATCCTCCGGCTTATCCATCAGCAGAATATAGCCGTTGGGGTTTTCGTCCGATTTGCTCATTTTTTTCTCCGGATCGGACAGGCTCATGATCTTTGCGCCCTCTCCCGCCTTCGGATAGCGGCCTTCCGGGATGGTGAAGGTGTTCGGATACACACCGTTAAAGCGATTTGCAATATCGCGGCAAATTTCAATATGCTGGCTCTGATCCACGCCGACCGGCACCAGATTGGTCTGGTACAAGAGGATATCCGCTGCCATCAGCACCGGATAGGTAAACAGGCCGACATTCACATTATCCGCATGTTTTGCAGATTTGTCCTTAAACTGCGTCATGCGGGACGCTTCTCCGAACATGGTAAAGCAGTTGAGCACCCAAGCCAATTCCGCATGAGCCGGGACGTGGCTCTGGATAAACAATATGCTCTTTTCCGGATCCAATCCGCAGGCAATATACTGTGCCAAAACTTCCAGCGTTGCGCGACGCAGTGCCGCCGGATCCTGCCGAACGGTAATTGCATGCATGTCAACCACACAGTAAATGCAGTTATATTCCTCCTGCAAAAGCGGAAAATTGCGGATTGCGCCAAGATAATTTCCCAGCGTCAGCTTACCAGACGGCTGCACACCGGAAAAAATTGTTTGCTTCTGGTTTTCGCTCATAGCTATGACTTCCCTTACTCAATGGATTGTGATTCTTTCGTACGAAGCAAACCACCCCATACTTATCAGTAATCATACCATATTTCCCGTTTTCTTGCAATGAATTTTATTGTTTGCCGCTTTGCTTTGTCCACTTGTCTTTCATCTGCCTTGCGGACGGCATAAAGGATTCCGTATGTTTTACGTTCTACTGTGGTAAAATTTTCGGATAGCGATTGTGTTTTTTGCGAAAACGTGGTACAGTAACTTCACAACAACAAGGAGGATACCCTTTATGCAATTTACTTTCGCCCACAATAATTATAATGTGCGCGACCTTGATCGCTCACTCGCTTTTTATAAGGAAGCGCTTGGTTTAACCGAAGTCCGCCGTATCAACGCAGATGATGGCAGTTATATCATCGTCTATCTGAGCGACGGCGTCTCCAAGCATCAGATGGAATTGACCTGGCTGCGGGATTGGGATCGTCCGTACAATCTGGGCGACAACGAAATCCATTTGGCGTTCGTTGTAGATGACTATTCTGCCGCATATCGCAAGCATCAGGAGATGGGCTGCATCTGCTTTGAAAACCCCGCGATGGGAATTTATTTTATTTCCGATCCGGATGGCTATTGGCTGGAAATCGTGCCCAGAAAGTGACATTCTCCCGCGGCGAAAACACAATGACAATGGAGGCCGCTGCCATGCAAGCGGCCTTTTATTTTGCATATGTGCGTCCGGTATCACTATTTCTCTCATCCACCTTAAAATGCGCGAAAGGAAGGGATGTACCCTTGAATCCTTATCTGGAGTTGTTTTTGACCTTTGCCCGCATCGGCGTCTGCACCTTTGGCGGCGGCTATGCCATGCTGCCGATTTTACAGCTGGAAGTCGTGGAAAAGCGGGCATGGACAACCGAAGATGAACTGATGGATTACTATGCAATCGGTCAGTGTACTCCCGGTGTGATTGCCGTCAACACCGCAACCTTCATCGGCTATAAAAAGCGCGGCATTCCAGGCGCTATCTGTGCCACTGCCGGAGTGGTCTTCCCCTCTCTGGTCATTATTATCACCATTGCCGCTTTCATTCAGCAATTCGCCCATCTTGCAGTTGTGCAAAACGCATTTTCCGGTGTGCGTATTGCCGTTTGTGCGCTGGTCGTGCAATCTGTTTGGAAACTGGCTAAGAAAAGTGTATTGGATGTGCCGACCGCCCTCATTCTGCTGATCACGTTCGCGGCAGTTGCCTTTTTCGGTGTCTCCCCTGTGATCATGGTCATTCTGTCCGGCACGGCCGGCATACTACTTGGACTTCTCCGGAGGCGGCGCGTATGATTTTTCTACAGCTTTTTTGGGAGTTTTTCAAAACCGGTCTCTTTTCTGTCGGCGGCGGCTTAGCTACGCTTCCGTTTTTACAGGACATCGCCCAGAAATATCCTTGGTTTACCTCTAACGACCTGCTGGACATGATCGCAGTTTCCGAATCCACCCCCGGTCCGATGGGCGTCAATTCTGCGACATACGCTGGCTTCCGGGCCGCTGGTATCCTTGGCTCTCTGACCGCAACCTTCTCGCTGGTTCTTCCCTCGGTAATCGTCATTATCCTCATTGCCCGTGCGCTGACCCGTTTCCGCGATTCCCCGCTGGTACAAGACGGATTTTACGGGCTGCGCCCCGCATCGGCCGGACTGATTTTCGGCGCCATGCTTGAAGTCTTTGCCTCTTCCCTGTTTCACACAGAGCTATGGAACGGCTTGTCCAGCATTGTATCTGTACTCAACATCCCGGCAATTGCATTTTTCCTCATCCTTTCGTTTGCGATTTGGAAATTCCCCAAAATCCATCCCATTGTTTTTATCGGTGTGGGTGCAGTATTCGGCATAGTGTTCCAATTCTAAAAAACGCGGCAGGAGTCCCCCGACTCCTGCCGCGTATTGTTTTTGCTGCATTATCTTGCCAAATAGTCTTCCACTACGTCCCGAAAATGTACAGCCGCAACGCCATTTTCCTGAAGAAAAGCCGCCAGCAGCATGGTCTCTTCCAAAGAAGATGCAATATCGTCGATGCTGTCCATTTGTTCCCGTTCCCCCATAACAGCGATCCCATATTGCTCTCTGCCGTCTGCCTTTCCTTTTGTCACCACATAGCGAACCACTTGTATCACCCCCCTGTCTTGCCTGCACAGCATTTTCCGACCCGCTCGCCCATCTTTCTTCTATCTTCATTTCCACCATGATACCGCTTTCACGCTTCAGCATCATGTTCCCCTGTGGATCGTCTTTCTCATTCATTTTACGCGCAAACAGTTTCTGTGTTTGTCGATTTTCGTCGAACAAAAGATAAAATAATTACCGCAGATGGCTTGACATCTGCGGTAATTGATTATTCTGCCAAAGTTTGTTCAACCAAATTGCATGCATCCTCAATACAGCCGTCGCAGGAGCGGCGCACCGTTCCATCCGTAACGCCTTTGAGCTCACGGCACAGATAGGACCCGTTTTTCTCCTTGAACGCTGCTGCCAGCGCCTTGGTTGTCTTATACGTCTGTCCTTTGGTCTTGCCGGGGTGATTCGTTCCCTTGCTGCCACGCAAGCCTGCCAGCATGAACACGGCCGACAAAGCGCCGCATACCTCCATCATGCCCATGCCAAAGCCAAACCCTTCTGCAACACGGAATGCAGTCTCTTCATCCATGCCAAACTGATCGCAATATGCGCAAGCCACCGCCTGCGCGCAGTTATAGCCCTGCGCATGCAAGCGCTGTGCCCGTTCCGCACGTTCTGTCATAAAACCAATGTCCTTTCCATTCTTAATATTCTACCTGTGTGAAATAATACATGATTGCATTATACTGCGCACGCGCTTCCGCCTGCCAGTCTTCTTCGCTGTCGATGAATTTCTGATCTTCTTCATTGTCAATGAAGCAGAATTCGCTTGTCACGGCTGGAATCAACAAGGATGCTGCCGCACGGTTGGTATAATAATAGTCTCCATTGCTGCCTTCCTTGAACACCACCTGACGAATCGGGATGCCGAGTTCACTATATTCATCCAACAGCGCTTCGCCCAAGATCTTACTCGGACCACCGTTTTTATCCGCAATCTGCGCGAGTACCTCCGCACCACGCGCCGTTGTGTTGGCTGCATTATGGTGGATACTGAAGAACAAATCCGCAGACGAAGCATATTGCTCCATCACAGTGCCGCGCAGCGAAAGCGAGCTGCCGTCTTCCATCGTATCACGCACCATAATCACGTTGACGCCTGCATCCTCCAAATACGATTGCAGGTACTGCGCCACATACAGGTTCACATGTTTTTCATCCAGCGACATGTCCGCGTTATGTGCGCCGACATCGCTTCCGCCATGGCCTGCATCCACGATAACCGTCATCTTTCCATCCAGATGCGACGTGCGCGGCGGGTCCACCGGATCTTCCGGCTCACCCTGACTGGTGTCGTAATCCCCAATACGGGTCAGATAATCCATGCTGCAATATCTTCCCGAGCCCGCACTGGTATCCAGCAGATGTGCCCAGCCTTTTTCCACGCTGTCTACCACGATTTCATCGCCGTTTTGCAGGCGGCCCACAACACTATAGCTTGTACCCGGACCAGAACGGACCGACAGGGACGAATCCACCTTTACGCGATAGACACCTGCCACAAACGGTTCTTCCGGTTCCTCTGGCTCTTCCGGATCTTCAGGTTCCTCCGGATCCGAATCGTCGCCATAATCCTTTACCCGTGTCAAATAATCCGCACTACAATACCCGCTGGTATTTTTGATATGCGCCCAACCGTTTTTGAGCTCGTCCACTATGATCTGCGCGCCATTGGACAACTGACCAACAATTGCATATCTCGTGCCCGGACCGGACCGAATTGAAAGCGTTGAGTCCACCTTCACCTGATAAATACCCGTTACAAATGGTTTTGTCGGTTCTTCCGGCTCCTCCGGGTCTGGCGCAGGCGCCGACGGCGTTTTGATCTGCACGGTTTTGGTCGTGCTCTCATAGGCCGCAGTAAACCCGATTGCGGAAGATACATCGGCAATTTTGTAATAATTGTTGCCGTTGATATTATAGCCCTTGATGGAAACGCCGCTGCCATCCAGCAGCACCTTTGACGTGGACTCCTGCACACGCAGCGAAGTCGTTGATGCCACCGTCATTTCCCCGCCTACTACTGTATAGGCTTGTCCGGAAATCAAGTTGACCGCATTCTTACTGCTATCCCATGTGACATTGAACGACATAGTGGTGCCGTTGAGCAAGTAGGCCAAATCGCGCAGCTTGAAATAGTTATAGCCGTCAATATTATAGGCTTGCGGATTGACCGCTTCGCCGTTGACCTCGACATGATGCGTGGAAGGGACAACTTTCAACGTTGTCGCCCGCACCACTGGCAAATCCGTCTCAGTTGATGCTTGTTCCGCCGTCTCTACCTCTGACGAAATCACACTTTCCGATTCATCCGAAAGTGCTGCCTGCGGCAGTTCTGCCGCCGCTGCACCCGATATTGATATGTAAATGGCCGCGCACAGTAACGCGATGATTCGCTTGAAACGCATGTGAAACCTCCGTGCCGTCCTGCGTGGATAAATTGCTTATTTGGAATGTATTTTATCACGAAACAGCTCGAAATTCAATGCCGCCTGCCAGAAAACGGGGCATTTGTAATATTACAAATGCCCCGCTCATGTTACAGTATCTTATCTTTTACAGCATTGCTGCGCCAATCAAACCGGCATCGTTACCGAGAGAAGCGCAGACGATCTCAGTATTGCGTTTGTCGCTGCGGAAAGTCTGCGGCGCTGTCAAGCGGCGCAGCGGATCGAGCAGCTTTTCGCCATATCCGGCCAAACCGCCGCCCAATACCAGACACTCCGGCTGGAAGATGTTGATATAGCTGGCCAGACCGCTGGCAAGATTGACGCAATAATCGTCGAATAATTCCCGTGCCAGCAAATCACCTGCATCGACTGCATCGCAAATCATCTTTGCATCCAGATGACCCGCGTTTTTGCTCAGCAGACTCTCACGACCCTCTGCCAATGCACGCTCTGCAAATTTGACCAAGGCCGCCGCCGACGTATACGCTTCCAAGCATCCCTTTCGGCCACAGTTGCAGGGTTCACCATCGCGATGGATCACGACATGTCCCATTTCGCCTGCAATGCCGTTGCAGCCGGTATACAGCTTACCGTCAATGATGATGCCGCCACCCACGCCGGTACCCAGCGTGACCATCAGCATATTGCGTGCATTCTTGGCTGCGCCCGCTGTCGCCTCGCCCAAAGCAGCACAGTTTGCATCGTTATCGAGTTGTACCTCGCAAGTAAATTCCGGCTTGAATGCATCGGCAAAGCAAACATTGCTCATACCGAGGTTTGTGCCGAATTTCAGCGTGCAGGTTTCCTTGTCAAACGAACCGGGCACACCGATTCCGATGCTGGTCACTTGACTTGCCGCGATTCCGCGCTCGCCACACAGCGCCAGCGCGAGCAGCTTCATATCTGCACATAGCCCCGCCGCGTCTCCCGTTCTGGTCGGCGTGCTCTGCTTTGCCACCAGCGTGCCGTCCTCTTCGCACAATGCTGCCTTGACTGATGTTCCTCCCAGATCAATGCCAATCCGCATATTCTTTTCCGTCCCTTCCGTTTATTCAAATAAATGCAGCCCGCGGCCGCGGAAATACGTATCCAGTCGCTCCCGACTACTGTTGACGATCAGTTCTTCCGGGAATTCGATTTCTTCCAGCATTGCCAGCGCATGGCCCACATAGCCAACACGGTACTCGATATGAGAATCGCTGTTCAAAACAATCGGCACCTGATGCTTTTTGCATAGCTGCGCGATTTCCGTGCAGTTTTCCCGGCTGCCCTTGCGAATGGCAAAGGAATTGCTGTTGATCTCCACCAGCTTATCGTATTGATTACATTGGGAAATAATATATTCCTTATCAAAATCATAATTTGCGTTGCCAAGATGCCCCAGCGCATTCACCCGCTTGTCATGCAGCACCACTTCCAACGCTTCGGTATGCGCCGCTTTGGTCGCAGGCGCAAAACAGCATTCATGAAAGGATGCCAACGCAAATTCGATCGGTTTCAGGCTGCCTTCTTTCATGTGATCCAGTTCGCCGCCGGGACAAATATTGAATTCGATACCGCGGATCACAGTGACCTCTTCGATCTGACGCGGCAGGATATCCAGATTGGAAAAGTGCCACTCATGCGGTCCGTCCACCATGTCCGGTCCATGATCGGTGATGCCGATCGCGATCAATCCACGGTTTTTCGCACCGCGCGCCATTTCGTAAACCGTGGAGTAGGCATGTGTGCTTGCAATGGTATGGGTGTGCAGGTCTGCTACGATTTGCATGAAATACAATGCTCCTTTTATGATATGCTTGCTGCTTTCGCAGATATGTGTTCCAAAACCGCATCCGTTTACACCAAAAGCCCAGCGTCGCCGGGCTTTGGATGAAAACACTGTAACAAATCAGACTGAATAGGCCGGAACACACAAATTAGTTGCCGTACTGCTTGAGCATGCGCTCCTGCAGTTCCTTTGCGGCATTGAAGCCCATCTTCTTCTGACGGTCGTTCATAGCAGCCACCTCAATAATGACGGCCAGATTACGGCCGGGCTTGACCGGAATGGTCATGCTGGGCACGGCAATGTCCAAAATGGAAGTGGTCTGCCCATCCAGCCCAAGGCGATCATACTGCTTGCCCTCTTCCCAAGGCTCCAGATTGATGACCAGCTCGACCTTTTCAGTCATCTTGATGGCGCCGACGCCGAAGATCCGGCGCACGTCCACAATGCCGATACCGCGCAATTCGATAAAGTGACGAATGACTTCGGGCGCGGTACCAACCAGTGTTTTATCCGACACGCGCTTGATTTCCACTGCGTCGTCCGCAATCAGACGATGGCCGCGCTTGACCAGCTCGATTGCCGTTTCCGACTTACCGACACCGGAATCGCCCAGCAGCAGCACGCCCTCACCGTAAATCTCAATCAGAACGCCATGCAGCGTAATGCGCGGCGCAAGGTTGACCTTGAGCGATGCAATGATAGCGCTCATAATGGTCGAAGTAAACTCGTTGGTGCGCAAAATCGGTACACCGCATTTCTGCGCCGCTTCCATGCATTCCGGGAACACATCAATGTTGCGCGAAATAATGAGCACCGGAATGCCGGTGGAAAACAGCCGCTCAAAGCAGGCTTTTCGCGCATCCGGCTCCATCATCTCTACATAGCTTGACTCGACCTTACCCATGATCTGAATGCGGTTGGGGTCAAAATAATCGAAAAATCCCGCCAGCTGCAAGCCGGGACGATTGACGTCATCCTTTGTGATTTCGGTTTTTTCAAAGCCTTCGGGACCATAAACCACCTCAAAATTAAATTCCTGAATGAGGTCCCCCAGGCTGACACCGAACTCTTTTAACTGCATAAACCAAACTCCCTTCCGCAATGGCAGGTGATAAGATGATTGTATTATACCCCCTTTTCCCCCACTTTTCAACGGTTTCCGCTGGGAGTACGGCAAAACTTGAAAAAGCATTTTTTTTGTAAAAAATAACTTGCATTTTACTATTTGTTGTGGTATTATAATATCCGTTATGCAATGCACAAGAGAAGGAGGTGCAGGAAAATGGCAAAGTGCGATATTTGCGGCAAGGGCGTGACCTTCGGTATTCAGGTTTCCCACTCTCATCGTCGCTCCAACCGTACCTGGAAGCCGAACGTTCGTCGCGTCAAGGCTCTGGTTGACGGTACTCCCCGCCATATCAACGTGTGTACTCGGTGCCTCCGCTCCGGCAAGGTAACCCGCGCGATCTGATTTGCAGACGCGATACCGTTGAAACTGTCAAAGCGCTCTGCTTGCAGAGCGCTTTTCTATTGCCCATTTGCTTTGAGAAGGTGATTTCCCTATGAAAAAGGCTTTCCGTCCCGCCTTCGCGGTGACGATCCCCGTGCTTTGCGGCTATCTGTTTATTGGCTTTGCATTCGGCGTGATGCTGCGCGACATCGGCTATACCTCGCCTTGGGCTTTTCTGACCAGCCTGACGGTCTATGCCGGTTCCGGTCAATATCTGCTGGTATCTCTGCTTGCCGCAAATGCATCGTTGGTCACAGTCGCGCTGATGACCCTGCTGCTCAACTGCCGGCATATTTTCTACGGACTGTCTTTTCTCGAAACCTTCCATCAAATGGGACACGCCAAATGGTACATGATCTTTTCCCTGACCGATGAAACCTATTCCCTGCTGTGTTCGCTGAAAACACCGGCAGAAGTCGATCCCAACGCGATGCGTCTATGGATCGCCATTCTGGACCACAGCTATTGGATCTTCGGCTCGGTCATCGGTGCGATCATCGGAGGCGTACTGCCGTTTGATTCCACCGGCATCGACTTTGCCATGACCTCGCTGTTCACGGCCATCTTTATCGAGCAGTGGATGAGCACCAAGCAGCATATTCCCGCGTTTCTCGGGCTGGGTGCAGCCGCCCTTTCCCTTGCATTGCTCGGGCCGGACAACTTCATTTTACCCGCAATGCTCGCCATCTGCGTGATGCTGGTTGCGCTGCGCGGCCGCCTTGCAAAGGAGGTGGCGCAATGACACCCACCAGAGCACTGGCTATGATTCTGGTTGCAGCGGTATGTACCTTTGCCACGCGCGTTGCTCCATTTCTGCTGTTCAATGGCAAAAAGCCCATTCCGCCCATTGTGCGTTATCTGGGCGAAGCACTGCCGCCCGCGGTCATTGCGCTTCTTGTCGTCTACTGCGTCAAGAATGTAAACTGGCTTGCTGCACCGCACGGCGCGCCTGAACTGCTGTGCATTGCTGTAACTGCCGCACTGCATATATGGAAACGCAATAATCTGCTTTCCATCGGCGTGGGCACAGTATTGTATATGTATCTCATCCAGAACGTATTTATCTGATTGGTTTTCCGCGCTGTAAAAACAGCGCGGTTTTTATTTTCTCCGTCCCCAATCTGTGATACAATAAAATCCAGTCAGAAAAAGGAGCATCACCATGGAAACCATTACGCAAATCCTTGCCCGTGAACTCGGGCAGAAGGAAGAATATGTCGAAAACATTGTCAAGCTGCTTGATGACGGCAACACCGTCCCGTTTATTGCGCGCTACCGCAAGGAAATGCACGGCACAATGGACGATCAGACCATCCGGCAGCTGGCCGACCGGCTTGCCTACCTACGTGGACTGGACGCACGCCGCGACGAAGTACGCGAAGCAATTAAAGCACAAGGCAAGCTGACCGACGAGCTTGCCGCCGCCATTGCCACAGCGCAGACGCTTGCCGCACTCGACGACTTGTACCGCCCCTATCGCCCCAAGCGGCGCACTCGCGCGTCAGTGGCTCGGGAAAAAGGGCTTGCGCCTTTGGCCGAGGCACTGCTTGCCGCGCGCGGCTCGGTCCCAACAGCGGAAGAACTCGCACAGCCCTACATTGATGCAGAAAAGGGCGTAGAGACCGCAGAGAATGCCCTTGCAGGTGCGGGTGACATCATTGCGGAGGATTTATCCGATGACGCGGCGCTGCGCGGTCGTCTGCGTACACTGCTGCACTGTACTGGCATCATTCGCACCACAGGCTGCGACGAGAACGACACGATTTACACCATGTACCACGATTTTTCCGAGCCGGTTCGCAAACTGCAAAGCCATCGTGTGCTCGCCATCAACCGCGGTGAAAAAGAGGACAAGCTGAAAGTCATGCTTGAAGTCGACGAGACCGAAGCGCTTGCAACGATCATCCGCGCGGGCGTGCACCCCAAAAATCCGTATGCTTCATTCCTGCGCGAGGTCTGCGCGGACAGCTGGAAACGCCTGCTATTCCCCTCGCTTGAGCGTGAATTGCGCAGTGAGTTGACCGACGCAGCCAACGAGCAGGCCATTCATACCTTTGCGCTCAATCTGCGTCCGTTGCTCATGCAGCCGCCCGTGCGCGGCCGCGTGACGCTGGGCTTTGATCCGGGCTACCGGAACGGCTGCAAACTGGCTGTCGTGGACGAAACCGGCAAGGTTCTTGACACAGCTGTCATCTACCCCACTCCGCCGCTCAAAAAGACCGAGGACAGCAAGCGCACATTGCGCCGCCTGTGCGACCGCTACAAAATCACCTGTATCGCCATCGGCAACGGCACAGCATCCAAGGAGAGCGAGATCTTTGTTGCCGATTTCATCCGTGAATACGGCGGCGGCATCGACTACATGGTCGTATCCGAAGCGGGCGCATCGGTTTACTCAGCCTCTCCGCTCGGCGCAGAGGAATTCCCCGATTTTGACGTAAATCTGCGCTCTGCAGTATCCATCGCTCGCCGCTTGCAAGACCCACTGGCCGAACTGGTCAAGATCGACCCCAAATCCATCGGTGTCGGACAATACCAGCATGATATACCGCAGGGACGTCTGAGTGATGCACTTGACGGTGTGGTCGAGGATTGCGTTAACGCTGTCGGCGTAGATCTGAACACCGCCTCTCCTGCCCTGCTGCGCCGTGTTGCAGGTATCAGCCCAACCGTTTCCAAAAACATCACGGCTTTTCGCGAACAGAACGGCAGCTTCCAAAACCGCAAGCAGTTGCTCAAGGTCAAAGGCCTTGGCCCCAAGGCATTCGAGCAATGCGCAGGCTTTCTGCGCGTACCGGATGGCGCCGACCTGCTGGATCGCACCGGTGTTCACCCAGAAGCCTACGATGCTGCGCGCACACTGCTGACCCTATGCGGATATACTGCAGAAGATGCCGCAAGTGGCAAGATCGGTGAACTGGATGCACGCGTCAAACAGCTTGGCCTGAGCGATGCTGCCGCCCGCTGCGGTGTTGGTGTGCCGACATTGACGGATATCATTCAAGAACTGCAAAAACCCGGACGCGATCCGCGTGACGAGTTGCCGCCCCCGCTGCTCCGGTCAGACGTGCTGGACATTGCCGATCTCAAGCCCGGCATGAAGCTGAAAGGTACCGTGCGCAATGTCGCGGACTTCGGTGCTTTTGTGGATATCGGTGTGCATCAAGATGGCTTAGTGCATATCTCCCAAATCAGCCGCAAATTCATCAAACATCCCTCAGAGGCGGTGACAGTTGGGGATGTGGTCGACGTTGTCGTACTCTCTGCAGATCCCAAGACGCACCGCATTTCTCTCTCCATTAAACAGGCTCAATAAGCAGCAAATTTTTCCGAACCAATAAAAAACGGTGTAACCATTTCTGGTTACACCGTTTTTTGTCATATGTTGTACGTTGTTACTGACACAAAGCAATCTCTTACTTCTTATCAGCATAGGAGGTATCCATTTCACGACCATAGGGATCAATATACTCGTTGCCGTAATGACCGGTGGTCTCCTTGATGTGGTATGCCTTGTTTGCATGCTCGATGAATTCCGCGTCACCCTGCTTTTCATCAGGAATGTACGCCTTGCCTTTTTCGCGTGCACGCAAGTTGAAGTGCGTCATCTTGCTGCGCAGGAAAGCGGCCTGATGGCGCATCTCCTGACTGGATGCATCCGACTCTTCACTGATAGCCGCATTGCTGGTAGCCGCTTCTGTAATCCGTGCCACAGCCTCTGCCACCTGCTGAATGCTTTCTAGCTGCTCAGTTGACAAACCAGTAACGTTCTCTACAATCTCAATGATCTTTGCAATCTTCTTATTGATTTCTGCAAAGATAGTTGCAGATTCACTTGCGATACTTGTGCCCTCTTCGGTTTGCTTAATGTTGTTCTCGATCAGCATACGGCTTTCCTTTGCCGCCTCTGCGCTCTTCATCGCCAATGCGCGCACTTCATCAGCAACAACAGCGAAGCCCTTACCTGCTGCACCTGCGCGAGCAGCCTCGATTGCAGCGTTCAACGCAAGGATATTGGTTTCAAATGTGATATCGTCAATGGTCTTCATGACTGTCGCAATCTTCTTGGAAGCTTCCTGCATGTGCGTAACAGAATCAGACAGCACACGCATATGCTCATTGCTGGTCTGAAGATCTGTCTCAATCTCCTTGGTGATGGCATGCGCTTCTTGTGCCTTTTCATCATTGAACATGATCAAGCCGCTGACGCGCTCCATTTCATCGGAAAGATGCTGTGCCGCAGCCGCCTGCGTGGTGCTGCTCTCTGCCAGCATGTGGCTTGCGTTAGCAATCTCATCCGCACCGGCTGCAACCGAATGCGCCGACTCTACGATCTCATTGAACATGATATCGTTGGACTGTACCAAACGGTACAAGCTCTTGCCCAGACTATCGCGGCGAGAACGGATCTTAACAAATGCAGTCATATCGCCATCTGCAATACGCTGAACGACTGCCACATTTTCACGGATGTTCTCCGCCATGGTATGGAACGCAGTGATCATCAGACCGACTTCATTATCTGCGTTCTCCTTCTCCATTTTAGCCAACTCATCGCCAGCTACGCTCAAGTCAACTGCACCCAGCGACAAACTCTTCGCCCAATCCGCGACCATCATAACAGGTGCCGCGATCTGGAGCGCCAGACGTCTGCCATAGAAGAACGAAAAGATACCAATAGCTATCATGGAAACGACAATCACAGCAATGACGACCGTCATCAAGGTCTCAAAGTTCTTTGTATTCTTTTCCATCTCCGTGGCATATACATTGTCAATATTATACAGCGCATTGATGACCTGATCGGTTTCCGGATCCAACTGATCGAAGAACTTCTCCACAGCCCCCTCGGGATCCGTTTCGCTCATGTTAATCAGATCCTTCGCCAAGTTATGGATCTCCGCATGCGTCTGCGTCATCTGCTGCGCCATCTGCATAACCTGATCGGATGTACCATTCGTCTCATAGTTGCTCAACCACTGACCGAAAGAACAGGTTTCCGGATCCAAGCTGCCCGTAAAATCAGAACCGGTTTCCAAACTGTTGATCAAATCGGAACGCCACTGATGATGCGAGTCAATGGTGTTGGACAACGCCACACGCTCTTCATCCAGGCTGGTCATATTGCCGTAGAACACGAACAATATGCCCAAAGAGACAATGGTGATAACCCCCAGCAAAGCGGATAGCAGGATGACCCTTAAGTAGCCCTCTACGATCCGCTTGCGTATGCTCTTTTTGATCTTTACATCCGTCTGTGTCTTATCCATGTGCCTTCTCCCCTTTAGAAAATACTTTTTCCCTTCAAAATCAAATCATTCCCAAAAAGAACCGTCCACTAAAGAAACCGGTTTCTGATCCGGCTGTCCGCATCGGCAAAGCACAATGCATATCGCCTCTCTTTGACCATTTCCAAGGAACGGATGAAGCAACTGTATGTTCTTGTTTATTTTACCATAATCCCCTATCAGTTTCAACCTTAAAAATGCAGATTTATACAAGATATCGCATCTGCTTTTCTTTCTTCTTTCTGACACAAAAGAACACCACAACAGGTTACTGCCGTAAAAAGGCGCAGTCCGAATCGGACTGCGCCTTTTTGCATATTTTTTGCATAATGATTATAGCAATATGCAATCTGCTCCCGTATAAAAAGCGATCACTGCAAACCAGCATACAAGTGGATAAATCCATTCCTTATCTCTTGTGTGCTGTGGTGTAAGCCGCGGACACACTCGAAGCAATAACCGCGCCATCAAAAAGCCGATTGCCGCGCCCGCTGTATTGAGAATAAGGTCGTCTACTGAGGTCACACCGCCTGCTGCCAATTGAATCAGCTCAATGCTGAGCGATAAGCCGGCAGCAAGCAGAATCGTATGTTTTGCGCTGAGAAAACAGCGCCAAAACAGCGGCAGCAAAAAGCCAAGCGGCGCAAGCAACATCAGATTGCCGACAATGTTTGTAAACGCACCCAATCCCGGTGAAGTTGTATCCGTCAGTACACAAACGATATCGTTAAACGGAACGAGCTCCAACCGCGGCGTAGGCAGATGCCAGATCAGCAGCTGATAGAGCGACGGTCCGGTCACCAGTCCTACGCCCAGCAGATAAACCAGCAGCAAGAGCGCACCGCACAGATCGCGCCGTCTCATCCGACGGTCTCCGTTGCCATACCGCCGGAAGTGCTGTCTTCATTTGCCGCGTCAAACCCGTCCGGACGATATTTTTCTACTACATTCTCCGGCCAATCTCCTTCGGCATATGCTAGTGCTAGCCAATGCCAATCCTCTGAATTATCCTGTTTGGCGCTGACCGCAATCTGCACGCCATCCATGCGCTCATCTAACGAGAATCCATTCTTTTCCGCCTCATCAGTGCTATACAGATTCATTGCATCACGGTTGACCGCATTTTTCAGCAGCGCCGCAATATCAGCCGGATCGGTGACTTCTACGCTCTTCCACACCGGATCTCCGTTTGCATCCTGCATACGATACTGAAGATCAATCAGTTTAACTTCTTCTGTTGATAACTGCATAGGTGTCACGCCCGACAGCTTTTCAATCAGCGCAAGCGTCTTCTGATCCTCCGCCGTCACATATGCATCGCCCTTCCATTCTTTCACACCGTTTATATCTACATGGTAGATCTCCAGACGAAGCACAGGCAGATTATTTTCCGTTCTTGCAAGCGTCTCTTCCTGCAGCGCAGCGAGAATCTGACGAATGCCATTCCAGTCATTTAATGTGGAGGCCACTCCATAACCGCTTTCGTTTGTGTAAATATCCAAGCTGTACCGATTCTCTGCATTCTGCTGATCTAAATCCACCTGGAACAGCGGCAACGCGACGCGCTTGTATTCCTCAGAGAAATAAACCTGATTGCAAAGCGCGTTGACCTCTTCGTTATCAGGCAGCAGATAATAGCGCATCGCCGTTCGACCACCCAGCCAGAACCGAAGCGTTAATCCATGATAGTTTCCTTGCTCATAGAGCGCACTTTGGTTGACCTGTGTTCCCATTTCCGCCAGCTGATACACTGCGTCAATGTTATCGGCGCCGGTCAGCTTCTCCTCTGCGCTGCCGCTGATGCTTACCGCCTGAATGCTGTTGCGATCCGGCAGCCACGTATCATAGCCGGTTACATCAAATTTCATGCACAGCGTACCAGCAAACAGAACCACCAGAATAGCTGCAAGGTGCACCGGCTTTGCGAAAATGGCGTGGAAATCAAACGCATAGATCATTTCCACGATCCAGTGGAACAGCACCGTGCCCAGTACAAGACCGACCCAGAACCAGAAGTCCCCTGCAATCATGTTGAAAACCAGACCGAATGCCACACCCATGACCAAGCACATATATACTTTGATCGGCAGCTTGGCAGGCATAAACGCCAGCGCCACACCAGCTCTTTCGCTTTCGCGAATACGGAAAAGATACCAACTCAGCACCGTGACGGCAACCGCCACCACCAAATACACCAATAACAGCCCCAGAGCCGAAGTTTGCTCCACATATTCCACACGTTCATAGTGAAAGCCATCGAGCGAAAAGAACTGCACCAGCGGCGACAAGTGGAATACCGCCTTCATATTGACCGACTGCATCGTGTAGGTTTGGTAGAATTTATTGCACAAACCGCTGTACAGCATATAAACCAGCATCGGGGAAAGCATCACCCATGCAAGCAACAGCAGTGAGATCACTGTATTACCGCATATCACCGTTGTCAACACGGTCAGCGCATACAGCAACAGGAATACAATCAGGTGACTCAACACCGCGCCGCTAATCGCGCTCCAATCGACTGCCGCGCCAAAGCCCATGGCAAAGGTGCAAGCCAACGCAATAGCCAGCATCACCACATAAGTTGACACAGCGAAAATTACACCGGTCAAATAGTTATTGACAAACAGCTGCGTGCGAGAGATCGGCAGGCTGTGATAAAAATCAACCTTTTGCCGCGCATGCAGATATGCAAACATCGCAACACCACACACAATCGCCATCACAACAAATGTTGTTTTCACAAAGGGGTTACCGCCCCCCAGTAAGGAGGACACGGCCGAAAGCGCACTCTGCCAGTCTTGGTCAACTAAATCCGGGTACTGCTGCAATTGATGTGCGCGGGTTTCCAACGCGCGCTGCATGGTCATCAGAACCGGCAGCAGCAGAGAAAAGAAGAACCCCACACCGCCCAGCATAAAGCCCCACAGATTCCGACGCAGGCTATCGCCCAGCAGGCCTTTAGAAGAGAAGCTTTTTGATGTCATAGCCGGCCACCTCCGTTTCGTTGATAAAGATTTCCTCCAGCGTCAGCGGGAGCAGCTCACAGAAGCTGGGATTCATGGCATTGACCTTTGCCAGCAGTTCTTCTCGGCTACCACGCGCCGTCAGCGTATACAGCGAGCCGCGCTGCTCGAGTCGCAGTACATCAATGCCCTGCCATGCATCCGCAGACAGCGCACCGGTAAAAATGCACTGCATCTTGAACATATCCAGCTTCATCTCATCCAAATCGCGAGAGAACAGAATACCGCCGCGATGCAGCAGGCCGACGTGGTCGCAAATGTCCTCCAGCTCGCGCAGGTTGTGTGACGCGATGACTGGCGTCAGACCGCGGCTTTCCACGTCCTCCGCAAACAGACTCTTGACCGTCTGGCGCACGACCGGGTCTAAGCCGTCAAATGTCTCGTCACAGAACAGGTAATCCGTACCCGCACAAATACCGCAAATCACCGATACCTGCTTTTTCATTCCCTTGGAAAAGGTGCGGATTTTACGTTTTTCGTCCAGACCAAAGCCCTGCATCAGCTTGCGATAGCGTTCCTCATTGAAATGGCGGTAAAAGCGTTTATAGTAATCCTTCATTTCTGCGGGCGTGCAGTTGGAAAAAAAGAACTGCTCATCCGAAATAAAGAAAAACCGCTCTTTCAGTGCCGTGTTTTCGAATATATCTGCGCCGTCTATGCGCACCGCACCCTCGTCCGGCTGCAAAATACCCGCTAACATGCGCAAAAACGTCGACTTGCCTGCGCCGTTTGATCCAATCAGTCCATACACCGAACCATCTCGCACCTCTGCGCATACATGATCGACTGCAGTAATGGTATCAAATCGTTTGGTTGCATTTTCCGCTGTAATCATGCTGTACCATCTCCTTTCTGCTCCACCCATTCGCGTATCTGCTCTTCCTTAGCGCCAAGCGAACGCGCCTGATCTGCCAGCGCATGTACCTGTGCGCCGATTTCATCCAGACGCCGCTTACACAACGCCGCTGTTTCATCCGAAATAAAGTTTCCGCGCCCTTTGGCAGCATAGATAACACCCCGGCGCTCAAGCTCGGCATATGCGCGCTGAATGGTGTTCGGATTGATGGAGAGCTCCATCGCCAACTGCCTGACACTGGGCAGCTGACTGCCGGCGGGCAATGCGCCACGCAGCGCAAGCGTCTCCACGCCATCGACGATTTGCTCATAAATTGGCCGAGCATCCCGATAGTCAATCTTGATCACATCCGCGCCTCCTTTCCCACATGTGTTCTAACTGTATTGTGTGTGTTAGTACAGTTATAGTATAACCAAATACGCGTATTCTGTCAATGGCTTTTTTGCTATGCCTATGGTATAATGAGTGCAAACTAGTTCAGGAGGCTATTATGGTACATTTAGGAAATGACTGGGACGAAATTCTGGCGGATGAGTTTCAGCAGGATTATTACAAACGCATCCGCTATTGGCTGAAAAAAGAATATGCAGAGCAAACCATTTATCCTCCTATGAATGACATTTTCAATGCGCTGCGTTATACTGCTTATGCGGACGTGAAAGCCGTTTTGCTCGGTCAAGATCCCTATCATGGCCCCGGACAGGCGCACGGTTTGTGCTTCTCTGTGCAGCCGGGCGTTACGCCGCCCCCCAGCCTGCAAAACATTTTCAAGGAATTGAAAAGTGATCTCGGTATTGACCCACCACAAAACGGTACATTGACCCCGTGGGCCAAGCACGGTGTGCTGCTGCTCAACACAACGCTGACCGTGCGGCGCGGACAGGCCAACAGCCACAAGAATATTGGCTGGACTACTTTCACCGATCACGTCATCGAAAAACTGAATGAACGTGAAAAGCCGATCGTATTCCTGCTCTGGGGTGGCAATGCGCGATCCAAAAAGAAGCTTATCACTGCACCGCAGCACCTTGTGCTGGAATGCGCGCACCCCTCTCCCCTTTCTGCTTATAACGGCTTTTTCGGCTGCCGTCATTTCTCCAAATGCAACGCTTTTCTGGAGCAAAACGGTATCCCGCCGATTGATTGGGATTTACGTCACACAGTATCCGAGGAATAATCCGACCGATTCCTCACTGTTTAAATACATAAAAAAACCGACTGCACAACCGGCAGTCGGTTTTTTCATTTCGTATTCTCAATTTGCCTTTTCACTCAGCAAGCTGTACACCGCTGATAATTCCATCGGCCGATAATAATAATAGCCTTGGATCATGTCGCAGCCCGTATCGCGGATAATCGTATTCTGATCGGTGCGCTCAACACCTTCACAGCATACTTTTTTGCCGAACTGATGGCATGCATAAACAATACTGCGGATAAAATGCATTTTCTGATCGGATTCCGTGATTTCATGCAGCAAGGAACGATCCAGCTTGATGATGCTGGACGGATATTGCAGCAGCATCCGCAGAGAGGAATAACCGCTGCCGAAATCGTCCAAGGCAATCCGCATTCCCATCTCGCTGCAAGCATCCACAAAATGCTCCAGCATTTCCGGCTGTTCATCCAGACAGCTTTCGGTCAGCTCCGCGACCAAATGAGAACCATCCAACTGATACTTCTTCAAAGTTTCCTGCATAAAGCTGATTAACTCTGTGTCAGAAAGCTGATTTAGGCTCACGTTAAAGGTCAGATAGAAGCCCGGAATGTATGCAATCATCTGCATACAATTTCGCGCTGCCTGCTCAAAGACCCAGCGCCCGGCAATATGGATCATGCTGTCTCGTTCCAGGATCGGAATAAATACAGCAGGCGAAACGTCTTTTCCCTTGAAGTTCCAACGCAGCAGCGTCTCTCCGCCAATCACCTTTCCATCCTTTGCGGATACCACCGGCTGCACCACAACGCGGAAATTCTTCATGTCATTGAGAACATCCTGCTCAAGTGCCAGCGCCATATTCGACATTTGCTGAATTCGTTTGATGCTTTCCGCAGAGTATTCCATATACGGCTGGTCGGTCTCCTGCTTAGCAATCCGGATCAGGGCGACCAGATTCTCCACCATGTCCTCTGCTGTCAAATCTTCAAACGGGTATTCCATCACTGCAAACGAGCACACGTTATGAATCGCAATACCCATGGAATCATAGCACTCTTCGATGATCTCACGGATCTGCGCAACTGCATCTGCCTTCGGTTCCACACACATCGGATTGACCACCGCCATGCAGCGCATACCTTCCAACCGATGGAAAGTCATCTTCCACGACAGCGCTTCCGTCAGCTTGTTTGCAATGTTATTGATCAGGCGATCCGCATAAGCACGACCCTTTGTGCTGTTGATCTCCGTAATGCTATTGAGGCTAAAGCCGATGATCTGCGTTTTTTGCCCATTTCTGCGCAATTCATCCAATTGATTGAACGCAGAGGTCTCTCGCGGGAAATTCGTAATGGGGTCAACGACAAAATCCGTATCCTGATGCGAAACACGCCCAGAGAAGAACAGCGGCGTGCTCTTATCCTCGCTCCATTTCATAATGCCATAGCAATGCACCCATTTAATATTGCCATGAACATCTCGCACCTGATAGCGCAAATCGTGCGAACTGCGTTTTTCGCGCAGCATCGCAGAAACATCCTGCCAGAAAATATCCTGAAATTCCGCTGTGCTGATTCGCTGCGACCACAATCGGAACAATCCGGACACCACATTGTTTTCAAAGCCGAAATCTTCCCGCATGTTATCCGAAATGTAGAACAAATCTTTCTGCATATCGCCGAAATAAAAATAGCTTGACGAGTTTTGCTGCGCAATAGATTCAAACACCAGTTCCATGTCATTATAGGTGTTTTCCAGAAATCTGCAAAACTGTGTTTTCGACTGTCCGCAGTGATCCACTTCTCTTGCGAGCCCATAGGTATGGTAGTCATCATGGGCCGCAACCTGCCATGCATAATAATTCCGCTTATCCGCATACATCATGCAGTCTGCCTGATCGATCATTGCCTCCAATTGCAGCGGCTGCTGATCCGACCATGCGTAACCAATGGCAATATGGTATTCATCCTGACGAATCAGGCGCTTGAGCTGCCGCACCTTCTCGTTAAATTCCTCTTGGCTGCACTGCGGACACAGCACTACAAACTCGTCCCCGCCGGTACGATAAATCAAATTCGTACCCAAGGAACCGTGGATCAGATCATAACAGTGTCGGATCATCTGATCGCCCTGCACATGACCAAACACATCATTTATCTTTTTCAAGCCGGTAATATCGCAATAAATCACACCGGCAGAAGCCATAGAATCTTTTTTACCGAACTCCATGAGGGCATTGCGGTTATATGCACCTGTCAAGGGATCATGAAAACCAATCTCCTGCAAATGATGGATCATCTCTCGTCTCTTTAATAGTGAGACTACAAAATAACCAATCACTTCCAGAATCGGCATAATGAGCGGCAGCATACGCGGGTCCGGCTCGTCCACTCCGACGAAGCCCACAATTTCCCCATCGTTTCTCATCGGACCTGCTGCAAACGAAGAAATATCCAACGACTTAAAAAATACATATGCCGCAGGATATTTCTTTGCAATCGTCTCGACATCATCAATGACGATTACTTTTTTCTCCTCCAACATCGGGAACAGACACTGAATGCTGTCCACCGATTCATTCTGCAAAATCTGTTTTTGCGGGGACACGCCTTCTGCGCACCATTCATATGTATTGCGCATTCTATCCGAATGGTTCCACTCGAATATATATACTCGATCACACAGCAGATTTTCGCCAATATAAGCTAAAATATTGTTTAACGCAGTATCCGGGCTCGTTGTCTCAAACGCGCACTGCAAACAACCGTTGAGGATTTCAGCTGTACGTGGAGGCAGAAGTTTCGCCTGTCCCAACTCTTCCGAGTCCATGTCCAAGGCAATTTCGATGCGATATTTTTTCCCATTATAGTGGAACAAACTGTCTTTGACCAAGAAGCGTCTGTCCATAATGGGATTCTTATGCGTCCAAGTGATGAACTTTCCCGGCTCGAGCTTGCTATTGTTACAAAACTGGCACTCAGAATCATTTCCCTGCAGGACACGATAACATTTCTTTCCTACATATTCCTCGTGGGAACGATATCCCAATGCATTGCGCAGGTATGCATTCATATACACCAATGTATTGGTTTCCACATCGGAAACATAGACCATATCTCCCAGGTCTTCAAAGAACTCCCATGGCAGTTCCACGCGCAACTTCCTCTCCCTCTTTTTTATCGATCCTTTTTCCTATGTCCGTATTCTGCCCTCATTATATCATGGATTGAAAATTTTGTCTCCCTTTTCAAAAATTATTCCATGTTAGGCTGCGTTAATTCATAGTATTCCGCATAGATTTGTTCGAAT
>JAHZFK010000004.1:41767-48154 GCA_019421385.1 Clostridiales bacterium
ATGCCTCTGCCGTGTGAAGGCCTTCTTCCAACACTGCATGATAGATGGCATCGCAATGATCCTCCAGCATCTTGATCACTTGGGGGCAGATTTTCCCATCGTCTCGCATTTGGCCCAAAATACTCATCACTTCGTGCAGTGGAAACGCCTGCTTATAGCTTCTTTCCTCCGACAAGGCACTGACTATGTCACTCACCGCCACAATGCATTGCGACAGCGTCAAATCCTTTGCATCGATACCGCGTGGATATCCCGATCCATCCAGCGTCTCATGATGCCGAATGGCGATCTGCAAAATATCATCACTGACACAGCCTTTGAGAATGTCCTCGGTAATCAGTACATGTGATCTCATAATCTCCCATGCACGGCCATCCAACTTTCCCGGACATTCCAGAATCTCAACTGGTATCGCAATTTTTCCAACGTCGTGCAGGATCGAACCGATGTGAATTTTATCTTTAACGCCCTGATCTAATTCAAAGTAATCCGCCAGCATATCGCTGACCCGAACCATCATGGAGCAATGCAACGCGGTATAGTGGCTGCGGAAGTCCATGGAGCAGACCAGTGTGCGCAACAGTGCTTCTTTTTCCTCGCTGCTGAGCGTCAATTTCCGCATACGCTCCAATAAAAAGCCGTGAATCGCATCCATATCCTGCATGACAGAAAACTCTTCAAACTGCAACGGCTCTTCTGCGGAAAACATCTTTCGAAATCGCTCTCGGAAGAAATATTGAACCGCATCCATATTTTCCCGACCATGCTTGATAAACACCAGATCAGTCTCATCCACAACACGCAAGCATTTCATCAGCCATTTCAGCTTTTCATCCACACTGGCGTTGGCGATCTCCGCATCGTTCGCATGATGGTAACGAACGATCGACGCATATTGGGAAAACGGAAAAAATGTCTTCAGAAAAAGGAAACCATAAATCGCATGTGGACAATTCTCTTCGGTATCCAGCTGCACCACATTCCATGTATCGGTTTTCCGAAAACTTCCAACATCATGGAACAGTACCGTCCAAACAATTTGTCCAATTTCATTTTCTGAAAAACGTCCATCCTGTTCCAACAAACGCATAACACCATACGCGACGCGTTCGCCGTGTCCCACCAACAAATCGTTCATACGATTGAGGGAGCGTGTGATTATTTCATATAAACTTTCATTGGATAATTGTATCATTGTGTTCTTCCTTTGTTCCGTAGATGGATGCTCAGGATGGATTGAAAAAAAGAGCGGCAAGGATGTTCTCACACCCCTGCCGCCGCCGTCATTGCAAACATCGAACAATGTTTCAACTATTTTGATTTATTATTCCAAGGGCTGCAATTCCACAGCTTCCGGTTTTGCCGTTGGAGAAGGATTCAGCATCTGATCCCAGATCCGGTTTACCTCTTCCATGCAGTTAAAGTAAATGGTCGCCAGCTGCGCCGCAGGAATACCAAGCTCTTCTGCATCCGCAGTGATGTTCTTCCAGTCTGCCTTTTCGTAGCTGATAACCAGCTCCAGCAGCAGACCGCCCTGACCATCACGGTGGAGCAGCGCATTCTTCAGCTCATCCACCATCGGGATATCTGCGATGATCTCTTCCATCGGTGCATCAATCAAGTACTCCAAGGTCGAGAACATACCAAGCAGGTACGCCTCCGAGCGAGTCAGCACAGGCTTTTTAACATACTTCTGCAGCTCGCTTGCAAAGCTGGCGCGCATAAAGGAAATCTTGATAAACTCTTCGGAGTCGCCCAATTGCTCCTCATCCTGATCGCCGGCGCTCAACAGATATACCCAACGTTTGAGCTGGCTCAGACCCAGCGTTACAATCGCTTGCTGAATCGAGGTCGTCTGTGTTCTGCGTGCAAAATACGCAGAGTTTGCAATTTTCAGCAGGCTATACGACAGCGTAACATCGGTCGATACAATCTGCTCGATCTCATGGATATCCGGCTCTTCTCTCGTGACCGCAACCACCAGACGGAAGAAATTGCTGCGCAGATAGGTGCTCTGATGTACTTTGTTGGCCATCTGATCGGCAACATATGTACCCTGCATACCGTAAACGCCCAAGCTGATCGCCATATCGCGCAGTTCCTGCGTATCCACGCCGGTCGCAATGACTTTTTTGTGCATACTATGCGCTACCCGCATGATGTTTTCCGCCGATGCCTGACTCATCTCTTTCAAATCAATCTTGATGTAAGCCAAATACTCCATCAGCGCCAGATATCGCGGCATAAACTGAAAATCATTCGCCGCGATTTCATAGCCTTCCTTGACGTACTGCTGCACCAGATGCATCGCAAACGGATGAATGATGACGCTGTCGTCAATCTGGATCACCAGATCCTTGCTTTTGAACAGATGTGGCGTCCGCTTTGCCAACAAAGAACTGGTAAACGTCATAAAGCTGCGGGAATCACGAAGTCCTTTTTCCGAATTCTGCATCAAAAAGTTATAGATCGTTTCCGCTGCTGAAATATCGTTCCCGTTCTCTCCGCCATAGGCTTCGCTGCCGGAATATTTGATTTCGTACCCAAGGATGTGATTATCCGCATCCTTAATGGCCTGTCTTACGATGAATCTGCTTCTTTCCATGGTTGCCGCCCCCGTTTTCCTCAATTCGTGCTATTGCCTCGACGCTCCAGCAGCCCATCCATTACGTCCACCAAATGGCCGATTTCCGGTTTGGACAACTGCTCATCTGCACCGAGCTGCTTGCCTTTGATCCGCATTTCCTCAGTGACAAGCGAAGAGAAGATAATGACCGGCACCTGTTTCAGCACATTATCCGACTTAATCAGTCTGGTAAGGCGATGTCCATCCATGCTCGGCATTTCGATATCCGTAATAACCATCGCAACCTTCTTCGAAAGCGAATCCGGATTCTTTGCCAACGGGCTAATATAATCCCAAAGCTCCTGTCCATTGGCAAACATGGTTAAATTCGTGTATCCTGCCTTATTCAGCGCTTCCTGAATCATGCGCGAAAGCAGAATCGAATCCTCTGCGATCAGGATGGGGCAATCCCGGTCAACACGGTTGCCCATTCTTTCGATTTCCTTCATCTGAATCGTGGTTTCCGGCGCAATTTCCGCCACGATCTTTTCAAAATCCAGTACGGTTACCAGCTGATCGTCGCACTGTGCAATACCGGTTGCCACGCCCTCTTCTCCGCCGGAAATGGTCTTATCCGGCTTTTGGATCGCGGTCCAAGAAATACGGCTGATACCAACTACCGTATGGACGCGGAAGGCAATGTACATTTTATTGAAATTGGTTACGATAAACAAATGCTTCGGATCCGGCTCAGACCGCTTGCCCGTCAAGTAGTACGGCAGATCGACCACCGTCAAAACCGTATCGCGGGGCTTGAAGATTCCCTCGACCGCAGGATGCGCATGCGGCATCGACTTGACGGGAGCGCTCATCATGATCTCCCTTACCTTTGCCACATTGATACCATACAAGTTATCATCAATCGTAAACTGCATGATCTCGATCTCATTCGTACCAGATTCCAGCAAGATTTTACCGCGTTCATTTTCCTGCATTTCTCTCACTCCTTCTCAATTCTATCAAAGAATACGCTCCGCTTTGCCATATATTTTGATACAGCCTTCTCCCGTGGCAACATCAAACAAAAGGGTGCGCGCGGTGGAACCGCCGACATCCTCCCGCAGGAGCCGGATACGCTCCTGCTGCAGCACATGATGCACACTGTCAATGTTTCGCTGTCCGATATTGCCCAGGCTGCCATTTCCGGCAACATCAAACATTTTAGCGCCGCCCGCGATCTTTGCCACGATACGAGAGCGCCGTGCCCCCATTTGCTCCATTTTGCTCAGTGTCGTGCGAATACCTGTGTCTGCATATTTGAGCGGAGAAGTCCGATTGGTCTCCATATTGATCGGCAGCATGATATGAACCAATGCGCCCAAACGAATGACGGGATCATAAAGGCAGATGCCGATGCCCGACCCCAACGCGTAGGTGATAAGAACCGCTTCGCCCCTGGCCATTTTCATATCCGCAATGCCAATAGTCAGCTTATTCATTCACATATCCCCAATTTATTTAACAGATAGTTCAGGGACCGCATATCAGGTGCGAGCAGCAACCTGCACGGCACCTCTTTTCCTTCCACCAAAAAGCTGCCGCCAATCAGCATAATATAATCCGACTGGTTGCCATATGCCGCCATCGGCACCGTGATGATAGCGCCCTGCATGTCGATCGACAGCTGCGGCACCGAAGGCGTAATGCGAACGCCCGACAGTCCGGACAACGCATTGATAAACGAGGAAATCAAAATATTGCCAATCTCAATCACAGCAGAATTTTCGATCTCCGTCAGTTCGTCGTAATCCTTGATCTGCTTACCCATGGTGCGCCCCAGCAAAAGATTGATTGCATCCAGCTGAAAAAGCGCCAACATCAGGCCGTTGATCTCGCCGCGCAAGTCGGAAATGATACCTGCGGCAATTGTTTCAAAACCACCGAGCTTTTCCACTGCAGCGTTAAATTCCAGAATCTGAACCTCCGGGAGGGGGATACGTACTTCAATTCCCAGCAAGCTCGACAACGATGTTGCTGCGTTGCCTGTACCGATACTGCCAATTTCACGCAGCGCGTCAATTTGTAGGGAATTCATCTCCTCATACTTTTTTAACACGAACTACCACACTTCCTTTAACCGTTCCGCAAGCCATTGATCGTAGACTCGATTTCATCCTGCGTCTGAACCATCTTCAGCGCATAAGAGAACGAACGCTGTGCTTCGATCACCTTGACAAATTCCGTTCCGACATCCGCATTGGATGCTTCCAGCATTCCGTGAACCGCTCTGCCCTCGCCCGGCATCACCGGACCGTTCTTGGCCACCGGCGCGAAGCGATTGTTGCCCAAGTGCTGCATATTATCCGTATTGGCAAAATCAAACACACCAACCGGATAATCGGCTTCGGCATCCTGCCCCAGCGCGATCGGCTGCTGGTTTTGATCGAGCACATAATATCCGTCGGGATCACACAGGTAAAAAGTCTCCAGACCGCCCTGCGTTACGCTGCCCCAGTGGAAATTGCCTGCACGGCTGTAACTAATCTCTCCGGTCTGCGGATTCAGCAAAGCAAAAAAGCCGCTGCCATTGATGGCGTAATTCTGGCCACCCTGCCGGCTCATCATCGCGCCCTCCGCAAAATCGGTTGTTGTCTGGATCATCCGGCTACCCGAACCGCGCGGAAGCTGCGCGTTATCCGGTCCGGTCCAGTTACGGTACAGCAAGTCAGCAAAATTCGCCTGCTCTGCCTTGAAGCCCACTGTATTGACATTGGCCAGGTTATTCGCCGTCACATTCATTCTCTGCTGCTGCTGCGAGGCCGCAACCGCCGCAGCATAGAAAGATTGGTTCATCTGGATTGACTCCTTTCCCCCATTATACGCGGCCCAACTCGGTCGCTGTCTTGGACATGATCTGATCGTACATCTTGGTCAGCTGCGATGCACTTTGCAGCGCACGCTGGCAGGTCATCATTTCCGTCATCTGCTGCACCAGATCAGTATTGGCGCGCTCCACCATCCGATGATGCACTACCGTGCCATTCGCCAGCTGCGGCTGTCCTGCTGCGGTAAACATCCCCTCACCGGTCTTTTCCAAATCCTGCGCAGGATCTGCAAAGGTGAATACGCCAAGCTGACCAAGTACCTGCCCATCTTCAGTAGAAATGGTTCCATCTGCCGCAGCGTTAATCTTATCCGTTCCCAGATAGATTTGCTGGCCGTTAGGTCCAAGCACGCGCCCCTGTCCGGCTAAAGCAAGATAGCCCTGATCGTCCAGCATAAACGAACCATTGCGGGTATAGACCCGTCCCGCATCCGTCTGAATGGCAAAATAGCCATCCCCTTCCAGGCCGAAATCCAAGGGTAATCCCGTCGATTGCAAAGCCCCCTGAGAATGGTCGGTATATACCTCATCCAACGCAGTGATGTAGCTGGTGGTTGTGCCAAGCTCCTGCGGATTCTTTTGCTTGTTGCCGATCTGGCTGCGCATCACTTCGTCAAAGGTCGTATCCGCATAACGGTCCGCCTTATAACCCACCGTAGCCGTGTTGCTCATGTTGTTGCCAACAACATCCAGATTTCTGGTCTGGGTCAGCATAGCGGAACTCAAATCATAGAACCCTTTAAACATATCCTCAATCTCCTCTGCTTATGTACCATATATATATTTTTGCATTGAGATTCGCAGTTTGCGGATCGCATTGGAATGTATCTGTGATACGCGCGGTTCACTTACACCGAGCACCTGCGCAATTTCCTTCATCTGAAAGGACTTCTGATAGTACAGCGATAAGACCATCTGTTCCTTTTCACGCAGTTCG
>JAHZFK010000004.1:48164-71376 GCA_019421385.1 Clostridiales bacterium
CTCTTCATACAGCTCTTTTTTCTGATAATTCTCTTCGGGCTGCGCATCTGCATCCGATTGCGGCAGATGCTTGGCCGGAACATCGGAATCCCGTTCGTCCAGCAGCATGTCAAGCGATAACACATTGCAAAGCGCCGTCTTTGCCAGTTCCTCCTGATAACGTGCCTCGCTCAGTCCCATATGATTGGCAATTTCCTTATCAGTTGGCGCACGGCCCAACTGAGAGAACAATTCACTGCTGGCCGTATCAATCTCGCGCATGCGCTTGCGAACCGAACGCGGCAACCAATCCTGACGGCGTGCCAAATCGATAATCATGCCGCGCAGACGTTTGGAAACGTAGGTTTCAAACTTGACGTTTTGACTTAAGTCAAATTTATCCAGCGCACCCATCAGCAGGATAATTCCCTCATTAATCATATCATCGACCTGAGCGAAGCTTAAATAAACCCCTCTCAGCTTCAATGCTACATTTTTTACAAGATAGGAATACCGCATCACAAGAACTTTTTTCAGTTCCGGATCACCGGTTTGCTTGTATTCGTCGAGAAGCGCCTCATTCGTCATCTGTTCCCAAACCTTTTGTGATCCCAAGGCGTTTCCCTCCTAACCTCAAATCAAAACTTACGAAAGTGTGATATTGCCCAGCGCCTGTATCTGCACGCTCGTAATCACTTCATTGAAAGACAATACAGTAAGATCCGGATAGAACTGCTCCAGCAAACGACTCAAATAGATCCGGATGATATGGCTGGTAAGCAGAATCGGCTTTTGCGACAGCTCCGAGAATTTCTTGATATTCTCGTTGAGCTGCGCCAGCAGCTTCTGCATCAGATCCGGTCCTAACGCAAGGTATACGCCCTGATCGTTCTTGGTCAGGCTGGCAACAATCTTTTTCTCCACCTCTGCATCCAGCGTGATAACGCTGAGACGACCGTCCTCACAGAATCGGTGCGTGATGGTTCGCTTAAGCTGCGCACGCACACTCTCTGTAATCAGGTCGACATCGCGGGTGATGGCCAACGCGTCGACCGTGGTTTCCACGATCGTACCCATGTCCTTGATCGGGATACCTTCCTTCAGCAGATTGCAAAGGATCTTCTCAAGCATGGCGTAAGACACCACACCCGGGAACGCTTCTTCCACCAGCTGCGGCGCCGAGCGCTTGAGATTTTCCACCAGCTGAATGGTCTCTGCACGGTTGAGCAATTCATAGGTATGCTTTTTGACTGTCTCAGACAGGTGTGTCAGCATAACCGACAGCGGATCAATGACCGTATAGCCATAAATCTCGGCCATTTCCTTGTTTTCCGGCAAAATCCACCGGGAAGGAATGCCGTATGCCGGCTCTATCGTTTCAATGCCCTCAATTTCACCCGCCGGATTAGCAGGTTCCAAGGCAAGATAATAATCCAACAGAATTTCACCGCGGGCAACTTCTTCACCCTTGATCTTGATGACATATTGGTTGGTGCCCAGCATAGACGCATCGCGCAGTCGGATCGACGGCACCACAAAGCCCATATCCTGCGCATATTGCCGACGGAAGATAACGATTCGGCTGATGAGCTTACCGCCGCGTGACTCATCCACCAAAGGAATCAGGCTGTAACCGAATTCCATCTCGATCGGTTCAACATTGATCAGCGAATAGATGTTGTTGACATCCTTGTAGTAATCCATTTCGCTCTGCTGCGCTTCCGCCTGTTTTCGGGCAGCCTCTTGCGCCGCAGGCAATTCTTCCTTCTCTTTCTGCAGCGCCTCCATTTGATGCGCCACACGGCGGCTGACCAGAATCAGCGCCGCTGCAATCAGAATCAACTGGACATGAGGCGTGCCGGGGAAAATCGCAAACACAGCCAGAATCAAACCGGCAATCATCAAGGACTGCGGCTGCGCAAGGAACTGCTTGATTACGTCATTATTCAAGCTGCCTTCGGAAACCGCACGGGTGACGATCATACCGGTCGCCGTGGAAATCATCAGCGCCGGCAGCTGGGAAACCAGACCGTCACCGATTGTTGCGATCGAATAAACGCTGAGGACTTCGCTCAGTTCCATACCGGACTGCACAATACCAATAATAGAACCGGCGATAAAGTTGATCGACGTGATGATGATAGACATGATCGCGTCGCCCTTGACGATCTTGGTAGCACCGTCCATTGCGCCATAGAAGTCTGCTTCGCGCTGCACCTTGTATCGTCTCAGCTTTGCTTCCTGCTCATTGATCAGGCCAGATGACAAGTCCGCGTCAATCGCCATCTGCTTGCCAGGCATCGAATCCAGCGTAAAGCGAGCTGCTACCTCAGCAACACGCTCTGCGCCCTTGGTGATAACGATGAACTGCATCAAAACGATGATCAGGAAGATGATGACACCGATGACCACATTGCCCTGAATAACAAATTCACCGAAAACCTTGATGACCTGTCCTGCCTCGCCGCCATTGGAAAGAATCAGACGCGTGGAAGAAACGTTCAAACCCAATCGGAACAACGTTGTGATCAACAGCAGCGATGGGAAAATCGAAAACTCCAGCGGTTCATGAATATTCATGGTAATCAACAGAATAATCAACGCCAGAGAGATATTAATGATAAAAAATACGTCCAACAGAAACGGCGGAAGAGGGATCAACAGGAACAATACGATGACCACGACAAACACCGATATCATGTTGTCAAAAAGTCGCTTCATAACTCCACCATTTCTATACCAGTTTCAACATTACTGCGGAAAACTCCGCTTATTGAGTTTATAAACATAAACAAGAACTTCGGCCACCGGACCATATTGATCGGCCGGAATCAACTGACCAATATCTGCGGCAGCATATAACGCGCGCGCCAACGGCCGGTTTTCCACCACGGACACGCCGTGCTCTTCGGCCACCGCGACGATACGGAGCGCCAGCTCATCCTGACCTTTGGCCACCACGACCGGCGCGGCATCCTGCCCCGGCTTATAGCGAAGCGCGACAGCAAAGTGCGTCGGGTTACGGATAACAACATCCGCACCGGGAACAGCCTGCATCATACGAGACTGCGCCATTTTTCGCTGCGCTTCTTTAATCTTACCCTTGATCTTCGGATCGCCTTCGGTTTGCTTATACTCTTCCTTGATTTCCTGCTTGGACATTTTGAGCTGTCGCTCAAACTCCCACCATTGATACAGATAGTCAAAGAAAGAAAGCACCAGAAACGCGACACCGACCTCCAGCATCAGCTTAAAGCCCAAATCACGCATGGAAGCCAGCACAACGCCAATATCGCTGCTCATATAACGCGAAAAGATTAACAGCGATCCGCTGACAAATTTATAGATGAGCACCAAAAGGATGGTGATTTTCAGTACACCTTTCAGCGATTCAATGACACTTTTCAAAGAAAACAGTCGTTTGATACCCTGTAATGGGTTCATACGGCTGAATTTTGGCTTCATGGATTCAAAAGAAACCAGCAGTCTGGTTTGCGCAAAGGTCGCAACCACAGCCGCCAAGACCGTCGCCAGCAACGGAATAGCAACCGACTGCGCCAACGCCATAACTGACTTTGCGCTCAGTTCAGTCGCAATGGCGCTCGCGCCGCCGGTCGGTACGCTGCCGACCAAACCGATGCAATAGCGGAAGATTCCGGTCATTGCATCTACCATAAATGAAAGCCCAAACCGCAGCGCAGCATAGCTTGCAAACAGTGTCGCCACCGCCACGACATCCTGGCTCATCATGACGTTACCTTTTTTTCGCTCGTCACGTCGCTTTTTGGGTGTGGCTTTTTCTGTTTTTTCGTCCGCTCCGCCCGGCATGCTTGGCTCCCCCCTTTGGGCCTACCTAACCACCCGCAATCACTTTCATGGCTTGTTCAATAGCGACTAGCATCTGTTTTTCCAGCCCAAGGACAAATTCCCCCATCAGCGGCAGAAGCAGAATCACCATCATCAGCCCCAGAATGATTTTAAGTTCAAAATTGATTGCGAAAACATTGATTTGAGGAATTACTTTCATCAGAATACCCATTCCCAGCTGACCGATCAATTCGGCCGCAAGAATCGGTAAGCACAATTTCATTGCCAGTACCGCACAGGATGCAAACATCTCCAGCACATAGGTAGATGCCGACGTGCCCAATGAGGCCGCGCCGTAGGGGATCACCTGTCCGGAATTTAATAGGATGCGCAGCAATGTGATATGACCGCCTGCCACAAAAAAAAGCAGCGCCATCATGATATTCAGCAGCGTGCCCGTCATGGAAACATTGGTTCCCATGGATGGATCATACGTCTCTGACATATTCATGCCCATTTGCGCATCAATCATTTGACCCGCCTGCAAAACCACATAAAAAAAGAAGTGGATCAACACAGCGACCAAATAACCCAGCGCAAGCTCCAGCAGCGACCGAACGGCAAATTCAACCACCGTTGTCGGCACTTCGGGTAACGGCAAATCAGTCAAAGAATAGACCGCAACAGCAAGTACCAGAGTTGTTCCTGCCTTCACCAAACTTGGAATACCAGAGCGGCCTCCCAGCAGCGGGTTAAACACCACAAACCCGGTCATGCGCATCAGGATATAAAGGAACAGCGTCAGTTGTGCATCATCAATCATTGTGCTCGCTGTCCCCTTCCTTTTAAGCAATCATTTGGGTGAATATCATCCTTGTAAAATCCTGCACTGTAGTCAGCATCCAGCTGCCTGCAAGGAGGAGAAACGCGATGATCAACAAAAGCTTTGGAATAAAAGACAGCGTTTGTTCGTGAATCTGTGTTGCCGCTTGGAAAATCGCCACCAGAACACCAACTGCCATACTGGCAATCAGCATTGGTCCACCAATTTTAAGCGCAACCCATATCCCCTCCCGAAGAATATCAATAATCTGGTTCTGATCCAACGCTCAACCTCCTCTCCTGTGCTATCGGAAGCCCTGCGCCAGTGTAGAGAACAAAAGCTGCCAACCATCCACTGTAATAAACAGCAAAAGCTTAAACGGCATAGAAATCATGGCCGGCGGCAGCATAATCATGCCCATACTCATCAAGGTCGAAGAAACCACAATATCAATCAGCATGAACGGGATATACAGGAAAAAGCCGATCTGAAATGCCGCCTTCAGTTCGCTGGTCATATAGGACGGAATGATAACGCGCATGGAAAGCGCCATGGCCTCCTCATCCGTCGCCGGCTCGTCCACACCAGCCAAATCACAAAACAGGCTTAACGACGATTGTTCCGTATTCCGCAGCATAAAATCTTTCAAAGGAACCGATGCACGATCGATCGCTTCCTCCTGTGTGATTTCCTGCCTCGTATACGGCTCATATGCCGTCTCTTGAATCTGCGTCAACACCGGATTCATGATGAACAGCGTCAAAAACAATGCGATGCCAATCAACACCGTATTGGGCGGATTCTGCTGCGTTCCCATAGCCGTTCGCAAGAAAGAAAGCGAAATGATGATTCGTGTAAACGAAGTCATCATGACCAGCATGGACGGCATCAGTGCGATGACGGTAGTCAGAAAGAGTATTTCCAGTGTTTGCACACTGTCGCCGTTTACATTGATTAGGCTATCCGGCATGAAACACTCTCCTTCCTACTTCCTGTCATTTTTCTTACGCAGCACATCCGAAATGATATCCGAAAACTTCGGGACGGCAGCTTCACTGTTCACCTGCTTGCTCTGCCGCCAGATACGCGATTCTTCTTCGCTCAACTCGGTGAGCAACGTGATTTGTTCGTCAGAAACACCAAGCACAAGCCAGCGCAGACCGACGCGTGCGACTACCACCGCCTTATTTTGTCCAAGCGGCAACCGGTCATAGATCCGCATATGCCCGCCGGATGTGATGGCACCGCCCATATTTCCCATTGCGATGCGGCGCGTAACCCAATACGCCAGATATAAAATCACCGCAACGCACAGGCACATGCCAATTAAGGAAAGCCAGTTCATCCGTTTACGGCTGTCCTACGATCGAGCTCACCGTCTTGATGATACGGTCCGGCTTAAACGGCTTTACGATAAAGTCCTTTGCACCGGACTTAATGGCTTCGATAACCATTGCCTCCTGGCCCATTGCGGAGCACATAACGACCGAAGCATTGGGGTCCGCCTTGCGGATTGCCTTCAGTGCTTCCAGACCGTCCATATTGGGCATCGTGATATCCATGATGACCAGATCCGGCTGCAGCTCAGAATATTTGTTGACCGCTTCCGCACCGTCGCTGGCTTCATATGTATCCGTGTAGCCGTTCTCGTTGAGCGTGTTCTTTACCATCATTCGCATGAAAGCTGCATCATCTACTAACAAAATCTTTGCCATGGTTCATCCCATCCTTTTCATTTTTCAAAGTAATATATGAAGTATTATTGCTTATTAGAGGTCTTCCAGCGCAAGCGGCTCGATGATTTCGGCGATGCGCAATCCAAAGCTGTCATCCACGACGACGATATCGCCCTTGGCAATGCACTTGCCATTGACGTATAGGTCTGCTCGGTCGCCTGCCAATCGATCCAGCACGACAAGCGATCCCTTGGTATAGTTCAAAATATCCTTGACGCGCCGACGTGTGCGTCCGATTTCCACCGAAACGTCCACCGGAACAGACATCAGCAAATCAAGGTTGCCCTCCTGCTCCTCGTTCAGGCTATTTGCATGCTCTTCAAACTTAGGCATAGCCGGCTTGGATGTCTTAATGGTTTTCGGCTCCGGTGCCGCTTGTTGTTGCTGCGGCGGCATGTAGTACATCGGCGGATACGGCATCTGCATACCATACGGCGGATACCCCATAGCAGCATATTGCTGCTGCATTTCAGGCGGCATTTGCTGCATCGGCTGCGGAACCGCTGCTTGCTGCGGCTGTGCCTGTGCCACAGGCTGCTGCGGCATTACAGGAGTCGTTTGCTGCGGCGCTGCTTGCGGCTGCGCGGGCGCAGCGGCTACCTGCGGCTGTGCCACCGGTTGTTCCACTACCGGTGCTGCCGGCTGCGGTTCAGGCTCAGGCGTCGACTCTGCTGCCTGATCTCCGCCCATATTCTGAGCCAGCAGCTTTTCGATTTCCTCCTGACTCAAAGGTGCTCCGCTATCACGAGGCTCTTCCGGTTCAGCTGCCACAGCAGGCTGTGCAGCAGGCTCAGGTTCAGAGTTCATTTGGGCTCCCATGCCAACGTCTTCCCCTTCGATACCAAAGCCTTTCAGCAGTTCACGTACCAAGTCCATGCTGAGCGCGCTCATAAATTCGCTTTCTACCGCATCTTCAATGCTGAACTTAAAGCGAACGACGACCAGCATGCCGTTTGACGGGAAATACTTATCCACGAATTCGCTCAAGCTACCGATTTCAAACGCCTGCGGTGTGGAAATGTTGACCATGCGATTGAGAAAATCGGACATCGCCGTAGAAGCTGCGCCCATCATCTGGTTCATGACTTCGCAAATCGCGCTCATATTGAGTTCATTGATCTGGAAGTCCTCATCCTTGGTCGTGCTGCCCATCAGGATATCAACGATTGCGCGCACATCGCTTCGCTTGAGCAACATAATGTTGCTGCCGCTCAGACCAGCCACATAGTCAATCTTGACACCAATTGCCGGCTGCAAATCCCCCAGCGTGAAGTCCTGCGCCGATACTACGCTTACCGTCGGCGTCGTAATATCAACGCGGCGTGCAAGCATATTGGAAACCGCAGTAGCGGAGGAGCCCAGACTGATATTAAAGATTTCCCCAATCGCATCAATCGCCATTGGGCTAAATTCATTCGATCCCATTCTTACTGCCTCTCTCCTTCATCCTGCACATTTTCCATGTCGGATAGCACATAGGTATTGTCTATCCGCACTGCCTTATTCTTTTGAAACACACCCATTTTGCCGTCGAACCATCGCTTTCCACCAATATTCAAAAAGATCTTTGAATCTTTTGGCTGGTCCAGGAAGATTACGTCCCCGACATGCAGATGATAAATATCCTCCAGCCGCAAGGTTGTATGCTGAAACTCTGCCGTAATCTCCAGATCTGAACCACGCAAGTAATCCATAATCTCTTCGCTGTCATGTTGATTGGTCTGCCGGACGCTTGCCGTTTCCCGATTCATCTGGCCGAACACATCACTGAGCATGGTGCCCGGCAAAACGATACTGAAACGACCATTGCACACCGATGTACGAATCGTGATACCAACAATAACGACAGCCTCTTCCAGTCCGATCAACTGCACCAACGTGGGGTTGACCTCCACCCTCTGGAATCGGAAGTTGAGATCAATATAATTTTTCCACGCACTGGACAGACTGTCAATCAGGTTCGTCATAAGGTCGGTATACAGACGCAATTCGATATCCGTATACTGATAGTCCGAACTCACTTCCCCCTCGGTTTCGCCATCTCCACCGAGCAAACGATCAAGCATACTCAACATGATGCCTGTCGTGATATGAAAGAGAATCGGTTCCTTCTCCGCTGTATCGTCAAATGAATCCTGTGCTAACGTCAGTACATCCCGCTCTGAAAGGGCATTGGAAAATTCGAAATACCGTTGCTCTTCTACCGAGTCAACCTCCAATTCGCACGACATGTGCAGCATCGCATTCAACCGGGAGGATAAAATCCGCACATAGCTTTCAAAAATACTGCTGATCATCTTCAAGCGATCGCGCGTGAATTTCTTCGGGCTATAGAAATCGTATTTTGGATACTTTTTTTCTTCGGATTTATCCTTTTCGGTCGATGACATGTCCATGTCGCCGTTGCGCGCGGCAGCAAGCAGGGCATCGATCTGACTTTGTGATAAAACTTCAGACATTATAACAAATCCTTTTACTCTTTACTCTACTCAGCTCCGCCTTCGCGTATCGTAAAATACTGATCTACGCTGGTTTCCGCACTGTATGCGTCCATACCGGTAATCATAATCTCTACACGGCGGTTCTGAGCCCGCTCTGCATCGGTATCAAAACCGGCAATCGGTCGCCACTGCCCATATCCTACGCTGACCAGCTTATCCGGATCGATCACATTCTTTTCCTGCAGATACACCGTTACTGTTGCCGCACGGTTGGAGGCCAGAAAACGGTCGACCGTAGGATTATTCGGTTTTGACGGATCACCTTGTGAGGTATGTCCCATAACACGCATTTCGTCGATCAACTCATTTTGCGACGCAATCGCTTTTGCTACCTCATCCAGCATGCGTTTACCTGAATCGAGCAACACATAACTGTCGCCTTCAAAGAATACCGCATCGCGGAACGTGATGAATACATAGTCCGCGCCCTGCGTGATCGACATCTGCTGTTGCAGATTGTTCTTTTCACTATATTCGTTGAGCGCCATTGCGATCTGATTGAGCGCTGCAGTCACATCTGCCTGCGAAATCAGTTCAGCATCTTTGGTATCATCATTTTCCTGACCAGTACCCTTGCCTGGCGTGCCCATTGTTTCAGACGTGGATTCGCGCTTGAAGCTTTGCACAATCATTGCCCATTTGGTTTCGTTGATGGTGGACATACTATACAGCAGAACGAAAAAGCAGAGAAGCAGCGTGACCATATCGCCATATGTATCCTGCCAGTTAGCTCCGCCCCCACCCTTTCTCCGTCTTTTCACATCTGCGACTTCCTTTCTACTTCTATCGAGATAGAGCGGTTATTCCTGCTCTTTACCTCGACCCCCGCGTCCTTTTTTCTTCTCAGAGCCGCCACCTGTCGCATTCTGCTCCAGATAGCCCTCCAGCTTTTCGCGAATAAACTTCGGATTTTCACCAGACTGAATCGCCATAACACCCTCGACGATCAACTGTCTGCAGAGACATTCTTCCTCATCTCGGGTACGCAGGTTGTTGGCAATCGGGTTAAAAACCAGGTTAGCCAAAATAACGCCATAGAACGTAGTAATCAACGCAACACCCATATCCTTACCAATATTGGAGGAACCGCCTTCCGGGTCCATATTAACCAGCATGTTAATCAGACCGATCAGCGTACCAACCATACCGAAAGCCGGTGCAGCCGCAGATGCCTTCTCGTACATGGAAGCAACATCATCATGTCGCGTGCTCAGCTGCTCGATATCACTTGTCAGCATATCCCGCACCTTATCGGAATCATTACCATCCACGATCAGCATAATACTTTTCTTGAAAAACGGATCTTCCAACTGATTGGCACGCTCTTCCAGTGCCAGAAGACCATTTTTACGAGCAATCTGCGCAAACTCAACAATCTCGTCAATAATAGCCGATGAATTGAATTTTTTCTGATTCAAAATGATTCCAATATGCTTTGGAAATTTTGCCAACATTTTTCCAGGATGACCTGCAATAATTGTTGCTAACGTACCACCCAAAACAATAAAAACACTGGCGGCATCACCAAAGTTGGTAAGCTGTGTAAAGTCAAACGGTCCCGGATCGCCGCCGATTGACATACCTAAAACAAGCAAAATAAGGCCGCCAACGATACCCAAAATAAATGTTAAATTCATTTCTTACACGTCCCCCAATCTGAATCCGTCCAAAGACGAGCTGTCAGAATGCAGTTGTATCTATATTAAGTCTCCGCGTTTATCGGAGATCGTGATTTCACGGTAAATATCCCGCACGCGCGCGGTGTAGTTTTCAATCTGGCGAACCACTGCTTCCGGCGTCTCCCGTACAATATAATAATCATGGTTCATCATAATGATTTTGGTTTCAGGAATCATTTCAATTGTTTCGATCTGCATATGGTTCAGTAAAAATGGTTCTCTGTTCAGTTTTGTCAGCCGGATCATGTTGTTCACCTTTCCCCACTTCAGAAGATTTCAGGCTTTTGGGGGGCGTGTTATGCGCCCCCCGGCCGCCTGCATTTACGCGATATCTCTCACAAGAGAATCATTAACGCTTCATACTAACCAGATCGGACAACATCTCATCTGTTACAGTAATGATCTTGGTATTTGCCTGGAAACCACGCTGCGTCGTGATCAAATCGGCAAACTCCGTTGCGATGTCCGTCTTGGAGGATTCCAAGCCACCGGACAGGATCTGGGTATCACCAGCACCAGTCAGCGTAATGCGATCTGGATTTGCATCATTCGTATTGTTATTCAAGTCACCAGACACAGCTCCGCCGCAAGTACCGACAACAACATCACCTGCGTTATTGCCTGCCTTATAATAGCCATCGCTTTCCTTGGTCAGGCCGTTCGGGTTAATAACACTGCCAATCGGAATGATGCCAACGGTAACTGCAACATTATCTTGTGTTACTGCCGTAATAAGGCCGTTTTTATCGACGCTCAAATTTACGCTTTGCACATCGACACGCTTTTTTTCATCAACTGCAGTACCATTTACATCCGCCGGATAGGTCAATGCGTTGGTGCCATCTGTGACAGCCGGATACAGCGCACCGCCTTCCTTGATATCGGCGGTTGTGTTACTTGCAGGAGAAATTACCGGCAAACGAATCGGCCGCAAGCAGGTATCCCATACTACATTTCCATCGCCATCTTCGGCCATGCTACCATCATCTTCACCCTGCGGCATAAAGCCATAAACGCAGTAACCATTGCTATCGACCAAATAGCCATCCGAATCCAAAAAGAAATTGCCGACTCGCTTGAGTGTCAAATCATTCGGATCTGCAGCGTAACCATTTTTCGGATCCTCCGGCTTCGGTCCAACCATAAAGAAACCATTGCCATTCAAATATAGGTGAGAGTTAATGCCGGTTGGTGCATAAGTACCACCAGACATATTCAAATCAATAGAGGCAACCTGCGAGCCATAACCGATCTGCGATGCGTTTGTGCCACCATACTGGGTACCACCCGCCGTACTATTGCTGATTGAAGTATACATGGACTCGCTGAACGAAGTAACGCCCGGCTTAAAGCCATATGTATTGGCATTGGCAATGTTGTTGCCAATAACATTCATTTTCTGCATGTGGGTCTGCAAACCCGCAATTGCAGCGTACATAGAACCTGTCATAAGTTTTATTTGCTCCTTCCAATTCATACGGTGCGGTCGGAAGCTGTCAGACAGACAAACTCCCAAAGCACCCTAAAAGGACCTGCTTTCTTACCGAAGAAGAACAGCACCGTCTATATTGGTAAACACGTTATCACGCATTTCATCTTGTGAAATAGCTGTGATCACTTTGCTTTGCGGTACATTTACGATAAACGCACGTCCCGCATCCAGCACCAGAATGTTTTTGGCGCCTTTTTCCTGCGCCTTTCCAACAGAATGCGCCAGCTGACTCATCAGATCATCTGTCATCTCGATGCCCCGCTCCTCCGCACGCTGCTGTGCATGCTTGGAAAATTCCACGGTCGGCGTTGTTTGCTGCGCCGAGCCAAGCTGCTCCATTCGCTGCCGGAGCAGATCACCGAACGTACCTGTAGAGGTCTGCGCTGTCTGTTGTAATGGTTGGCCTAGCGAACTGCTGCCACTAATTCGGTCAATCATTTTTTATCGCCATCTTTCCTACCCGGATTCACTCCGCACTCAAAGGATCCGGAACCGGTTTTTCCGGGTCAACCCCAAAATCAGGATCGGGATTATCCGGATCAGGCTGATCCGTGCCGCCCTCTTCTTCCTCCGGCAATTTACCAACCGCCATAATGGAGCTGAGTGAATACGACTTACCATTCACAAAAACAACCTGCTCACCGTTATACGTACCCGTACCGGTTACTTCGCCGACAATTTCCTTCAAACCGCTGCCGCTGCTGTACTCGCCAATTGTAACCGTCTTGCCAACCAAGGAAGCCGCATAAGACATCGTCGCCGCGTCCGTCATGGTTGCCATCGCCTGAATCGTCGACATCGAAAGCAACTGATTCATCATATCGCTTGTAGAAGCCGGATTATCCATATCCTGATTCTGGAACTGAACGACCAGCATCTGGAGAAAATCCTGCATGGTCAGCGTCAGATTATCCGCACTGGGATCCTTCAAATAACCGACGTTATTATCCGTATCTGAGTCAGATGTTTTGCTCGTTTGCTTGCTGTTATTGTAAGCATTGGTGTTCAGATTAGAAGTTCTTGCTATCGTTGGGGTAAACAAATCGCTCATTATACGTTCTCACTTCCTTTCATTAGACCACATCCAGTTGATAAAGCCCCAAGCGCAGTTGACCTAAGAAGCTATCTTGCTCTGCCTTGCTCTGCTGCGAATGAGATTGCTGCTGCTCCTGCTGCTGCCGGTTCTGCTGGTTATGTCCATCATACTGCTGCTGTTCCGGCTCCTGCTGCTGCACCTGAACATGCACTGTCTGACCGGTACGGTCTTCCAGCAACGCGCCCAGATTGCCCGCATGCTGTGCCAGCAAAGAAGTGGTCTTTGCATTATCCGCAACAATCGCCAAGCCGATCTTACCGCCATGCTGCACCAGTTCGATCGTGATATGACCGAGATTTTCCGGCTGTAACTGGATTTGCACCTTGTCGCCAACCTTACTCAGATTCGCCTGAATGGTATCTGCCAGCTGCTTTTCCATATCAGGTGCATCAACATCAACCGTCGGCGTAGCATCGCCCACCTTGACCGGTACGGTCTCCACATCACGGAACAAAGGCTGCTCCTGCTGCGTCACTACAACAGGCTGATCGTCCGGCTGGTCTACTTCTACCATTTTCTGTCCGGTAGCGGCCTCTCCGGTCGATTGCTGTTCGGTCTGCGTCGAGGCATTCTGCAAGCCTTGCTGCTGCACGCTCTCCTGCGGCACCGTGACCTCGGGAGCGGTCTGCACCTGCTCGCTCGTTGTCTGCTGCGGAACCTGCATGGTCGGCTGCGCTGTCTCCTGCTGTACGGCGGGAGTCATCGTCTCTGCTGCAACTGCGGTCTGCACCGTTTGAGTAACGGCTGCATCCACCACAGGCATCGTGGATACCATATCCACACTTTCCTGTGCCGGCTGCTGCACCGCAACATCCTGCACCACAAACGGCTGAAGCAACAACGCCGCCATAGCCTGCCGCACATCATCGGAAACCTCCGGTGCATTCTCCTGCGGAGTTTGCGTTTCGGTCTGCTGCGTCTTGTCATTCTGCGCCGGTTTCAACTGTGTCTGCTGGTCATTCGAGCTGGGCTTATTGGAGGATACCTCATCTTGCTTCTGCGACATCATATCCTGGAACGAATCCCCGTTCGAATCCTTGCCTGTGTTGGAACCGGACACCTGACCTTGCTGCATCATCAACTGCATCATCATGTTGATCTGCTCCATATTCATTCCTCTCTCACCTCCTTTCACATCAGGATAAGAACAGGCGCGGCTTTATGACAACGCCCGCAGCGCCCAACTCAATGGACCGCCGCGCCTGCCATCACACGGGCGTTGGATACAAACTCATCAATAAATTGCTCTTCGCTCTTCTGCACGGACTTTTGATAAAGCTGCCATTTTTTCTCTTTAAGCTTTTCAATGGTGGCTTTATCGGTTTTTGCATGAATTACTTCATTCCGCTTGCTTTCTTCTTCTCTTTTGCGTAAAGCCAGCGTTTCCTGTGCCTTTTGGATCTCCATTTCCTGTACTTGCAGCATCAGGTCATAGCCGACGGCGTCTGCAATCGTCATGCCCTGCTGCTTTTTCTCTCGATATTCCTGATTGACTTCGTCAAACCGCTGCTGCAACGCTGCGACAACCGCTTCCTGTTCGCGTACACGTGCAATTGCAGCCGCATGCTCGATACGGAGCGTATCCAGAAGCTGTTCCCGGTAGTGCAGCACTGTTTCCATCGAAAAACGGAACTTCTTCATTGGAATCATCCCCTCTATTTTCGCATTCCTTTAAGAATTACTGTAAAATCGTCTCCAACTGATGCAGACTGTCGTCATAACTGAACGATTCGTTGATGCCCTGCATCAGGAACGCATTGATTTGATCAATTTTTGAGATTGCGTAATCCAGACGCGGATTTGTTCCCGCTTTATATGCACCGATGGACAACAAATCCTCGTTTTTCTCATAGACGCTCAAGATATCACGCAACTTGCTGGCCAATTCCCTGTGTTTCGGAGAAACGATCTCAACCATCAAACGGGAAATGCTGGCCGATACGTCAATCGCCGGAAAGTGGTTTGCATTCGCGAGCTTACGCGACAAAACAATATGTCCATCCAGAATACCGCGGACGGTATCGGCAATTGGTTCGTTGGTGTCGTCGCCCTCTACCAGCACGGTGTAAACCCCGGTGATAGAACCGCGCTCAAAGTTACCGCTTCGCTCCAGCAATTTGGGAAGCTCTGCATAAATAGACGGCGTATAGCCGCGCGCCACCGGCGGCTCACCAACTGCAAGGCCGATTTCACGCTGCGCCATCGCAAAACGCGTCAGCGAATCCATCATCAGCAGAACGTCTTTTCCCTGATCCCGGAAATACTCCGCAATAGCCGTCGCAACCGACGGACATTTCATTCGCAGCATGGCGGGCTGATCCGAGGTTGCAACCACCAGAACCGAGCGACGCATGCCTTCCTCGCCCAAATCCTTCTGAACGAATTCCAGCACCTCACGTCCACGTTCGCCAACCAGCGCAATTACGTTGATGTCGGTCTTGACGTTTTTTGCAATCATGCCCATCAGCGTAGATTTACCAACACCGGAGCCGGCAAAGATACCGATACGCTGTCCCTTGCCAATCGTCAGCGTGGAGTCAATGGCACGCACGCCAAAGTCCACACGCTCCCGAATCGGCGGACGCGTCAACGGGTTGATATACGGGCTGTCCACGTAATAACTGTCCCCTTCCGGGAACGGCGCCAGCCCGTCAATGGGCTTCCCCATCGCATTGATGATTCTTCCGCGGAGGAAGTCCCCTACCTGTAACCGCAGCCGCCGTCCGGTGTTGCGAACAAAGCTGCCGGGTGCAAGTCCATTCATATTTTGATACGGCATGAGCAGCATGCGGTCGCTCTTGAAGCCAACAACCTCAGCCAATACCTGACTGTTTGACTCCGCCGAGTAAATGCGGCAGATATCACCGATTGCCCCGCGGCCACCCGATGCCTCGATCGACATGCCGACGATGTTCTCGATTTTGCCGGTGCGGCTCAGCATATCGCCATCTTTAATTTGCTGAATGACTTGCTCAAACATAGGTTTTCTCCCCGAACAGGCTATGAAAAATTCTCATGGATGACCGAACGGATATTTTCCAGCTGCGTTGACGCGCTTGCATCAATGATCTCATCCGGCATTTCCACAATGCAGGTTCCTGATTCGGCATCCCGCATGGGTACGATCTTGATATGATCGGACAAGCTGGACAGCGCCGCAGACAAGGACGGGTCGCTTTGCGCAACGCCTTTCACATCACAGTCTGCAACATATATCTGCACCCATTCGCGGCGCTTTAACTTTTCTGTCGCTGCAACAATCATGCGTTTGATGATCTCTTCGCTGCTTTTCAAGCTGACGTGAATCACCTTTTCCGCCACAGTTACGGCCACATCCAATAGCTCACCGCTTAATTTATCTATCTTCTCATCGCGCATATTGTTTGCCTGCGTGAGAAACCGCTGCACCGCCTCCACAGATTCCTGTGCCGCTTTGTGCATCGCGGCGGATGCCTCTTGCTGGCCTTTGCGCTGACCTTCTACATAGCCTTGGTTATAGCCCTCTTCCGATGCTTGTTGGTGGATTCTCGCCACCTCGGCTTCGGCAGCCTGCTTCGCCTGTTCTATGATATGCTCGGCCTGCGCCTGCGCATTCCGGATCAATTCATCTGCCTGTGCCTGTGCCATGGAAAGCGCCCGCTCAAAGCTGCCGCTTTCCGGCTCTCGTATTTCCTCCTCCTGCGCTTCCGGTTCAGCAACATGCTGCACTGACTTTTCTTCCTGCGCAGGCTTTCCACCGACCGCTCCCTCGCTGGGAACGCTTTCCTTGAGGCGGATCATCTCCTCCAACTGGCTGACCAGTTGTTCCTCATCCGGCAGCTCGTATTCTTCAGCCTTCGGTTTCATGAAATACTTCAGAATACTAGGCAATGATCTCATCCTTTCCGCCCTTCAGAATAATGATTTCATTGCGCTCTTCCAGATCACGAATGATACCAACAATACGCTGCTGTGCCTCTTCCACGTCACGAATACGCACATTGGTCGTAATTTCGAGGTCTTCCTCGATGTTCTGACGCATACGGGTAGACATATTGGTAAACAGCTTGTCGGCAACATCCTTGTTGGCGCCCTTGAGTGCCAGAACAATATCGCGCATATCGCAATCGCGTACAAAGCGCTGTACCGAACGGTCGTCCATATGTACGATATCCTCGAATACGAACATACGCTTGCGGATCTCCTCGGCCAGCGTACCGTCGTTCTCTTCCAAGCCGTCGAAAATCGCCTTTTCGCTCGAACGCTCCAAGTTGTTCATGATCGCAGCAATATGATCCAGACCACCGATCTGTACATTCTCCGTAACAATAAGGCTGGAGAACTTCTTCTGCAGTTCGTCCTCGATCATCTTGACCGCCGTCGGCGATGCACTCTCCATACGCGCGATGCTCTTTACTACGCGCAGCTTCTTCTTGGGCGGCAACTCTTCCAGAACAGCCGCCGCTTTATCAGGATCGACATACGACAGCACCAGCGCAATGGTCTGCGCACGCTCATGCTGCAATGTAGAAAGCAATGTTTTTGCGTCCGTCTTATTGAGGAACGAGAACGAACGGTTGCTGAGTGCCTTGGTGACCTTGCTCAGCAGCTGATCGGCCGCCTGATCGCCAAAGGCTTTTTGCAGTACCGAACGGGCATATTCCATGCCGCCTTCGGTAATGGCCTTATTGGTCAGGCACATCTGATAAAAGTCTTCCAGCACCTGCTCCGTTTGTTCCGGATCAACATATCCAAGCTTCGCAACCTCAATCGTCAGCTGCTCGAGTTCATCCGAATTCATATACTGATAAATCCGGGATGCTTTTTCCGTGCCAATGGCAACAATGACGGTTGCCGCTTTTTGTGCCTGCGTCAACTCCTGCTCAGCCATTTGCACCCTCCCCTCTGAGCCATGTACGAATCATCTGAGCCGCAATTTCCGGATTTTCTTCCGTAAACTTGCGGATCTCCTGCTTCAGTTCCATACTCTTTTCGTTCTTGATCTCCAGAACATTATCGATCTGCTCCTTAGCCTGCTCAGCCTCCAGCGCTTCTTGTGCTGCAAGCTCTTCAGCCTGCTGGGCAAGCAGCAATTCCTCCGCCTTCTTGCGGCGCTTGGAACGGATGACCAGCAGAACAATCAGCAGCAGCAACAATCCAAATACGCCTGCGCCGACATACAGCGCCCACTTGGGAATCTGCAAGCCCGGCAGGAGCGGCGTGGTCGTAGCATTTTCTGCATCCGGATTGTAGAACGGCGCTACCAGCACATTGATCTTATCCGCCTGCTGATCGGTAGAGATACCAGCCGCACGCGCGATGTGACTGATAAGCTGCGCCGTGCCGACATTGCCGGCTGTATCCTGATTGATGGTGACTGCAATCATCACATCGGTTACCACACCAAAGTTCTGTTCACTCTGCTGGGTCGAGGTATTGACATTCATATCCTCTGTACCGCTGTTTTTGATGTACTGCTCATCACCGTTTACTGCGTTCTGCGACTCCATATAAGTCGGGATATCTGCATTGGTCGTTGTACCGACAACACCGCCGTTTTCGGTATCCTCACCGCGCACCAGTTCCTGATCATATTCCCGGTGACCGATGATGCCTTCGCCATCCGGCGCACCTTCCGGCGTAGTATATTCCGTAGTCTCCTGTACACGGTGGCTGACATCGACCGTGCTGGTCACGCTGACCCGTACGTTATCCGAACCGTAGATCGGGCTGAGCGCCTGCAATACTTCATTGCGGACGCGATTGTTTACCTGATTCTCCAAACGCATCTTCAGATCCGACGCAGACGCCGTTGAAGTATCCGTGTTACCGGGCGTATAGCTGTTACCGATGGAGTCCGTGATCGTTACGCTTTCAAAATCCAACCCTTGCACACTATGTGCAACAAAGTTGCCGATTGCATCCACATAGCTGTCCGGCAGCGCACCGCCATCCTGCATCTCGACAAATACCGCAGCCGTTGCAGGCGTTGCATTGTCGCTGTCCAGCACATAGCGCTGATCCGAACCGGGGGTGATATCCACGACCGCGTTTTTAACCCCCGAAAAGTTACGGATAACCGCAGCCATGCGATCCTGCAATTCATAATTTTTCAAGGTTTCGCGATCGGACTCACTCGACATCATGCCGACGTTATCCAAATATGTACCGTACAGGAAGCCACTCTTGGGATAACCATCCACCAGCAGCTTAGCTTGCAGGTTGGCCACTTGGTCTTGCGGCACTTTGATTGTGTCGCCCTCTATCTTATAATCTGTTGCTCCATACTCGTCCAACTTGCCCACAATTGCCGAAGCTTCGTCGGTCGTGAGTCCCGTGACAAGTGTTTCATACGGCTGATTACTCAAAGTCAATGCCAGGATAACAGAAACAGCAATAACCACGATCAAAGCGACCGCGGTAATTTTTATATACTTGGATTTGTTCTCCCCAACATATAAGTCTTTGACTTTTTTCAGACCGTTCTGAAATTTCTCTTTCACAATCTTCTCCGCCTCATCCCAGTGTTTCCTTCATCCCCGAGGTGTCGCAATTGCACTATTATATGCTCATGCGTGTAATTTCACTATAGGCATCCAGTGCTTTGTTTCTCAGTTCCGCAAGCAACTGAACAGAAAGTGTTGCTTTCGTGCCAGCAATGGTTGCCACAGCCGGATTATCCAGCTGACCCGTGGCCAACAAGTACTGTGCCTCACTATACTCTGCATCCGTCTGTTTTACATCGTTGATTGCATTCTGAAACACATCCGCAAATACCGGAAAACCGTTTTGCGAAGAAGTTGTATTCTCCTTTTCATTCGTCCGATCCAGAGAAATCGTATCCCACAAAGGCTGTATCGAACCAATCGTTGCCATGATTTCTGCCTCCTTATTTATCTACCGATATCAAGTGCCCGCGTGGCAACTGTTTTCAAAGTATTAAACGCGGTGACATTTGCCGAATAAGCCTGCGTTGCTGCCATAGCGTCCGTGACTTCTTTGACCAAGTCCACATTCGGCATTTCAACATATCCATCTGCGTTCGCATCCGGATGTGTCGGGTCATATTGCAACTTAAACGGGCTGGTATCCTCCACGATCTGCGTGACACGGACACCGCCCGTCTGTGACAAATTATAAGTTTCCGCAGGAATGTTACCCGCCGCTTGTGCGAGTACATCACGAAATGTATTTCGGCCTCCATCGGCCTCCATCACTACCATCTTGCGTTGATAAGGACCCTCTCCCCCATCGACACGAGTGGTATTGATATTTGCAACATTTTCCGAAATAACATCCAAACGGAGTTGCTGCGCCGTCAATGCAGAGCCGGTAATGTTCATTGAACTCAAGAATGCCATGATCTATTTCCCCTTCCCTTATTGTCCACGAATCGCAGCGCGGATCAGCGAAAGATCCGTAGAAATCGCATTCATCACATGCTGCTGCTGCAAAGCATTTCTGGCCAGTTCGATGCTCTGCTCCGTTGCATCCACACCATTTCCATCCATACGAGCGGTCTCATTATCCGCAACATGCACCGTTGCCTGTGCGCTTTCCAACGCATTCCGCATATCGGATGCATTGCCATCCGCAGCAGCCTGCAAACGCGACCGGAATGTTTCTTCAAAGGTGACATACTTCGTTTTATAGTTCGGTGTCTCCACATTGGCGAGATTATCCAAAATCGCCGTCTGTTTTGTCCACAAGAAGTCCATGGATCGCTCCATCATCAGAAGCGTATTATTGGTTATTGAATTCATTATTTCGAACCCCCAGTACCAGCGCAATCAGCGCAACCTAAAGATTTATTTATATTGTACTATAATTAATTGACTTTTACAATCACTTTCGACATATTTTTGTCGACTTGCTCGGCAATTTTCACAATAAATGCAATTTTATCCTTTTTTCCTAGCGTTTCAAGCATTAAACCTATGCTATTCCGAGCAATTAAATCATATTTTTGATTTTTGAATCAAAAAAACCAAATGTGGTTTCTGAATTTTGTAAATTGTATGAACATTCCTGTTTTTTTCAATATGGAAAATATTGCTTTTCGCTAATTTCTTCGCGGTTTGCGAGAAAAAGCGGGTCCGGCTATCCGCCGAACCCGCCCTCGCATTATACATAAGAAGATGCAAGCTGAATATAACGATATGCCCAATACGAATAGGGAACGTCTTTATAATAAACACCGCCGCCTCCCGTTGTGCGGTTCAGCACGCGGGTCATTACAGTCGCAACCTCACTGCGCACAATGTAGGCGTAGGGACGGAAAGTTCCGTCAGAATAACCATTGATCCACCCAGCTGATGCAGCATAACGGATTGCGTCACTATTTGATGTACCGCTGATATCGCTGAAGCGCGCCGCGCTGCTGCTCACGCTTGGAGAACCGGACAAACGATAGAGCATCTCCGTCAATTCACCCCGTGTAATGTATTGATCCGGATAGAAATACGTGGTTCGATCAATGATGCCTGCATTTGCAAAAGCATTCACTTCCTGCGCACACCACATTCCCCACGGAACATCCTGATATACACTTTGCGACGAACTATTTTCTACATTAACCGTGCTCATACGATACAACATGACCACCACTTCCGCACGGGTCATATAGTTTTCCGGCCGGAATGTTCCGTCGGAATATCCGTTCATGAATGCGTTACGACTCGACGTATTTAACCGTATCGTATTGGTCGGTGATACCGGATCTTTGGAATAGTACGCACGTCCCGAAACCGTCACATTCTCGTCGATATCCGTCAAATAAAGCGAAACAACACCCTTAGAGTTGCGACTCATCTGATAAGTCGTGCTGCCAACACGGATCGATGTTTTTTCCGCGCCAACCGTACGGCTATTGCTCCCCATCTTAACCGTGATTTCATCGATTTGATAATTCGCATCCGGTGTAAAGTAAAACGTTACATCGTCACCTGCGTCAATTCTGCTGGAAGAAACACTTTTTGTGATCTTCATGTGGCTGGAGTAACCGATAGTCAGGGACGGTCTGGAAACTGAACTCGATCCCGAAGAAGTTGCGTACAGTTTTACCGGTTCTGTGACATTATCAACATATACCGCATATTCTCCGTCGCCTAAATCCTCGATCTCATAGTTCTTGCGACCTACACGAATTTCGCCATCCTCCGGTTCGGCAGAGCCACTGCTGTCACCGATGGTCAACGTAATCTTTTGTACCGAGTAGCGGTCGGATGTTGTGCTGACATAAAACTCCACATCGTCACCGCGCGCTACCGTTTCCCCACAGTTGGTATCTATATTGATACGGGAGCCTTCTTCGGTTTCAATCGGGATATTATCCTGATCGTAGTCCGATGTGAAATAAATATTGGTATCTGTGTACATTTCCGGCAGAATAAACCAGACCTCACCAGATTTTTCACGCACCTGCACACGGTCATTGCCCATTACCAAAAAGGTCTGTCCTGTTGCCCAACTTGCATAGCTTTTTCCATACTGAACAGTAAAATCGCTGATGATATAACCCGGACGCGTGCTCACTCGCACTTCACAAGTCTCGCCCTGCCCTACGCTAGTCACACGGCTGCTCGGTCGCTCCAACTCCAAGCCATCATCCACATCGACTGTCAACTTGTAGACAACCGGAATTTCTTCCACAATGGCTTCCACATCCAAATCACCATACAGCTCTCCTGAAACCGTGCTTTCTTCTTCCGCATTCCATGTCACATTCAAGCCGTTCCAATTTGTATTGCCAGCTGTCAGCGTCTCTGTTATCGTATCGTATTTTATAATAAGACTTTTGAGGCGGTATCCGTCTTCCGGAACGACGCTCAACGAAACGTTTTTCCCTCGATTTACCTTGCTGGTTTCATTGCCATTTACTTTCGCATTTCCGGATTCCTCATGAATCCGCACGTTGTAATCCTCGGAATGGCTTTGACAGTTGATGCTGGCATCAAACAACCCTGTCAACTCACTTGTAGAAACTGTCAGAGCAAAACTACGCGACCGCTCCGGCCATGCATCCATCTTGATGGAAACACCATGGGGACTTCCCACCAGATTACCGCTAACCAATTCGACTGTTTCCTTCAAGTCCGGGCTATTGCTGGGAGCCACTTCA
>JAHZFK010000004.1:71386-104036 GCA_019421385.1 Clostridiales bacterium
GTCCCATTTGGTCCAATAAATGCAGATTCCTCTTCCATATCTACCGTAAATCCGGATTTGTGCGCAAATTTAACACTCACTCCGTTCGTCTGGCTCTCTCCCTCATCCCCCGCCAACGCCGCGGGAGGGAGCAAAATAAGCGCTGACAAAACCAGCGCTACAAACCTTCTCCATGCCCGTTTCATCTAAAACGCCATCTCCTTCCTAACCTCTTAGAATCCATGTAAATTATATCGTCCGAAACTTGATAAAAATAAGAAGAAAAACAAACCCCCGTCTATCATTGACGGAGGTTTGTTCACGCTTATAACATTAGTCCTGCCGCAGCTGGAAGCCGCCGATCAGAGACTTGAGCATCTCAGACTGCCCGGACAACTCTTCACTTGCTGCCGCAGACTCTTCCGCAGTCGCAGAGTTGGTCTGTACAACACTAGAGATCTGATCGATACCCTGAGTGATCTGGACAATCGATTCGGTCTCACGTTGCACTGCATCCGCCACTTCATCCATGCCGGATACAGCAACACTCGCCGCTTCCATTACGCTGGCAACTGCATCGCTTACCTTCTGCATCATATTGACGCCATCATTGACCGCATCAATCGACTTCTCAATCAGGTTCTTCGTTGCCTTAGCCGCCTGATCCGATTTATGCGCCAGATTACGTACTTCATCTGCAACTACTGCAAAGCCCTTGCCTGCGGCACCAGCACGCGCCGCCTCTACCGCAGCGTTCAGTGCCAGAATATTGGTCTGGAATGCAATATTCTCGATAGTAGCAATGATCTTGCTGATTTCCTGCGAGGAATCCGAAATATTGTTCATGGCGTTTCCAAGCGTTGCAATATATTCATTGCTTGCAGTGAGCTCTGCACCTGCATGATCTGCCGCCTCTTTGGACTGCAGCGCCAACTTTGCGGTCTTCTGACTGTCCATCGAAATATCATTGATGGTTGCCGAAAGCTCCTCAACAGCGCTTGCCTGCTCGGTTGCGCCCTGCGCCAACGACTGCGCACCAGAAGAAACCTGCTCCGCACCCGCAGACACCTGTGCCGATGCAGTATTGATCTGCGCCAGCGTATTGCTCAATTCCTTATTGATATGGCGCACATGCAACAATAACTGCTCGTAATCGCCAATGTAATAGTTGTAATCGCGGGAACGAACATTGAAATTGCCACGCGCCATTTCGCCAAGCAGATAACCAATGTCGCCAATCAAGTCCTGCAAATTCTTGACGATGGTAACAGTCTGTTGCGCCAATCTGCCGGTTTCATCTTTGGTTTTAATTTCCGGAACCGGAGAACTCAGATCACCTTCGCTCAGCTTGTGAATACGATCTGCGCAAAGCTGAATCGGTCTGCCGATCGAAGTTGCCATACGAATCGCAACAAATACGCCAATCAAAACGACTACAACGATCAAAATACCAATGATGATAGCTGCACGGTAAACCGCACCCATAAAGTCAGATTCCTGAACTACAATACCGATGCTCCAACTATCCGTATTGTTGACCGGCGCATAGGCCAGCAGTTTAGAGGTACCATTGATGGAGTACTGTCCAACTCCACTATTACCAGACCTCATATCTACCATATAAGTTGCCAGATCTTTCAGCGAAGCATCCGCATTCGCTTCTTGTTCAATATTACGCACACCAACAGTGTCCAAAGTAACATCCGCAATGGTCATGCCATCTTTATCAATCATGAACGCTTCGCTGTTCTCACTAACATGAATGGATGTCATAATGTCATTCAGGAATGTCTCTTCCGGCACAAAGTATACCACGCCGATAATTTCCTTGTCGCTATCGCCATCCTGATAAAGCGGCGCTGCAACCAAAATGGAAAGCTCCCCGGTTACCTTGCTCAAAGTCGGTGTGGAAACAAAGCTTTCACCGGCCTTGGCTCGCTGGAAATATTCACGGTCAGCATAGTTATTGCCGTCAAAATAGCTGTTGCCATCCAAATCAAGCAAGTTGCCACGCGTCATATTATTATTCGTTGCCAGCTGATTAATAAACTCCTCTTTTTCATCGAGAGGAAACTCATCACTGCCCAAGACCTGGTTCTGTCCTGCCGCAGTAGCAATCTGAATATAAGAAGTCAATTCATATTGCACACGGCCCGCCGCGATTTCTGCCGTTCCCTGCATAGCAGTCTTCAACATTGAATTCGAGCTTTGCAGACTCAGCACTATACTGACAATACCAACAGCCAACATGCCAACCACAATTGTGGTAACCATGCTAAGTAATATTTTTCCTTTCACACTTTTCATGCATAACCACCCTTTTTTCCATTATTGGATATCTTTTATATCGTCAAAATTTGGCTGTAGTTAACGACAGCTTTCGATTTTTCATGATATTTTCTTTTCCACCGGCTTTTTCCCGATGTGAGGTTTTTTTACAGGTTTTCTCTTGCGTTTCCATGTAAAAACATGTACTATTATTACTATACAAATCAATTCAAAGGAGAATGGATGAGAGCGAATGAAAAAACAAGGATTATTGCTTTCCCTGATCCTGTGCGCGCTGCTCACAGCCTGCGGCGATAAGGAAGGATCGTCTGATGATCTTCTCGCTTACTATACGTTTGAGGGGGATACCATCCCTTCGATCGAGCAGTTTATCAATGAGGATACCGGCGGTCGTTTGGTAGCAACCCTCAGTCCGAATGCATCAGGAGAGAACGGAGAGCAAAACGCATCGGAAGAGACCGACGGGCAAGATACCACGGATGAAGACGATGCAGCACAAACCACTGGCACCGAAGAAGTGCAAAACTATCTTTCTTACGATTATCAGCAATTTACGGAAGGCGAGCCCGCGTCCATTGCCAAGTCGTATGTCGAGCTTTTGGAAGGTGAGGATATCGCCCTTCACACCGAAGGCAAGGACGAGCCTTCCTTTGATGGTAACGTCGGTTCTGTTACTCTGATTCGTCAAGCGGTTGCAACCGACGGCAACGGTGCACCACAAACCAAGGCCACAGCAACCTCCTCCACTGAAACGGATGCAGATGCAGAGAGCGAAGAAGCGGAAGAAGGAGAGGGCGAAGAGGAAGCCTCCACGGACGCAACGCTCCTTCCCTATTCCAGTTACGAGCAAGATACACAGATGCAATTCCGCGTCCGTATCGACTGGACACCTACCAGCTGCCTGATTACGCTGGATAAAATCTCAGGTCAAGATTTTGTGACCTCCCTGCAGGAAGCCGGTACATTCCTTTCGTTCTCCGGCGCCAAGGCGATGATGAGCACCGTCACGCCAGCAGAAATCGGACTGCCTGGCGAATCCATGTCGGAATACAGTCTCAAGCCCGGCCCTGGTTTTGTTATGGTTGATGGCAAGGCATGCTTGACAGTATATGTATACGGAAAGAACTCGGTTGGAACCAATTCCCTGATGGGCACCTACTTTATTTCTTCGGATTGTACCACACTGTACCGCCAGATAGGCGATACCTCAGATGAGGTGGAAGAAATCGAATTCCCAGAGAATATGCCGGAAGATTTGCCCACAGAAGGCGAGACCGCAGTCAAGACAGCGAATACCCCCTAAAATGCATAAAAAAGAACGGCACATACAGTGCCGTTCTTTTTTATGCATACGTGTCAATGACCTGTCCTCTGCCGGAAGTATCCGGAAGCATCTGCAACATTTCCTGTGCCGCAAGTTCTGCGGAATCCATTGCTTTCTTCGCAACAGAAATTGAAACGCTCTGCTGCAGCTGTGCCGCATGCATGTTCATAGACACCGCGGCAATGCTATCCATCATTCAAGCCACCTCCCTTAGCATTTGCGACCCTTGTCCCGGATCGCTATTGTAAGTATCGACCACGCTGCCGGACAGTTAAGGTAATCCATCAATCTTTTAAAATATACACCTTCGCCGGACGGATGCCGAAATCATTTGCTTCGTCCCCCGTCATGAAGAACAAATCAATCTTTGTTCCCTTAATCAAACCACCGGTATCCTCCGCCAAGCCCGGTCCATAGGACCACGATTGATCCCCACCGTCCGAAACGACATACAGTCTGCTGCCTAGAGGAATCACACGCGGGTCCACCGCAATCGTTCCGTATTGCGTTACCGTACCGGATGCAGTGATTTCACCGCCATCCTCCACCCGATGATAAGCAGTCGCCGTTACATCAATCACCGCTGTGTATTCATAGCTTGAACCGTCACCGGCTGTAATGATCTTATTCTCCGTGTCGTCAGTAATCCCTGCCGGTACAGACCAAACCTGTGAACGGCCCGCAGTGGACAATTCCCCTCCAGTGCTTTCGCTTTCCGGCTGACTTGATGGCAAGGTCTGGCTGCTTGCTACCGTTGTTTTGGACTCCTCAGAAGATGCCTTCTTTTCCTGCGTATTCTGCGCAATACGGATTCCCTGCTTGACAATACAATTGATCGGTGCCTTTACTTCTTCCTCCTTGACCAGCTCACGGGAAACCTCTTCCCCGTCGTGCTCTTCTACGCGGTACTCAAGGCTTTTTTCTCCGTTTTCTCCATATCGGGCAATTTCCTGCTGTCCTTTGAGCATCTGACTGTCATATTGCACTTCTACGGAGAACGGAATATCTTCGGTTTCCGTTACCGTTTCATAGCTGACACGCGTCACCGTAATCTGACTGCTGTCAGAAAGCCAGTCATCTACATCCGGCGTAACAATATCATTGCTTCCAACACGAATGCCGTTTGCTTCCAACAACTCTCCCACCGTGCAGGGCGCTGTGCGAACGGTCAAAGTCTCTTCGCTGGTCTGAATCGACACATCAAAGGTTTCTTTGAGCGTCAAATAAACAATGCCGTCATCGTCTTTCCGGTTCACAACCTCAACATTGCGGAAGCCAGCTTTGCTGCACGCCTCTTCCACTGAACCCGGATAGAGCCGCACCGTCTCATACCGCTCGCCGTCCGTCATTACATAGGTACAGGCTGCGCTATGTGTAACAGCCAACACAAGCGTTAATGGCAACGCTATACTTATCACAATCAGCGCACAAATCAACCAGCGCATTTTAATTTTAGGCAATTTCAAGTTCTTTTGCATTTGTGTCAATCCAGTATCTCCTCATCTTTAGCGATTACATGATATCATGCATGGAAATGGATCGCAATACCTACCAAGAATATTCACGGCTATCACTTTCGCCTAAAAGACATGCGCCATCTCAAAGGAAAATCATCCATATGACTCGGCAGGCAGCATTCTGTTCTTATCTCACACATGCCAGTACAAGTTGAGGGAACACTCCTAACAAGCACTACCAGAAACGCTAAAAAGCAAAAACTCTACGGTCAAGAATGCCATTTCAACATCTATCCGCCCAGTAGGATAGAAATTCCTTACTCGGCCAACTTGAGTTATTTGTACATCACCGTCAACTCGGACTTTCACAATAAATCAAACCACGAATCGCGCTGACTACTGGACTCGTCCACGCCTTGCAAGCACGCATGTCGTTGCTATTTTGCATATTATGAGGAAAGTGTCTGCATAATCTGCTCTACGGCCTCTTCCACGGTACACGTACTGGTATCAATCGTCAGCTCCGAATGTTCCGGTATTTCATAAGGGCTGGAGATTCCCGTAAAATTGGGGATCTCGCCCTTTTTTGCTTTCTGATACAAACCCTTGACATCACGCTCCATGCAGATGTCCAGAGGCGTGGAAACATAGACCTCAACGAAACTGTCGCTGCCGATGATTTCCCGAGCCATTTCCCGTTCCTTTTGGAAGGGGGAGATGCAGGACACCAAGGTAATCAGGCCGGCATCGTTCATCAGCTTGGCGACCTGTGCTAAGCGGCGAATGTTTTCGATGCGGTCGCTCTCGGCAAAGCCCAAATCGTAGTTCAGGCCCATGCGCACATTGTCGCCGTCCAAAATCATGGTATATCTGCCCTGGATGGACAACGATTTTTCCAGCGCATTGGCGATAGTCGATTTTCCCGACCCAGACAGACCGGTAAACCAGATAGTTTTTGGGGTCTGGCCCATTTTGTTAGCCCGAAATTCCCGAGTAATATCAAATGACTGCCAGAAAATATTCTCATCTCGGCGCAGAGAATGCTCAATCACACCACAAGCTGAAGTCATATGGGTGACGCGGTCAATGAGGTGAGTATTCCGGGCGGTTTTACACCCCTATTCCGGAGATTGGAAACCATCGTTCCGATATGAAGGAAACCGCAATTCCGTTTTAATGGAAACCGCAGCTTCTTTCCTTATAATGTATTTATGCGTCGCTTGACGTAAATACATTTTAGGAGGTCAGCTGTTATGACCAAATACCGTGAGATTATCAGACTTGCCAGTCTGAATCTCAGCCAAACAAACATCGCGCTTAGCTGCGGTGTATCTAAGAAAACGGTCAATAAGGTTTTAAAAGCTGCAAGAGAAAAAGGAATCTCATGGCCGCTTGACCCAAAACAGACCGATGCAGTGATTGAGCAATTGCTGTTCCCAAAGAAGAACAGCCCTGAGTCTCAATCAAACAGGCGTATGCCGGATTATTCGCATATCCGCAAGGAACTTCTCCGCAATGGAGTAAATAAGAAACTCCTCTGGACAGAATACCTTGAGGAATGCCGCCTTTCCGGGGATGAGCCGCTTATGTACTCACAGTTTTGCTATTACATTCAGCAGGATGAACAGAAGCGCCGTGCCACCATGCATATCAACCGCAAACCTGCGGAACAGGTTGAGGTTGACTGGGCCGGAGATCCGGCGCATATCATCGATCCGGATACCGGCGAAATCCTGGATGCCCACATTTTTGTAGGAGTTATGACCTATAGCCAGTACCCATATGTAGAAGCGTTCATGGATGAAAAGCAGCCATCATGGATTGCGGCGCATGTGCATATGTACGAGTACTTTGGCGGTGTCGCCAGGATTCTCGTGCCGGACAACTGCCGCACTGCGGTGGATCACAATAAGGGTTGGAACGATCAGCGAATTAATGCTGTCTATCAGGAGATGGCCGAACACTATGGCACTGCGATCATTCCGGCCCGCGTCCGGGCTCCGAAGGACAAACCCAATGCCGAAGGCAGTGTGGGGAATATTTCCACCTGGATCACCGCAGCCCTGCGTAATGAGCAGTTCTTCTCCCTCGGTGAGTTAAACCGGGCAATCCGACAGAAACTGGAAGATTTCAGCCATCGCCCTTTCCAAAAGAAAGAGGGCAGCCGGTATGAGATCTTCCGCGACGAAGAACAGCCACTCCTGGCACCTTTACCTGCCGCCCCATATGAACTGGCGGAATGGAAACAAGCCACCGTTCAGTTCAATTATCACATATCCTTTGCCGGAATGCTATACTCAGTTCCTTATGAATATATAAAACGCAAAGTTGATGTGAGGGTTACCGATAAAACCATTGAGATTTTTTACAACCATAACCGGATTGCATCCCACCGCCGTCTTTATGGCCGCAAGGGACAATACAGTACAGTTACAGAGCATATGCCGGAGTCCCACCAGCAGTATCTGGAATGGAATGGTGACCGTTTCCGCAAATGGGCGGAGCGGATCGGTTCCAGTACCTGTCAGGTAGTAGACGCAATCCTTACCTCCAAGCGTGTAGAACAACAGTCCTACCGCAGTTGTATGGGGCTTTTGAAGCTGGCCGACAAGTATTCCTCCCATCGATTGGAAGCCGCCTGTCGGAAAGCACTCTCCTTTACGGCTACTCCCAGTTATAAGAGTATCAAGAACATCCTTGATACCGGAAACGACCAGATGGAGATGCCAGATAAAAGGAAGGCAACAGGCAGCCATACAGAGCCAACAAAAAACAGCCACGCGCTTACAAGAGGCGCGGATTACTACAGGAGGTAAGGAACCATGACCACACAAAGCACGATAGATAAACTGATTGAAATGCGCCTGACTTCCATGTCAGATGCATTCCGCACCCAGATGGAGGACCCCAGGATGAAAGGGATTCCTTTTGAGGATCGTTTCGGGATGCTGGTGGACATCGAATACAGCAACCGTAAAAGCAACAGCCTGAAACGCCTGATCCGCAATGCCGGGTTTGACCAGCCGGAGGCATACATTGGAGATATCAACTATACTTCCGGGCGCAAGCTGAACCGGTCTTTGATTGAGCGGCTTGCAACCTGTGAATATATCACAGAGCATAGGAATCTCTTTATTACCGGCGCTACCGGAAGCGGGAAAACCTATCTGGCCTGTGCGTTTGGGATGGAAGCCTGCAAGCAGCGCTACAAAACGAAATATGTCCGGCTTCCGGATCTGCTTCTTGAACTGGAGCTGGCACGTAATGACGGTACATACAAAAAAGTTCAGGCGAAATATGCCAACCCAATCCTGCTGATCATTGATGAATGGCTCCTGCTGAAACCCACGGAATCGGAACAGCATGATATACTGGAACTTCTCCACAGGAGACGCAGGAAGTCATCTACCATCTTCTGCTCTCAGTATGATTCCAATGGCTGGTATGATCAGCTGGGTGGTGATGACAGTCCTCTGTCGGAAGCAATCCTGGACCGCATCAAGCATGACGCATATAAGATCAACATCGTTCCAACCGATCCTGCGAATTATCGATCTATGCGGGAGGTATATGGATTAGATCCAGCCTTAAGCGAGTGAACTCGCAGGTAACAATCAATTAAGTGCGGTATCTCTGTTCCGGAACAGCGGTTTCCTGCCGCTGGATTGGCGGTATCCGTTCCTCCGGAACAGCGGTACTCCCGCACAAGAATATCCATGAGGATAAAGCAACCCAAGTCTTTATACCCAGAAAATGTATCAAAAACGATTTTATCTGATAGTGCAAATTCGCAGACAGCAATCTCATTTTTCCACAACTTCTTGGCCGCAAGCTGTTCCCCCGTATGAACGTCCACCTTATACTTAATGTGCATGACTGTTGCTGGAATAACTTTGACGCCCACCTTGGCAAAAAAGGTTTTCCCAATCTCCAATGGCACATCGTCCATCCACAGGATAGTGGCCACAAACAGCCTGCCGATATGCAAGTTGGGATCCCTAGTGATAACGCAACCGCGTGATACGTCTACTTCTCGACCCAGTTGCAAGGTGATCGGTTGTCCACGCTGCGCCCGCTCCACCTCTCGGTCGGTGCACAGGATGCGCTTTACCTGAGCCGTTTCCCCGCTCGGCAAAATTCGCACCTCATCTCCCACAGCCACCGAACCAGCGGAAATCTGCCCCTGAAAGCCGCGGAAGGTATGGTTTGGGCGGCAGACACGCTGCACCGGCAGCACAAAATGATCAACTCGAACATCTTCACTAAGTTCAATCGATTCTAAGTAATCCAGCAACGATTTGCCGGTATACCAAGGGCACCGGCTAGAGTTATGAGTCACATTATCGCCCTCAGTTGCAGATACCGGGATGATATCTACGTGGGCAAGATCCAGTTCGACAGCCAGCTTGCGGATATCTTTTTCTATCTTGCGGTACTGTATCTGATCAAAATAAATCAAATCCATTTTATTGACGGCAAACACAAAATAGCGTATGCCCATCAACGCGCAAATACGCGCATGCCGTCGAGTCTGAGTGAGAATTCCCTTAGTTGCATCAATCAAGATGACAGCTAATTCCGCAAAGGAAGCGCCAACCGCCATATTACGAGTGTATTCCTCATGTCCCGGGGTATCAGCCACGATAAAGCTCCGGCGCTCGGTCGAAAAGTAGCGGTAAGCCACATCGATGGTGATGCCCTGCTCACGTTCGGCCATCAAACCGTCGAGCAGCAACGAATAATCAATTTTTCCACCCCGCCTGCCTACCTTGCTATCCAGTTCCAGCGTACGTTCCTGATCGGTAAACAACAGCTTAGCATCATAGAGCATATGACCGATCAAGGTGGATTTACCGTCGTCTACACTGCCGCAGGTGATAAATTTAAGTAGTCCGCTCATAGCTTAAAAATACCCCTCTCTCTTGCGGCGCTCCATGCTACCAGCCATCTCATGATCAATGACGCGGCTGGTACGCTCGGAGCTGACCGCGCTCAGTGTTTCGGCAATGATTTCATCCAAGGTGCTGGCCGTGGACTCTACTCCACCAGTTAATGGATAACATCCCAAGGTACGAAATCGTACGCTTTTCATAACAACTTGTTCTTCTTCCCTTAGTTTCATCCGATTGTCATCGACCATAATGATATTTCCATCACGATAAACTACTGGGCGTTCTTTAGCAAAATACAGAGGCACAATTTCGATCTTTTCACGAGCAATATATTGCCAAATGTCCTTTTCGGTCCAATTCGACAACGGAAATACCCGGATACTTTCTCCCCTGTTAATTATAGTATTATAGAGCTTCCACATTTCCGGTCTCTGATTTTTGGGGTCCCAAGCATGCTCACTGTTGCGGAACGAGAAGACACGCTCTTTAGCGCGTGATTTCTCCTCATCGCGCCGACCGCCTCCAAAAGCAGCAGTAAATCCATATTGATTTAGCGCCTGTTTGAGTGCCTGAGTTTTCATGATGTCGGTATAGGCCGCACCATGATCAAACGGATTTATCCCCTGGGCAACGCCTTTTTCATTCGTATATACTAGCATTTCGATGCCCATTTTCTTTGCGATCCGATCACGAAATTCAATCATTTCCTGAAATTTCCAAGTTGTATCAATATGTAAAAACGGAAAGGGCGGTTTTTCTGGATAAAAAGCTTTCATTGCCAGGTGTAGCATGACCGAACTATCCTTGCCTATCGAATACAGCATGACCGGCTTTTCACATTCGGCTACAACCTCGCGCATAATATAAATGGCTTCTGCCTCTAATAAATCAAGGTGGGTTTGAATTGTATTCATAAAATTCCCCCTACATGCGATATACTCCGGAAATTTTAGTATTTAATATGGATCCATAAAATATTCTGGGGCAACTAGATAATCCACTTCTTTTTTGAGCCCGTAGCCTTTCAACTGCTGCTCCATCACAGCAATCACTTCTGGCTTTTTGACGGCGATAATAACAAAACAGTTGTTCCAATTTTCGATTTGCTCTGGACTTAGTATATCTTTCCCATAAAACTGTTGCTGCTTTTGGGCGTTATTATCCAAAAAAGTAACTGGAAAAATATTTGTTTTTTCTACGAAACATTGACTGTAGGCACCGGTACCAAATAAAAAAACCCTTTTCCCTCGACACCGTTTATGAAGATATTCTGGAATTTCTAAATCTTTCTCAAATTTATCTTCATATATTTCTGCCAAGAATCGATTATATTTATGAGCAATCTTAAAGCATTTTTCTATAAAATCCTCTCTTGATGTATGTACCTTTTGAAGTTCATCCAATTCGGAGTCCATTTGTGTTTGTGCCTTTTCCACACTTTTTGTCGAGTGCTTCAAAGATGTTGTATCAATATTTGGAGCAGATATACACTTTTTCCAATGTTCGTATAATCCAGAGTATATTTTTTTTATCGAATTAGGTAATGTCGAAGCATCCAATTCGTTTAGTGCGATTTGTTGATGATCATAAAACAAAATCCCATCATCCCGCTCTAAGTATTCCCGTGCAATAGCTGCATTATCCGCTTCATATTGTTGTAAAAATGCAGTACGTTTCTCGTTTGTAAACATGCCCTGTGCACTTTTTATATTCAATGAGTCTGCTCGATGAAATATAGTTTCAGAAAGCATACTCTCTATAATATAAAACCATCGATATCGACAGAAATCCATATTGAGTCGCCTTTTTATTTCCAAGTAATTTCCTAACAAAGAAGGATTATCATTTGGAGTAACTTTGCATGTATTCCAATCAACTTTTATGTTCAGTGCATGTAAAAAGTCAGAAATAACATCCTTCCTTTCGCCTTCAAACTGACCTTTTTCATATATACGAACAATTAAATTTTCTTTTCCAATGATCTGTGCAATGGTGTCCAATCGTTCTTTGTAATTGAGTGGAAGCACACCAGAAGCAACATATTCTTCAAATTCAAACGGATAATGCGCCTGTTTTACCACTTGATTCCATTGCGATTCTATATAACGATCTTGTCGACGCAAATACACAATCACTTGGATAGTATCACATTGCTTTTTTATAGCATCAAAAAAGCTTTTTATATCATAATTAAAGATGACTTCCCATGAAAGAATTACATTTTTTTTGGCCAACTCTGTTTTGATGATTTTCCACAGCTTTGCCCAGCCCGGATCGGATGTATCCACGATCTCATTTTTGACATAATCGCTAAAGCCATATCCGTTGTTAGGTATAGAACCCTTTCCCGGAAGTCTCGGATAGGAATACCCATTTTGTTGGAGTAACGATTCATTTTCTATTAAAAATCGCTGTATTGCAGTAGTTCCCGTTTTAGGAGTACCAATATGCAATATTATACGGTTGCTCACTACATTTCTCCTCCACATTAAAATTTATTACTATACAGTATCGAAAACATTATCTTCGATTTCTGCAAATCAGTAGAATACCTGCTGGGTATCCGCATTCGATCATTCCGAACAATAAAATGGCCAAATCTCAATCGGCAACCAACTTGGCAGTAGGTTGTCCCACACTATACACGGATTAGTTTGTGCGCATCATATAAGAAAGCTAGCTAACGCTATCTCTAAACTTCTGCTTTCCAGAACAGATCTTGTCTGAAATGTCACCAATTATATTCCTGCGGATCGTTTTCCTTAAAAAATTTCAGAAACCGACGGATGCCATCTGCAATCGAAATCGTAGGAGCATATTCCAGCAAAGTATAGGCCTTGCTCAGATCCGGACAACGCCGCTGCGGATTATCGGTTAAGTAATGCTTATCTTCAGATACCTGATAGATAACCTTTCCCGTATACCCGCAAATCTCTTGCCCAGCCGTAATAAAATAATCCGCCAATTGTTTGACTGTAATCTCCGGCGATTCGCTGCCAATGTTAAAATAATCAAATTTGTCATATAGCAGAACCTTCAAATCACCTGCAGCACTATCCGCTACATATGTAAATGTTCGTGTCGGTGTTCCATCCGAAAAAATCACAAGATCTTTGTTTTCCAAAATACTCTTTGCAAAATCCGGCGGTAATCTTCGATCATCCAAACACATACCCGGGCCATAAATATTAAACGGACGCACGATCCGAATCGGCATATCGTATTGCTGCGCATAAAGCATACATAATGTTTCGCCCAGACGCTTCGCTTCGTCATAGCACGCCCGCGGTCCCGTACAGGAAACCGAACCACGATACTCTTCTTTCGTCGGGATATTTTTTTCATCCGGATCTCCATATATTTCACTGGATGAATAAAACAGTAAACCTTTATGAGGCTTATCCTTATAGAAATCAAGCAAATGACGCAACCCCCATATGTTGGCATCCAATGTTTCGATGGGGTATTGGCGATAATAAATCGGTGACGCAATCGAGGCCATATGAATAATATAGTCCACCTCTGACGCACCACTGATTGTCGACAGTTCATCACAGGTAATATCAAACTTGCGGATGTCGAACCTCTCATCCTGCTGAAAATCCTCTATCCAAGCCGGAACACCATGTAAAAAAATATCCAAGCCGATTACTTTTTTTATTCCAAGCTGTTGAGCATGCTCTTGAAAAAAATGCAGGAAATAGTATCCCAGGAATCCAGCACAACCTGTCAGCAGCACAGTGGAGTTCGTCAGTTTTTTTCTCTCACTCTCTGTTAATTTAGAGAGGGTATATTGCAAATCCTCAGTTAAAATCGACGGCATAATCCACCTCAATCTACATCATATCTATCGTATATCTTAGGCTCTTTCGTTTGTATCGCTGCCGGAATATTCACGATTCCGCGCGGTCTGCCTGCGCAAAAATCACATCCGCGAAAATAGGTTTTTTCCATAAATTCGCGTAATGCCTGTCGTAGTTCTATTCCTTTATACCGAGAAAGCACCAACGATTCATCAACTGCTTTTGGAGTAGCATGCAACGCCTGTGCATTAGCCAAAAACGGACAGATGAACAGACGTCCGTCGCGCAATGTCAACAGGCGGCTGGCACAGCAATCTCCAAAGACCTGCGCTAACTCTTCACACGAGCGATGATGTTCGGCAATACCAGAACAATCGGTCCATTCCGTAACATCTGCGACACGATAAAGAATATGCTCTTGCTGAAAAAGTGATTCAATCTCGGCAATATGGCGAGAAAGAGGGCCATAATTGCTGATGTTAACAAAAACCTTGGGATGCTTCAAACATTCTAGATTATCGCCCGTTGGTACGATTGTGCCGTTAGTAAAAATATGGATAAACTCAATTTTGCTGCAGTCAACAAAATGCTGCACATAGCGATAGAGTTGTTTAGATACAAACGGCTCTCCGCCTAACAATCGCAATTGCTCGATCCGATCGACAGAATTCAACACATAGTCGGCATCTACCAGCGTAGCTTCTACATCGGCATCCGTGGGATTTGTAAAATATTGCATCAAATTACTGCAATCCCTGCATCGCAGAGAGCAGCGGTCAGTGATAGGTAATTCCAAACTATGCAGCACCAGCTGATCCGGATGATCCTGACTCCATTCCGATTCAATACTCTGGTTGATGAGCATAAAGTTGCTGCCATACTCTCGGTGCGTCAATTCCATCGAGCGCAAGATATCTCCGCCCAAATAGACCGCTTGACAAAGTGATTCTGCTTGCTTTAGCAGCATCGCTTGGATGGAAGCACCTGCGCACAGAACAACTGCCGTTGTGTCATCGATAACAGCTTCCGGCTTTTCCACCGGAATACCATGGTACATCTGTCCATATTTGAAGTTATCCCAAATAGCGCGTACCGTATATCCATGGGCCAAGAAGGTATCTAAAGCTGCTTTACCATCCCGTCCAAAGGGAAAAAGAATAATTGGACGGCCGGTAAGCTGGTCTAACTCTGCCTGATTTATCATTACGTTTCACCATCTCGATTCAACATCCAGGGCAGCGTGATCAAACCCTGAGAATGAAAATATTTTTCTAATTTTGCGCCAACGCCCCAGTTATTTGTAATCAGGATGGGAACCCCCTTGCAAACCTGTTGAGCCTGTTCCCGTGGATAGACCGGAATGAAGGTCCCTAATGGAGTCTGTAGCGACGTTACATGATTGTCTATCATACCTATCACCTGACAGCCGTAAAGCGCCAAATAATCCGCCAAAATCTTGGAAATTTTGTTGGCAGGTGCAAGAAAGCAGGTTTTTCCGGCGTATTGAGGCAGGCTTTCAAACAAGATATCTTTCAGATATTGTTCCACTCCCACCGCCTGCACGGCTTCAGCTCCGATAATCTGTCTGCTTAACGGATGTCTGCATGGAGCTTCCTGCTCCGCAAGCACATGGACAATATTAAGGGCACACTTAACCAGCAGTTGTGTGTAAACCGTTTGGCGCACACGATCTTCCATCTCAGTCCATTTTTGAATATCTCGACATAGTGTGGTGATATATGGTTCATATGGCTTGATGGGATAGGAACCATGGTGCTTGGTTGCCAGCGAATTTGCTGATACCCCTCGACGATAGCAATAAAAATATCCAGGAATACAGCCAATCAATCTAACATCTCGAAATGCATCTAGCAAAAAAGCAATATCCTCATGTGCATATAAATCAGGAAGACGAAGATGGTGATTCTCAATATGCGATCGCCGAAACAGATAGTTCCAGAGTGGCATATGTATCCGCATGGGATACTTCTCGATATAGGCAGCCACATCCAATATTTCCGACTCTTCAAAATAAGGATAGTCCCACCGAACCCCATTGAATTCATCGATCACATCAATTGCAATCAGGTCAACCGATGCTGGCATACGCTCAATTTGAGAGACGATATCTGAGAGATTTTCTGTACAGACAAAATCATCGCTATCCAAAAAGAATATCCACTCACCCTGTGCCATTTCTAAGCCTCTATTGCGCGCAAAACCCGGGCCATGATTTTCCATAAGATGAACGGCATGAATATGAGGATACTGGCTAGCATATTGGTCGCAAATAGCTGCGCTGCGGTCAGTCGATGCATCATCGACCAGAATGATCTCATAATCTTTCCATGCATGACAGAGCAGGCTATGCAGGCACCCCTCAATCAGAGTCTCTCGGTTGTAAATCGGAATAATAAAAGAAATAAGCATTGCACTATTTCCTTTCATAATCGCTGCGAATTTTTTGCAAGCACCTACGCACCTGTGGATCACATTCCAAATGCTTTTCTCGAACATAGGTTTCCCATTGTACCAAATCTGGATTCTGCAATGCATCAAAATCATCTGTCAACTTAACATTCTTATCCTCCGGCCATAGAGTCAGGAACTCATCAAGCGATTCCATATGTGCAACCCCATCAAAGCCGGTACACCTTAGCGCATATGCATGTGCATGGAAAAGAACGCCACACGAAAAAGAGTAGCAGACCCCTGGATTCAAAACAACATTTTTCAAGCGTTCCACTGTCTGGCAGACTTTTTCTCGCCCTGCCGGATTAGTGCAAATCACGATCCAGTCTTGACTGCCAGCAGAAATCACTTTGTTCAACCATACACCGAATACCGTCTCTTCTTTTTTTGAAGGAAGCGTAACCATATCAAAGGCCTTGGGATATAGCGCACGATTGCTTGTGGACATACGCTTAGAGTGATCGGTCAAATAACGATTATTGGTTTCCGGCATCGCTTCACCCTTTCGAATATCCTTTGATCCGAACAAACTCACTCTTCCCTTTTTCAGCTTGGGTGACCCCTGCTTTTTTAGCAGTTCGTAAACAGTTGGTGAAACATCATCTATCTCTTCTGTAGAAAGCCTACCCCGATTGAATAATGCACCGCCGCAGATCTCACACCAGCGCAGCTGATCCCCGAACTCATCCGGTGTGCGTTTCCACCAGCCCGGCTCAATCTTCCAACCGCCCGGCCCATCAAACAGCATATCCAGTGCACCCGCTACCTCACAAAAAAATGCGCCCTTCGGCGTAATAGTTGCACTCCATGAATTCTGGATCCAGCATTGATCACGCAGTGGATACCAATCACTATCCGAAATGCCCAAATCCTTTCGGCTTACAAGCAGCGGTTGGTGCAGTGACTCATTTTGATGATCATTGATATTTTGAAAACTAAAAATATCTTGAATAAGTTCAAAATGTCGATAATATGGTTCTACCATCGAAGTCCACAGTCCCGGGCCACATCGTTCATTCAAGCTCTCATCCAAGATATAATTTTTGTCATAGATATAGCGCGAAAAATCTGCAATCGGTTTGCGTGTGTCCAACATCTGATGACGAGATGGGTGCTTGCTAGCCAGATAGCGTGCCATCTGCTCAAACTGTGGATGCAGGGTTGGTTCTCCCCCCATCATACCAATACAGCGCGGAAACTCCTCCAGAGAGTCAACCGCCCGCTGAAAGGTTTCCATATCCATAAAGAAGGGCTTGCGATGATGTCCACAAAATCGGGTACAGTTGGAGCATTGATGAATACATGCGTTCGTAATATCAATTTGTATAGTACGCATTTCAGCTGGCGATCTCATGCAAGCACCTCATTTTGTAAAACATAAGTTTGCATTAATTGCTTTTCGCGTTCAGTAGTCCATCGCGTTTTCAAAAGCTCGTCCGCATGGCAACGGAGGAACTGCTTCATCTTCATCAACTGCTTCTGACAGTCTTCGCTATCCCCTAACTCTATGCGTTCTACCATAGAAATCATGTAAGACACTCGCGCATAGCGCACTTGTTCCGTCAGAGCAGGCACATGTTCTGTGATATAGTCCACTCGTTCATTCTGCATGGCCAGATAATCCTCCAGCACATCCGGAGTCAACCGGTTACCTGATAAGAACGCAGTCATATTACCATCATGTTTGCGTTTGATATAAAGCGGTTTTCCGCAAGCAACGACCGTTTGCGCACGCGCAAACAATTTGTAGATAAAATGAATATCATCGACTCGTGTACCTTCGGTCCAGCGTAAGCCATCAAAAAGGGTACGACGAAATAGTTTCGTTCCTGCATTCGTGTTATAAAGTTTACGCTCCAAAAAAGCTGAAAGTCCACCGCTTCCACGGAGGACGAATTCCTCATCATACACGTAAAAGTCTTCCAACTCATCACCATATGCATTTTGGCACCCTACAACTGCGATATCGGCTTGATGCTCTGCTGCCATATCAAATAGTGTCTGCATCATGTCGGGACAGCAGTAATCGTCATCATCCACCATAGAAACATAGTCTCCCAACGCATGATCTAGCCCAAAATTACGTGCTCTTGCTGCTCCCTGATTTTTTTCCAATGAAAAGTAACGAATACGAGAATCTCGTTGGACATATTGATGGCATATAGAATCAGTCTGGTCAGTCGATCCGTTATTTATCAGAAGCAGTTCAAAGTCTGAAAACGTCTGTGACAATAAACTGTCCAACATTCGCGGCAACAGTGTCTGCCTGTTATATGTGCTTAAGATAATCGAAATAGGATGTGACATGAAGATTCCTTTCTTTTAGTTTGCTTCCAGCAGATGCATCTCGTTTAGAAATCGCCGTTCGTCATCGGTAAACCACGAGTATTGCGGAAGCAGATTGCGACAGGAACGCAGCGCTCGCAGCATATCTTCTGCAATGTCATAACATGATGTTACGTTTAGGCGATAGATGCGTTGATACAACGAAATCATAAATGATAATTCGCAATAATGAACAAATCCAGCCAGTTCAGGCATTTCTTTTTGCAAAAATATGGTACGTTCTCGATTCGAAGTCAGGTACTTCATCATTTTCTGCGGGGTAATCTCATTGGCGGTATTCAGTCCGCTCAGATTCTTTTCATGCCGATAGAAAGAATACTTTGGCTGACCAGTCGCCACCATGCGATGGATACGGTTAATACGCCGATATTCGCGATAAACATCACTTCTCCATCGAGTAATAGGCAGCCTAATATCGCATACTGCTTTGCGATAAAGTTTACCGCCTGCCGCATTATTGAACTTTTCCCGTTTGAGCAACTCCTGCATCGCTTGAACACGATTATATACAAAGATACCGTCAAAAACAAACTTATCTTTCCGACTTCCGTCGGGATAGACCCATTGCGATCCTATAGTAGCAATATCGGCCTGATATTCTTTGCTTAAACGAAGCAAAGTGTCCAGCGCGTCTGCATCCATATAATCATCATCGTCGATTTGCATATGGTATTCTTCCGGAGGCTGAAAAATCAACCGTTCCATTTCTTGAACCAAACTTACACACTCAGGCCTGTCCGGATGCAATATGAAATTTTCAGGCATATGAATCGTCTTTATCCGGCTATCCTGCTGACAATAGTTTTGTATGACTTCAGATGTATCATCCGTCGAACCATTATTAACAATTAAATAACTAAAGTCCGTGTATGTTTGTGCCAACACATGCTCAATGGTCCGTTTGAGCATATGTGCACGATTATAGGTCAATGTAAGGATGGTAATATTGGACATCGTACACTTCTCCAAGAGGAATTAGGTATATTCATAATATGGATAAGATTTGATATATGTGCATTGGATTCCAGGTTCCAGCGTATTTTCTGCATAATACGCACCACCAGAACAATACTGGCAACCGCGTAAATACGGCTTGTCCAATTCACATTGAATTGCTGGTTTGACTTGCGCAGGATCAATCTGCAGAAGATCGACAAATTCACAATCGTCTTTGGGAATTGCATGCATGGAATATTGATGAGCAATACGGCCGCAAAGGAACCATTTTCCGTCTTTAAGAGCAACACATTGATTCGCAAAGCATGTTTTTGCAACACTTTTTAGTTCAGATTCCGAGTATCCGCGATACGAAAAATCTCCATAATCAATCCATTGAGATTCCTTTGTATAAACGGCATATAAAATATGATATTGATCCAAAAGTTCACAAAGTTGCGTGATTTTTTGTTGTGGGGCGCCATAATCGCTGATATTGACAATGAGCCGTTTGCATTGACTCATTATATGCAGCAAATGTTCACTTGGCATGATCGTAGCATTTGTCACCAAGGACATACGTGCAAACGACTGGAAAGTATCACAGTATGAAATATATTGATCCAGGTCAGGATGGCACAAAGGCTCTCCACCTAAAATAGATAATTGCAGCGCATATGTATTTGATAACAAATTACCAATCGCTTGCTTATCTTGTTCAAAATCACTGTTTGGGGATGCTTTGCGATAATCCACTAATGCGACACACCCCTCACAGCGAAGCGTACATTTTTCTGTTATAAACAGATTAAGATTGCGCACAATAATATTCTCTCTATTATCATATCGACTCAGAAAGAATCCTTCCTTTGCATCAAGTAAAGAACCCGCATACTCTTTGGTTTCCTCATCATTCCACTCGGTATCACAGAATACCCAGTAGAAATCAACCAATTTGCAGCCAATAGGTTGCAGCTTTTTGCGAAGATCTTTCAAGAAACGCAGGGAACAAATAATAACAATATCATTTGATGTAATATAATCAACCGATTGAAGCGGATAGGAAAGAAATTCTGATTTTTTAGCCGACCAATAGGTATCACAAAAACATTTTACAGAAATCCCTTGTTTTTGACAGGCACGAAGTGTTGCTTTTGCGACATTTCCTGCTCCAAAAAGAATCACCGGCTGCTCTGCTTGTCGAATAGTTTCAATATATTTTCTATCCTGCATAGAAGTAATGAAATTCACTGCCGATGCATCCTTTCCAAAATTTCTTGCTCATGCCCATCAATGATATCGCTAGGCTTACTACATGCCGCAAATCGCTTGCAATCCTGACAAATCGCGCAGGTCGGCACCTGCTTTTGTAAAAGCGATTGTTGCAGAGCCCTAAATTCATCATCCCATAGTTCTTTGATTGGTTTTTCAAAAACATTGCCCATGGGCTGTGCAGAGGTTTCATATCGATTGATGAGACAACAAGGGAATACATAGCCCAAATCATCAATAAAGAGCGTATAAAAAGGCAAAGAACATATCTTCATATTCGAAGTATCAAATTGAAATTTGTTAGATTCTTCTGCCGGATGGAGCGCATATTCCCCGATGCATTGCTCCACAAAAAGAGAATCCGCATAGTCATCAAACATACGATAAAATTGTTCCTCTTCCCCCTCATCTAAAGCAATATCGATGACTTTAATATGCAAAGAACATTGCTTGCGATGATCGTAAAAATAGAAAAGCTGCTCTTTCAATCGATCGAAATCAACAGCTGTTTTACAGATTTTCTGATATTTTTCCGAAGTGATTCCTTGTAAGGAAACTTTTAAGGTATCCAGCCCAGCATCAATCAGACGATCGGCATAGTTATGGGTAAGCCGATTCGCATTGGTGATAATCTTGATCTGATTCGCCAGTCCACGCTGCTTAAGCAGCGCAATCATATCCGGTAACTCAGGATTCAGAATGGTTTCGCCGTTTGCAACAAAGGACACTTGCTTAATTGCACGAGGAAATGCAGCAAGTTGATCCGCCAGAATATGAAACCGCTCCAGCGTTAACATGGAAGCAGTACGCTGTTCATCACCCTGCCCACAGTAAATGCAACGAAAGTCACAGATGTTGCAGGGTGAAATTGTAATGCCCAACGGCGTGTCCAGAGGAAGTACTTGATACAAGGCAGCCCGATTCTGATCGGTTGTAGCAACATGCTCACTCATGAATCTTCCACCTTTCCAGAATGGCTTCCCGGGCATCGTCCAGAAAATTTTCCGGGCGCATCAAATTCTTCCAAATGGTACAATTAGAGCATAAGGGAAGCTGATCGATTTGACCATTGAGCATATTCTCGCACAGGGTATGGATCTGCTGGGTCCACACTTCTTTGAGTGAATGGGTATAGATATTGGAAATATGAAACCCCGTGTTGCAGCAAGGTGCAACATCGCCATTCTCTAAGATATCCAGAAAATAAAACGGGAAATAACAAACTTTTGCATTATGGATATCTATGCTATCATCCCAACGATTGCGTTCGTCAATGATTCTTCCAGTTTCATCAGTTTCATTGAGATTTTCGATTTGTACAAAGTCGGCAATTGGCTTGAAAATCTCAAAAAAACGTTTATCCTCTCCCGTAGAAAAATCCAAAGCCGCATCTACACATTTGATATGCAGCTTACAGTTACCGCGGATGGATGAAAAATAAGTGAGTTCGTCCACTAAATTGTTAAAATCCATGCGTGTACCGCACATAGTACGATAGACTTCAGAACGGATGCCTTGAATAGATACTTTGAACACATCCAAACCGCTTTGGATGAGCTTTTCCGACCATTCATGGGTCAACATCAGTGCATTGGAGGAAATTTTAACTCTTTCCGCTGCACGAGCTTTCAATGTATGAATCATGTCCGGAAGATTTTGATTAACGAGAGGTTCCCCTAAGCCGATTACTGTGATCTGCTTGATTGGATCATCAAACTCCTCCAACTGCGATACAATTCGTTCAAAACACTCCTCCGAAATCATGGTTGGCACATAGGTTTTATTTCGAATATCTTCCTTTTTCTTGTCTGAACCATGATAGCAATATTTACATTGAATATTGCAAATGTTATTAGGAGAAATTGCTACCGAAAGAGGTGTCCTCAGAGGAACTAATTCGGATAAAAGATTTAATTTTGTGAAATTAGCAGTTGTTTCATTCTTCATGCCAAATTCCTCACAGTGCATAGCATATAGCATCCGTTAATCCTGCCCCATAGTGACGCAGATAGACTTGATAGGAAGGATGCAGTTCTTTGATTTTCAGCGGCAGGTCAAGAATATCAAATCCACCATGTTCAAACAGATTTGTCAAATGATAAACACATACCGCGAGTTTTGGATGGCATCGGGCAATCGTCTGCTTTGCACCTATCAAAGCTTTTTCTTCGCTGCCTTCGACATCCAACTTGATCAGCGTTACATTTTTTCCATTCACGATGTTGTCCAATGGCGCAGCTTCAGTAGGTACATTTCCTGCCTGCTCTACCATCGAACCAGAACCGTGCTCATTAAAGAATAGAGAAGTTTCGCAATTCCAGAGCGCCTTTTCAATGTAATGAACTGAACCCGAAAAATCCATTCCGGATAGCCGCGCTTTGGCTTTTTCCATAATATCATGCATCGGTTCACACAAAAAATAGGTATCAAAGGACGGCACTAGACGAGAGAAGACCGAAAACGTATCGCCAGTATAGCCTCCACCATCCACAATAACTTCATCATCAGATAAAGAATAAATGGAAGAATCAAAATACATAGTTTCCCGCGCTCGAATCTGCTGGATATATTCAGAATCAAATGTTTGCAAATAATTGAGATATCCGTATAACACTTCTCGAGATTGATCATCTGCCAAAAGCGGAAGCAGTCTTTGCAGCTTGTCCTTATTTTTTTGAAGCAACGATGACACATCTAACTGAGATACTGCAGCATACCCACTGAACTCCTCAAATATAAGATTGCTTTTCAGGAATCCAGCGTTTTGAAATTGCTGAATGATCTCAGACGCATAAATACGAGAGCCGATCAGAATAATTGCATCTGAATGCTTCTCCAAAATCTCTGAGAAAGAGAGAATGGGAATCCCATGAAACTTTTGTCCAATTTTTTGCGCCGCATTGTCTCCCAGTCCCGTGATCTTAACGCCAAATTTTTGCATCACAGAAAACAAATTGGCTCCCACTCCACCAATTGGAAAAATAAATATCTCTTTCGAAGTCTCTTTTAACTTTTGAATGATTTCTTTGATTTTATGGTAATCAGTTTGACCTAAAAGCTTCATATGTTCCATGTGTCTTTCCCCCCAAAGAACAGCTTGGCTGCACCAACAACTGTAATTGCCATCGATTTTGGACGGGCCTGACTGTTATGATAGACATATTGCAAATCCTGCCGCAACTGTTCATCCAAAACCGGATTTTGCAGATTTTCAGCAAAATATCGATCCATATATTCCCGAGATTTTGTATCAGTCTGATACCAATAATCAAATGGCATAAGTGCCAGACGGCTGGCTTTAATCTTTTGATCCAGCTGAAAACGACGACGCAGTTTAGTCGGAAGCGGATCTTTACTGCACCGTAGGTACTGTGCCGGTGATCCATAGCGCATCATCTTGCCACACCACTTTTGCAAACGAGTATCGTTATATCGGGCATTCAGCTTCTCTAGCTTAAATTGTTTTGCAGCGGGATACTTCCCAAATAGCCATTTATGATAAATGTAATGCCCCTTTCGCAGGGATACCGGGATACTCAAGCAATATTCAACCAGATCCGGATAAAGACCTGGATAGGCAAGGCAGCAATCTGCCCCTGTCAAATTGCGCTGGGGGTTATGCTTGTTAAAGAAAATCGAATACAAGCTATAAATATCTTCAGTCTCATATTGCTTGAGATGATCTTTGGGACACTTGTCCAACAAAAGACTCGAATAAATATGAAGAGGCCGTACCGGTGGGGCTTCTTTGGGGTCTTTCAGATAGCCCGTTGTCAAAAATGCTTCGGAAAAAGCACCGCCATGGGACAAGCCATAGCTCTTAGTATCCAATGTAATGCTTTTTTGGAGTGAACTACTGGCTTCCATATAGTAGCAAAGGCCCTGTCCACAATAAATGGATTGGTCGATCAGCTGGAGAAAATCATGGTCTTCACCCGGTACATCGTTAGACATGAAAATAATTCTATTTTTTAAATACAGAGCTATTTCACGGGCAATCTGTTCATCTGCATAATTAGGCTGTCCGGTCGTGAGATTGACAACGTTTTTATATCCCAGACTGTCCGAAACAAAAGCGCAGGCACGAGAATCGGTGCCACCGGTCAAGGTGCGCAAATGAACAGAATATCCATACTGCCGATCCTTTTCGTATTCTAGTCGAATAGCTTCGCGGAATCGGCGGTCAATTCCCGTAATGACCTCCTCTTCGCTAGCCTGACTCAAATCATAGGCATGATTGGTAAAGCGATGGTATCGGATGCATTCATGACCGTTCGGACCAAGCTTCAAATAACATCCGGCTTCGATTTTTTTAATTTCTTTTACAAACGTATCATCTGTTCCCATGTAGCCATAGGTCATCATCAGATAGGCTGCGTCATTATTAAAATGATAAGAAATATGGTTTGCACGCAAAGTTTCACAAATTTGAATTGGTAGCGGAGCGATCACAAAATGTTCCCCGTCCATATAATAAAACATCTCTTTGCTTGCGTATTTGTTAGCAAATACAAACCATGTGTTTTGCTTTTTGTCCAGAAAAGCTCCGGCATAGTTGCCAATCAATTCGCTGTGAAAGGTCGCACCTTTTTGTGCGACCATAGTGTGCAACAACTGCGGCATGGTACTGCATTTATATTCTTTCCGTAGAAGAGCATCGTTGTAAATCACACCCTCCAGAACAAAAACATAGTCCTCATCCTCACAAAAGACCTTATCCCGCAAGAATTTGTCGTTAGTTTTACGGACAATCTCATAGGTTTCATGAGGAAGCTGTTCGGTAACATCTGCAGTTTCCTTAGCGAACGAAGCAGGGATTCCCTTCCAGTTGCTAATATAAAATCCGGTCATAACTGAACTCCTTATAGTAGATGATTGCGCTTGAGAAATGTCTTTTCCTGTTCGGTATACCAAGGATATGTATGCAAAACCTGACGATTTTCCTGCAAAACTTTCAGCATCTCCTCCGCAATTGCATAGCAGGAAGAAACTTGTAAAGCATAGATTCTTTGATATAGGGATATCATAAAGGACAATTCACAATAATGAACAAAGCCAGAAATTTCAGGCATTTCATGGCTAAGCCAGATAGTTCGGTCATAATTAGCATTTAAGTGCTGCCGCATTTTTTGTGGGGTAATTTGTTCAGCAGTATTCAAACCGCTCATATTGGAATTATGACGGTAAAAATAATACTTCGGTTCGCCCGAAACAACCATTTTATGAATTCGATTGATACGACGGTATTCTCGATAGATATCTCGCTTTGCCTGCTCTCCATGCATCCGGAAGTTACATATCTCCTGTCTGTACAATTTTCCGCCACTGGCGTTATTGAATTTTTCACGCTTTAATAGTTCGGTCATTGCCTGCACACGGTCATAAACAAAAACACCAGAAAAAACAAACTTGTCTTGCTCACGCCCATCCGGATAAAACCAGCGGGAACCAACCGTAGCAATATCGGCCTGATAGCTTTCTAATAAACCAACCAGCTTTTCCAATGTATCTGGTATGATATAGTCATCATCATCCACGCTCATATAATAAGGCACACCCGCTTCGTGAATAGCATGCTCAACTGCATTAAGGGTGTCCTCATTTTCGAGTAAATCAGGATAAATAATATTATTCTTTTGCATATAAAACAGCTGAATCCGGCTATCCTGCTCGGCATATTGTTTCAAAACAGCTTGTGTACCATCCGTACAGCCATTGTTTACAACGAGATATTGAAAATCAGAAAATGTCTGCGATAAGACACTTTCTATCGCACGAGTCACAAGTTCTTCGCGATTATACGTCGTTGTTACAACCGTTACTTTGGGCATTTTGTATTCTCTCCCAGTTTTATGTATTCTGCATTTTATCTTCCAATTGCTGCAGCAATTGCTTGATTCCATCTTTTTGCGTTTCTTCAGCATAGAATAGATATTTTTTATATAGCGTATACACCATATGGTAATGACCGTCTTCTTTTAAAATCATTGCTGCCATATCAACCAATAATGAATTGTATGGATATAAAAACTCCACTACACCAGCAATACAACAAGCAGTTTCTATGTCATTATTTACACACGCCAAATATATCTTTGCATAGAGAACCATATAATCAAGCGGAGCATGCTGTGCGAAAAGAGAAACCTCTTGCTCTAATCGCTCGTGGTCACCTTTTTGCAATAAAGTTATCACAGTTTTTCGATAGTCAGCCATAAGGGTCTGTTCCTGACTTGTTGGTGCAGCACTACTCTGCCACTCCACATTTTCTTCCGTCATGACCTGCTGCAAAGCAACATGATCTCGACAAAGAATGCCTGTAGACGCCAATGGGTTCGTTTCCATCAAATTTTTCATATCGAATTCGGATAAAGCAGCATATGCTTTCTGACAGTTTCCTTGTGTGTTTTCTACCAATATTCTAAGCAAATATTTTAATCCGACTCGAAAACGATTATCCCCCATCAGCACTCCACGTAGTAAGCAGCATAGTTTCAAATACCAATTCTGCTCCTGTTGCATCAGCGCCCGTAAAATCCAAATGTGAAAATATTTCTCAGATCGCATACTGCTCTTATCCAATGGCAGTACTGCGTTCTGCCGCATCAGTGCAAATGCATCATCCACAAAGGTATCATAGAGCTGATATTTACTCAAAACCTGATAAACCGTTGAGTCTGTGAAAATATTTTTCACCAATTCCAGTGCTGTTGGCGACTGAACATCCCGAGTAGTCGGTAACATCGTTTCTAACATAGAAGACTGCAAAACACGTGCAGCGAAAAGCAGGTTCGACGGCTGCATACGATTCCATTGCCGAAACAATTCAATTGTCTTTTGATAGATTAAAGTATACGCACGATATCTCTCAGGATACACATTAGAATGGAAAACAGAATCCGGCCGTATGCAAAAATGAACGGTCACTTCACCCACAGAGGCTGCAGAAGAAGACATCTGCATATACAAAAGGTTTGTATATGTATCACTTCCGTTGGATAAAGATGCCATTTCTTTGTTTTTCAGAATTGCATAATAACCATCCAGACGGAATAATTTTCCCCATACGGTACGCATGCAAACATAATTTTGCGGCCATACCTCAGCTAGATCAGCAATATCAGAAAAAAGACGGGTAACCGGCAAATTCGCATCATAATGGCCTGTATCCGAAAATGCCTGTCGCCCTGTGATCACATAGTCAACTCCATGCTCGATAACAGGCTTTGCCATAATTTCCAATGCTCTGGGGACAAAATAGTCATCAGAATCCAGAGTAGTGATGTAATATCCCTTACCAACCAGGGAAGGTAATACAGAAACAGAAAATGGGTCCTTTTCTTTGCCAGGATGCAACACAGAATTATATTTACGTTTGTAATAATGAATCCGCTTGTCAGGATGTTTGTTCAAAAATGTTTCTATAATCGCAGGCGTCTGATCCGTTGAAGCATTATCGATCAAGTACCATTCCCAGTTATCGTATGTTTGTGATATCATGCTGTGCAATGCATTTTGAATATACTTCTCAACATTGTATGCACGAGTAACAACAATGATTTTAGGCTCATTATGCTTTGGTTCACTATGTTTCATCAATATTTCCTCATAATATGGAATCTTATTACAGCATATACCGACAGTCCACAATAACAGCGTTTGTCTGTTGCGTGATATCAGCAAATTCCGGCCATGCGGTTAGGATAACTGCGAATGCAGCATCGCGCACAGCCTGTGCCATGGAGTCCTGATATTCCAGTACAATATCAGGGTAGGCCTGCTGAAATAGAGAATTTGCGACCGGATCATAGGCCGTCAGATGGCAATATCCACTCTGTTGCAAGATGCGAAGAATGGGGGCCGCAGGCGACTGTCGAACATCGTCGGATCCAGGCTTAAAGGAAAGCCCTAAGATGGCTATTCGCGTCGAAGGGTCAGCTTGCTTCATAATGCGTTCTGCGATACGCTCCGGCATCTGGTCATTCGTAGCTATGACATGCGCGAGAATGCCAGGTTCAAATCCTTTGGAACGGGAAAGCGCTAACAAAGCATTGGTGTCCTTGGGCAAGCAATAGCCACCATAGCCACAACCTGGATAAACATATGAGGTCATATTACAGTCTCCCCAGCGTTTATCCATATGCAGGATGCGGAACGCTCTGGCAACTTCGATACCGCCTACCGCATCGGCCAGCAAAGACATTTCATTGGAATAGCTGATCATAGTCGCAAGTAGGCTATTGGAAAGGTACTTGATAAATTCCCCAGTATTCAGTGTTACGGCAAAAATAGGACAGGAAAAATCACGATATAATTCGCGCAACAGCTGCTCCGAATGTGGATCACAGACGCCAAAGACAATACGGTCTGCGTGAATAAAATCCTCCCAACAGTGGCCTTCGCGCAAGAATTCAGGATTGTTTGCCGCACCAAGGGTACGGCCGTAAAATTCACTGTGTGCTTTTAGATAAGGGATCAGACGTTCTTGCACGGTGGATGGAGGGACGGTCGACTTCACGACAAAAACACGAAATTTCTCCTCATCCGTACCAGCCAGTGCCAAGTCAACTGCAGAAAAAAGATAGGTCAGATCTGCCTGTCCATTATCCCCATAAGGAGTCCCCACACAGAAAAAAATACATTCACTTTCCGCAACAGCACATGCAGGTGAATCGGTCAGATAGAAGTGCTGCCCCAACTCCTGTGCAAGCGCATCATCCAATCCAGGCTCCAAAAACGGGAGATGACCCGATGCAATCGTTTCCTTTCGGGTTGCATCCACATCAAAACCATAAACTTTATGCCCTTTACTGGCCAAGCCCAGCGCGGTTGTCAAACCAACAAATCCCAGCCCAAATACGGTTACGGTCATAAACCTACCCTCCTACTTTTCCCAAACGCACCACGGTGCCTTACCGGCATCCCACAGACTCTGCAAACGTCCTCTGTCACGCTGGGTATCCATGCACTGCCAAAAATCATTGTGCTTATAAATCCCCAATTTTCCCTCACGCGCCAAACACTCTAGCGGGGCACGCTCCAGAACACAAGAAATATCGGTGCTAAGATATTCAAATAACTCTGGTTGAGCGACCATAAAGCCACCATTGATCCATCCGCCGTCTTCCTTGGCTTTTTCGCGAAAACCAACAACCGTGTTGCTATCCTCATCCAAATCCAGTACACCAAAGCGTCCCCCCGGCTGGATGCCTGTCAAAGTCACGATTTTTCCGCTCTGCTCATGCTGAGCCAACAGTGCATTCAGGTCAACATTGCTTACACCATCACCATAGGTCAGCATAAAAGGTTCGTTTCCAATATATTTCTGTACCCGTTTAATGCGTGCACCTGTCTGTGTATTCAGTCCGGTATCTACGATTGTTACACGCCACGGCTCCGCAACATTACTGTGTACGGTCATCCGATTTGCGTCGGAAAAATCAAAGGTAATATCTGACCGATGTAGGTAATAGTCAGCAAAATATTCTTTGATTACATAACCTTTATATCCGCAGCAAATCACAAAATCATGAAAACCAAAGCATGAGTAATATTTCATAATATGCCATAGAATAGGCTGATCGCCAATGGTAATCATCGGCTTAGGTTTCAAATGACTTTCCTCACTGATGCGGGTTCCCAATCCACCCGCCAAAATGACGACTTTCATATGTTTTCTTCCTCATTATCTTCGGAATAATGCATCATGTCAAGCAAATGTGCAACCTTTTGATACGCTGAACTAGCTTTAAGCATTTGCACTGCCGGATCATCTGCTGGATACACCGCCAAAATAGACTGGATTTTTTGAACCAGCGCCTTCATCTCTGGTGTGAGCACACTCTTTCTTTGATGCTCCTCCATCTGTCTTAACAAATAATTTACCATATGTTTCATTGCCGGCGCATTCTCCAAAGCATGTCGCAAATCTGCAACAGCCTCTGACCATTTCTGCTCACTGATGTGCTCCTGCGAACGAAGTACATACCATGCAAATCGATGCAAGGCCGGAATTAAGTGTATGCTATCCTCCTGTAATATAGCGGCATTATAGTATCTGCTCAAAAATTTATCAGAGAATTTGAAAAAACACTGACAAAGTTCTTCTGTTTGCTCTTCATCCACACAGCTATCAGCGCGTAAAACTGCAGAAGCCAACAGAAATGCAAATTGCAATTGTGACGTTTGCGAAAAATCTCTTTGTAAAAAGCGCAGCGCATGAGCAGCATAAAATTCATCCCAAGATACGAACAATGATACAACATCCTGCAATTTTTCTATAGGCCTCTGATAAAAACTATCAGGCAGCGCAATATCTGCACGAATTGCGGCTTGTGCAAACGGAACAGGATAAGCATCCCAATTTGTCACATGCTCAATAATCATATTTCGTTCTTGCTCATTCTGAGCAGAAATAAAATGTGCATAATCACCTAATATTGATGGCAATTCAACAAAAACGCCAATTCCACCCGCATGCTGCCAATACAAATTGAGTACCGATGACACATACGCCTTTTGCAAGACGCTCTCTCCTTCATCACCTGCTTTTGCAGCGTCAAAGACTCTTCGCGCTTCTTGTTTGGCTTCTGGCAATGCAGCCAGCAATGTCATTACTCGAACCCAATCCGACAATATTTCGGGTGCAGAATCATAAAACGACCAACCGCGTATCAGGTCCCATACCTTTGAAACTTGCTCGATTTTACCATATGCTTCTGCTAACATAAGCATAATGCGCTGACGATCAGTCTGTTTCACACGATGGAGAGGCGAAATGCATAATTCAAATTGATCTGATTTTTCAGAAAACTTATCTAATGCTGCAAGATACTGTTCCGCTGTGCGAATCACATCCTCATATCTTTTCTTACGGTGCGCACACAAAGCCTCTGCATATGCCACATCAATATGTACAAACACAGATTTGGAAAATTTCTTCTTTGTCCAATCAATCCACTTTTCAGCTTCAGGTAACTGTTCTTCCACCGCTACAATGCACGCATCACGCGCTAATGGTGCTGAAAAAGCGTTTTCCTCAATTTTTTTACCGCCTTGCAACAAAGCAAATGCTTTGTGCGCATAGAAATGGCGCTTTTCCGGCTGAAAATTAGAGGACTCAATACATTCCATCAAAATGCGAGCATTATTGGGGCTCTTCTCCAGAGCCTTTTCCAGCAGGGATAAATTTCGTTTCATTTTTGACAATGCATCTTGCTCGTTCTTCCATGCATAACCATCGTGATGTAGAATCGTTTTAGGGAAAAATCGAGTTACCTTTCCATTGCCTACCTGCAAGGACTCATGTATTGCGCCCGAATAGCATATACCAGATTTCATGCGTACCATGCGACAAGTAAGAACCTCATTACAGTCACCTGGCAACATTTCAGTCGTGTTATAATTTCTAATTTTGATATAACCGGCATCGGTTTTCTCTTTCTCTGCACTATTCAAAAAAGAAACCAATTCAGATACTTCAGCATCCAAATACTCATCAGCATCCACAGTCAGATACCATGAACCGCTGCATTTTTTCATCACGGCGTTGCGCGCAGCCGAAAAATCATCAACCCACACAAAATCAAACACTACATCGGCATAACGCTCTGCAATTGCACGTGTACCGTCGGTCGAACCTGTGTCAGCAATCACCAACTCACAGGGCAAAGCATCACGCAGCGGCTGCAAAGCCTTTAAGCACTTTTCCAGTTTTTTCTCTTCATTTTTTACAATCATACCGATGGAAAGCACCGGTTTCGCACGTTTATTCATCTTCCTCACCGTTCCTTTCTAAGCTTTTGGACATATCGGAAAGAACTCAAAAAACTAAGTTTTTTCCGGCATACCCAAAACAAAGGGCGAGGCGGACAAAGCCGC
>JAHZFK010000040.1 GCA_019421385.1 Clostridiales bacterium
ACGACCTCCGGGTTATGAGCCCGACGAGCTACCAACTGCTCTACCCCGCGATATAAGACCCTCACTTAAGGTGCTTATATACTATACCACGAGATTCGGTTGCTGTCAAGCCTGAAAATGCAAAAATCAAAAATTTATTGCGGATCGTTTGCGGAATCACTGCTTTCCGGTGCGTTGGGCAGCTCGAACCAGAAAGAGATGCCGCCCGGTACATTTTCCGCGCCGCAGGAGCCATGCAGCGTGTCAGCGATGGCGCGCACCAGAGACAGACCGATGCCGGTACCGCCGGCCTCACGGGTACGCGCGCGGTCGGTGCGGTAAAACTTCTCCCAAATCTTTGGCAGTTCCTCTTCGGGCAAGCCTTCGCCTTGATTGAACACGGTGAGCCGGACACCGGTATCGGTGTGCGTTGCTGAGATTTCGATATGCCCGCCGTCCACAGTGTAACGGATCGCATTGGAAAGGTAATTCATTAGCACCTGTTCCAGCAAGTCGCCGTCTGTGCGGACAGTGACACAGGTATTGTCGAACTGGACGGTCAAATCGCGGCTTTCGCAAAGCACCGAGGTTTTCTGCACAGCTTCTGCGCAGAGTGCATGAAGATCAATGTCGTCATAGAACGTTTGCTCCGCACCCAGTTCTAGCTTAGACAAGCTCAATAGCTGCATGACCAGCTTGTTCATACGGTCGGCCTCGTCCGCAATGGTATCGCAGTAGAATTTCCGGTCTTCCGGATCGTCCGCGACGCCCGCAGTCAGTCCCTCGGCATAGCCCTGTATCAGTGCGATTGGGGTTTTCAGCTCGTGCGAGACATTGACGATAAATTCGCGCCTCATGCTGTCGATGCGCTCTTTCTTTTCGATTTCCTGTGCCAATTGATCGTTGGATTGCTTGAGTTCTCCGATGGTTTGCTCCAGATAGGCGGACAAACGGTTGAGCGACTGTCCGAGGTGGCCGATTTCATCGCTGCCGCCGGACTGACACTTGGTTGAGAAGTCCAGTTCGCTCATGCGGTCGGCCACACCAGCCATATCAATCAGCGGCCGCGTAAACTGGCGCGAGATAAAGTAGCCGCACACCAGACAGATCAGCAGTGCACATCCGCCTGCAATCAGCAGGAATACCAGATTGAGCGAGGAGTTCTGTTCGATATAGGCATATGGCATATAGGCGAACAGGCAGTTTTCCGCTTTGCTGTCCAGTGCACCTGCCAGACATAGATATTGGTCGCCGTCCCACAAAGAGACGTTCAAAAACTGATAGTTGCGCTTGGCGAGCGTAGCCGGACTGACGCTTTGGGCGATGGATTGCAGGATGGCATACCCGCGACGCTGTTGGTCGAATAAATCAAAATCCGGCAATTGGAACGTGCCCTGCAACGCGGAGTCTCCGCTGGCGGGTTCGTCGTTACCCGGTGAGAAAAAAGAGGAATATCGCACGGTGCCGTCTGCTGCAACGATGGAAAGACGGATCGCGCTGCGGCTTTCATAGTTATCCAGCACGGTGGCAATGTCGTCCACATTGCCGGTATAGCTGCTGCGAATACTCTGATACGCGTCGCGCAATTCGTTGCGCCGCGTCATCATATAGTAATCTTCATAGAAAAACAGGTTGAGCAGCAACAACATGCCGATAAAGACCAGCGCAACCGCGCTGATCGCGGCAAAGAATTTGAACCGGATGGAGCCGTGTTTCATCGTTATCCCTCAAAACGGTAGCCATAACCGCGGACGGTGGCGATCATCGAGCCGCAGTCGCCCAGCTTGGCGCGCAGCTTTTTGACATGGGTGTCGACTGTGCGCAGATCACCGAAATAGTCGTAACCCCAGACCGCGTTGAGAATGCTTTCGCGGGACAGGGCAATGGCGCGGTTGTTTTTGAAATAGACCAGCAATTCGTATTCTTTGGGCGTCAGATCGACCGGGCTGTTGCCGACTAGCACCTCGCGGCGCAGTTCGTTGATGGACAGCGCGCCGAATTGCTCGAGCGGTGCGGCGGTGCGGCCTTCGCGCTTGAGCAGCGTGCGCACACGCGCTGCCAGTACGATCGGGGAAAACGGCTTGGTGACGTAATCGTCCGCGCCGTCCTCCAATCCGCGCACCTGATCGGCATCCTCCGCGCGGGCGGTCAGCAGCATGACAGGAAGATGCTTATCACCACGTTCCTGTGCGCGCAGCTCGCGCAGCACTTCAAACCCGTCCATGCCCGGCATCATCACATCCAGAATGGCAAGATCCAGACCGGGATGCCGGTTTTCCAGTATTTGCAGGGCTTCGCGTCCGTCGGCAGCTTCCACAATGCTGTGCCCGTCGCGTTTTAAAAAGTCGCTGACCAGACGGCGGATGCGCGCCTCGTCATCGGCAATCAAAATCGTAGACATCATATCCCACCTTTGTGTTGATATACTCCAAAGTATACGGCGGAAGTTTGTCCTTTCTGTGAACAAACGAGCAAGGGATAAAGGATTTCTTGAAATATGATTGCAGTTTTCGGGGCAAGGCAGTTTGGTCAGCCGTTGGCCGATGCCTGTTCCTCCTGCTCCAGCACCAGCCGGTACAGCGCGTTTTTCTTCACGCCCGCTTCGGCGGAAACGGCCTTGACCGCATCCTTTTGCGTTTCACCCTGCGCGATGCGGCGGCGCACCTCATCGGCGGCGGCTTGCAGACGTGCGTCTGCATCCTCCGGCGTGTCGGGGACATCGGGTGCGCCCTCAACGATCAGCACAAACTCGCCGCGCGGCGGGGTCTGGTCGAAATATTGCACGGCTTCGGAAAGGGTAAAACGCAGCGTTTCTTCATGCAGCTTGGTCAACTCGCGCGAGAGTGAGATGCGGCGGTCGCCGCCGAAGGCGTCGGACAGGTCGCGCAGCGTCGCGCAAAGCTTGTGCGGCGCTTCATAGAAGATCATGGTGCGCTTTTCGCCTGCAAGTGCATCTAAATGCTCGCGCCGCGCCTTTTTGTTGACCGACAGGAAACCCTCAAAGCACCAGCGGCCGGTCGGCAGACCGGAAGCTGCCAGCGCACACACGGCAGCGCAGCAGCCGGGGATCGGGATGACTGGCACGTCATGGACGGCGCATAGTGCGACCAGCTCCTCGCCGGGGTCGGACACGGCGGGCGTACCCGCGTCGGTCACGAGCGCACAGCTTTCGCCAGCGAGCAGTTTGGCGAGCACTTCTTCGCCGCGCGCACGGCGGTTGTGCTCATAATAGGAAATCAGCGGCTTTTTGGGCAGCGCGCAGGCGGTCAGCAGCTTTTGGGTGACGCGCGTATCCTCGGCGGCGATGAAATCCACCGAGGCGAGCACCTCACGCGCGCGGGGTGACAGGTCGCTGAGATTGCCGATCGGCGTGGCGACCAGATATAAGATAGCTTCACTCATTGTAATATTCCCTCAATATATTATTTTCCGTATATCCTTAGGTATTCGTCGCTTTCGACGAGCAAGGGCGGTTCGACGGTCAGTCCCTCCGGACTGCCGCCCTTGCGGCATTCGACCAGCACAGCACTGGGCGCGGCTGTCGCGTTCTGGTGGACAAATCGAAGCCGTTTGGGGACGAGCCGCACGCGGCTGAGTGCCTCGAGCAGCACCCACATCCGTTCCGGACGGAACACAAAAGCAGCTTTGCCGCCCGTGTGCAGCACAAAGGACGTGGCGACCGCCACATCTTCTACCGTGCAGCTGCCGTCCTGTCTGGCGGTGCGCTTTTCGGGGGAGGGGGCGCTTTTGCCTGCCGTGCGGTCGAAATAGGGCGGGTTGCAGATGACATAATCCATGCTGCCGTGCGGGAAAAGCGTGCGGATGGCGCGCAGATCGCCTTGCACGGCGGTAATGTCCACGCCATTGTCCTCGATCGAGCGGCGGAACAGCGCAAGCGCGTCCTCCTGCAACTCCAGTCCGGTGATCTTGAGGTCGGGGCGGTAAACCAGCAGCGCGAGCGCGCCCGTGCCGCAGCCGAGGTCGAGTACCTTGGCATTCCGGCGCGGTTTGGCAAATGCAGAGAGCAGCACACTGTCTTGTCCAAGTTTGAAAAAACGGTCATCTTGCCATAATTTTAACCCGTTCGGCAGGGTTTCGATGGTTTGCGGCATGGGTTTTCCTCCTTGCAGTCGATGCAAAAGGCCGGCCATGACGGGCCGGCCTGTGGGCGGTGTTTATTCTGCGGTGTTGCCGCCGTACCGGCGTGCGTGTTCTTTGAGCTTTTCAAAGGTTTCCGTGCTGATGACATGCTCGATGCGGCAGGCATCCTCAGCTGCGGTTTCCGGGTCAACACCCAGCAGGGTCAGCAGCTCGGTCAGCACGGTGTGCCGTTCGTAGATGGTTTCTGCGATGTGCAGGCCGGACTCGGTCAGGCCGAGCAGGCCGTTCTGGTCGATGGAAACATAGCCGTTGTCCCGCAGCAAGCCGACGGCGCGGCTGATGCTCGGCTTGGAAAAACCGGTGTAGTGCGCCACGTCGATCGAGCGCACCTGTCCGTTGCGCTGCGTCAGGACGAGAATCGCTTCCAGATAATTTTCTGCACTTTCCTGTATTTTCACGGAGACAGCCTCCCTTAATGCTTTTGAATCGGATAATTTATTGTAGCATGTCCCGCGTTTTTTGGCAACAGCAGGGCGCAGCTTGGGACGAAAACCACTGCGCGGGGCTGCGAGCCTTGCGATTAGTCATGCGGACGGCGGTAGAAGTTGCCCGCGACCTGATCGGTTTTCAGGATGTTGATAAAGGCATGTGGGTCGATCTCACGCGCGGCGTGCGTGATCTCCTTGACCTGATCGCTCGCGATGACCGAATAGATCAGGTCGCGTTCCTCTCCGTTGTACAGGCCGGTGCCGTGGAACAGCGTTGCGCCGTGGTGGGTGGTGTCCTTGATGTGTTCGTAGATATCCTGTGCGCGGTTGGAGATGATAAACAGGGTGTTGCGCTTGAAGCGCTGATCCAGCATGTGAACAACCTGCGTCGAGGCAAATTGGAAGATGATCGAATAGAGCGCCTTATCCCAGCCGAACAGCACGCCCGCCACCACGAGCATCAGACAGTTGCCGATGAAGATGTAGTTCCATGCGTCAACATTCAGCCGTTCGCTCAGGGCGACCGCAATGAAGTCTGTGCCGCCGCTGGTGGCACGGCCCAGCAGACACAGGCTGATGGAAAAACCGTTGATGATACCGCCGAAAATACAAACGAGCAGCACATCATCGGTCAGCGGCATGGAGGGGATGATATCGGTCAGGACGCTCGTCAGCGCGATCATCAGACAGGAATAGAGCGTGAACCGTTTGCCAATCAACCGGAAGCTGATGACCGCTGGGATGGCATTCAGAAGCAGGTTGATTGCGGTAAACGGCAGCGCGACGCCTGCAAACTGCTGCGCGCTGCGCTGGATGAGCAGGGTCAGGCCGTTGAACCCGCCGGGAAACAGACCGCCTGCATCGACAAAGCTTTTGATATTGACTGCCATCACGACAGAGGCCAATACGATCAGCAGCAGGCGGCGCGCCTGCCCGACCAGCGGCGGTTCCAGCTCGTGCTGTGGGTGGACGTTCCGGGTCGCGGATGCTTGCTTGGATTGCATGAAACTCCCCCTCTTTGACCGGCTCAATGACCGACGGATATTCGCCTATATTATAGCACAGCGGCGCGCAGAAGTTAACCGACATTCTGCGCGCCACTGTGGAAAAATCCCAGAGGGGAATATGAACTTGTGTTACGGCTGCTGCCCGTCCTGCGGGGGCATGGGCGGCTGCTGGGGTGCCTGCGGCGGTACCGGAGCGGTGTTCTGCGGCGGGCAGGGCTGCTGTGCGGAAGGCTGCGGGGTTACCGGAGGTACAGGCGGCTGCTGCGGGGCAGCGGGAGTCGGATTGGAACCGGACGCAGGGGGGACAGGCTGTTCCGCGGGGAGCGGCCCCATCTTGCGGTTGATCTCCTGCGTGTTGCGGCACAGCACAAGCAGCAGAAGCGCATACTCATAGGTGATGCGCGCCACCAGATTGCCGAGCACAAACAGCAGCAGAGCGGTGAGGAAATGCGTGAACAGCAGCACAACACTGTATACTACAATCGCGACGACCGTGATGCTGTACAGCACGCGGAGGAGCTTTTCTGTATAGAAGGTACGGAAGTTGAGCGCGTCATGCAGCTTTGCTGCCCCGCCCTGAAAATGGTTAGGTTTGCGGACGAACAGGAAGTACAGCGCAAGACCGCCTGCGATGATGAGGATCAGCGCAAGAATCGGCAGGATGAGCGAGAAAAATGGCGTATAGGTATAAGTATGTGTATAGGAATAAGGATAGCTGTACATGATTTCCTCCTGATAAAACGATGAAGTATATGTATATTTAGTGTAACATATCCGGGAAAATCTTGCAAGTGCAATCGAAATGTTGTACCCTATTAGGGAGAAAACAAGACGGAGAGAAACGGTATGAGAATTTTACACACAACGCCCGCGGAAGACGGGTTTTTCATGCCCGCGGAGTTTGCGCCGCATGAGGGCTGCCTGATGATCTGGCCCGAGCGGGCGGATTCGTGGCAGTATGGCGCATACGCCGCACGCAAGGCGTTTCTGCGGGTGATCGAGGCCATTTCGCAGAGCGAAAGGATGACGGTGCTGTGCTCGGAGGGGCAGTATGACAATGCGCGTGCGCAGCTGCCCGAGCGGGTGCGGCTGGTCGTCATGGAAACGGACGACGCATGGGCGCGCGATGTCGGGCCGACGTTTGTCGTAAACGGCAAGGGCGAGCGCCGCGGCATCGACTGGGGTTTTAACGCTTGGGGCGGTGAGGTAGACGGCCTGTATCCGAGCTGGGAGCGCGATAACCGTGTCGCGCGCAAATTCTGCGATCTGCTGGAAAATGACTGTTACGACAAGCGGGATTTCATCTGCGAGGGCGGTTCCATCCACGTCGACGGCGAGGGCACTGCGCTTGTGACCGAGGCGTGTCTGCTGTCTGAGGGGCGCAACCCCGACCTGACGCGGGAGCAGATCGAGCGCACGCTGTGCGACTATCTGGGTGTTTCCAAGGTCATTTGGCTGCCACGCGGCATTTACAACGACGAAACCAACGAGCATGTGGACAACGTGTGCGCGTTTACCGCGCCGGGCGAGGTCGTGCTTGCATGGACGGACGACCAAACTGACCCGCAGTATGCGCTTTCGGCGGCGAGTTTGGCGGCGCTGGAAGCCGCGACCGACGCAAAGGGACGCAAAATCCGTGTCCACAAGCTACCGCTGCCCAAACCGGTGACCATCACGGCGGAGGAGTGCGAGGGACTGGACTTGTGCGACGGCGAGCCGACGCGCACGCCGGGCGAGCGCCTTGCGGCAAGCTATGTCAATTTCTATATTGCAAACGAAGCGATTGTGATGCCCGCCTTCGGCGATCTGATGGACGAAAAGGCGCAGGCGATTTTGCAGGAATTGTTCCCGACGCGCAAGGTCGTGGCGATTCCCGCGCGCGATATTTTGATCGGCGGCGGCAACATCCATTGCATCACACAGCAGATCCCGCGCGCATAAGCGGCATAAATCCATACAAAGGAGAAGAAAAACGATGAGCAAAGTGACCGTGGCTGCGGTTCAGATGACCTATGGGCTGGAAACCGCGACGGAAAAGGTGCGTGAGGCAGCGGCGCAGGGCGCGCAGATCATCCTGCTGCCAGAATTGTTTGAAAACTGGTATTTCTGTCAGGAAAAGAATTACGAAAACTATCATCTGGCGACCACGCTGGAGGAAAATCCGGCCGTGAACGTGCTGCGCACGCTGGCGCATGATTTCCGCGTGGTGCTGCCGGTCAGCTATTATGAGCGCGTGGGCAATACGACCTTTAACACGGTGGCGGTGATCGACGCGGACGGCACGATCTTGGGCCAGTACCGCAAGACCCACATTCCGGACGACCATTTCTATCAGGAAAAGTTCTATTTTACCCCCGGCGACACGGGCTTCCGCGTGTGGGATACAGCATATGCCAAGATCGGCGTGGGCATTTGCTGGGACCAGTGGTTCCCGGAGTCTGCGCGCTGCATGGCGCTGCAAGGCGCGGAGCTGCTGTTCTATCCGACGGCGATTGGTTCGGAGCCGATTCTGGACTGTGATTCCATGCCGCACTGGCGGCGCTGTATGCAGGGGCACGCAGCAGCGAACATCATGCCGCTTGTTGCGGCAAACCGTGTCGGAACGGAGACAGTCACGCCCTCGCCGGAGAATCAGAACCAGTCCTCCAGCCTGACGTTTTACGGCTCGTCCTTTATCGCGGATGAGACGGGCGCGCTGGTCGAGCAGGCGGGACGCGAGGAGACCGGCATCCTGACACATACCTTTGATCTGGACGAAATTCGTGAATTGCGCTGCAGTTGGGGTGTATTCCGCGATCGCCGGCCGGAAATGTACGGTGCCATGGGGCATTTTGGATAAGTTGACAGAATAGCAAGACGCCCGCTGCGGCTGAGGCCGCGGCGGGCGTCTTTTTGTCTGCTGCAAGATGGTTTAAAAGGCCTTTTTAGCGATATGCGCTTCTTTTGCTTCGCGCAGCTTGCGAATAAGCTCCGGATCGGCATCATCCAGACACTCGTACACTTCGATGGCAAAATCTACACTGTCGATGGATTTTGGCACCAAACGGATCTTTTTCTCGCACTGGATGGCGTCCAGCAAGCCTTGCGCGATTTCGTGTCCCGGCTCGCGCGCGCATTGCTGGGCAAATGCCTTGACCAGATTGTGCGGGCGCAGGCTGGAGCCGCCAATGATGAGCAGGAATGCACCTGCCGCGGCAAGGAACAGGCTGATGGCCAGCAGTGCGTTTCCGGTGATCAGGTTGAGAACAATGGCGATGAGGAGCAATGCGCCTCCAATGATCTCAAAGCGTACGGCAGCCGCACGATAGCGGCTGAAGTAGGAGGCGTCCTTGTCGGTTTTCATATTTTTGCGATCCTTTCTGCATGGCGGGACATGCTCAAACATAAGATGGGGGTGTATTAGATAATGCTGGTGTTGCTATAGCCTTTGAGCAGTGTTGCCAGCGAGGATTCTTCCGAATAGTGCAAATGCTGCACCATAGCCAGTGCGGCGCGCTCCCAATTGTGCTCCAGACAGGCTTCCGCGATTTCGGCATGTTCGGTCATTGTGCGCTGCAAGCGGCTTTCGATCAGCTGGCCGCTCATGACACGCAGGCGGATGATCTGCGTTTGGATGCGGGAGTAGAGGTCGCACAGGTATTCATTGGGCAGGGCGGCAACCAGCGTAGAGTGGAACTGGTCGTCCAGCTCATAAAAGCCGGTGAACTCTTCCGCGTCCGCGTGCTCGCGAAAAATTTTAGAAAATTCCGCAATTTTGTCCATATCGAGACGGCTGCCGTAGTTGCGCAGGGTATACGGCTCAACCAGGCGGCGCACCTCGAAAATCATGCTGATGTCGCTGATGGTAAAACCGGACACAACAATGCCGCGCTTGGGGAATACCTTGAGCAGTCCCTCCTGCTCCAATCGGCCGATGGCTTCGCGCACAGGCGTGCGGGAAAAGCCAAGCTCTGACTGCAAAACGGCTTCGCTGAGCAGTTGATTGGGGGCATATTCGCACATGGTGATCTTTCGTTTGATAAATTCATAGGCCTGAGACTGCATGGAAGATGTTTTTGCGGTGGACATGTATGTTGATACCTCCGGTAAGGGGCGTCATTCACCCTGATAAAACTATTATATCGAATTGGTGGAAATTTGCAAGTGGGTGAAAGATGGGGGCGATTCGTTATTTTAGACATATTGCATTGAGGTGGATTGGATAAACTCACGATTTTTGGAAAAAACGTAAAACAAGAATTGACAAACCCAAAAGAGGGGCATAAGATTACAAGTACAGAACAACTTGTATACAAGCAAATATACAAGTTTTCAATTGTGTTTCAAGCGGGGAAACCTGAGAAAAGAAAGTCTGGAGGGAAACAAAAGATGAAAGCAATTTGCATCAAGGAGCCGGGAAAGGTCGAGATCGTAGAACAGGAAAAGCCGGTTCGTGGGCCGGGTGAAGCGCTGCTCAAGCTGCTTTACGGCGGTATTTGTGGCAGCGATCTTGGATCTTATCGAGGTGCGAATGCCTATGTCTCCTACCCGCGTGTGCCGGGCCATGAGTTTTCAGCGGAGATCATCGAGATCGACGAAAACGACAAGGGTCTCAAGCCCGGCATGATCGTCACCTGCAACCCGTATTTCAACTGCGGCAGCTGCTATTCCTGCAAACGCGGTCTGGTCAATGCCTGCACGGACAATCAGACGATGGGCGTGCAGCGCGAGGGCGCTTTTGCAGAGTACATCACCATGCCGATCGAGCGCATTTACGACGGCAAGGGTCTTGATCCCAAGGTTCTGGCACTGATCGAGCCGTTCTGCATCAGCTATCACGGCGTATCGCGTGCGGATGTCAAGCCGGGCGAGCGTGTGCTGGTCGTCGGCGCAGGCACCATCGGCGTACTGGCAGCGGTTGCAGCCAAGGCCAAGGGCGCAGAGGTCACGATTTGCGATGTTGCGCCGGATAAGCTGGATTACGCGTATAAGACCTTTGGTCTGGATCATAAGCTGCTCAATGAGTCGCCCGAGTCCTTTGAAAAGGGCGTAGCGGAGTTGACAAACGGCGACGGATTTGATGTGACCATTGAGGCGGTCGGTCTGCCGAACACTTTCCAGAATTGCCTCGACGCTGCCTGCTTCGGTGCGCGTGTGGTGCTGATCGGTGTCTCCAAGCGCAATATTGACGACTTCTTCTTCACCATCATCCAAAAGAAGGAACTGAACATTTATGGTTCGCGCAATGCGATGAAGAAAGACTTCCTCGAACTGATCGATCTGGTCAAGGACGGCGGCGTCGCGCTGGACAAGATCGTGACCGATACTTATAAATGGATGGATGCTCCCAAGGCGTTTGAAGAATTTGCTGCAAATGCGGGCAAAATGCTGAAGGTTGTTATTGACTTCACCTGAGTGGATGACGACGGTGTTGGAAATACATGCTAAGAGAAAAGGAGAATTTGCAATGAAAACGACATGGACAAAACGAATGATGGCCACTCTTCTGTGCGGTGCAATGATGGCGGGCATGACGGCATGCGGCGGTGGCACCAATGGTAGCCAGGCCGGAACGGATGATGGTGCGGCGAATGCTTCCGGCGGTGCAGTCACCATCAATGTTGGTTATGAAAACGCGACCAGTGAACCGGCTGCGCAGGCTGCGGAAAAGTGGAAGGAACTGGTTGAGGAAAAATCCGGTGGCTCTATTCAGCTGGAACTGTTCCCGAACTCCACGTTGGGCAAGAAAAACGACCTGATCGACCAGATGCTGATGGGCGAAAACGTCATTACGGTTGCTGACGGTGCGTTCCTGGCAGACTACGGTGTACCGGATTTCGGTATCTTCTATGCACCGTATACCTTTGAGAACTGGGATGAGCTGTGGACGGTTCTGGACAGCGACTGGTATGCAGACCTGTGTGATCAGCTGGCATCCGCAGGCGGTCTGCGCGTTCTGTCCTCCAACTGGATCTATGGCGCACGCGACATCCTCTCCACCAAGGAAATCCACACGCCGGTTGACCTCAAGGGCATGAAGCTGCGCGTTTCCTCCAACGACCTGTCCGTTACCAGCTTTGAGGCCCTTGGCTCCACCCCGGTTGGCATGGATATGTCCGACGTATATCAGGCGATGAGCGGTGGCACGATCGACGCAGTTGAGAACCCGATCACCTCGCTGTACAACCGTTCCTTCCAGGAAGTTGCCAAGTATCTGGTCAAGAATGAGCACATCCTCGCAACCTCGATGTGGATTTGCGGTGAGAGTTTCTTCAGCACCCTGACCGAGGAGCAGCAGCAGATTTTGATGGAGTGCGCGGACGAAGCCGGCCTGTACAACAACGATCTGTACGACGCAGCGACGGAAGAAGCCGAGCAGGGCATGAAGGATGCAGGCGTTACCGTAACCGAACTGACCGAGGAAGAGAAGGCACAGTGGGTCGAAGCAGCACAGCCGTTCTTTGAGAGCGCTACGCAGACGCTGGGCTGGACCGAAGGCCTGTATGATACGGTTCGCGGCATTGCAGAGGGTACCGCTGCCTGATTGTTAGAAAAATACAAACCTGTTTTCTTCGCGGCAGAGAAGCGGACAGTTTGTCCGCTTCTCCACGTTCCGCGAGGGTAGAGCTATCCTATAGACAAGCATACGGTCTCGTTGAGATTACAGATCGGAGGTAAAATACATGAACCAACAGCGCAATTGGAAGTTCTTGCTGTTGAATATCGATGTAGCGATCGCCTCATTGGCAATGTGTATTCTGGTGGGGTTGACGTTTTGCGGTGTCATTGCGCGTTATGTGCTCGGTAATCCGTTCACCTGGATCGAAGAGATTCAGGCGGCAATGATCATCTGGGTCATTTTTGGTGCCGCAGGCGCGGCATTCCGCACCGGAAACCATGCGGCAATTGAGGTTTTCTTTGAGTTTTTTCCCAAGCCGGTAAAAATGATCGTTAACGTATTGATTCTGATCGTTACGATCATTACGCTGATTTTTCTGGGATACCTGTCCATTCAGTATATGATGGTATTTGCAAACAGCGGCCGCACAACAGCCGTTCTGCATATTTCGTACATTTTGATTTACTGCATCGTGCCGGTATCCTGCATCTGGCAGGTATTCAACTTTGTTCTGGTCAACTTCTTCCATTATTCCGAACAGGAGACCATTGAAGCCATCACCGACGAAGAATTTGAGGAGGCGAAAGGAAAATGAATATTATCAGTATCGCCTGCATCCTTCTGCTGGTCATGCTGTTTTTGAAGGTGCCGGTATACATTTCCGTTCTTGCCGCCTCTGCGGTTTACTTTCTGGGCAATCCAGCCACGAATGCGACCATTTTTGCGCAGCAGACACTGGCAGGTGCGCAAAGCCTTTCGCTTCTGGCCATCCCATTTTTTGTTATGGCAGGCGTGTTCATGAACTATACCGGCGTTACCCGCCGTATCATGGACTGCTGCGCGGTGCTCACCTCGCGTATGCCCGGCGGTCTGGCACAGGTCAACATCCTGCTGTCTACGCTGATGGGCGGCCTGTCCGGTTCGAGCCTGGCAGATGCTGCGATGGAAGCCAAAATGCTGGTGCCTTCCATGGAGGCGCACGGCTTCTCCAAGTCCTTTTCTACGGTTATCACGGCAGCGTCCGGTATGGTCGTTCCGCTGATCCCGCCCGGAACCGGATTGATTATCTATGCGTGCATCAATAATATCTCGGTCGGCCAGCTGTTTGTTGCCGGCATCGGCCCCGGTGTTTTCCTGACCATCACGCTGATGATTTTCACGCATTTTGTGTCCAAGCGTCGTGGCTACAAGCCTATGCGCACCACCAAGATCCCGGGCCGCGAGAAGTGGCAGGCCGTCCGTCCGGCCATTCTTCCGATGCTTCTGCCGATCATCATCATCGGCGGCGTGCGTATCGGTGTGTTCACCGCGAACGAAGCTGGTACGGTTGCTATCGTATATGCACTTGCGCTCGGCATCTTCTATCACGAAATGCGCCTGAACAACTTCTTCAAGGGCTGCAAGGAAACCGTTACGACCACCAGCTCGATCATGCTGATCGTTGCAGCGGCATCCTGCTTCTCCTGGATTCTGACCCGTGAGCAGATCCCGCAGACCTTTGCAAACTGGATGACCTCTACCATTGACAATAAATACATTTTCCTCTTTGTCGTCAATATTTTCCTGATCATCGTTGGTATGTTCGTCGAAGGCAATGCTTCGATGATCGTTTTGGGGCCGCTGCTTCATCCGGTCGCGCTGGCGTTTGGCATCGATCCGATCCACTTTGCGATGGTTTACATCTTCAACTGCACCATTGGCGCCTTCACACCTCCGATGGGCACACTGATGTTTGTCACCTGCGGCATTACCAAGTGCCCGACCAAAGACTTTATTAAGGAAGCGGTACCGTTCTATATCCTGTTTGCAGTGGATATTCTTCTGCTGACCTATTTCCCGCCGCTGTCCACGTTCCTGGTAAATCTGATTTACTGAGTTTTGTTTGTCCAGCCCGGTGCGCTGCGGCCGCGATTGTGCGCCGATGGCAAACCGGGCTTTGGAATTTTAGAAATGGAGGTTTTTTACTATGAGAGAGCGCCCTTTGGTCGCTGATCTGGTCAAGGATACATTTGTGCCGAAAATGTTTCGCGTGCGTCAGAAATTCCCGCGTCCGCGGATCGATCCGAGCGAAATCCCCAGCATCATCGAGGGCTTGCTGAGTCAGGAGAAGTTTGCGTCCCGCGTCAAGCCGGGCATGCGCATTGCGATCACGGCAGGCTCGCGCGGCGTTGCCAATGTTGCGCTGACGACCAAATGTATTGCGGATTTTGTCAAATCGCGCGGCGCGCATCCCTTTGTTGTGCCGGCGATGGGCAGCCATGGCGGCGCGACGGCGGAAGGACAGCGCGAAATCCTAGAAGGCTACGGTATTACGGAGGATTATATCGGTTGTCCGATCATCTCCTCGATGGAGGTGAAAAAGATCGGCGTCAATGACGAAGGCGTGGACGTTTACATCGATAAAAATGCAGCCGAAGCGGACGGTATTATTCTGGGCTGCCGCATCAAGCCGCACACGGCGTTCCGCGGACCGTACGAAAGCGGCCTGATGAAGATGATGGCGATCGGTTTGGGCAAGCAGTATGGCGCGGAGGTGTGTCATGCGGAAGGCTTTAAGAACATGGCGAAAAATGTGCCGCTGTTTGGTCGGTGCATTCTGAAAAATGCGCCGATCCTGTTTGGCGTACCGACGATTGAAAACGCTTTTGATGAGACCTGCAAAATCGTGGCTGTTGCAGCGGAGGATATTGACGCGGAAGAGCCGGGACTGCTCAAAGAAGCGTTCACCTATATGCCGCGCATTCTGGTCGATTCGTGCGACGTGCTGATCGTCGATCAGATCGGCAAGAATTTCAGCGGCGACGGCATGGATCCAAACATTACAGGTACGTTTTGTTCGCCGTATGCATCCGGCGGCATCCAGTCGCAGCGCGTGGCGGTGCTCGACTTGAGCCCGGAAACGCACGGCAACGGCATCGGTCTGGGCTATTCCAGCGCGACGACCAAGCGCGTGTTCGATCAGCTCGATCTGGCGTCTATGTATCCGAACGCGATCACCTGCACGGTGCTCGGCGGCGTGCGCATCCCGATCGTGATGGAAAGCGATAAGGAAACCATTCAGGTCTGTATCAAGAGCTGCAACGAGATCGACAAATCCAATCCGCGCGTGGTGCGTATTCCGAACAGCCTGCATTTGGAGCATATCATGCTTTCCGAGTCCTACTGGGAGGAAGCGCAGGCCAATCCCGATCTGGAGATCGAGTCCGAGCCGGAATATCTGCCCTTTGATGAGGACGGAAATCTGTGGTAACAAGCGCGCAGACAGTTTTGCAGCGCGAAAATTGATGTAGAGGTGAACCATTGATGGAAAAACTGAATTATGAAGTGCTGAAAAAGTCCGGTTACACGGGCTATATTCTGGAAAATGCACCGGAGAAGCTCCTCCAGTTTGGCGAAGGCAACTTCCTGCGCGCCTTTGTCGATTACTGGTTTGATATGTCCAACGAAAAGGTGGGCTGGAACGGCAAGGCGGTTCTGGTGCAGCCGATCGCGCCCGGTCTTGCCAAGCAGATCAACGAGCAGCAGGGTCTGTACACCCTGTATCTGCGCGGCCGCGAGAACGGCGAGAAGGTTGATCGCAAGCGCGTGATTTCTTCGGTGTCCCGCTGCCTGAACCCCTATGAGAAGGCGGACTATGACGCGATGATGGAAGTCGCGGTATCTGACGACCTCGAGTACATCGTTTCCAACACCACCGAGGCCGGTATCGTTTACGATCCCGCCTGCCAGAAGGATGACTGCCCACCGTCCTCGTTTCCGGCAAAGCTGACGCAGGTGCTGTACAAGCGCTGGCAGGCCGGCAAGAAGCCGCTGGTCATCCTGTCCTGCGAGCTGATCGACAACAACGGCAAAGAGCTGGAAAAGTGCGTCGGCCAGTACATCGAGCAGTGGGGACTGGAAGCGGACTTCAAGGCTTGGTGTGGCGAATGCACTTTCTGCTCGACGCTGGTTGACCGCATCGTGCCCGGCCGCATCAAGGACGCTGCCGAGGCGGCTAAGATGGACGAGGAGAACGGCTACCACGATGAACTGATCGACGTGGGCGAGGTGTTCGGCGTTTGGAACATCGAAGGCCCGGAATGGCTCGCGGACAAACTGCCGTTTAAGGCGGCTGGTCTGAACTGCATCATCGTACCGGACGTTACCCCGTACAAGAAACGCAAGGTGCGCATCCTGAACGGTGCGCACACCGGCTTTGTGCTCGGTGCGTACCTTGCAGGCTTCGATATCGTGCGCGACTGTATGCACAACGAGCATATCAAGGGCTTCATGAACAAGATGCTGCACGAGGAGGTCATCTCGACCCTGCCGCTCGACAAGAATGATTTGGAAAACTTCGCGGCGGCGGTAGAGGATCGCTTCAACAACCCGTTTGTCGACCACGAACTGATGAGCATTTCGCTCAACTCCACCTCCAAGTGGAAGGCGCGCAACATGCCGAGCTTCTTGGAGTACATCGAGAAGGAAGGCAAGCTGCCGGTCTGCCTGACTATGTCGCTTGCCGCGTACATCGCGTTCTACTCGACTGACGTGCAGGAGCTGACCGACAAAGGTCTGGTCTGCAAGCGTCCCAAGGGCAATACCTACACCTGCTCGGACGACCGCTGGGCGCTCGAGTTCTACTGGGCGCATCGTGATGACAGCGACGCCGATCTGGTGCATGCGGTGCTGACCAATGAGCAGATGTGGGATCAGGATTTGACGAAGATCGACGGCGTAGAAGCTGCGGTGCTCGCAAACCTGACCAAGATCCGCACGGAAGGCGCGGAGGCCGCGTTCGCTTCCTGCCTGTAAGCGGGAGGACGAACTATGACAAAACTCATTCGCATCACCGAACGGGATAATGTAGCCGTGGCGCTGCATCCCGTCAGCAAAGGTGAAACACTTCCTGCGGGCAGCATGACCGTTACCGCGGCAGAGGACATCCCGCAGGGGCACAAAATTGCGCTCGCACCGATCACCGAGGGCGACGCGGTCATTAAGTATGGTTATCCGATCGGTCATACGACCGCAGCCGTCGAGACCGGTGCATGGGTGCACACCCACAATATGAAAACCAACCTGTCGGGCGAGGAGGAATATACCTACGAACCCGATGTGCCGTCGGTCACGGCAGTCGAGCCGGAAACCTTTATGGGCTTCCGCCGTAAGGACGGCCGCGCAGCCGTCCGCAACGAGATTTGGATCATCCCGACCGTCGGCTGTGTCAACGACGTAGCCAAAAAGATGGTGCGCGACAATCAGGACTTGGTGAGCGGTTCGATCGAGGGACTCTATACCTTTACCCATCCGTATGGCTGCTCGCAGACCGGCGCAGACCATGCGCAGACCCGTAAGCTGCTCGCGGCGCTGGTGCGTCATCCGAATGCGGCGGCGGTGCTGGTGCTCAGTCTTGGCTGCGAGAACCTGCAGCACGACCAGTTCCTCGAAGAGCTTGGTTCATATGACGAAAACCGCGTCAAGTTCCTGACCTGTCAGGATGTGGAGGACGAGTTTGCAGCCGGACGGGAGCTGCTCGAGCAGTGCGCGGCATACGCGTCGCAGTTCAGCCGTCAACCTATTCCGGTCAGCGATTTGGTGATCGGCATGAAGTGCGGCGGTTCGGATGGACTGTCCGGCGTGACCGCGAACCCGACCGTTGGCGCGTTCAGCGATATGATGATCGCCCGCGGCGGCTCGACCGTGCTGACCGAGGTGCCGGAGATGTTCGGCGCGGAGGGGATGCTGCTCAGCCGCTGCGTCAATCGTACTGTCTTTGACAAGGCGACCAGCATGCTCAACAATTTTAAGGATTATTTCATCAGCCATCACGAGACCGTGTACGAAAATCCCTCGCCCGGCAACAAAAAGGGCGGCATCACCACGCTCGAGGATAAGTCCTGCGGCTGTGTGCAGAAGGGCGGCACGGCTCCGATCGTGGATGTCATCGGCTATGGCGACGCAGTGACCGCGCACGGCCTGAACATGCTGTACGGCCCGGGCAACGACCTTGTCTCCGCTACCGCTATGACGGCGGCAGGCGCACATATCGTGCTGTTCACCACCGGACGCGGCACGCCGTTCGGCGCACCCGCGCCGACCATCAAAATCGCCAGCAACAGCCAGCTTGCGGCGAAGAAGTCCGGCTGGATCGACTTCGATGCCGGCCCGGTCGCGGATGGCGAGCCAATCAAAGATGCGGCGGCACGCTTGTTCGATCTGGTGATTCAGGTTGCCAGCGGACAGCTCTCCAAGAGCGAGCAGCTCGGCTACCGCGAAATCGCAATCTTTAAGGATGGCGTTACGTTGTAAAGCGTGCAGTCATATCCTCTCTCTTTTGATACTATCGTATTTCCTTTTCTACTTTCTTTGAATGGGGGAACGCCGCAGCGTGAGCGCTGCGGCGTTTTCTCTATCTACTCGATTGAAACCACGCTTTCAATCGAAGGGGGCTGTGCCGCGTTTCACGCGGACAAAGCCGAAGCAGCGCAAAGTTCCGACAAGCGAAACTTTGCTTCGCACTGGTATCAAAAGCCCGGCAGAGCCAGGCTTTTGATGAAAAGAGGCTGCTATTGCAGCCTCTTTTCTATTGTATGCGCGCAAAGCGCGTTTTTTTAGGACTGGTCGGCGGCACGAGTTTTCTCGATTTCCTCGAGCAGATGCTTTTGCGTATCGTCGAACAGCAAGCGCTTGTTGTGCGCAAAGTAGGCTTCGCACCCGAAATTCTGGATAAACCACGAGGTAAAGTAGTTCGCGGTCAGTTCGGTTGCAAACAGCACCATCTCCTGACTGTCCCCAATTGCTTCGTCGAGGAAGGCAAAAGCGTTTGCCAGCGCGCGGTCGGTCTGGTCGGCTGCGTCTGCACGCGCCTGCACATCGGCTTGGAATTTCTCCTTGAGGTAGTCGAATGTGCGGCCTGTTGGGATTTTTTCGAGCGACAGCCCTTGCCGGAAAGCGTCCAGCCGTTCGGTCTCGCGCGCGGCGATGAACAATGCGTCGCGGTCGGTCGAACCGGCGGCACGGCGGCGGGAGAGCGCGGCGCGCTTGTCGTCCAACAGCGTGCCAAGCGTCTTTTCGCCCTCGCGGATGCGGATGAGATCCTGATGCAGCGCGTCGGTCAGACCGTCCTGCCGGTAGGTTTCGCGTGCGCTGTCCGCCAGACGGGACAGCAGAAGACCGAGTACCCCCAGCTTTTCGTCAAACGGCGCGCCGGAAAGTTCGGAAGCGCGCACACGTTCCCATGAGCCGTCGAGGATTTCCTCCACGCGGTAAACGCGCTTGTACTTGTCGTAGAGTTGCAGATAGTTTGCAAAATCGCTTGCGACGCGCGGCAATTGTAAATACTGCTCGACTACTTGCCGGTCGATTGGCAGGCCGAGGGATTCATATACCTGCATCAGCTCGGACAAATCCTCCCAGCCGCGCGCGGTGACGAATTGCAGACCGTCCGCCGTTGCTTCGACACGGTAAAAATGGTCGCGCCGAATCTCCAGATAAGACAATATCGCGCCGTGGATGCCGCGGCGGTAGGCGTATTCCTTCCAGACCGCGAAATCCTCCTCCACGTCGATGCGCTTGACACGGTCGAGCGTGACCACGTCGAACTCGCGCACGGACTTGTTGTATTCGGGCGGGTTGCCAGCGGCCACGACCACCCAGCCCGCGGGCAGCTGCTGGTTGCCGAAGGTTTTGCACTGCAAAAATTGCAGCATCATGGGGGTCAGCGTTTCGGAAATGCAGTTGATTTCGTCGAGGAACAAGATGCCCTCAGAAACGCCCGTGCGCTCGATCTCGCGGTACACCGAGGCGATGATCTCGCTCATCGTGTAAGCTGTGACCGCATATTCCTGCCCACCAAATTTCTCGTGCTCGATATAGGGCAGACCGAGTGCGGACTGGCGCGTGTGGTGGGTCAGCGTGTAGGACACCAGTCCCACGCCGGTTTCGTCCGCAATCTGCTCCATGATCTGGGTTTTGCCGATGCCCGGCGGGCCCATCAGCAGGATGGGGCGCTGCCGGATGGGCGGG
>JAHZFK010000041.1 GCA_019421385.1 Clostridiales bacterium
CTCGCTACCTCCACCTTGGCAAGGTGGCGCTCTACCAGATGAGCTACAGCCGCATATTTTATGGTGCCTCCGGGCGGAATCGAACCACCGACACGGGGATTTTCAGTCCCCTGCTCTACCGACTGAGCTACAGAGGCATTCACAGCACGAGATATAGTATAGTCGAAAAACAGCGAAATGTCAACTATAAATTTTCCTTTTTTTCATTTTGTTGCGGAAGGGGATGTGAGCATGGTATGATAGACCCAGCGAAAGGAGCGTGCACCATGCGCATTTGGACGGGCCGCGCGGCAAGCGGCAAAACAACGGCGATTCTGCAGGAGATTGCAGAAGCCTGCCGAAAGGGTGAGGGGAAACAAGTCCTTTTGGTTCCGGAACTGAACTCACATCAGATGGAGCGCCGGCTGGCTGAGGCCACGAAAAACCATGGCGCGCGCACAGCCGAGGTACTGACGTTCTCGCGTCTGGCCGACCGTGTTTTTGCCGAGGTCGGCGGGTTGGCGCAGCAGATGTTGACCCCTGCAGGACAGCTGCTGACGCTGCAGGAAGCAGCGCGGCGTGTGCAGGGAGGCCTTTCGGTCTGGAGCGGTCTGGCAGATAAGCCGGAACTGCTGCGCGAGACGCTGCGGCTGGTGGATGAGTGCAAAACCTGCGCGGTTTCGCCGCAGATGCTGTTTGATGCGGCGCAAGAGAGCGAGGACGCTGCGCTTTCTGCCAAGCTGTCCGATCTGGCACAGCTGTTGACTGCGTATGAACGCCTTTGCGAGCAGTCCTTGCCCGACCCGCGCGACCGATTGACCCATCTGCGCGACCGTTTGTCGGAAAGCCATGTGCTCGCGGGCGCGCAGGTCTATTTGGATGGGTTCCTCGGCTTTACCGTGCAGGAGCTGGCTGTGGTGGAAGCCATGCTGGCGGCGGGCGTGCCGCTGTCCGCGGCGGTCACCTGCGATTTGTCACAGCCGGAAATTTTTGTGACCGGTTGCAAGACGGTCAAAACGCTGACCCGCATGGCAAAGCGGCATAATCAGCACGTGGAGCGGATCGAACTGGGCGCCAGTCAATTGTCCCGCCCGGCTGGACTGGCTGCTGTGGAAGCGGAAAGCCTGCTGCCGGTGCGCGGTGTACACGAAGCGGCAAGCGAGGGCGTGCGCATATATGCGGCGGCATCGCCCTTTGACGAGTGCGAGCACGCGGCGGCGTATATCCGCCGCAAGGTACGCGACGAGGGTGCGCGCTATCGGGATTTCGTGGTTGCGGCGCGGGACATTGAGCCGTATAGTGCGGCCTTGTCCATGGCGATGGCGCGGTACGATGTGCCGGTTTTTCTGGCGGAAAAGCCCGACCTGCTTTCCCGCCCACCCATGGCTCTGGTGATGGGCGCGCTCGAAGCGGTGCGCACGGGCTTTCGGTATGAGGAGATGTTCAGCTGCCTCAAAACCGGGCTGACAAGCCTGACGCGCGACGAGGTAGACCGTCTGGAAAACTATGTGCTGACGTGGAATATCCGCGGCAGCGCTTGGGAGTGCGACTGGACTGAGCATCCGGACGGATACGGATTGCCCATTGATGAGCGCGTTCGTGCCGCGCTGTCTGAACTGAATGCATTGCGCGCGCAGGCGATTGAACCGTTTGCCAACCTGCGCGAACGTCTGAAAGGCGAAAACCCCGCCGCCGACTGCGTGCGGGCGCTGTACGATTTCCTGCTCGCGGTAGATGCGCCACAGCGTATGGCAGACCGCGCTGCCGCGCACGAACAGGCGGGACGGTTGCAGCTGGCGGACGAGTACCGGCAGTTGTGGGAGATTCTGGTTTCGGCCATGGAGCAGTTTGCATGGGTGTGCGGCGAGACCATGCTCACTGCGGAGCGGTTTGCGCAACTGTTCCGGTTGGTGCTGGGGGAATATGACGTTGGTTCGATTCCGGTTTCGCTTGACCGCGTCACCTGCGGCAATATCGAGCGCGTATGCGGCGAAACCGTCAAATATGTGATTCTACTCGGCGTGAACGATGGACTGATTCCTAAAACAACGGCGTCTACCTCGTTGCTGAGTGATATGGATCGGGACAAGCTGGATGCGCTGGGCGTCGAGCTCAAAGCCTATGGTGCGGAACGACTGCTCATGGAGCAGGAAACGCTGTATCGGGCGTTGGCGTGTCCGTCAGACGAGCTGCTGCTGTCCTACCATACTGCGGATGCCGCAGGCGGCGAAACACGGCCTTCGTATTTTATCGGCACGGTGCGCAACCTGCTGCCCAGCGTGCAGATGGACGCATATCAGGCGCAGTCGGTACGCGACCGCTTGCAGGCCGAGCGCCCGGCGGTCGAGCTGGCATGTGCTTACTTGTCGGGTGACCGTTCGCCCGCCGTGCGCGCGGCCTATGACTTTTATCAGGATGACGAGCGGGTGCACTGTGCGTCGGCGCAGCGGCGCGGACGCGGCCCGCTGGAAAACCTGCACACCATTGAGGGGTTGTACGGAAAGCACCTTAACCTGACCGCGTCGCGCGTGGATACGTTCTATTCCTGCCGCTTTGCGTTTTTCATGCAGTACGGTCTCAAAGCCAAGCCGCGCAAGGTGGCGCGGTTTGATGCGCTGGAAACCGGCACGTTCCTGCATTATGTGCTCGAACATGCGCTTGCCGAGTTGGGCAAAGTCGAGGGCGGCGCGGCGGTTGCCGACGAGGCGACCGTCCGGCGTGTGTGCCGCGCGGTGGTGCGGCAGTATGTGCGTGAGGAACTCGGCAGCTTGGAAACCCGCACGGCGCGTTTCCGCTATCTGTTTGGCCGATTGGCGCGCACAGCGGAGCAGATTTTGGAAAATGTACTGGAAGAGCTGCGCGTGTCCGACTTTGAACCCATCGACTATGAGGTGGATTTCTCACGCGGGGGCGATTTGCCGCCCGTTACCTGCGAGGATGCGGAGGGCGACGTGTCGCTGTCCGGCAAGGTCGACCGCGTGGACGGCTATATCAAAAACGGACGGCTGTATCTGCGCGTGATGGACTATAAGAGCGGCAAGAAGTCGTTCTCGCTGTCGGATATCTGGTATGGGCTGAATATGCAGCTGGTTATTTATCTGTACGCTTTGCAGCAGGAGGGGCTGGAGCGTTACCGCGCACGCTTGGAAGCCGAACTGAACGAAATTGTGCCCGCGGGCGTGCTGTATGTGCCGGTGCGCGATGCGCTGCCGGATGCCGCGCGCGATACGGACGAAGATACCCTGCGTGCTTTACGCGATAAGGCGCTGCGCCGCAGCGGCTTGCTGTCGGATGATATGGAACTGCTTGACGCGATGGAGCACGGACTGGAGGGCGACGGGCGGTTTTTGCCTGTGTCGGTCAAGGTGAAAAAAGGTGAGGACGTGCCGACGCTTACAGCCAAAAGCGCGGTGGCCGATCTGGAGAAATTCGGCAGGCTCGCGCGATACACGCATAAAAAGCTGCTCGAAATGGGCAAAGAACTGCGCGCGGGCAGCGTAACGGCAGACCCGTGCAAAAAGGATAAGCAGTCGAGCTACTGCGATTGGTGCGACTTCCGCGCAGCCTGTCGTTTTGACGAAACCGCGGGGGACAAGGCGCGCTTTTTGAAGCACCTGACAGACGAAGAATTCTGGCAGCAGACAGGAGATGAGTGATATGCCGCAGTGGACAAAAGACCAACAAACCGCCATTGAAAACCGGGGCGGCACATTGCTTGTCTCGGCGGCGGCGGGCTCGGGCAAGACCGCCGTGCTGGTCGAGCGGGTACTTACCCGCCTGACCGATCCGCACGATCCGGTGGATATTGACCGCCTGCTGCTCGTGACCTTTACCAACGCTGCCGCCGCCGAAATGCGGGAGCGCATCGGCGCGGCGCTGGCACAGGCGGCCGCGCGCGACCCGCAGGATACGCGCTTGCGTCGGCAGCTGTTTTTGGTGCATCGCGCGAAAATCACGACCGTTCATGCGCTGTGTCTGTCACTGGCACGCGAGCAAGCCGCAGCACTCGGCATCGCGCCGGATTTCCGGCTGATGGACGCGCAGGAAGGCAAAATTCTGCGTGCTGAGGTGCTGGAGGAGGTGCTCGACGCGGCCTATGAGCGCGGTGATGCAGGCTTTTTCGCTTTGTGCGATCTGCTGACCGCGGGACGCGATGACAAAAAGCTGGGCGACGTGATTTTGAGCACATATGAAAAGATTCAGGCGCATCCCGACCCGCGCGCGTTTCTCGAAGCCGTGCGGCAGGGGTTGGATACGGATAGCATGGATACGCCGCATACGCGGGTGCTGCTGGCACAGGCGCGCGCCGCAGCCGAGCACGGCGCGGCTTTCCTGCACATGGCAGTGGATGCCGTGACCGGCATTGACGAACTCTATGACACCTATCTGCCCGCGCTGACGAGCGATCTGAACCAAGCCGAGCGTCTGCTGGACGCGCTGCACGGCGGCGATTGGGATGCCTGTGTGGAGGCTGCGCAGTCCATTACGTTTGACCGACTCAAGGCTGCGCGAAAATTCGAGGACAAGGCGTTCCTCGAAGAGATCAAGGCGATGCGCGAGGAGTGGAAAACGGTTGCCAAAACAATTCGGGAAAAATGGCTGACTGTCACAGCGCAGGAGGCTGCGGATGACCGCGCGCTCACCGCGCCCGCACTCTCTGCGCTGATCGACATGGTAAACGCCTTTGAACAGGCGTTTTCCGATGCCAAGCGTGCGCGCAACGCAGCGGACTTCAATGATTTGGAACATTTCGCCGTGCGTTTGCTATACGACGGGGGACAGCCTTCGGCACTCGCGCGCACGCTCAGCGAGCAGTATGCGGAAATCGCGGTGGATGAATATCAGGACACCAACGCGGTGCAGGATGCGATTTTCCGCGCGCTGTCGCAGGGGGAGCGCAATCTATTTCTGGTCGGTGACGTAAAGCAGAGCATTTACGGCTTCCGTCTGGCTGATCCGTCCATTTTCCTGCAAAAATACCGTGCCTTTGCCGATGTGGAGGAAGCGCAGGACGATGCACCGCGCCGGGTGGTGCTGGGGCAGAACTTCCGTTCGCGCGCGGCCGTGTTGGATGCCTGCAACTATCTGTTTTCGGCGGTTATGGGTGAGACGGTGGGCGACCTTGTCTATACCGACCGTGAAGCGCTGCACCTTGGCATGGATTATCCGGACGCGGGGCATACGCGCTACAAGAGCGAGGTCTTGCTGCTGGATGCGGCGGGGCTGGGCGAGGATGAGGACGCACCGGATAAAACGTCGCTGGAAGCGCGTTTGGTTGCGTCCCGCATCCGTGCGCTGCTGGATGAGGGCTTCCCGGTTTACGACAAGGAAACGAATGCGCTGCGGCCGGTCACGCCGGGTGATATCGTCATTCTGCTGCGCTCGCCCAAACCGCGCGCGCAGGCGTTTATCGCCGCTCTGGAGCAGGTCGGGCTGACTGCCAGCGCGGAGGAACGCGGTGGGCTGTTGGGAACGGCTGAGGTCGGCACCATGGTGTCGCTGCTCAGTGTCATCGACAACCCCCGGCAGGATGTAGACCTCATCGGCGTGCTGCGCTCGCCACTGTCCGGCTTTTCCGAGCAGGAACTGGCCGATATCCGACTGGTTGACCGCAGCATTAGCTTTTATGATGCGCTGGTCAAATCGCGTGTTCAGTTTGACAAAGCAGAGCTGTTTTTGCAGCAGCTGGACAACTTGCGCACCTTTGCGTGCGACCAGCCGGTATACCGCCTGCTGTGGGAGATTTACGACCGGACAGGTGCGCTCGGCTTATACGGTGCGCTGCCGAATGGTGCGCAGCGGCAGAGCAATTTGCTCGCCTTTTTCGAGCGGGCGCGTGCCTTTGAATCGCAGGGCTATCGCGGACTGTTTGCCTTTGTGCGCTTGCTGCGCGGTATGCAGGAAACGGATGAGGATTTCCAGACGGTCGGCGCGGAGACGACAGGCGGCGCGGTGCGCATCCTTTCTATCCATAAATCCAAAGGCTTGGAGTTCCCCGTGGTGATCGTTGCGGGCTGTGCCAGCCAGTTCAATGAGATCGACCTGCGCGAGCCGGTATTGGTGGACAAAGAACTGGGCTTTGGCTCGAAGTGCCGCGATTTGGAGCGCGGCATCCAATATGATACGATGGAACGGATTGCGGTTGCGGTGCAGCAGCGGCGCGAGATGGTCAGCGAGGAGCTGCGCGTGCTGTACGTTGCGTTGACACGCGCGCGGGAAAAGTTGATCATCACCGCAGCAAGCGGAACGCTGGAAAAATCGCTGCAAAAGTGGGCGCAGTGGGCGACACTCGACGAACTGCCGCAGTACGCCATGGGTGCGGTGCGCGCACCGCTTGCGTGGATCGTCGCACCACTGCTGCGGCATCCTGCGTCGCGTGCATTGCGGGAAGCATATGGGCTGGATGTACCCGAGCATGGAACGGATTGCGACGCATTCATCCTGCGAGTGTTCCGGCCGGATGAGGTGGCGGAACCCACTTTGCCTGAGGTGCTGCGCTTTGCCGAGCAGGATACGCAAGGCTACACGGTGCAGCCGTATTTGCAGTATCCCAATGCGTTTCTGTCTGAGCTACCCAGCAAGCTGACGGCCACCGGATTGGGACGCGGTTACCGCGCCGACGAGGCGGCAGAGCAAACTCCGCCGCCCCGACGTGAGGTGAAGCTGCGCGCACCGCTGTTTGAACAGGGACGCCGCCGCTTGACCCCGGCGGAGGTGGGGACGGCGCACCATTTGTTCATGCAGTTTTGTGATTTTGACGCTGCTGCCGCGTCCGGAGGCGTAGAGCGCGAACGGCAGCGGCTGGAAGAGGCACGATTGCTTTCGCCCGAGCAGGCAGCGGCGATCGACCCGGGCAAGATCGAGCGGTTTTTTGCGTCCGATTTGTATCGTGGCCTGATGGCCGAGCATCCGGTGCGGCGGGAGTTTAAGTTCTCGGTACTTGTGCCGGCGGCGCAGTATTTCCCGGTGGCAGAGCAGGCATCGGAGGAAAAGGTGCTGTTGCAAGGCGTGATCGACTGTTTGATCGACACGCCGGAGGGCTTTGTGATTTTGGATTTCAAAACCGATCGGGTGACGGAAAACGGCATTGCCGCCCGCGCGGAACAGTACCGCGCACAGATGCAGGCCTATATGCTTGCCGTGCGAGAGATTTTTGAGCGGCCGGTCAGCCGATGCGTATTGTATTTCTTCCACAATGGTCTGAGCTGGACGGTGGAGGGGAGTTAAGATTGCGTTAAAAACATCGGCGGGCGGTTGACAGCACCAGGGTAAAATGCTACCCTGTAAGCGGAAAAAGCAAGGGATACCGGCGCTGGGCCGGACGATCCCGCTCCTGCATGATGCCCATAACATTCATTCCTCATTTCCAAAAGAGAGAACCGCGGTTTGCTGTGCAAGCTGCGGTTCTTTCTTTTTGCGGTTTGCATAACGGGAAGTTGGCAAATAAACGCAAAATCTGTCACATGTTCGCTTTACTTTGTCCGGTAAAAAGGATATAATAAAAGGCATCATCGAATCCGGAAAACAGGAATGAAGAAAAGGAGAAACTTTATGGCATATTATTTCAGTGAACCTTCGCATACGTTCAACGAATATCTGCTTGTGCCGGGGTATTCCTCTGCGGAGTGCATTCCGGCGAATGTCAGCCTGCGCACTCCGATTGTCAAGTACCGCAAGGGAGAGCAATCCGCGCTGTATGCCAATATTCCGATGGTTTCCGCCATCATGCAGGCGGTTTCGGACGACCGCATGGCGATTGCATTGGCTCAGGAGGGCGGCATCTCCTTTATTTACGGTTCGCAGACGATTGAAAGCGAAGCGGCGATGGTAGCGCGCGTGAAGAGCTACAAGGCGGGCTTTATTGTTTCCGATTCCAATTTGCGCCCGGAGCAGACGCTGGCGGATGTATTGGAACTCAAGGCAAAGACCGGCCACTCCACCATGGCAGTCACGGACGACGGCACGGCAAACGGCCGTCTGCTCGGCATTGTCACCAGCCGCGATTACCGCGTTTCCCGTATGGAGCGCAGCGTGCCGGTATCTGAATTCATGACGCCGTTTGACAAGCTGGTCACCGCACCGGCGGACACCACCCTCAAGGTGGCAAACGACATCATCTGGGATCACAAGCTTAATTCGCTGCCGCTCGTAGACGATGAGCAGCATCTGGTTTATATGGTATTCCGCAAGGACTACGACAGCCACAAGGCGAACTCGCTCGAACTGCTCGACGAGCACAAGCGCTATGTGGTCGGTGCGGGCATCAATACCCGCGACTATGCCGAGCGTGTACCTGCGCTGGTGGAAGCCGGTGCGGATGTACTGTGCATCGACTCTTCCGAGGGCTTCTCTGAGTGGCAGAGCCGCACGCTTGCGTGGATCCGTGAGAACTACGGCGACTCGGTTAAGGTTGGCGCGGGCAACGTCGTCGACCGTGAGGGCTTCCGTTTCCTCGCAGACGCAGGCGCGGACTTCGTCAAGGTTGGTATCGGCGGCGGTTCGATCTGCATCACCCGTGAGCAGAAGGGCATCGGCCGCGGTCAGGCGACTGCGCTGATCGAGGTTGCCGCAGCGCGCGACGAGTATTACCTCGAAACCGGCGTGTACGTGCCGATTTGCTCGGACGGCGGCATCGTGCACGACTATCACTGCACGCTGGCGCTGGCAATGGGTGCGGATTTCCTCATGCTCGGCCGTTATTTCTCCCGTTTTGACGAATCCCCGACCAATAAGGTCAATATCAACGGCAGCTATATGAAGGAATACTGGGGCGAAGGCTCGTCCCGTGCGCGCAACTGGCAGCGCTATGACATGGGCGGCGATAAGAAGCTGTCCTTTGAAGAGGGCGTCGATTCCTATGTACCGTATGCCGGTTCGCTCAAGGATAACCTCGGCCTGACGCTCAGCAAGGTTCGTTCGACCATGTGCAACTGTGGTTCTCTCTCCATTCCGGAGTTCCAGAAGAAAGCAAAGATCACGCTGGTGTCCGCGACCTCGATCGTCGAGGGCGGTGCGCACGACGTGCTGCTCAAGGAGACTTCTACCACCAGCAAGTAAGCAAAGCTGTATCTGAAAAGATTGCCCCGTAGATCAACTGCGGGGCAATTCTTGTCGGAAAGGGGAATGAATATGGAGCGTGGAAGTCGGGATTTGACGGGGACGATAGTGCGTATGCTGCATAGACTGGGCTATCGCGTGCGGCGCAGCGGCGGCGTGTTTTTGCGCTGGTGCGTTTTCGCGGTGGTGATCGGTCTGGTGGTTGGCGCAGTGGGCGCGGGGTTCCATCTGGCGCTGGAATGGGCAGGGGAGACGCGCGCGGAATACGGCTGGCTGCTCTATCTGCTGCCGTTTGCGGGCGTGTTTATCGCTTTTTGGTACAAGCGGGCGGATATGCCGCTCGAGCGCGGAACGAATTTCATTTTGACCTCGGTGCGGGAAAACCATCCGGTGCGGCTGCGGCTGGCGCCGAGTATTTTTGTGACCTCGATTCTGACGCATTTATGCGGCGGCTCGGCGGGGCGAGAGGGTGCGGCTATCCAGCTCGGCGGCGCGATTTCGGGCAACATCGGACACTGGATGCGACTGGACGATCGGGACAGCCGCACGATCACGATGTGCGGTATGGCCGCGGGCTTTGCCGCGCTGTTCGGTACGCCGCTGGCAGCGAGCGTGTTTGCGATGGAGGTCATCAGCGTGGGCGTGATGTACTATGCAGCGCTGTTTCCCTGCGTGCTTGCGTCGGTCATTGCGCATCAGGTGGCGCTGTCGCTGGGTGGGGAAACGACCACATTTGCGTTGTCCGATGTACCGCAGCAGGCGGAGCCGCTGCTGCTGGCGAAGCTGGTGCTGTTTGGCGTGGTCTGCGCGGTGCTGAGTGCTGTGGTATGCATCGTGTTCCATCGTATCGGCCACCTTTTCAAAAAGTACATCCCGAATCAGTACCTATGCATCGCGGCAGGCGGTTTGACGGTGGTGCTGGTGTCTTTGCTGCTCGGCACACGCGATTATAACGGCGCAGGCATGGAGGTCATCGAGCGTGCAGTCGCAGGTGAAGCGAGCTATGCCGCGTTTTTCATCAAGCTGGTGCTCACTGCTGTTACCATCGGTGTGGGCTATAAGGGCGGCGAGATCGTGCCGGATCTGTTCATCGGGGCGACGTTCGGCGCGGCTTACGGCGGCTTTTTCGGTCTTGCGCCCTCGTTTGCAGCAGGACTCGGCATGACCGCGGTGTTTTGCGGCGTGACCAATTCGCCGCTGACCTCCATTCTGCTGGCGTTTGAGCTGTTCGGCGGACAGAGCCTTGCGCTGTTTGCGCTGGTGATCGCTGTTTCCTATATGCTCAGCGGATATTATGGCCTGTACAGCGAACAAAAGATTCTGTATTCTAAAATGCGGCCGCAGTTTATCGACCGCAAGACCAAATAATATGGCTTCCGGGAGGAAAAAACATGCACGAATTTAAGGGTGCGATTTTCGATATGGACGGTACGCTGCTCGATTCCATGCCGGTGTGGAAACGGCTGACACAGGGGTATCTGGCAGAATTCGGGCTGACGGTCACAGATGAGGAGTACGCAGCCTGCGAAGGGTTTTCACAGCCGCAGGTCGCGCAGTATTTTGCCGATCGGTATCCCGAGCTGCCCGGCGGTGCGTCCGGGCTGATGGAGGGGATGGATCGGCTGATCACCAAACGGTACGAAACCATTGCCAAACCCAAGGACGGCGTGCTTTCGTTTTTGGATGAGCTGCGCCGCCGCGGCGTAAAAATGGCGATTGCGACGTTGACGGCGCGCCGCCATGCGGAAAAGGCGCTGCGGGATCGGAATATGATGGGGTACTTTGCCTTTATGCTGACCATTGAGGATGTGGGCATTTCCAAGTATCAGCCGGATATTTATTTGATGAGTGCGGAGAAAATGGGGCTTGCGCCTGCCGAGTGCATTGTGTTTGAAGATGCCCCGTATGCATGTGCCACAGCCAAACGCGCGGGGTTCCGCGTTTGCGGCATGGTCGAGCCTGCCTATGCGGCGGGAGAAGCGGAGCTGCGTACAGTGAGCGATTTCGTGGTCGAACAGTCGTATGACGAATTGCGCGGAAAACTGTAAGAAAGGGCTTGCAATCTCTTATTTAATCCCGTACACTATATATTAAGAGATAAAAAGAAAGCTGCGCCGGACAAGTTCCGGTGCGGCTTCGTTTTGGTCAGGGGGAATGAATTTTGGAAGAACAAAACAAGATGGGCACGGCGCGCATGGGACCGCTGATTTTTTCCATGGCGCTGCCGGCGATGATCTCAATGATCATCAACGCGCTGTACAACATCGTGGACAGCATTTTCGTTGCCCAGTATTCGCAAAGCGCGCTGGCGGCGGTTTCTCTGGTGTTTCCGCTGCAAACGCTGGTCGTGGCGATCGGCGTCGGCACTGGTGTGGGTGTTAACTCGCTGATCGCGCGCCGTCTGGGTGAAAAACGCCGTCTGCATGCAAACTCTGCGGCAGAGCACGGCATCGCGCTCGCCGTGATCGGCGGCATCGTGTTTCTGGCGCTGGGCTTTGGCTTGTCCGGTGTGTTCGTGCGCGCGTTCGGTGCGGCGGAGGATGTTACCGTGCAGGCGATTCAGTATTCGCACCTTGCGGTCGGTCTGAGTATTTTCGTCATGGTCTCCATGATGTGCGAAAAGCTACAGCAGTCGACCGGTAACATGATTATCCCGATGTGTCAAGGTCTGGCGGGTGCGATCATCAATATCATTTTGGACCCGCTGATGATCTTTGGCATCGGCCCGTTCCCGGAGATGGGCGTGCGCGGCGCGGCGCTGGCCACCGTTATCGGACAGATCTTCGGTATGCTGATCGGTTTGTGGGGCGTATTTGTCCATCAGAAGATTTTGCAGGTGAATATGCGGGAATTCAAGTGGCGTCTCCAGACGGTCAAGGATATCTACCGTGTCGGCCTGCCGGGCATCGTAATGCAGAGCGTGGTATCCGTGATGACGGCGGGGATGAACGCCATTCTGATTGGATTTTCGCAGACAGCAGTCAACGTACTGGCGGTATATTTTAAGCTGCAAACCTTTGTGTTCATGCCGGTGTTTGGTCTGAACCAAGGTGCGCTGCCGGTCATGGGCTACAACTACGGCGCACGCAACAAAAAGCGCCTGTTTGGTGCATATAAAATCACACTGACCGCAGCAGTGGTCATCATGGTGATCGGCCTTATTCTGTTCCAGCTCTTTGCGGAGCAGATGCTTATGATGTTCGTCGACCGCACGGATGAAGCAGCGCTGCAGGAAATGATTGCAGTTGGTGTTCCGGCGCTCAGAATCATCAGCTTGTCCTTCCTTGGTGCGGCATTCGGCATCATCAATTCGACGCTGTTCCAGGCAACGGCGCGCGGCATGAACAGTTTGATCGTATCGGTCTGCCGTCAGCTCGTTATTATTTTGCCGGCTGCATGGCTGCTCGGACAGTGGAAGGGGCTGGATGCCATCTGGTATTCCTTCCCGATCGCGGAAGTGGCTGCATTTTTCATTTCTTATGTGCTGTTGTGGCGCGAATATTGCACAGAACTGCGGTATATTGGTGTTGAAAAGGAGAAAAACACATGAAACGCATTGCAAGCTTTGAAGTCAATCATGATAAATTAAAACCGGGGATGTATACCTCCCGCATCGATGGGGATGTGACGACCTATGACATCCGCATGGTTTATCCCAATGCAGGCACGTATATTCAGCCTGCGGCAGGGCATACGTTTGAGCATCTGTTCGCAACCTATGCGCGCAACTCGCGCTTTGCCGATCATATCATTTACTGCGGTCCGATGGGGTGCCAGACCGGATTTTATTTTCTGGTGCGCGATTTAGCGCCGGCGGATGCAATCGAGCTGGTGCGGGAGACGATGGACTTTGTTGCGGCGTATGAAGGCGAGATCCCCGGAGCAAGCCGCATCGAATGCGGCAACTATCTGCTGCATGATCTGGCGGGCGCGAAGGCGCTGGCAGCGTCTATGATTCCGGTGCTCAAGGACTGGAAAGAAGAAAATTTGGTATATGAAAAATAATGCTTGCATTTTGTCGTGCAGTATGGTATCATATCCTTACGACTGCAAGAGAAATTTTGTGATTTCCCGTGGAAAGAGGTGAAACAACATGAAACAGGGCATCCATCCCGAGTACAAGCAGACCACGATCCGCTGTGCCTGCGGCAATGTCATTGAGACCGGCTCCACTAAGGAGAATATCGTCGTTGACGTTTGCTCCAAGTGCCACCCCTTCTTCACGGGCAAGCAGAAGCTGGTAGACACCGGCGGACGTGTTGATCGCTTCAAGAAGCGTTTCAATCTGGACAAGTAAGAGGAAGCCATCGAAACGGTTGCTGACGAAGCGCGTTTCGGTGGCTTTTCTGTTTTCAAACCCGCTCGCGCACATGCGGGCATACCCCAGAGAGGGGAGGAAACGATACAATGACCGAACTGGAAAACAAAATGCAGGCGGAGCGTGCGGTGCTGGTTGGGCTGTCCTGTCCGTCTTTCACCGCGCAGCAGGACGCGGATGAGCGCACGATGGATGAACTGCATGCGCTGGCTGAGACCGCGGGCGCGGAGGCGGTTGCGATGACCTTGCAGCGCCGTCCCGCGCCGGATGCACGCACCTTCATTGGCGAGGGCAAGGCAGAAGAGGTACGGCAGCTTGCCGAGGCCAACGAGGCAACGCTGGTGCTGTTCGACAATGAGCTGTCTCCGTCGCAGACGCGCAACCTTCAGGAGCTGACCAAATGCACCGTGCTCGATCGCTCGGCGCTGATTTTGGACATTTTCGCGCAGCGCGCCCGCACGGGTGAGGGCAAGTTACAGGTTGAACTGGCGCAATACCAGTATATCCTGCCGCGTCTGGCAGGCATGTGGACGCATCTGGTGCGCCAGACGGCAGGCGGCGGCAAAAGCCCGATCGGTACGCGCGGCCCGGGCGAGACCCAGCTGGAGACCGACCGCCGCCACATCCGCAAGAGAATTGACAAGCTGAAAGCGGAGCTGGAACAAGTGCGGCAGGTACGCGCGGTGCAGCGCCGCCAGCGCAAAAAGACCGAGTTGCCTATGGTCGCCATTGTGGGCTATACCAATGCGGGTAAGTCTACGCTGCTCAATCAGCTGACCGGCGCGGGCATCGAAGCGAACGACCGCCTGTTTGACACGCTTGACCCGACCACGCGCAAAAAGCGCATTTCGGATACGCAGGAAATTTTGCTGAGCGATACGGTTGGCTTTATCCGCAAGCTGCCGCATCATCTGGTCAGTGCATTCAAGGCGACGCTGGAGGAACTGGCGTATGCCGACCTTTTGCTGCATGTTGTCGACGTGTCGGATGAGGATTGGCGGATGCAGGCCGAGACGGTCGAAGGCGTTATCGCGCAGCTGGGCGCGCAGGAAATCCCGCGCCTGATGGTTTATAACAAGGCGGACAAGTGTGATCCGGAGGTGATTCCGTATTTCCGGCCGGATGAGGGCGTTGCCATTTCTGCCAAGACCGGCGAGGGTGTGGAGGCGCTGCTCGTAGCCATTGAACATGCGCTCGGACGAGGAAAACATCGCGTCAAGCTGCTGATCCCGTACGCGAATGGTGCGGTGCTTGACATGCTGCACCGGGAAGCGCAGATCGAATCGACCGAGTATGCCGCAGAAGGCACACTGGTCGAGGCGGTCGTGGACGATAAGACCTATGGCCGTGTGGCGGACTATCTGTTTGAGGAATAACGCGCAGATGAAAGCGCATTAAAACGGGGATACACAATGGAAAAAGACTATTTTGTACCCTTTGCCGCGTATGGCGAAGATAAATTTGAAGAAAAACGCTCCAAGTTTACCGGGCGGCTGTGGCGCGTGGAGACAGCGGAAGAAGCGGTTTCGCGCATCAAGGAAATGCGCGAAACCTACTGGGATGCAACGCATAACTGCTACGCCTATATTTTGCGTGAGGGCAATGTGATGCGATATTCGGATGACGGTGAGCCGCAGGGCACGGCGGGTATGCCGATTTTGGAGGTGCTGCGGCACGAACAGCTGGAAAACTGTCTTTGCGTGGTGACGCGCTATTTTGGCGGCGTGCTGCTCGGCACCGGCGGGCTGGTGCGCGCTTACACGAAAGGCGCGCAGATCGCGGTCGCTTCGGCAGGCGTGCAGCGCATGAGCTTGTTTTCGGTCGCGCTGATCGCGTGCCCCTATAACCTGTACGAAATGGTGCTGCATCTGCTGCCCGATCACGATTGCGCCGTCGAACAGACCGATTTCGGCGCAGATGTAACGCTCACAGTAACTTTACCGGCAGGTGGGGAGCAGCAGCTCAATGCCGCGCTGGCCGAGGCAACTGCGGGGCAGGTGTATGCCGAGGTGATGGAAACGCGCTTCATGGGCAGGCGTGTAAAATAAAGCGAAAAAAATTGACCTGAAAAAAAGGATTTTGGCGATGGAGTCGGTATAAATCAAATAGACGAATTTTTTGATGGCAGGAAGCAGGGAGGTGCGTGTCGTATGACGATCCGGGAACAGCAGGAAGAGCGGGAGCACCTGTCGCTTGCGCCATGGGCAACCTTTGCGGATGAGTCGCAGGGACGGCAGCGCCAGATGGAGCCGTGCGCCTATCGCACCTGCTTTCAGCGCGACCGCGACCGCATCATCCATTCCAAGGCATTTCGTCGGCTGAGCCACAAAACACAGGTGTTTATCTCGCCCGAAGGCGACCATTATCGCGCTCGTCTGACGCATACACTGGAGGTGGCGCAGATCGCGCGCACGATTGCGCGTGCGCTGCGGCTCAATGAGGATTTGACCGAAGCGATTGCGCTCGGGCATGATTTGGGGCATACGCCGTTCGGCCATGCGGGCGAGCGGGCTCTGGCGGAGGTGTGTCCGTCCGGTTTCCGGCATAACGAGCAAAGCCTGCGCATGGTCGATCTGATCGAGGATCTGAATTTGACGCAGGAGGTACGGGACGGCATCGTTTGCCACACGGGCGCGAAAAAAGCGGATACGCCCGAAGGGCGCATCATTCACTATGCTGACCGTATCGCCTATATCAACCATGATATTGACGACGCGATGCGCGGCGGCGTCATCAAAAGCACAGATATCCCGCAATATCTGCGTCGGCGGCTGGGCGACAGCCACGGCAAGCGCATTGATACTATGGTCACCGCCGTGATCGAATACGGTATGGCGCATCAGGAGATCGGCATGGACGAGCAGGTGCATGACGATATGATGGAGCTGCGCCAGTTTATGTTTGACCATGTGTATCACGGCATGGAGGCCCAGCGCGAGGAGATGCGCGCCAAGACTATGCTGCGCGGGTTATATGAATATTTTGTGGCCCATCCGGACGAGTTGCCGGGGGACTATTTTGTGCTGATGACGCGCGGCGAACCGCTTGAGCGCGTTGTGTGCGATTATATTGCGTGTATGACCGACCGGTACTCGATTTCGGTCTATAAAAAATTATTTATTCCGAAAAGCTGGAATAAGATTGAAGGATAAAAAATCCGGCTATCCTACAAAGGAGGTGGGCGAATGGCGTTTGATCGCGTTTTTTTGGATGAATTATCCGCACGGAACGATATTGTGGATGTTGTTTCGCAATATGTTCAGCTGAAAAAGAGCGGCGCAAACTATTTCGGCCTGTGCCCCTTCCATAATGAAAAGACGCCGTCCTTTTCGGTTTCGCCGGACAAGCAGATTTTTCACTGCTTCGGCTGCGGTGCGGGCGGCGGGGTCATTACTTTCACCATGAAAGCCGAAGGACTGGAATTTCCCGATGCGGTGCGCTATCTGGCAGCGCGTGCGGGTATGCAGGTGCCTGAGCAGGACGCGGCTGACCGACAGGCAGCCCGCCGCCGCGAACGCCTGTATGCGTTGTGTAAGGATGCGGCGCGGTTTTATTACGATACGCTGTGGCAGCCGGAGAACCGCGCAGCGCAGCAGTATTTTCTCGGACGCGGCCTGCATCGGCGCACCATGAACCGCTTTGGGCTGGGTTACGCACCGGACTCGTTCCACGCGCTGCTCGACGCAATGACCGCGAAGGGCTATTCGAGAGAGGAAATGCTGGACGCAGGGCTGCTCAGCCGCAGCGAAAAGGGCCGCGTGTACGACCGCTTCCGCGGGCGTGTGATGTTTCCCATCATTGATGTGCGCGGTAATGTGATTGCGTTCGGCGGGCGTGTGCTGGACGATTCCAAGCCAAAGTATCTCAACTCGCCCGAAACGCCGATTTTCCATAAGAGCCGCAATTTGTTTGCGCTCAACCTGTCTAAGACGACGAAAAATGGATATTTCATCCTTGCGGAAGGCTATATGGACGTGATTGCGCTGCATCAGGCAGGTTTTGACTGCGCTGTTGCTTCACTTGGCACATCCTTGACTGAAGAGCAGGCGCGCATCATTGCACGGCACACCGACCGCATTGTGATTTCCTATGACGCGGACGGCGCGGGACAGGCGGCGGCGCAGCGCGCCATCGACATTTTGAAAAAATGCGATCTGCAGGTCAAGGTGCTGAAAATTCCGGGCGCGAAGGACCCGGATGAGTTCATTAAAGCCAAGGGCGCGGATGCGTTTCGCGCGCTGATTGAGCGCAGCGAGGATCACAACGCCTATCGGTTGGAGCAGATCGCAGCGAAATACGATCTGGAGGACGACGAAGCGCGCGTACTGTTCCTGCGGGATGCGGCGCGTATGCTTGCTGGTATCGAAAGCAGCATTGAGCGTGAGGTGTATGCGGGACGCGCAGCCAAAATGGCGGGCGTGACCGCCGAGGCGATGAATGTCGAAGTGCGGCGTGAGCTGAACATCCGCCGCAAACGGCAGCGAACTGCCGAACGGCGTGAGATTCGCTCGCCGGTCGGCATGGCGCAGCCCAAGGACCGCACGCTTGCCTATGCGGATGTCAAATCCGCCAAGGCGGAAGAGAATGTACTGCGGCTGCTGTTCTACGATCAGAAACTAGCAGCGGGCTTGGAAAAAGAATTGCCGCCGGCGTGGTTTTCTGCGCCTGTGCTGCGTAAGATATATGAGCGTGTGCTCACGCTCGACCGGGAAGGGCAGATGGTGGATATCCTGTCGTTTGAGGGCTGGCTGGAAGCCAATGAAATGAGCCTGCTCTCCGCGATTCTCGATCAGGGCATCCCGCCCGGCGAACACCGGCAGGAAATGCAGGAATACATAAACACGATACGAATGCAGCGCGTCAGAGACGGTACGATTACCGAAGCAGGAGAGGATCCGCTGCTGACCTTTGGACGAATAAAAAAACAAAACGCGGGAGGACAAACGATATGACGACAACGGGCAAGGCAAACGCACCGGAGCATGCAGTGGACCAGCAGCAGGTACTCAGGGATCTGCTGGCGCTTGGCAAAAAGAATGGACGGCTGACGCTCAAGGAGATCGCGGATGCACTGAGCCAGCTGGATATGGAAAGCGACGATATTGATAAGCTGTATGAAACGCTCGAGACTATGGGCGTGGAGATCGAAACCGAAGGCGTGCTGGAAAAGGCGCTGGGCGATGACGATGACGAGGTATTTGAGCCGGATAACGTGGAGGAGGTTCCGGAAGAGGAACTGATCGACACCTCCGCCATGGCGGAAACCTTTGCGATCGACGATCCGGTTCGCATGTATCTTAAGGAGATTGGCAAGGTTGATCTGCTCTCCCCAGAGGAAGAAGTGACGCTGGCCGAACAGATGCAGAAGGGCAACGAGGCGGAAGCCCGCATTGCGGCGGAAGGCGACGCCATCCCCGCTGATGAGCGCGCGTTGCTGGATCGTGACGTCAAGATCGGTGAAAAGGCGAAAAAGCGTCTGGCGGAGGCCAACCTTCGTCTGGTGGTTTCGATTGCAAAGCGCTATGTTGGCCGCGGTATGCTGTTTCTGGACTTGATTCAGGAGGGCAATCTGGGTCTGATCAAGGCGGTTGAGAAATTTGACTCGACCAAGGGCTTTAAGTTCTCCACCTATGCGACTTGGTGGATCCGTCAGGCCATCACGCGCGCGATTGCCGATCAGGCGCGTACCATCCGCATCCCGGTGCATATGGTAGAGACGATCAACAAGGTCATCCGTGTTTCGCGCCAGCTGCTGCAGGAGCTGGGCCATGACCCCAGCCCGGAGGAGATCGCCAAGGAAATGAGTATGCCGGTGGACCGCGTGCGCGATATCCTCAAGATCGCGCAGGAGCCGGTTTCGCTTGAAACCCCGATTGGTGAGGAGGAGGATTCCCACCTCGGCGACTTTATCCCGGATGACGATGCGCCCGAACCGGCTGAGGCAGCGTCCTTTATGCTGCTCAAGGAGCAGCTGGTCGAAGTGCTCAAGACGCTTACGCCGCGTGAGGAAAAGGTGCTGCGCCTGCGCTTCGGTATTGAGGACGGCCACACCCGCACCCTCGAGGAGGTCGGCAAGGAATTCAATGTTACGCGCGAGCGTATTCGCCAGATCGAGGCAAAGGCACTGCGTAAGCTGCGCCATCCGTCGCGTTCGAAAAAACTCAAGGATTTCCTGAATTAAAGTGAAATAGAGAAAAGGCGCTCAATTGAGCGCCTTTTTTTATGGTATGACTGGTGCGTAAGCCGGGTTCTGTCGTGGACGGTCATCTATCTGGGACGCACGTTGCCGCGCGCCTCAAGCCGCCAGTCGGGACGGTCGGGCAAACCATAGTCCCAGTCGGCGTTGCTGCGGATAGAGTTTACAGGCCCCCCGTGTCACCACGGGGCGCGGTGAGCTCTTACCTCGCCTTTCCACCCTTACCGGTCGGGAGACCGGCGGTATATCTCTGTTGCACTATTCCTGGGGTCACCCCCGGCGGACGTTATCCGTTATCCTTGCCCTGTGCAGCCCGGACTTTCCTCATGCCGTCAGGCACGCGACCGTCAGCACCAGTCACGACATTCAGTATACCGCAAAAAAACCGCCCCGTCAAACCTGTAGGTTTGTCAAACATATTGGACAGAGAACTCTGCAGGAGAAAGCCAACCA
>JAHZFK010000042.1:0-9409 GCA_019421385.1 Clostridiales bacterium
ATGGTTATGTTTCTGCTGGAAGTAGGCGAGCTGCTGGAGGAATGGACAAGGAAAAAATCTGTGGCGGATCTGGCGGCGTGTATGTCGCTGAATGTGGATCGAGTCTGGCTGCGCACGGCCCAGAGCGAGGTGTTGGTTCCCGTATCCCAGATCCAGCCGGGAGATGCTGTAATCGTCCGCGCCGGCGGCATCATCCCTATGGACGGCCTGGTGCTGGAGGGCGAGGTGACTGTCAATCAGGCGTCCCTCACCGGAGAATCTATCCCGGCTGTTTATGCCGGCACTGTGGTGGAAGAAGGCGAATGCGTGCTGGAGGTAAAGCAGGCCTCCGGCCAGAGCCGCTATGACCAGATAGTGCACATGATCGAGCAATCGGAGCAGATGAAGTCGGAAGCCGAAAGCAAGGCTGCAAATCTGGCGGATAAGCTTGTACCCTATACCTTTGCCGGGAGCCTACTGAGTTTTGTTCTCACCCGCAATGTTGCGAGAGCTCTTTCTGTGCTGATGGTGGATTTCTCATGCGCACTGAAGCTGGCTATGCCTCTGGCTGTCCTTTCCGCCATGCGTGAGGCGGGACGGGCTCACATTACCGTCAAGGGTGGCAAATTCCTGGAGGCTGTGGCGGCCGCCGACACCATCGTCTTTGACAAGACCGGTACGCTGACTCATGCCTGTCCGCGGGTGGCGCAGGTGGTTCCATTCGGAGGGAAAGACGAAAAGGAAATGCTGCGGCTGGCCGCTTGCTTGGAGGAGCACTTTCCTCATTCTATGGCAAACGCTGTGGTGGAAGAGGCAAAGCGCCGAGGTCTGACACATGAAGAGTACCATTCTAAAGTAGAGTATCTGGTGGCCCATGGCATTGCCAGTACGGTGGATGGGGAGCGGGTTCTCATTGGTAGCGCCCATTTCGTATTTGAAGATGAGAACTGTGTCATTCCTGAGGGTGATCAGGTGCGGTTTGATATGCTGCCGCCAGAGTATTCTCACCTGTATCTAGCTGTGGGTGGACAGCTGGCAGCCGTAATTTGCATCTCCGATCCCCTTCGGGAGGAGGCAAAGGCAGTCCTTGCCTCACTCCGAACGCTTGGCATTACCAATACCGTTATGCTGACTGGGGACAGCCACCGTACTGCTGTGGCCATTGCTGCACAGGTGGGGGTAGAGGAGTTTCGCTCGGAAGTACTTCCGGCGGACAAGGCAGATTTTGTGGCTGCGCTCCGACGGAAGGGACACATCGTCCTGATGGTGGGTGATGGCATCAACGATTCTCCAGCGCTGTCTGAGGCTGATGCTGGCATTGCCATCAGCGACGGTGCTGCCATTGCCAGGGAGATTGCGGACATCACCATTGCTGCAGACAGCCTTTGGGAACTGGTGCAGTTGCGCCGAATCGCTATGGCGCTGATGGCACGTATTCACTCCAATTATCGCTTTGTGATTGGTTTCAACGGTGCGTTGATCGGTCTGGGTATGGCCGGAGTTATTTCTCCTGCTGCCTCAGCTACACTACATAATCTTTCCACGCTGGGTGTTAGCCTACGGAGTATGCAGTCACTTCAATCGTCAAAGCAAAACCAGAAATCTGAAAGTGAGTTCAAGGTATTGCCAAGAAACTAAAAGTAGAGGAGAAATTATACATGTGATAGGCGGTTTTCCTAACTGTATCGTGGATTCGATGCAAAGTGCTTTATTAATAATAAAATAGAACCAGAAAAGAATCCTGAGACGGGAAAACAAAGCGGAATCAATGTGTTTCTAGGCTGCGGTCAAACAGGTTTCTCCAAATTTTCAAACGAAAACGACATAATTAAAAACAAAGGGATAGGTTTTCTCACACTCGAGATTACCTATCCCTTTTCTTTTGAAAAGAAATCTTATATTTGTCTTTTTGTTTATTGTTTGAACTTTTTGGTTCATTTCTTAACAGCATGCAAGCATTTATGTGCAAATCAAGAAATAATTAGAACTGTTTTACGAATTGCCATACAGTGTTGTCTGAGTAAGAACTTGTAGGATGGAGATAAATCACAGAGAAGCATTGATGGCTGCAATGGCACCATCAGATACAGCGGTGGCTACCTGACGCACCTGTTTGACTCGAATATCTCCGGCAGCATAAACACCGGGAATAGAGGTCTCCATCTTTTCATTTGTCACAATGTAGCCGTCCTGCAGATCGAGCTGTGTGTACATCTGTGTATTGGGCGCAACGCCTGCATATACAAAGATACCACAGCCAGGATCATCAATCGTTTCGATGGTACCGTTCTGTTCGCTGGATATTTCCAGCCGTTCTACCTGGTCCTGGCCATATACACCGTGAAGACGCGAACCAAGACGCAAGGTAATATTGCCAGCCGCAGCCACTTTTTGACTAAATTCCGGAATACAGCCAAGCTGATTCTCGAAATGGATGATGGTCAGTTTGTTTGCAAAGGAGGCCAGATAAAGTGCCTCTTTGACTGCGCCGTCAGCTCCGCCTACTACATATATGTTCTTCCCGGTATAGGAAGCTCCGTCACGGGGCGCATTCAGACCCATACCTTTGCCGGCAAGCTCGACTTCGCCGGGAATTCCCAGCTTTCGAGGACTACCGCCGTTTGCCAGAATCACGCGGCGGGCTTGATATGCTCCTTTACTGGTGTGGATAGTTTTTACATCGTTGGTCAGTTCTACATTGGTAACTGTGTCATAAACGATTTCCACACCAGCGTTTAGTGCCTGCTCTTTCATGCGGGCCGCAAAGGTAGCACCGGTCTCATTGACTTGAAGGGCAGTATAATGGGTGACTGTAGAGACTTTACCGATGATGCCGCCCACCTGTGCCTGTTCCAGAACCAGGGTCTTTTTGCCGCGGCTAATCGCATAGATGCCGGCGCTGATACCTGCCGGACCTGCGCCGATGATGATAATATCGTACATAATAGAACCCTTAAATAATACAGTTTGATCGTTGTAATGTTGGTTAACAGTAGGTTTCTGGAGCCGCATGGTGAGACTGGCACCAAAGCAAAAAAGGAACGGTCGGAATATGGATGTGAAAGAATGGATACCGACAATCCTTCAGCTCCTGCTAGTAGTTTTTTCTTCTGCAATGATTATAAATCAAATTAATAATAAAATGAAGAATTATAATTCAACTATAAAAATGTGTAATGGTAAATGCATATACTGTATCTGCCATGGATTCTGTCACATAGCAGACCACAGTAAACGCATTTTGTGTTCTGTGTGCTTTCAAAGCGAAACTTATCACTACGTTTAAATTTTTAATTCTACTTATAAGATGGATAGTTTTATATTTGCCGCTAATGCGTGAAAGAGAGAGCTTATGCAAAAGATTTCTTCGTATACGAAATCATGTGGTTATCTGTTAACAGAATTTTTGATAAATGCAGAAATCAAACTGATAAGTTGTTCTATGTTTTTGTTGCCAAAAAATACCTCGCTGCCGTTTATCACAAGGCAGGGAACACTCATTACCTGATAGCGCTGCTGCAGATCAGGAAAGTGATTGAGATCATAAACCTGTGCGGTAATATATGGATTTTCAGCGGCGATATGTTGTGCCGCTGTTACAAGATCAGGACACATCGTACAGGAAAGCGAAACCAGAATTTGGAGATCAATGGGATGGTCAATAGCGTGCACGGCAGCGCGTATTTTTTCCTCTAATGGCTGTCCTGGCCCGGCTGCATTGTATAACCCCAAAATGAACGAGGTGAATTCATGCCCGCCTGGAATGCCATGGAAAGCAAGTCCGGTCCAGTTGCAGTCTTCGCGATATACTCGAACACAAGGAAGATATTCGGCGTCTTCCGGCGAGCCATATTGGACGCTCAGACAATCGGTCGATGCAGCAAGTGCTTCCATATACTGCTGGAGCTCATCCGATAATGGGGAATGATCCAAATACAAACGCAGTATCAACGGTGAGGACATGCGCTCAAAAATGGTATGTAATTGGGCAAGCATATCTGCGGAGAAGGGGGCGCTAGACTGCGTTGCACTATCAGGTGACGACACTGAAACACGACTGGTTGGCAGTTGCGGGCGTAAACCTGTTTTGCGCTGCATCTCAGCAGCCAGTCGTTCTAATTCAGTTGCGGCGAGCGCACCATCACCTACGGCGGTGACCACCTGTCGCAATGGTTTAGCACAGACATCGCCTGCCGCATACAGTCCATCGACAGAAGTTTTTTGTGCGTGGTCCGTTACCACATATCCTTGTTCATCGCATTGTGCGATATTTTTTATCAGCTCAGTGGCAGGCTGATATCCAGCAAAAACGAATACACCGAGAAAATCACCGTCTTTTGCCTCCACTTCAGTTATTTTGCCTGTTTGGGTGTTTCGATAACGCAGACAACGTAAGGCACTGTCTCCGGATACAGACTCAATCTGTGTATGAGGAAGAATCGTGATTTTATCGTGGCATCGCGCAGCATCGGCAGTAGCAGCTGCACAGGAAAAATCTGCACCGCGCATCAGGATTGTCACGTGGCTGGCATATTTGGTTAGAAATACGCTTTCCTCAGCAGCTGCAAAGCCACCACCCACAACAAAAACTTCTTTACCCGTGAAAAATTCCCCATCACAGGTAGCGCAGTAGGCTACACCGCGCCCGCGAAATGCATCCTCACCGGCAAATCCAATCTGACGTGGATGTGCACCGGTAGCAAGCAGTATACCAAAACACTGAAGTGGGCCGCGGCTGGTCTGTACGGTCTTAAGATCACCGGAAAGATTCAATTTGGTTACCTCGGCCAACAAAAATTCAGCACCAAAGTGTTCGGCCTGCTGACGCATCACCTCGGTCAAGGCCTTGCCGCTGGTTTCCTTCGTGCCAGGATAATTGACCACCTGTTCGGTAATTGTGATCTGACCACCAAAGTGATCTTTTTCAACAACAACCACTCGATATCGAGCACGTGCTAGATAGAGTGCGGCGGTTAGACCGGCAGGGCCGCCTCCGATAACAACGACATCATACAGATTTTTCATAACATCGCTCATTTCGCCATCGATTGCAGGAACCACAGGGTTTTATTGTAGTCGGAAAGCTGATTTTCCATGACAGAAACGATGTCATACCAGCCGCCTTCATCGGCATCTGCGCGAATTTGTTCCGCCTGATCTTTCAGATTTTGCAGGTCTTTCACCACTGAAGTAAGTACTGCGGAAGATCGGTAGTCGGCTGACTCCAGTTCCTCAATGGTGGACACGCTCAGATATGATTTAAGAGAAGCCAACGGATACACATTGTGCATTTTAAGCAGCTCCGCTATGGCATCCATCACATCTGCAAAACCATCGTACAGTGTTTCCAAATACTCATGTACTTGCTTGAAATCAGGTCCGACGATGTTCCAGTGCAAGTTGTGCAGCTTAATATATTCGACTGCACAATCAGATAGATATTGGTTCAAGCTTACAGCAAGTTTTTGGTTCATGAAAATACTCCTCCTATTTTTGAATTTCGTTATAGTTTGCCAACCAGATCCAGACTGGGCTTGAGCGTCTCTGCACCAGGCTGCCACTTGGCAGGGCAGACTTCATCGCCATGTTCAGCTACAAATTGACTAGCCTGAACACGGCGCAGCAACTCATCAGCGTTACGGCCAACATTGCCAGCGATCACTTCGTAGGCAACAATTTTGCCTTCTGGATTCACGATGAAGCCACCTCGTTCGGACAAACCGTCAGCAGGAATATAAACTTCAAAATCACGTGCCAGCGCATGCGTAGGGTCAGCCAGCATCGGATAGCGGATTTTACGGATGCGCTCGGAAGTGTCATGCCATGCTTTATGGACAAAATGCGTATCACAGGATACAGCATAAATCTCACAGTTGCACTCCTGAAAACGGTCGTACAGGTTAGCCAAATCTTCCAGTTCTGTGGGACATACAAACGTGAAATCGGCTGGATAGAAGAAAAAGACACTCCATTTGCCAAGCACGTCCGCACGTGTGACCGTGTGGAAGCTATCGTTTTGATAGCACTGAACAGAAAAATCGGCAATTTCTTTTTGAATCAATGACATATAAATCACTCCTTTTCGATTTTAGTTAGCTTTTGCTAACTGATGCTATTATAGTTACGCAAATAATGGATGTCAAGAAAAATGAGACAAAAATGATATAGAATGCTAAAGATTGTCTAAAACATGCTATACGGTCTGATTCCGGCTGAATAAATGAGATGGAGAGTTGACAGGTGTAGAAACGCATTGTATAATTAAGCCTGCTTATACATCTATAGGTATGGAGGGCGCAGCGATGAAACAATGCATGGATGCAGAAAACCTGCACCGAAGATTGAAAAAGATCATAGGACAGGTACAGGCCATTGATCGTATGATCGATGAGGATATCCCTTGTGAGGATATTCTTGCGCAGATTAATGCAGCGAAATCTGCACTGCATGGCTGCGGAAAAGTGGTACTGGAAGGTCATATCAAGCATTGTGTCCGCGATGGAATTGAGCATGGAGATGCGGACAAGACGATCGAAAGCTTCACCAAAGCAGTTGAGCGGTTTTCCAATATGGGGTAAATCCTTGCACAGATTAAGCAGCCGGCTCGGCTGCTTTTTTTGTTGACAGCATATACCTATATGGGTATAATAAACATATACCCCTTATGGTATAGAAAAGAGGATTGCAATGAAAAATAAATCAGAGCAGTTGGAAGAACTGTTGGGATGGGGTGGCATCCGCAAAGATATGGTTTTGCTCATCCTATCCGGTTTGGCTGTGCTTGCCAGCCTGATCGGCTGGAGTCCGTTTCCGTTTGACATGGCCTGGATTGCGATTATCCTATGCGGTATTCCGATTATTCTGGAAGCTGTGATTGGTCTGGTGACTGCATTTGATATCAAAGCCGATGTGCTGGTTTCGCTCGCGCTGATCGCTTCGCTTTGCATTGGGGAGATTTTTGCAGCAGGTGAGGTTGCGTTTATTATGCAGCTCGGTGCACTGCTGGAAGAAATGACAGTTGCAAAAGCGCGTGCAGGCATTGAAAAACTGGTACATTTGACACCGCAGACTGCGCGTGTTCTGGAAAAAGGTACTGAAAAGGTGATTCCCGCTGAACAGGTACAGGTCGATGATCTGCTCCGCGTTCTGCCAGGCGAGAGTGTGCCGGTGGATGGTGTGATTGTATCCGGACAGACCTCAATCAATCAGGCGGTCATGACTGGCGAGTCGCTGCCGGTGGATAAAACCGTTGGTGATGAAGTATCGAGCGGTACGGTTAACCAGTTCGGCGCTTTCGAGATGCGTGCTACCAGAGTTGGCGAGGATAGCTCCATTCAGCGTATGATTCGATTGGTGCAGTCCGCGGATGCGGGTAAGGCGAAGATCGTGGGCATTGCCGATCGTTGAGCGACTTGGATTGTGATCATTGCATTGACGGCTGCCGCCCTGACCTGGTTGATTTCAGGACAGATCATCCGTGCAGTGACCATTCTGGTTGTGTTCTGTCCTTGTGCTCTGGTTCTTGCAACACCAACAGCGATCATGGCTGCAATCGGCAACGCGACCCGGCACGGTTTTCTTGTTCGTGAAGGAGATGCGCTTGAACGGTTGTCGAAAACCTGCATTATTGCATTTGATAAAACTGGTACGCTGACACATGGCACGCCGGAGGTCATAGCTGTTAAAAATGCATCCGGTGGGGAGGAGGATACGGAGCTTTTCCGCTTGGCTGCGTCCGCAGAGCTGATGTCCGAACATCCATTGGGAAAAGCGATCGTGCGATGCTATAAGCAGACTGTGGCGGAGGAACTGGCTGCAGTTTCGGATTTTCGGATGATCCCAGGGCGCGGCGTATGCGCCAGCATCGAAGGCAAAACTGTGCTTGCCGGCAATTTAGCGCTCTTATCTGAACAAGGTGTAGCGCTGCCGGAATCGGATGCAGCAGAAACCTATCTTGCTCAGGGATGTACCGTGACGTATGTCGCTGTTGACGCTGCGTTCGCTGGTCTGATCGTTCTGTCTGATACGCTGCGCGCAGAAAGCGCAGACATGATTCATGCTCTGGCCGAATTGCATGTTGAGCCGGTATTGTTGACGGGTGATCATGAAAATGCCGCACAGGCGATTGCTGCGCAGCTGCAAATCGGACAGGTGAGGGCGAACTGCCTGCCGGAGGATAAATTGCAGGCGATTGAGACATATCAGCGTGCTGGCAAGCAGGTGTGCATGATCGGCGACGGCATCAACGATGCGCCTGCACTGAAAAAGGCGGCGGTTGGGATTGCGATGGGTGGTGTCGGCAGTGATATTGCGGTGGATGCCGCGGATATCGCGCTGGTCGATGATGAGGTCAGAGAACTGCCGCATCTTGTTGCGTTATCAAAGCGAATGATGACAACCATCAAATGCAATATGAGCTTTTCCATGGCGCTGAACTTTTTGGCAATTGTTCTTGCCATCAGTGGCATGCTGGGGCCAGTCGTTGGCGCGCTGGTACATAACGCAGGATCGATTCTTGTGATTTCAAATTCTGCATTTTTGTTGAAATGGAAGAAAAAACAGTTTTGATCCAAGAAAATATATATCTTCCGTATTAACTGTATAAGGAGTTTTCAAAACCGGCTGGTATGAACCAGTCGGTTTTTAGTTGTTTGATTCACATGTTTTGGCGCCTTGCGAAGAAGCACATAATATAGTATACTGTGGTTAGCTTTAGCTAACTGTGTAATATGAGGTGTATGCATGGATATCAAACAACTGGAATTTTTTGTGGTGGCTTGTGAAAAAGGCAGTCTGTCACAGGCAGCGGCATGCATGTATACGTCGCAGCCAAATGTAAGCAAGACCATCCGCATGTTGGAACATGAATTGGGACGACCACTGCTGGTACGAAGCGGAAAAGGGGTTCGTCCGACTGCATATGGCGAGCGCGTTCTGGAATATGCCAATCTAATATTAAAAACGGCAGCCACGATTTCTGGGCTGACGCTTCCGGATGCACATAACAGCTTGAGATTATCCACCTATCCCAGCAATATGATTTCCCGCCTGTTGGTGGACTTTTACAAGACATGGGGCACCAAATTCCGCATCGAATATCATGAGGGAAGTGTTGAAGAAATCACCGATCATGTGCATCAAGGGGTATCTGAGATTGGAATTGTCTATGTTGCGCTTAAGCAGGTGCAAACATTTCAGCATATTCTGTCACATAAGAATCTGGTATTTGCTCCGCAGGATGTCAAAAAAATTTGTGTTTATGTCGGACCGAATCACCCGCTTTATCATATGGACAGTATTGATTTTGAAGATTTGTCAAATCTAAAATTTGTGCGTGGTGTGCGGGATTTTTTCTCCATGGAGCATCATCTGGAAAGAGTCAGTATGGGTGTGATCGATAACGAAAAGCTAAATCATGTTGCATATAGCA
>JAHZFK010000042.1:9419-17884 GCA_019421385.1 Clostridiales bacterium
GTGATCATCTCACGATCGACCTTTTGTTGCATTCGGATGTATGCAGTCTGGGACTGGACTTTATGCATGAACCGTATGCACAGTATACCATTAAGCCGCTTTCCATTAACGGCTGTGAACCGTTTTTGCAGTTGGGCTATGTATTCAATCCAGAGCGTACGCTGTCAACACAGGCAAAATGGATTGTTGAGCATTTTTCCAAAATGCTGTAAGTCGAAAAGTATGCTATAACGATTTGTTATGGAACTCTATGCAAATTTTCCCTCTGGTAAGCTTTTGCTAACTGATATATAATGTACCCCGTTGGCAAAACAACTTATTTTATTGGAGGGAAATATGAAAAAACGATTGGTGGCCGCTTTGATGAGCGGCGCGATGCTGCTCAGCGTACTGGGTGGCTGTGGACAAAATGATGCAAATACAGTAGATGCGCAGACAGAAGAAAAGACTGAACTGGTATTTGTCAACTATCGTGATATCCGCGACCTGAATCCGCATCTCTATGCGGGCGAGATGTATGCACAGAGCATGCTCTATGATACTCTTGTCAGCATAACAGATGACGGATATGAGGGTTGTTTGGCGGAAAGCTGGGAGATCAGTGAGGACGGCAAGATTTACACTTTCCATATTCGGGATGGTGTGTACTTCTCGGATGGTACATTGTGTGATGCTAACGCAATTTTAGCCAATTTCAACGCCATTATTGAAAACAAGGAACGTCATACGTGGTTGGAGATGATGAACCTGTTGGTCGGCGTTTCTGCGCCGGATGATTCGACTTTTGTCATTGAGTTGAGTGAGGCGTATTATCCGATGCTGACGGAGTTAGGCTGTATTCGGCCGTTTGCCATGATTTCGCCTGCATGTATGATCGACGGCAGCACTAAGGACGGTGTAAACGGTTATATCGGCACCAGCCCCTATGTGCTGACCGACTTTGTCACCGACGAATATGCAATCTTTGAGCGCAATGAAAACTACTGGGGCGAAGCGCCTGCGATTGAGAAAATCACGGTAAAGGTTATTCCGGATAATCAGACGCGCATTATGGCGCTGGAGTCAGGAGAAATTGACCTGATCTTTGGCAAGAACATGCTGGATGCAGACGCCATCAGCCAGTACATGGACAGTGACAAATTCACCGTCAGTCTGTCTGATCCGACATCTACGCGCCATATCGTACTCAATACCACACATGAGATCTTGGGTGATTTGGCGGTGCGCCAAGCTTTGCAGCACGCAACTGACCGGCAAGCGATTTCGGACGGTGTGTTTTATGGCCTTGAGCAGCCTGCAGATACGCTGTATGCAGAATCCGTGCCTTATTGCGATGTGGGTCTGGAACCGTATGAATATGATGCGGATCTGGCAGCGTCCATTCTGGATGAGGCTGGCTGGACGATGGGTGGCGACGGCATCCGCGAAAAGAACGGCACAAAGCTCGAGCTTGACCTCCTGTACAACAGCGATAGTGTAACCGAAAAGACCATCGCGGAATATTTGCAGAGCGAATACCTTAAACTGGGCATTTCGCTCAATATTCATGGTGAAGAAGAACAGTCTTATCGTGACAATATGAAGGCTGGTAATTTTGAAATGGTATTTAACATTTGCTGGGGTATGCCGTATGATCCACAGTCTTCGCTGGCGGCAATGCGTGCGCCGGTGTATGGTGATTATGCCGCGCAACAAGGCCTGGAGGACAAAGCAGAAATCGATCAGGCGATCACGAATATTCTGACTTCGACTGATGAGAACGAGCGGCAGGAACTATATACTTTTGTTCTGACTCGATTGCATGAGGATGCGGTATATATCCCGCTTACTTATGAGTGCAATAAAGCGTTATATACGTCTGATTTGCAGGGGGTGCATTTTGGTACCGATCAGTATGACGTACCGTTCGCTGATATGTATTTCTAAACAATTCAGTCGATTGCTTCCACGGGCCGCTTCAAAAAGAAGCGGCCCGCGTGGCGACAGGTGGTATTTGGAAAAGGAGCTTGCATGAAACGATATGTGGTAAGGCGGATACTGATGGCGGTGCCGCTGCTGCTGGCCATCTCTTTTATTTGTTTTCTGTTCATCAATCTGATTCCGTCTAATCCAGCGGAGGTGGCGCTGCGTGTACAGCAGATGCCGGTGATTACCGAGGAAGCCATTGCTGAGATGGAAGCGATGCTGGGACTGAACAAACCGTTCCTGATCCGGTATGTGGACTGGTTAGTTGGATGCCTGCACGGCGATTTTGGAATCAGCTATGTCAATCCGGCGCGTACGGTAGCGAGTGAGCTCATGCGTTCGCTGCCGGCGACCTTGCAGCTGGCCGGTGCATCGTTTGTCATTGTTGTAGTGCTGAGTATCCCGATCGGATTTCTCTGCGCTGTATATAAGGACGGATGGTTTGATAAGATCATGCGCGGTGTAGTTTTTATTACGACCGCGATGCCTGCTTATTGGGTGGGACTACTGCTGATGTGGGGCGTGGGTGTCAAGCTGGGATGGCTGCCAACAAACGGCAGTGGCACATGGAAACATTTGCTCCTGCCAGCATTCACCGTAGCACTCAGCTATATTTCTACCTATATTCGTCTGATTCGAAACAATATGCTGGAAAACATGAAGCAGGACTATGTGCTATATGCCAATGTGCGCGGTCTGCCGCAAAAAGCGATTTTGGTCAAGCACATTTTGAAAAACTCGATGCACACCTGCATTGTGGCGATGGGCATGAGCATTCCACAACTGATTTCTGGTACAATCGTGGTGGAAAACGTGTTTTCATGGCCGGGGCTGGGAACGCTTTGCATCAGCTCGATTTTCAACCGTGATTATCCGGTCATTCAGACCTATGTACTGCTGATCGGTGTACTGTTTGTTGTATTCAATCTGCTGTTTGACATTTTGCAGACTGTATCCGATCCGCGACTGAGAAAGGAGGATTAACTCTTGCTGAAAAGGCTGTTACATAATCGCATTGCAGTTGGGACAATCGGGGTCGTTTTACTGGTTGCACTGATCGGCATTTTTGCACCCGTTGTGGCGCCGAACGATCCGTATGAGACCAATATTTTGAACAAATTTGCGGAATATAGCTTGGAGTATCCACTTGGGACAGATCAGCTCGGCCGCTGCGTGCTCTCGCGCATGATCTATGGCATCCGTCCGACTTTGGGACTTGCGCTGCTGACCATGCTAGGCACTATTGGCTTGGGCGCTCTGCTGGGCATCATGGCGGGGTACTTCCGAGGCGCAGTCGAGGAAGTAATCATGCGCGTGGTGGACGTAATGCTGTCGTTCCCCAGCCAGATCATGGTGTTTGCGGTGGTAGCGCTGCTGGGCGTGAGCGTGCAAAACGTGATTATCGCCAATGTGTTCATCAAATGGGCGTGGTATGCGCGTATGATTCGCACAGGTGTTATGCAGTACCGAGACTGCAACTTTGTGCGCTTTTCCCGCTGCGTGGGCATGCCTGAGCGATTCGTTCTGTTCCGCCATCTGCTGCCTTCGATCACATCCGATCTGGCGGTGCTTGCATCGCTGGACGTTGGCTGGGCAATCATCAACATTTCCACGTTATCTTTCTTGAGTCTCGGTGTGCAGGCGCCTACGCCTGAGTGGGGTGCGATGCTCAACGAAGCCAAGGAAGTGCTGACCAGCAACCCCACGCAGATGATTGCCCCGGGCATTGCCATTGTGGTTCTGGTATGCTGTTTTAATCTGATGGGAGACGCGCTGCGTGATGTATTGGATCCGAAGGAGGTAGAAGCATGAAGCCGGTATTGGAATTGCAGGATTTGCGAGTAACACTGCATCAGCGCAAACAGCAAACGCCGCTGGTGCGCGGAGTGTCATTTTCGGTTGCGCCCGGGGAGTGTCTCGGGATTCTGGGCGAATCGGGAAGCGGTAAGAGCATGTCGATTAAAGCTGCAATGGGATTGCTCGACAAGAACTTTCACGTTTCGGGCAGCGTACGCTTTCAGGGCGAGGAACTGCTCGGCAAAAGCGCGGAAGAGCTGCGTCGTCTGCGTGGCGGTAAGGTGGGCATCGTGCTGCAAAATCCGATGACCTGCTTTGACCCGCTTTACCGTGTGGGTGCGCAGATTGCCGAAACCTTTGCAGCACACACCGACTGGAGTGCGAACGAGATACGGTTGCGCTCACTCGCGCTGCTGGAAAAAATGCGCATCCGGAATGCAGAGGAGATTCTTGAAAAATATCCGCATCAGCTGTCCGGCGGCATGTTGCAGCGCATCATGATCGGCATTGCAACCGCGATGACACCCGAACTGCTCATCGCGGATGAGCCGACCACGGCCATTGATGCGATTACACAGTTTGAAATCCTCGATGAGCTTGTGCGTATTAAGAAGAGTCATCATGTTGCAATGCTGTTTATTTCACACGACTTGAACGCAATTTCGCGCGTAGCGGATCATATTGTGGTGCTCAATCAAGGGTGCGTTGCGGATCGGGGCGATTTTGCCCATATTTTGCACCATGCGGAAGACCCATACACACGTCTGCTAGTGGAAAAGCGCGCGGCGGTGATGCGGCGTTACCGTGCGGCACTGGAGCGGAAAGGAGAGCGCGCATGCTGAAGCTGGATCATGTCTGTGTCAGCTTTCGAAGTGAACGACAGGATAAGATCTTCGGTCATACCAGACAGCAGGTATTATTTGATGTATCGCTTGAGGTTCGAAAGGGGACTTGTCTGGGTATTCTGGGCGAGTCCGGCAGCGGAAAAAGTACGATGGGACGCGTGATGTGTGGCCTGCTCAAGCCGGACAGCGGTGAGGCGGTACTGGATGGTATGCCGGTATATGCTTCGCGGGCGGGACGACGCAATTTGCAGAACAAGCTCAGCGTGGTTTTTCAGGATTATACCACTTCGGCAAATCCGCGTTTTCGCGTGCGCGACATCATCAGGGAAGGCCTGACCGTGCGCGAGCGGCGTGAGTGCGTGCGGCTGGATCGCAGGAAAGAAATCAGCAATCTGCTCGAGCTGGTGGGGTTGCCTGCCGCGTTTGCCGATCGTTTTCCGCATGAGTTGTCCGGTGGGCAGCTGCAGCGCGTGTGCATCGCGCGCGCGGTAGCATGCAAACCGGAGGTCATTTTGTTTGATGAAGCGATTTCTTCGCTGGATGCGCATACGCAGGTGCAGGTGATGGATCTGTTGCGTGATCTTAAAGATAAGCTGGGCCTGACATACGTGTTCATTACACATGACCTGACTGCAATCACTTACCTGTGCGACGACGTGCTGTTTCTTTATCGGGGGCGCGTGACCGAATATCTGCCAGTGTCATGTATCGGTGATGCAACCGACAGCTATGCGCGGCGGTTGCTGGAGTCCATTGTGGTATTCGAGGATGAGGAGGCGGCCGGATGAAGCTTTGTGGCATTGATATACAGCCGGGCGAAAAAAAACGGATGGTTCTGCCGGCGGAAGGCATTCCGCCGCTGGAGGTTATACTGTTTTGCGGTGCGCATCCCGGCAAAACGCTGGTTGTGACAGCGGGCGTGCATGGCTGCGAGTATGTCGGTGTGGAAGCACTGCGGCGGCTTTCAGAAGTGCTGCAACCCGATTTGATGCACGGAAACGTCATTTTGCTTCCACTGGTCAATCCGGAAGGATTTTACGCCGGCGCAAAGAGAATTGTTCCGTCCGACGGCATCAATTTAAATCGTGCTTTCCCGGGAGATCCTGAAGGCAGTGCATCCGCGCGTATCGCCGCGGCGATCGAGCGACTGGTCTATCCGCATGCTGATCTGCTGGTCGATCTGCACGGCGGCGACTGCAATGAGCAGTTGTGTCCGCTAGTGTTTTGTCCGGTGGCAGGAGAGACTTGGGTGAACGAGCGCGCAGCAGAGGCGGCGCGCGTGCTGGATGTACCGTATCGCGTGCGCTCAACTGCGAAAAACGGCTTGTACAGCTGGGCGGTACAGTGCGGCATTCCCGCACTGCTGGTTGAGCGCGGTGGGCAGGGACAATGGTCAGAAGAAGAAGTTTCCGCCTGCATGCGGGATGTGCGGGCACTGCTCACGCATCTGCACATTCTGAGCGGAAATGGCCCGGTGCAAAAGCAAACCGAAATTGCGCAAGCAATCTATGAAGAAGCGCCGTTTGACGGCTTCTGGTATCCGCGGACGGCAGCGGGCGTACATGTTTTGCAAGGCGAATTGCTCGGCAGGCTGCAAGCTACGGACGGCAGTGTGTATGAAGTGCGTGCATCCTTTGCAGGGGTGACACTGTATTACACCACAGCGCTTGGTGTGCATGCGGGTGATGCGCTGGTCGCATACGGCAGTGCGTAGACAGTTTTGGCGTCTGGCGGCACCCGCGGCGGCAGAAGGACTGCTGCTGATGTTGCTGACAGCAACCGATTTGCTCATGGTATCTGCGCTTGGCACAACGACGGTTGCAGCAGTCAGCATTTTTTCGCAGCCGCGCATGGTGATTCTATGCGTGACACGGTCGTTTTCTGTGGCGCTTAGCGCCTATGTCGCGAGACAGCGAGGGGAGCAGCCGGATGCGCCTTTGACAGCCTGCGCGCGGCAGTCGCTTGTTCTTGGCACGATGGCTGCAATGCTATTGCTTATCGTGACATGGGTTGGTGCAGTACCGCTTTTGCGGCTGGCAGGCACACAGGAATCTTATCTGCCGTTGGCTTTGGAGTACGCCCGTCCGGCGCTGGTCAGTCTGTTTCTTTCCGGTCCAGCGATTGTGCTGCACGGCATCCTGGCCGGATTGGGGGATACGCGCAGTGTGCTTTGGGCCAATGTGCTGGGCAATCTAGTGAATGTGTGCTGCAACGCTGTGCTGATCTATGGGGCGGGGCCAATCCCGTCGTTTGGCGTACGCGGGGCTGGGGTCAGCACAGCAATCGGCACGTCTGTGACGCTTTTGTATACGCTGCGGCTGTTTATGCGGCCTTCACATCCGGCGGCGCTGCGTGGAAAGGGATGCTGGCTGCCACAGCGCACCTACATGCGTGCGCTTGCGCCGCTGACAGCCGGTGTTTTCACCGAGCAGGCAGTCGAGAGGTTTGGCATGTTTGCCTTTTCGCGTCTGGTAGCCGGACTGGGATCGGGTATGCTCAGTGTACACAATATCTGCGGTGGACTGTGCGATATATATTATTGTTTTTCGCAGGGACTGGGCAAGGCAAGTTTGGTGCAGGCGGGAAACGATCTCGGAACAAGCCGCGGAAGCAATCTGCATCGGATTGTGAAAATTTCCCGTCGCGCTGCGTTATCGACCGGCGCACTGGCAGCGGTTTTATACGCCGCCTTTCGGTTCCCGCTGCTGCGCTTATATCACTTGCAGGGCAGCGAAGGTTTGCTTGGCGGGGAGATCATGCTGTTTGTTGCAGTGGTCAGCATACTGGAGGCGCTAGCGATGGTGAACGCGGGCGTGTTGCGCGGGGTTGGGAAGACCGGCTTTGTGGCTGTGTATTCTTTATTTAGCATTGCTGTTGTGCGCCCAATTCTGACATGGATGCTTGTCTATCCGCTGGGGCTGGGGCTGCACGGCGCTTGGATTGCGCTGGTGTTTGATCAGATAACACGCGCGCTGTGCGCAATGACAGGTGCGCACTGTGCAGCAAAAAGATTGCAGTTTTCCCAAGGTTAGACAATACTTGAAAATAAAAATTGTTAAAGCAGTCGACCGGGCTTGCTGTCTGTGAATAGCAGGCAGCAAGTCCTTTGCTTTTTGTTAATACGGTGTTTGTTGTAGCAGTGTGAGTGAGCAGTCAGTTTCGATTAGAATTAGAAGTGTCTATAGACTTGAATTCTTTCGAATATAGCAACTTGCTTTTAAGAAAACTGGAACTTTTACATGACAGCTTTGTCCGATCGATTTCTTTGTAATCTATGCTGTGCTTAATCACTTTTTCACGCAACATATAACTGATCAGGGAGTTGTGTGTAAATTCAGAATCATAAATTTGAGAAAAAGCCTTGATTCTTATTAACTGGTTCTATGTGTCGTCCTACTACTATTTTTGGCGACAGGGATGATGCCAAACCACAATATCCGCCTCTTGACAATTCCTGCCTGTTGGTGTACTATAACAGCGTTATATAGCACTGTTATATGGAGGGCGAGCATGGAAGAAAAATCTACCGACACACTGGAAAAAATCCAGCGGGCTGCTATGGAGGAATTCTCGGAGAAAGGCTTCCTAGGAGCTTCCCTACGGCAGATTGTGAAGCGGGCCGGCGTCACTACTGGCGCTTTTTACGGATACTTTTCCAGCAAGGAGGCGCTTTTTGCCTCTATTGTGGAGCCTCACGCCGCCGCGCTGATGGGCCGGTTTATGGAGGCGCAGACCTCCTTTGCCGAGATGCCAGAACAGGAGCAGCCGGAACACATGGGGCTGGAGTCCAGCCAATGCGTCCATTGGATGGTGGACTACATCTGCGACCACCGGGAGCCGGTGAAGCTGCTGCTGTGC
>JAHZFK010000042.1:18025-19486 GCA_019421385.1 Clostridiales bacterium
TATGCCCAAGGAGCAGGCTATGCGCTATGTGGATCAGCTGCGGGATTTCTACACCGCCGGATGGCTGAAGCTGATCGGCCAGTCATAAGCCGCACCATTTTCCAGTAAGATCGGGGCTGTGCCCCTTTCTTTTTATACTGTCGGTTAGCAATAACTAACCTTAAAAGGAGAAATATTTGTGAAGCAAAAGAAGCAAAACGCTCTGACCGTCCTGCTGGGATATGCGGGCAGCCACAGGCGGCTCACTTTCCTGGGGCTGGGGCTGTCAGCGATATCCATGGTGTGCAGTATGATCCCGTACCTCTGCATCTGGCTGGCGGCCCGGGATCTGATCGCCGTGGCGCCGGACTGGACGCAGGCCCAGAGCGTGACGCGCTATGGCTGGATCGCCTTTGCTTTCGCGGTGGGCGGCATCCTCATCTACTTCCTGGGTCTGATGTGCACCCATCTGGCGGCCTTCCGCACGGCGTCCAACATCCGCAAACAGGGCATGGCACATGTGATGCAGGCGCCGTTGGGCTATTTTGACGCCAATGCCTCCGGTTTGATCCGTAGCCGGCTGGATGCAGCGGCCGCCGATACAGAAACCCTGCTGGCCCACAATCTGGCGGATATCGTGGGTACGATCACCTTGTTTCTTGCCATGCTGGTGCTGATGTTTGTATTTGACTGGCGTATGGGCGCGGCCTGCCTGCTGGCGGCGGTGATCTCCATCCTTGCTATGTTCAGCATGATGGGCGGCAAGAACGCCGGGCTGATGGCGGAATACCAGGCGGCTCAGGATCGCATGACCAAATCTGGCACGGAATATGTGCGCGGTATCCCGGTGGTCAAGATCTTTCAGCAGACCGTGTACTCCTTCAAGGCATTCCAGCAGGCCATTGAGGACTACAGCACCAAGGCGGAGCACTATCAAGGCGATGTCTGTCGCGTGCCGCAGTCCATCAACCTGACCTTCACCGAGGGCGCCTTTTTGTTTCTGGTGCCGGTGGTGCTGTTCCTGGCTCCCAGTGCGCTGGCTTCCGGTAATTTTGCGGGATTTGTGACGAACTTTGCTTTTTACGCCGTGTTCTCCGCCATCATTTCCACCGCACTGGCCAAAATCATGTTTGCGGCTTCCGGTATGATGCTGGCTGACACCGCTCTGGGCCGCTTCCAGCCAGTCATGGACGCGCCGACGCTGGCGGTACCGGAGCATCCCCAGGCACCCAAGGACAATCGGGTGGTCTTCCGGGATGTGAGTTTTACCTACGACGGCGCGCAGTCCCCCGCCCTGTCCCATGTCTCTTTCACCGCCGAACCCGGAGAGACGGTAGCTCTGGTGGGGCCTTCGGGCGGCGGCAAGACTACTGCCGCCAGCCTGATCCCCCGGTTCTGGGATGCGGACACCGGCACTGTCGAAGTGGGCGGCGTGGATGTACGCCAGATCGATCACCATGTGTTGATGGATCAGGTGGCTTT
>JAHZFK010000043.1 GCA_019421385.1 Clostridiales bacterium
CAAGGTTTTTATTATATTTTGAAACAAAAAAACAGGTAGTATTTGACACTACCTGCTGCCACAGGAGGGGCAAGATATGAATGGGAATATTGTACAGGATCAGGGAGTGTGGAATACAAAAAACATGTGATTCTTTGCTCACGCCTTGCACGCGAAGCGTGGCAGAGTACCTGATGCAGCGGGTAAATGTCTATGGCAAAGCCAATTTGGACGATATGGAGCACACGCTGCTGCATCTCGCAGTGCACTTGGCGTTCATCTGCTCTTTGCGCATTGGCGAAACGGTCGCATTGACTTGGGATGATGTTGTTTTTGATCAGAATCTTATTCGCGTGCGGCACACGCTCCAACGTGTCAGCCGCGAGGCATTGGATTCTGTCCCGACGGACGGCTTGGTGCAGGTGTTTCCACCCAGGACTTAGAAAGCCAACACAGTGTTGGTCCTCAAGACACCAAAAACGGCAAACAGCAGCCGGTTCGTGTACTTAACCCCGGCGCTGCGACGCGAGCTAATGCTTCGGAAGGCAACGGTGGCAAAGCAAAAAGCGTATGCCGGTGAAGCGTATTCAGACTTCAATCTGGTGTTTGCTCTGGAGGATGGATACCCGGCGGAGCCCAAGCTGTGCGAAAAATGGTTCAAGCAATGGCACAAAAGGACGGAGCTGCATCTTCCGCCGCTGATCTTCCATGAGCTCAGGCATTCGAGCGCAACCTACAAGCTGCTGGAAAGCGGCGGCGATATTAAACTGGTGCAAGGAGACATGGGACATGCCTCGGCTGCGGTGTCGCTTTTTCTATTGGCAGCAAAAATTGAAAACCCTCGAAAAATAAAAAAACAAGCGATTTCTTACGAAATCGCTTGTTCCCACAAGAAAAGTGGTACGCCAGAAGGGATTCGAACCCCCGACCTTTTGGTTCGTAGCCGTTAGGGATTTTTGCATTCTGTGTAAAAGGTGCAGAAAACTGATGGTTATGAACGAAAAGGTTGGGGGTTTTTTGCGTTCCTGTGCAGTGCCCGCAAGCACTGTCATCTACTGTAAGCAGTATATGTTAGCAGTTTTGTTAGCAGCTGCACACAAGAGTATATGGCTTTTTGTTAGCAGATTTCTGATCGTTGGATCAGCAAGGCGTGGTTGGAGGTCATCCTTTTACAGCCTTGACTACATAGCGCGGCGCGTATGCCCGCAGGTAAAATGAGGGCATTTTGCGGGCGTACAACGCGGCGGTTTGGCCGATTGTTGGGCGGTAAAACAGGCGCAGATATGGGCGGTAATACCGCCCATACTTCGTACAATTTTACCGCCCAGAAACGAGGTTGATTTCTCTTGAGTATAAACGGATATTGCCGATTCTCAATCTTAAAAGTTCGGAAAAACACAAAAATGAAAAATTGATTACCGAGATCTGTTATGAGCATGGGCGGTAATTCTGAAAGGGAACAGCCCAGACTGCGCAGCCGATGCCGCCCACCAGTGTGCCGACGGGTGAGCGACATGGTCGCCCGCACAAGCCCGGCTGCGGCCAGCCAGACAGCCGTTCTGCGTGGCTGCACCCGCTGCCCATGGCAGGCGGATGGGGCAGATCGTGACCGCGTTCGCTGCCGGTATTCGCCCGGTTGTGAGCCGCTTCACGGTCATTCGCGAACGGGGTAACTTTACCGGCATGAGCCCGATGATGAGCCGCGTTCCAGTAATACGCGAATGGGACAGTTTTGCCGGCATGAGCCTGTGATGAGCCGCGTCCCAGTAGTTCGCGAGCAGAACGGCTTTGCCGGCATTAGCCCTGTGGCTGGAACGGGGCAACAAGCTGATATCCGTTCGTCCTCGTCGTGATCTGGTAGGCAGACAGCTGCGCTGCTGCTCAAACGGCCATAGCAATCGACGCCGTTTTTTACCGTATCTGCAAACTGGCCACGGCGGGAAGCATGGCTGGCCAAAACCGGAAAGGAGACACCAACTGATGAAAAAGACCCATGAAGTACGCCCGGTATTCACGCTGATGAAGCTGAATGATGCTATTTCCCATTTCCACATGCAGATGCCGCGTTGGCTGTTTTTCGACCCGCAGTACAGCGGCTTGTCACTGGAAAGCAAGGTGGCCTACACGTTCCTGCTCAACCGCTTCCAGCTGTCCCGCCGCAACGGCTGGGTCAACCGACATGGCGAGGTTTATGTCATGTATACGCGGGAAGATCTGGCACGGGAAATGCAAGTTTCCTACCGCAAGGCAATCAGCTGCTTTAAGGAGCTTGCGCAAAAGCATCTGCTGTGGGAACAGCGGCAGGGTCGCGGTATGCCGAACCGCATCTTTCTGGCCGAGGTGCAGCTGAATGAAAAAGCCGCTTACGCCTATGACTGTGCGCCGTTTTGTCCCGCGCCAAGAACTGCAGAAATTGCAGGTCTGGACGAGAATGACGAGACGCCTGATGCAGCGGAGCCGGCAGCCGAACAGCCCGCCATACTGGAAGGACAGACGGACGCGGACACGGTTACGTCTGCAAGACCTACCGATATTACAGTTCTTGATATGCCGAATCCGCAGGTCTTGACCTGCCAAAACGGCAGTGCAAGAAGTGCCGAAACTGCAGTTCTAGACCTGCCAAAACCGCACACAAGTAAGAAAGAGAAGAGAAAGAAAGAGAAGAGTGATACGGAGAGGAGTGCGACGGTCGTACGCGCGTGCGAACGGGCGGAGCTCGATCACCTGTTTCAGCGATGCGAGTTTGACTTGTTCGAGCCGGAGGAGCAGACTGTGCTGCGCGACGCGATCACATGGCTGTACTATTGCGGCGAAGTGACCATTGGCGCGTGTACCTATCCGCAGTTACAAGTGCGGGAGACGCTTTGGCGCCTGAACTGGGAGGTGTTGGACTGCGCCTTGGCCAAGCTGCGCGAAAACGACAAGACCGCGATACGCAACACGCTGGTTTACACGGCAAAGGTGGTATACAGCACGATTCTGGAACGGGGCTGCGATACCATGCTGGCCCCGGTGATTAACCGAGGAAAGGGGAGGTAAACCCGCTTTCCGAACATTTTATACCTTTTTATTCATTATTATCCGCTTTTTGAACTGTTTTCAGAACTTTTCTTTCCCGTTCAACCCCTGTCCGTGACGGATTTTGACGGGTGAAATCTACCTAAAAATCTACCTGAGGGGCAAGTGGCGAAATGCACAAATTTCCCGTTTTGCTTTACTGCGTGGAATCGTTCTGCTAACTTTTATAGCTTGCTGGCATCGTTGTAAGCGTCAAAAGAATCGTAATAAGGTTCACCTTTTAATTTAGCGGTCTCATATTCATTCTTTGAGCAATAGAATCCAGAACTCGATATAGCTTTTACCCCTATAAACCGATCCATTTCTTTAGACTCTATAGAGTTGTATATGAATTTGAAATCTAATGTAATTTGATCTCACATCTCAAGCCTTTATGAACAGCTGTGAACGTAGATTGGGCTGGTCATTGCAAGCAATTCCCGATTGCCCTGCCCCCCTTGGTGCGAGCCAAGCAGCTCGATCCGCATCCATCCTTCCTCCGCCTCGAATGCAAAGCATATCGGCTGCCCGGTATATGGTTCTTCCCGCACCATTGTCCCGTTTGCGGTCAGCCGTACGGCTTCAGGGCGGATCTCCCATTGCTGCCAACAGGATTTCCGCGCTGTTTCATCCACAGAAACGGTCATCTGTGTGTGTCCCGCCTGCAATGTATCCCCAAGGCCAAAGCACCTGCCATCCTGCCGCACTTCCACAGCAACTGTCGGCCCAAATGTGACAAAGGTCCTTCCCCGGCGGAGAGCATCCTTCACCATGTCCGGCGTGATCTCGCCATCCAGCAACCCCAGATGGGTCAACGCGCACAAACGCGGCTTTTCATCCGGCCGGTGCCAATCCCTTCCCGCAGTCAGCGCCAACCTGTGCCCCTGATTGAGCATCCCTGTCCACCATGCAAGGGCACGTTCGTTTTCAACCCTTGTGTCATTCTCACCCTTGGACCAGACCTCTACATAGCTGACACGCTCCCAATTTTGAACCTGAAACTCCCAAAAACCGCCTGTATACAACACGCCACCCATGCTGAAGGGATGCGCGATCCCGACAACACCATCCGATGCAACCACATCCGCAATATAGTCGTCTATCGTGTCCGGCTTGGCAAAGCGCCAATCAACATAACGCTGGCAGCCGATCACCAGCATATGGCCATAATACGTTGTCCATTCGATACCCGGAATGACCGGGAGCAGGCTGTCCCGTGCCGCCTCATAAATTTCCTGCATCCCGGCGTCTGTATTGTGGTCGGTCAGGGCAATCCCTGCACAGCCAAAATCATGCGCCGCCTGAACCAATGCGGCCGGGGTAAAATCCCCATCGCTGTGCACAGTATGCGTATGCAGCTCAAAAGGACGGTACCTTATCATATTTCATTTTCCCCCTTTCCCACCACACGGATATTGTAATCGACCTTTCCCGCGGCAAGGGCATGCACATTGATTACCGCACGCCATGCGCCTGCCTTGACGGGGCATTTCCAAAAGCCTGGGGAGGCGTACCGCGCGGATATGATATGCTTTTGCACTGGGGCTTGCCTGTGCGCCGCGCCGATATAATGTTCCTCCCTGTCCAGAGACAGCGTCAGCAAATTATTCAGACGGAATTTGGCAGGGTCGATCTGCTCCGGCCGGTCCTGCGGACGCAGATACCTTTCATAGCAGTCCTGCACCGCATGTATTACGGCAGCTGGTTCGGTGATATATTTCGGCGTATAGGAGCAGCTGATCTCCAGCCGATCATAGTCATGCGGAACGGTAAACGAAAGCAGAATATTGCTTCGGTCATCCTTATTGTTTAAATGCAATGTTTTTTCGAGAAGAATATCCAAAACGGCACTCCCTTTTTCAAACGAAATGACAAAAGCCGGCTTGCGCCGGCTTTTGCATGAAATCAATGATGCTGCAGTGCGCCTTCCAAATTCACACCGGACTCATGATCAAACATATGCGCAACATTGCCGCTGAAGGTAAACGCAATCTCACTGCCGCTATTGAATCCTTCCAGCGCTTTTTCACTCAGGTTCAACGTCGGAACGACAATGATCGCATCCTTTCCGCCGCACTTTACATGCAGGTGCACAGCCGAACCCATCATTTCACTGACGTCGACCTTGCCATGCAGCGCGTTTTCGCCGCCCTTGGTCAGAACGATATGCTCCGGACGCACACCGAGTGTGATCTTCCGCGGCTGGACGCCATTGCGACGCAGGTTTTCCTGCTTTTCATCGGACAGCACAACGCGAACAGAGCCTATCTCCACCGCATATTGTCCCTCCGTAGTGAGGAGCAGCGACGCATCAAAGAAATTCATTTGCGGCGTGCCGATAAAACCGGCCACAAACAGGTTCGCCGGATGGTTGAATACCTCCTGCGGCGTGCCGATCTGCTGCACGACCCCGTCTTTCATAATGACAATGCGATCGCCCAGCGTCATGGCCTCTGTCTGGTCATGGGTGACATAAATGAAAATCGTATTGATACGCTCACGCAATTTGATGATTTCCGCGCGCATCTGGTTGCGCAGCTTTGCATCCAGATTGGAAAGCGGCTCGTCCATCAGCAGCGCCTTCGGCTCGCGCACAATGGCGCGGCCAATCGCAACGCGCTGCCGCTGGCCGCCAGACAATGCCTTCGGCTTGCGGTCCAGATATTCTGTGATGCCGAGGATCTCCGCCGCCTCATTTACCCGGCGGTCGATCTCGCCCTGCGCTACCTTGCGCAGTTTCAGCGGAAAGGCCATATTCTGACGGACCGTCATATGAGGATACAGCGCATAGCTCTGGAACACCATTGCGATATCCCTGTCCTTTGGCTCAACTTCGTTCACGCACTTGTCGTCAATATACAATTCGCCCTTGGATATTTCCTCAAGGCCTGCGACCATGCGCAGGGTGGTGGATTTTCCGCAACCCGAAGGACCAACAAGCACGATAAATTCCTTATCCGCAATCTCCAGATTAAAATCCTTAACAGCTGTCACATCGCCATCATAGATTTTATAAATATTCTTCAGTGTAACAGTGGACATATCTCATGCCGTGGCGCACCCGCACCTTCCCCAGTCTCAGGGCCTGCAGCGGACCTCCACACCGCTGCGCCGCCGGCCGGCGGCACACAATCCTCCTTTTTCCTTTGGCAGCACCGAATTTGTGGAGGGTGCTGCCAAAAACATTTTTCAATGACCTATTCGTAACGCGCGTCCCATTTTCTGTCTTTCCAAATCCGGAACACAAGCGCATGGTGCGGCGGCGGAACCGGCATACCCGCGGGAAGCTCCGGACAATCCGAGCAAAACACCTTTGCGCCCTGTTTCGCGGCCATATCCAGCAAACCGGGGTCTGCGCTTCCATACCGCCGGTCACTCGAAGCGCAGCATACGACCGCCTGCGGCCGTACCTTTTGCAGCAAGGCAAGGTCCGCGCCGTCCCGCTGCCCGTGATGGCCCACCTTGAACAGATCCGCCTGCAGGCTGCCGCCGGGTATCGACCCATAGCCCGCCGCGTTCGTGTCCCCCGGCAGCAGGATGCGAAACCCATGGTATTCCACCAGCAGGATCAGGCTGAAGTTGTTCAGCGCCGTGTCCAGCCTGCCCAATTCCTCCGCGCGGGCTGCCGCTGGCGCTGCCATCAGGCTGGACAGATTTTGTTCCAGCGCGGCGATTCCCTTTGCATCCGGCGCCAATGCACGCACTGTAAAACCATTCGCAATGCGCACAGCGTCGCCCGCTGCGAACCGGCGGATCGCCCCGCCGCGCAAACCTACCTGCCCCATCAGCTCCTGCCAATCCGACAGGCCCTTCAGGCACTTCCGCTGCGCGTCGTTCTGGGCTTCTACATGCAGGGGGTGCAGCGTATGCCGGCAAAACCCACCGTCCAGCGTCTGCCAAAGCTGCCGGGGCGGGAATAACCGCGCGGCGGCACACAAACCGCTGACATGATCCTCATGCGGATGGGTATTGACCATGATATCAACATGGTCGACATGGCTTTGCAGATACTCTGCCAGACGGATCCGCCCGCTCTGCGTATGGAGGTATTCCATCGGCTCCGCGCTGCCGCCGTCGATCACCATAACAAAGTTCCCGCCCGGCCTTGTCCTGTCCGGACATTCGAGAAAGACCGCTTCGCCGTATCCTACATTAATAAAGGTAAGCTTGAGCGCATCCATCAGCTCATCGCCCGTTTGATATAAACGCTTGACAGGATGAGCACCAAAAGCGTCATCACGATCGCACCCGCACTGCCAAAGCCAAAATCCAGCGACTTGATGCCATAGTTATACAGGTACTGCGTGATCGTGGACGTGGTGCCTGCCGGACCGCCGCCGGTCAGTACATTGACCTTTTCAAACAGGCGGAACGTGTCGATCGTTCTCAGCAGCGCACACAGCGCAAGGCTGCCCTTGATATTCGGCAACGTGACATAACGGAACCGCTGTATTGCTCCAGCGCCATCGATACGCGCCGCCTCATACTGGCTCTCGGACACCGATTGCAGAGAAGCATACAGCAGCAGAAAAACAAACGGCACATTTTGCCAAACGTCGATCAAAAGGATGGTGCCAAACGCCGTTTTGGTATCCATAAACCAGTTGAATACAGGCAACCCCAGCGCGGACAGCGCCTGATTGACAATACCGTAATTGGAAGAGAGCATCATACGCCAGCTGAGCGCCACCGTGACCGCCGGCAACAGGTACGGCAGGAGCAGCATCGTGCGCATCATTTTCTGACCCCTCGTCAGCCCGTTGACAAAAACCGCGGCCAGCAGGCCGAGCGCCATTTCAAAAAGCACTGCCAGCAGCGTAAACACAATCGTATTGACCATTGCCTGACGGAAATATCCGTTTGCAAACAGCGAAGTAAAGTTATCAAACAGGACAAAGGAAGCTTTGTCTGTCCCTTTGAGATAATTGTAATCGGTAAAGCTATAAAAGAGTGTAAAAACCAGCGGATAGGCAGTCATGACCAGCATGACAAGCAGCGTAGGCGCAATCATCGCTTTGCCAAATCGGCTGGCACTGCTGGAAGCAGCTAATTTTGCAGTTTGACTTCTCATGATTTCCAAACCTCACATTTTTCGGAGGTGACCCTTATTACAGCGGGGAGACCGTTTCCGGTACTCCCCGCTGCATTGCATACTCCACTTATCCTTTTATATCAGGACAGGCTCAGCCCGCCATCAGATTTTCCAGCTGGCTCTGCGCATCCGCAAGACCCTGATCGATCGTCTTGGAACCCTGAATGATGTAATCCATTTCCGTGCCGAGGATATTGGTAAACTCAGTCCACTCCTCAATGACCGGACGGTATACGCCGCTCTGCAGCGCGCCGCAGACGGTTTCGAGGTGCGGATACTCCGCAAGGATTTCCGGATCAAGCAGGCAGCTCTCACGGCACGGTACGCCGCCGGCAGCGATCGACTCCTTCTGTACCTCCGGGCTCATCACATACTCGAGCAGCTCCATTGCCAGCTCCTTGTTCTGGCTGTTGTTCGGGATGCCGATCGTCCAGATGCCGTACAGTGCGGTATTCTTCTCCGTATCCGAGTCATTCAGCTTGGTCGGGATAACGGTATAGTTTGCGGAACCATCCGCGGTGGGCACATACCAGCCCGGCCAGATCTGCGCCAGCGCCGTCTCGCCGTTGCTGACGGACGCAACAATGTCATCCTTATCCAGCGTGCCGCCAGTCTTGTACAGCGCAAGGTATTCTTCCATTGCGGCCTTGAACTCCGGCGTGTTTACCGTCGGCTGGTTGTTGTCATCCACGACCCAACCGCCGTGTACCAGCAGGTGGGAGAGAAAGTCCGAAAGGATATTGTCCGCGCTGCCGCCGCGGATCAAAAAGCCCTGCTTGCCGGATTCCGCGGTTTTCGTTGCGATATCCATGATATCCTCAAAGGTCTGGATATCCTCGGGCGCGTAACCTGCCGCTTCAACCAGCTGCTTGTTGTACATCAGAACGGTTACGTTGCCGTAGTACGGCGCCAGATAAATATCCTCGCCTACCTTGCAGATCGCGGTGGTCGGCTCGATGATATCATCGTCAAAGCTGTAACCCAGCTCGGAAAGGTTTGCCAGTACATTGTTTTCGGTAAACTCAGCCATCCAGGAGCCGTCTACCATGCACAGGTCGTAAGCGCCTTCCGCATTGACCGCATCCAGCGCGATATTGGTGTGCAGGTCGTCAAAGGACAGTTCAAGCACCTCGCACTCCACATTGTGCTCTTCCTCGAACGCCGGCAGCGCCGCCTTCAGGGAATCGCCGTATGCACCCGCACGCAGAATCAGCGTCAGCTTCTGTGCTTCACCGGAGTCAGATCCAGATTCCGCATTGCCGCCTGCCCCGTTGCTGCCACAGGCGGCCACCGAAACCGCCATGACCGCAGCCAAACCTATGCTTGCGAATTTTTTCCACGTATTCATCTTTTTCCTCCTGATAAAAACTTTTCTTCCTCTTTTGGATATCTATTGTTATTCTTTGACCGCACCACTTGACAGACCACTGATCAAGTAATTCTGTGCAAAGATGACAAACAGTGTAATCGGGATCACCGAGATCACGCCGCCCGCGGCGACCATTCCAAAATTCGTCAGGTTATCCTCTGTATTCAGCACAGCCAGTGCAAGCGGCACCGTGTAATTGACAGGCTTCTGCACAAAGATAATGCTGTAAGTATACTCATTCCAAGCATACATAAAGGAAAGCATTGCAATCGCCGCAATGCCCGGCGCAACCAGAGGCAATACGATCTTCACAAACAGCTGCCATTCCGTTGCGCCGTCCACCTTGGCGCTTTCCTCCACTTCCTCAGGTAGCTCCTGAAAAAAACTGATCATAAACCAAATGATCAGCGGGATATTGATCAGCACACAGGCAAATACCACAGGCAATTTGCTGTTCAGTATCCCGGCTTTGCTGAACATCGTGTAAAGCGGGATGGTAAAGGCGACCGGCGGCAGAACACGCACCAGAAGCACCCAGTATGTCAATGGCTTTTTCAGCCCGAACCGAAACCTGCGGCGCGCCAGCACGTATGCCGCACACAAGCCGATCGCCAGCGAAAGCACCAGCGAAAGCGTCGTTGTCTGCAAACTGTTCCAAACAGCCTGACCGAACCCCTCTTCCGTAAACAGCCGCACGAAATGCTCCAAAGTAAACGATTTCGGCAACACAGAAATATGACCGGTCATTTCCTCCATCGGCCGGATCGCCATTGCAATCAGCCAGTAAATTGGGAACAGCGTAACCAAAAGTAGGATTGCACAGCCCACAACATTACAGACTGTGCGAAACCTTTTCTTGGCTGTCATGTTCTCACTCCTCCGTTTCTTCACATTTTCTTTTGTATTTTACCTATTTTCTCAACACTTGTCCTCAAATCTACGGAAATCTACCGTTAATTTTGTGTTAAGACCATGCATTGACATTTTTATTAGTATGTATTTGCTTGCAAACATAAAAAAGCAGCATACGGAACAGCTACATAAAATAGCATAAGATTGCTTTAAAAAAACTGTAGAACAGAAACTATGCTGTTTCTTCATTTTGTAAGTTCGGGTAGATTCCTACAGGGATAAAACCAGTACTCAGACAAAATGTCAACTATACAAGCGGCATCAGCCGCGCTATAATCATAATGAACTCAGGTTTTCGTATTTTTTGTTGTCATCGTATCACTGCCCAGGGGGTAGTCTGCCCTCTGAGCCGTTATAATTGGATTAGCAATCAAGAATTGGTGCGATACCGCAGGTATACGCACGAAATTTGCATGAAATCAGGAGTCCCAAGGACATAGAACTGCTGTGCAGTGCTATGTCCTTTTTTATACCAAGGAAAGAATCATTTGCGTACGAAATCAGCGAATCAGGAACAATCAGAACTGCTTCTGTGTCGAAGGCGGATATGATGCCACATTTATTTCCACACCACTCGCACATCTTTTCCCTTGGCGTATCGTACTGTGGCGGCGGTTCCGCCGGTGGAACGGCCATCATAGACGGCAATCACGCGCTGAGACTGGTTCACCATGTAGCGATTGCGACGCATATAGCAGTCTTTGGAATACGAATCAGAGTGAATCTTTACAACATCGCAGCACCGGATAAGCCTTTGAAAGGCTTTATCCGGTGTTTTCACGCGTCCGGGGTGGGGAATGGCCGCTTCCAGCATGATGGGACAGACTTCTTTCAGTTCGACCACGATCTCCGCAAAGAGCAAATCCGCTCCGGCGGCGAAGCCGCTGATGAAACGGGTGTAGCCGTCCTCAATAGCTGATATAACCTCGTAGTACAGATACTCCCGAATGACGTCTGTCCGTTCCTCCGGAATATCACGGTGTCCCGTGACACAGCAAGTCTTTTCATGGATCATCGTTCAGCCTCCGAATCAGTGGTTTATCACTATATTACCACAAATTTTCGATTTAGTGAAATATCACTAATATGAAAATCTGGGATGACATATCATAGGAAAAAGACGATATGCACTAAGGAGCAAACGATGGATACACGGGAAGCGATAGTATTCCGAATTAAACAGTTGTGTGAAGAACGTCACCTGACAGCGAATGGATTGAGCAATCTTGCCGCTGTCCCTCAGGCTACGGTCAAAAGCATTCTGAACGGCGAAAGCCAGAATCCGGGTACCGTTACCATCAAGAAGCTGTGCGACGGCTTGGAAATCACATTGGGTGAATTTTTCTCCACGCCGGAATTTGACGCTTTGGATCAGGAAATCAAATAATGCAAAATGAGCCGCCGGTGCAACGCACCGGCGGCTCATTGTTTATATCCAGATTGTCCAATATATCCATCTCGATGCGGAACCGAATATGAATATCCATTCCACCGAGAGACGGTGAGACGCTCGATGAAGGCAGAAACGACGCGGCGCTTTTTTGGATAGTTGTTCTGAGCGATGACGCGAACATGGTTCAGAACCTCGTAGAACGTCGCCTCCACCACCGATTTTATCGGTTCGGTATGGTATACTTTGCCTGTTTACAGTCCGTTGTGCTGAATGAGATATAACAGTGGTACCAGGACTCTTCGCCGCAGAGTAAACCGATGTAAAGCGCATTTTTCCAGCACATGCTGAATGGTAAACGAATGAAACATTTTGACAATGGCAGTAAAGTTAATAAAATGTTTACAGGAAACTACGGAGAGACGACTGAAAACCACCAAATAAAATTGGAATTTTGCTACAATTATTTTAGAAAAGCTATATAGCCGGAGCTTGGCATGAGCTGCAACGGCGTCTCACTGCCATAGAGGAAACAAGAAAACACTTAAAGTGAAGATTTTTGCCCATAACTCTACGCTATGTGAAGCGATTGTGCCTCCCTGTAGGCCAAAATTGTGGTATGCTTGCAGTAGGAGGAAAAAGGCGTGCAAAAACATGGTTCCAAGGAATCATATGTAGACAAAGCAGTAGATGTATTATGCCGCGTTTGCAAAAAATATTGAACTTTATTTGAACAACGAATCCGGCATCTTTGCATTTTTAGTGTATATTGCTATAATGGACCTGCCAACGATCAGAAATCTGCAGCAGGGAGGCGTATAGCAATTTGAGCAGTGCATGGGTGCTGCCACAGGAGGGACAAGATATGGATAAAAATATAGTACAGGATCAAGGAGTAGAGAAGAAAACTTACTCTGTTGTGGAGATCGCAAAGATCCTCGGCATCAGCGAACGAAGTGCTTGCTATTTTTGCAGTCATACGACGGATTTCCGCGTGCTGCATCTGGGAAGGCTTGTTCGCATCCCCAAAGAGTCTTTCGACCAGTGGTTTTCCGGTTGCTCCTGATCCACCCGTTCTGTGGAGACAACTATGGCAACAATTAAAAAAAGAGGTTCCAAATATGCGGTAATTTATGATTATCGAGACGCACAGGGACAACGGCATCAAAAGTGGGAATCCTTCTCCAACAAAGCGGATGCCGAGAAATTCAAGCGGAAAGTGGAATACAAAAAATCATGTGATTCTTTACTGACGCCTTGCTCACAAACTGTGGCGGAGTACCTGATGCAGTGGGTAAATGTCTATGGCAAAGCCAAATGGTCATTCAGCATGTATACCTCATCTTTGGCTTTGATCCGAAATCATATCATGCCAGAAATTGGACAAATCCCGCTGCAAAAGCTACAACCAATACATATCGAGATGTTATACAACACTCTGCGGGGCAAAAAATGCAATGGCCCCAAAGGACATGCACCAAGTTGGATGAAAACACCCTGTCTTTCTTCTACAACAATCCGTCATGTCCATACATTACTGAAAACTGCATTCGACAAAGCAGTGGACTGGAGATTGATCGAAGAAAGCCCGGTCGTATGCGATGCGCCTAAAAAGAATAAGACCGAGCGCCGGATCTGGACGCCGGAAATGGTGCGGCAGGCTTTGGACGATATGGAGCACTCTCTGCTGCATCTGGCGGTGCATTTGGCGTTTATCTGTTCGCTGCGTATTGGTGAAACGGTTGCGTTGACCTGGGAGGATGTTGATTTCGATCAGAACCTCATCCGTGTGCGGCACACGCTCCAGCGTGTCAGCCGTGAGGCTTTGGATTCCGTCCCGACAGACGGTCTGGTGCAGGTGTTTCCGCCCAGAGTTCAGAAAACCAATACGGTGTTGGTCCTCAAGACACCCAAAACAGCAAACAGCAACCGGTTTGTTTACTTAACTCCGGCACTTCGACGAGAGCTAATGCTTCGAAAGGCAACGGTGGCAAAGCAAAAAGCATATGCCGGTGAAGCATATTCAGACTTCAATCTGGTGTTTGCTCTGGACGATGGATACCCGGTAGAGCCCAAGCTGTGCGAAAAATGGTTCAAGCTATGGCAGAAAAGGACGGAGCTGAACCTGCCGCCGCTGATTTTCCATGAGCTCAGGCATTCGAGCGCGACCTACAAGCTGCTGGAAAGCGGCGGCGATATTAAGCTGGTGCAAGGAGACATGGGACATGCCTCGGCCACGGTGTCGCTGGACACCTATGCGCATACACAGGATAGCCGGCGGCGGGCGCTGACAGAAAAAATCTCAAAAGAATTTTATGGCGGGACTTCTGCCGATGACCGACAGGAACAGCTTATGAAGCTACTACAAGAAGACCCCGAAATCAAGAAAAAGGTACTGGCGGCACTGCTTGCAGAGGATGCACAAAAATCAGGATGTTAGCAGATCTGTTAGCAGGCCGAAAAATACGATACTAAATATGATGATAGGATTTATGAGTAAACGCGAGAAAAAGTCGTGCTTGCTAACAGGCTGCTAACAGAAAATCGGCGGTTTTCTGTTGGCAGCAAAAATTAAAAGCCCTCAAAAAGTTAAAAAAACAAGCGATTTCCGAAGAAATCGCTTGTTTCCCACAAGAAAAAGTGGTACGCCAGAAGGGATTCGAACCCCCGACCTTTTGGTTCGTAGCCAAACACTCTATCCAGCTGAGCTACTGGCGCAAATCATTTACTTGTGTTTTTCAGTCTAACTTTTGCTCAGTTTCGACTGCCTAATTAGAATACCACAATAAACATCCTCTGTCAATCTTTTTTTCAAATTTTTCTTTAATTTTTGCGACGCGGCTTAAAGCCGACTTCACAAGGCAAATCAGAGCCGCCGAAAACCCACTTTCGACGGCTCTGATGAAACAATGCATGTTCTCCTATTCCTGCGATGCTTCCACCGCGGCCTGCTCCTCATTCTTGATCTCCCAATGAATGAGGACGGTCAACGCCGCGCGCAGCAGAATGATCGCGCCGACCAGACCGATCTCCTTAAACTCGCGCACAATCACCGTGCGCAGGATCTCGCTGCCCAGCTTAAACTCCAGTCCGAGGGATAACCCCTTTGCAAGCGACAGACGGGTCAATGGGTCGCGGTGGACATAATACCACACGCCCCGCACGCCCGCAACGATAATCACGATCACACCGACGTATTCAAACAGCAGGATCGCCCATGAGATCAAGTGCTCCAGCAACTGTTCTGCCGCGGCCACGGCCATCTCCCCTTCTCTTGGTTGCTATCTTTATTATACCGACTGCGCGGGCAGCGTGTCAAACCCGGTCTGCAATTCCTCATCCGTTGGAATATGGTTGGTCATGGCACCGTTGTGATACGCTTCGTATGCCGACATATCAAAGTAACCCGTGCCGGTCAGGCCAAACAGGATGGTCTTTGCCTCACCGGTTTCCTTGCATTTGATTGCCTCGTCGATCGCGCAGCGGATCGCATGGCTGGATTCCGGTGCAGGCAAAATGGTTTCCACCTTGGAAAACAGCGTCGCCGCTTGGAACACATCGGTCTGCTTGACCGATGTTGCCTCCATATAACCATCGTGGTACAGCTTGGAAAGAATCGGGCTCATACCATGATAACGCAGACCACCCGCGTGGTTCGCCGCCGGCATAAAGCCATTGCCCAGCGTGTACATACGTGCAAGCGGGGTCACATGCCCCGTGTCGCAGAAGTCATATGCGTACTTGCCGCGGGTAAAGGACGGGCAGGACGCGGGTTCGACCGCAATAATGCGGGGATCGGCCTTGCCCAGCAGCTTATCCTGCATGAACGGTGCGATCAGGCCACCCAGATTAGAACCACCGCCCGCGCAGCCAATGACGATATCCGGGTATTCGTCCAGCATTTCCATTGCCTGCTTGCTTTCCAGACCGATGATCGACTGGTGCAGCAGCACCTGATTGAGCACCGAACCGAGCACATAGCGGTAGCCTTCATGCGTCGTGGCAACTTCTACCGCTTCGGAGATCGCGCAGCCGAGCGAGCCGCCTGTGTTCGGGTCGTTGGCGAGGATCGCGCGGCCCGCGGCGGTGGTATTCGACGGCGAAGGCGTGACGTTCGCGCCAAAGGTCTGCATGACCGCCTTGCGGTACGGCTTCTGCTCATAGGAAACCTTGACCATGTAAACCTTAAGGTCCAATCCAAAGTATGCGCACGCTTCGCTCAGTGCCGTGCCCCACTGGCCTGCACCGGTCTCGGTTGTCAGTCCCTTGAGGCCCTGCTCCTTGGCGTAATACGCCTGTGCGATGGCCGAGTTCAGCTTGTGGCTGCCCGAGGTGTTGTTGCCCTCGAACTTATAATAGATTTTCGCCGGGGTATCAAGCGCCTTTTCCAGATTGTACGCACGGCACAGCGGCGACGGACGGTACAGCTTATACATATCGAGGATCGGCTCAGGAATATCGAAATACCGGGTCGTACTGTCCATCTCCTGATGCGCCAGCTTTTCACAGAAAATCGGATAGAGCGCCTCCTCCGGCAGCGGCTCATGCGTTCCGGGATCGAGCAACGGATCGGGCTGCTGCTTCATATCGGCGCGCAGGTTGTACCACTGCTTGGGCATCTGATCTTCGGTTAAATACAATCTGTGCGGAATCTTTGCCATGGTAGGTTCTCTCCTTTATATATGAAATATGTGGGTTAACAAAAATAAAAAGCTCCCATCCCATGAAAATCCATGGGACAGGAGCTTGAAAAAACAAACTCTTGCGGTACCACCCAAGTTGACGCAATGATGCGCCCGCTCACTTTCACATATCCAACAATATGTGCTCCCCGGATAACGGGTGGAGTCCCCGTCGCAGTTACTTGGGGTCACCCCCGTTCGCCTTGCCCTGCTAAAGTCCATTCACCGGGTCCTTGCCTGCCGCGATCTCACCACCCGCGGCTCTCTTGGAGGTTCGGTCTCCCTGCTACTCGTCTTCGTCATCGGTTTATCAGTATGGTCACAGTATATTCTCATCCTCCTCATTTGTCAAGCATATTTTGAGAAAAAATATAAATTATTATCTCGATATTTTCTTATCTCAAGAAATCATCTTTACACCCCTGTACCGTGCCTTGCCGCCTGTGCGCGGCTGTGTTATAATCAATCCAGACGAAAATCATCCGAAAAGGAGGGCGCAGGATGCATGTAATCGAGGGCGAAAACGACCTTTTGTTGACCTGCGCGCATGTCCAGGACGGCATCGCTGTGCTGCGCTGCGAAACGCGTGACGATACCGTGCGTCTGCCCAATGCAATCGACGGCACACCCGTCGTGCAGCTGAGCGCATATGCGCTCAGCGAGCGCGCGCCCGATTTATCCGGACGCGAAACCTTTTCCGTCCGCGTGACCTGCGGCGGTTCGGAACCCGTGCACGACGCGAACGCCATCCGGTCAGTTTTCCTGCCTGCCGCGCTGCAAAGCGTGGGCAGCTATGCATTTTACAACTGCCGCCGTCTGGAAACCATTACATTATCCCAGACGGTCACGGACTTCGGCGGCGGCGCACTGATGAATTGCCGCGCACTGCACACCATCGTGCTGCGCGCGGAACCGAACGCCCCCACCTGCCTGCAAAAGCTGCTGGGCGAACATGCGGGCGAACTGGACGTGCGCTTTGAAAGCCGCACGCCCGCGCACCTGCTGTTCCCTGCCTACACAGAAGAACTGGAAGACCTCTCCCCCGCGCACATCTTCCAGCGCCGCATCCGCGGCGCGGGTTACGGCTACCGCCAGTGCTTTGACGCGGGTATTTTGAGTTTTCGACAATACGACCTTGCGCTCACCGGCCTGCTTGAACGGCACGACTTTGCGGTTGCCGCACGGGTCGCCGCGCGGCGTCTGGCTGTGCCCTATGCCCTGTCCGATACCGCGCGCGATGCCTACCTCGACTGTCTGCGCGCGCACGGCGGCGCGCTGCTGCGCGCATGTGCCGCCGCGGGCGAGAGCGCTGCAATATCCTTTCTGCTGTCACTCGGCGTATTGACCGCCGCCGATGTGGATGCAGCCTGCGACACCGCCCGCGAAAAGGAGCAGACCGCAGCGCTGTCCGTTCTGCTGGCCGCGACCGGCAAAACCGCCGCCAAAGGCCGCGCCAAAACCTTCGACCTGTAAAGGAGCTTTTCCATGCCCCAAAGCGAACGCTGGAACGCCCTCGGGCGCGAGATTTTGTTCTCCGCCCGCACCGAATTATATATGAGCCTGCCGTTTCTGGACGCTGCGTTGTCCGCGCTCGCCGTCTCGGACGGTTTTGACACCGCAACCCTTGCCACCGATGCGCGCAGCCTGTACTTCAACGGTGCGTGGCTCGCGCAGCAGCTTGAGCGCGGCCGCCCGCGCGTCAACCGCGCCTACCTGCACAGCATGTTCCACTGTCTTCTGCGCCACCCCGCCAAAACGCGCGGCCGCGACCGTGATTTGTGGGATTTGGCCTGCGATGTGGCAGTCGAAAGCATACTGGACACGCTGGATTACCGCTGTTTGCAGGCGGACAAGCCCTCGGTACGGCGGCAAAACCTGTACCGCAGCCTGCGTGCCGAGATGCCCGTGCTGACCGCCGAAGCGGTCTACCGGCAGTTCCGCCGCGACCGATTAAATTCCTATGACTGCGCCACCCTCGCGCGCGTGTTTGCGGTCGACGAGCACTCGCTCTGGCCCGAAGAGGGCGACGACGAACAGGACAGACAGTGGCAGCAGCGTGCCGAGCGCACGCAGACTGCGATGGAGACCGTGTTCTCCAATCAGGCGATGGGCGGCGAAGCTGTGCGCGAGCAGCTGTCCGTCACCACCCAGCAAACCACCGACTACCGCGCGTTTCTGCGGCGGTTCGCCGCCCTGCGCGAGGAAGTCGCGGTCGACGCGGATTCCTTCGACTACGGCTATTACGCCTACGGCCTGCGGCACTTCGGCAACATGCCGCTGATTGAGCCGCTCGAGACGCGCGAGGTACGCAAGATCGAGGATTTCGTCATCGCCATCGACACCTCGATGTCTACCTCGGGCGAGTTGGTGCGCAGCTTTTTGTCACGTACCTATGAACTGCTGCAAGACAGCCAAAGCTTTTTCCGACACATCAACCTGCGCATTTTACAGTGCGACGACCAGATCCGCGCAGACAAACGCATCACGAACGCCCGCGACCTTGCCGATTATATGGAGCATTTCGAGCTGATCGGCCAGTCGGCCACCGACTTCCGACCAGTATTCGAGTATGTTGACCGGCTGGTGAACGAGGGCGCGTTCCACCATCTGCGCGCGCTGATCTACTTCACCGACGGGCTGGGCATCTATCCGAAAAAACGCCCCAAATACGACGCGGCCTTCATCATGCTTGAGGGCGGCGCTTATCCCGAAAACGTCCCGCCGTGGGCAATCCGCGCCGTGCTGCGCGAGGACGAGATAGGAGAACCATCATGAACATCAAACGAGCCAAAAACGAGATCAAAAACGCGCTGCGCGCCTATCTCGCGCGCGACGAGTTCGGTGCATACCGCATCCCGCCCATCCGGCAGCGCCCCATCCTGCTGATGGGCCCGCCGGGCATCGGCA
>JAHZFK010000044.1:0-8901 GCA_019421385.1 Clostridiales bacterium
TTGTGTCCACGCGGCGTCTGCCGCAGCATGGCTTCCAGTTCAAGCTGCGCAGTGCTGGACAAGGGAACGGCGCGGATTTTGCCGCCCTTGCCCTTGACCGTCAGCTGGCCGGTTTTGATAGCGCGTTGGGCGGTCGCGGTGTCCAGCCGGAAGATTTCATGGACGCGCAGGCCGCAGTGCCGTGCCAGACAGATTGCAGCGGCGTAGTCTTCGCGGCCTTCGCCCCACGCCTTGCCGATCATACGGTTGACCTCTTCATCGCGCCAAGTGCGATCTACTTTGCCGAACGTGCGCCGCTCCAGATCAAGCATCGCGTTGGTCGGCAGCTTGGGGTGTTTGCGGCTCGGCAGCTGGTCGTGAAAAAATCGGATGGCGGCGAGATCGGTTTTGATGCTGGATGCCGCGCGGCGGTTTTCCTTATGCTTTGCAAAATTGCGCGAATGCTCTCTACTGTCTGGAAAAATCAACTAGTCTATGCTATGCTTAATTAAAACAGATTTTTTGTCTGGGAGAAGGGGCATATTTTTAAAACTGTGACTACATCAGGAATGATGATGTGTGTAAATAATGCGAGGTGTCGGTAGCTACAACAATTGAGTTTTTGCTGGGGAAGTTGCAAAACAATTGAAGGGGCGGAGGAATTTCGCGTGCAAGAATACTTGAAATCTTATGTGCAGGCTGTGATACAAGGCTCTGAAAGCTATTATCGATACCTGACGGAGCATCAGCGCGGGTTGATCGAGTACCGGGTTTTGAAAATAAGACAGGAAGGATCGTACTTTGTGCTAACTTTGCGGTCTTTGCTTTCATATGCGGATATGGTGCAGTTGCGGATCGAGAATAAGATATATACACAAGAGCAAATCAAGCCAACGGAATATTGTGAGCAAACCAATGAGTTGACCGTGCGTCCATTGGATGAGTTGCGGCAAGTGTTGGCAGATACTCCGATACATAAGATAACCGTAATCTCGGATTTACGCTTTTTGGTGAAACGGGTGGAAGACTGGTACCGCAGTTATGGGCTGCAAATTGCGCTGCCTACACAATTGGGTTCGGTTTCGCTGCCAAAAGATGTGGCTTTGTCATCGCAGGCTTCAGAGGAACAGAAAAATGCTGTTGTAGCAGCGTTATCGCAGCCTTTTTCCTACATTTGGGGTGCGCCGGGCACGGGGAAATACAGGCGGAGTTATTGCAGATTGAAGCTGCAATTGCTGCAAATCAAGAACAACTGGACAAATTAGCAGCATATCGCAATTTTTTATCCTTTGAAAAGGCACAAGATTCTCTAGAGAGTGCATTGCCGGATTGGCAGAAACGAATGTAGCAGCAACAGAAGCAAGTTCTGAAGGAGATTGCGCATAGCAAAACAGAACTGCAGATGTGGGCATCGAATTGGAAACCGTTGCTGCAGTCTGCTAAAAAAATACGTGAAACGTGTTTTGCAACCGATTTTGCGTCCTTATGTGTTCAACTTGAACGGGCACGCAAAATTTTGGAGGAGAAACGGCCACAATACGAAGATTGCGGGGTGTGGTCTGAAGCCGGGCTGTTGGAGAGTAAAAAAGACTTAGAGCAGCAAAAAGCCAATTGCTTAAAACAAAAAGAAAATTTGGAAGAGCAGGGCAACGGCATACGCTGGCACGAATGCTTGGTGCTGGCGGGAACTGTGGATACTTGTCTGTATCGGATGCCGCCGAATGAAGAATTGGCTCCTGCTCATATCTTTTTGGACGAGGCAGGGTACTGCTCGCTGATCAAAGGTGCTGCGCTGCTTGCTTACGCTTGTCCAGTAACATTTTTGGGAGACCATATGCAGCTACCGCCGGTTTGTGAAATGCCTGATGAGGATATGCAGGAAGGCAGGCAGCCGAATGTTTGCTTATGGGCACAATCCGTGTTGTTTGCAGAGGATATTTTCACACAATCAATTTTGCAGATTGCGAATACATATTTAATGCACCTGCCTGCGCGGTTTGAAAAACTGAAGCGTTTTGATTTGACACATACCTACCGCTTCGGGGAAGCGTTGGCAAATGTTCTGGCCCAAACGGTATATTCCAGTTCGTTTTATGGCAACCCTGCGCATAAGACGGATATTTTCGTCTTGCACGCCGCAGCTTCGCAGGAAAAAGTGAAAAAACGCACCAGTTCGGCGGAATGCCGTGCAATCTCTTCTTATATCCAATCGCATCCTGATGAGCAGATCGGGGTGATTACGCCATACAAAAATCAGCGGGATGCGATACGGAACCTGTTACCGCGTTCGTCAGGTTGGGAGGATAAGGTTTTAACGGTACATGGCTCGCAAGGAAGGGAATGGGACACAGTATTATTCAGCGTTGTAGATACGCTGGATAAATGGTTTACTGATTCCGACCGGTTGGAGAGCAATGGAAAACGTGTCATCAATACCGCTGTCAGCCGCGCAAAACGACGTTTGATTCTTGTGTGCGATGCAGAGTATTGGGGGATGCAACATACTCAACTGATCGGGCAGTTGTTGAGAGTTGCAGAGAGATATGACGGTCTTTTGCAGTCAGACATTTCGAAGGTTTAAATTTAGAACAAATAGGATGTTGAGGAAAGAATAAAAAATTTCTAGTCCTAGAAAGGGAATGTTAGAAATGGTGGAATACATTGTAGATGATTGCAAACTAACCGCTGAGAGATTTATTCCCTTTGTCAATAGGATATGGAAAGGGGAATATGACTTACCGAAGACCGCCGTTGCATTGTCGCGGACGCTGAATATCACCGCGTATGAGGGTGGTGAACTGGTTGGCTGTCTGCGTATTTTGACGGATGGCTATTTCTTCGGGACAATCACTGAACTGTTGGTGCTTCCAGCCTACCAAAAACAGGGGATTGGAAGCCGCCTTTTGCAACTAGCAAAAGAAAATGCGCCTACGCTTCTGTATTTTGGTGCCCAGCCGGGAGTGGAGCATTTCTATGAAAAGAATGGCTGCAAAAAGAGTCTGCAATCGTACAGTTTCGATTAAAAGGGGGAGAATAATATGATATCGATTTGCGGGACAGAGTGCTGCAAAGACTGTCCGCGTCTTGCTGCGTGTGGCGGATGCGAACAGGTGGATGGACACCCCTTCGGCGGTGTTTGTGTGGCAGCAGAATGGGTGAAAGATGGCGGTCTCGAGAATCTCGCGCGTCAGAAAGACCGTCTGGTCAAGGAAGTAAATACATTAGGTGTCAAGGGGCTGCAGGTGGACGACCTTTACTATCTTAGCGGTTGTTATGTGAATTTGGAGTATAGGCTTTCAAATGGGGCTTCGATAAAGCTGCTGGAAGATAATAAGGTGTATCTGGGCAACCAAATTGAGATCCCCGGTACAGAGCGTTGCTATGGCGTTGTAGGCGATGCGGAGTACCTGCTGGTGTGTGCGTATGGAAGTGGTGGATCTGACCCGGAGATTATAGTTTATCGAAAACGAAATTGTGAAGTGGAGGGAGCTTGATGGCTCCTTCTTTTTTTGTTGATTCCGGTTGTATTGGCAAACAGAACAACAAAAGCCATTATGATATGAAACTTTCTGGAAAAGATCCAATGAACCATTTTTGATGCAGTGACTCTGATAAACAGAGGCGTTGCATGTACGCGGTGGGGTATGGCGGGTAAGTCGTATGAACACCTGCTACCGCGGTTGACAGGTAGTCGCACTTATGATAATATACTAACTGTACTATTGCAAATAATACGGTTAGAGAATGGGGTGGATTGCATGTTCAAAAAGATGACAGCATGGGTTCTCACAGCAGCATTGTTTGTGCCCATATGGCCGGCGCAGGCGTTTGCAGCTAGCTGGGAGTCGGACTATGGGTTTACAGAACTTCGGACGGAGCAAGCGGATGGAGGCACCTATCATCTGCTCGAGCACACAGATACGGGTGCTCAGGTAGTGTGGCTGGACAACGGCAGCGAAACGCGCGAGTTTGCCGTCGGCTTCCGCACGCCGCCTGAGGACAGCAAAGGTGCGAACCATGTCCTTGAGCACTCGCTGCTGTGCGGCAGCGAGCAGTATCCCTTGAACGACCTGATGCACATTTTGCAGAACAGTTCGGTTGCACAGGAAATCAACGCCTTTACGAGCGAGGACTATACGACCTATGTGTTCTCCACCACGGATGAGCAGGATTTCTACAACCTTGCGGATATCTACACCACTTGTGTACTGTTTCCGCGCCTGCGCACCGAGCCGAATATCTTCAAGCAGCAGGGCATCCGTACCGAATGGGTAAATGGCAAAGCGCAGTATAATGGCATTGTGTACAGCGAGCTGCGGTTGCGCAATCTGGACACTGCGCAGAACTCGCTGAACTTTGTGTCCAGCCAGTTGTACGAAAACCTGTACGGGGATACCTCGCCGACGTTTGATGCGGGTGGAGCGATCCCAGACATCTTCGATTTGACCTATGAGGATGTCATGCGGGTTTATGATACTTATTACACGCCTTCCAATATGCTGATTTATACAGCGGGCGAGCAGGACATTGATAAAACGCTCGCCATGATAGACAAGTATCTTGACCAAGCGGGTGATCGGAACCGCCCTACGATCCAAATTGATGCGGAGTCGGTCGCGCCGTCCAAATTGGTGCAGGAATACAATGTCACAGAAACAACGCAGACGGTTGATATTGGCTTTATGGCGCATGGTCCAAGCCTGCTGGACAGCAAAAAGTCTGAGGCATGTGGCGCGCTGGTGACCTGCATACAGCAAATGCTGCGTGCGCAGTTCCCAGACGCGCTGGCCTATACCGTGGGCGGCAATGCAGGCGGAGTCTACAATGTCGGCGTCATTCTATCACAGGTACCAATCGCGCAGAAAGATGCGGCAGTCGCGGCGATGCAGCAGGTGCTTGCCGATATCGCGCAGAATGGCATCCCAGCCGATATGCTGGACGACGCGCTCGACCAGCAGGAAGAGGCGCAGCAGTTCGGCCGTGAGGAGGTTTTCATGGGCTTCGCCTATGCGAATGATCCGCTGGCTTGTGTCGGTCGTGCGGAGGTGATCAGCGGTTTGCGGAACGATCCGGACTACTTCAAGGCACTTGCCGCCGAATGGAAGGACAGCCCGTATCAGACCCTTGTGGTTTCGGGCAACGGGGCGACACAGCCGGAAACCTTCGAGCCGCAGCTGACCGCGTCGGAATTGGAGCAGGTCAAGCGGGACACCGAGGATTTCAACGCATGGCTCGATCAGTCGGACGATCCGGCTGTGCTTGCCCGCCTGCCGATGCTGGATCTGAAAGATTTTGCGGACGATCCGTTCTCGATGAACCAGATAAACGAGACTGTAGATGGTGTGACGTATTATCTTAACGAGGAAGCACAGAGCCAGACACCGTCCTTTTCGTTATACTTTCCGGTCGAGGTCAAAAACGAGGACACTGCGCTGTGGTGTCTGTTGTGCGAATTCCTGAATGACCGCATGCAGGCGGCTGGTCTATCAGGATATCTGGGTATGTCTTCGGGCGAGCGGTATGACGATCCGGATACTCTGCACCCAGCGCTGATCCTCGGCGGGTCTGGTGAAGCGGGCAAGGTGGGGGAGGCTGTGCAGACGCTTGGCGCTTGGCTGCAAAGCCCGCCGCTTGCGGATACGGCCGCGCTGCGTGCCTTTCTGACCGAGCGGAAGAGCGCGCTGCGCGCGCAGTACAGCGACCCGTACTACTATGAATACAGCATGATGCTGCAAGCCAGCACCCAGCCCAACCGGTTCATGGACAGCATTCCTGCGGGCTATGTGGGTGCGTCGATGTCGCATAAGGATTTCATTGATGCGGTGTCAGCCGATCTGGACGGCGACACGGCGCTGCTCGCGCGCATGCGCGCTTTGCTGGATAGCGCGCTGCATCGCACTGGTGTTGCGGCGGAGTTTACCGGCAGTCGTGCGGATTACACCGATTTCCAGCAGGCTGTAGCAGCTTACATTGCTGCGCTGCCCGCGGGGACGGGCGCATCCTCGTGCGAATGGCTGCCACAGGGCTGGCCGAGTGCGCTGGTGATATCCTCCAACACGCAGGCTTCCAACCATGTGATGCTGGTCGGGGCATTTGAACAGAAGCCGGAAAGCATGGCGGTATACGATGTGCTGGGTGCGGTTTTAACGGCAAAGTATATGCTGCCCGAGCTGCGCGACCGGCGCGGCGCGTACGGTGCGACGCTGCGCTTTGAACCGAACGGCGTGACCATGGTATCTTCTGGCGGCGTGAGCGTGGATGAAGCGATTGCGGTGTTTCGGGGTGCGGCGGCATTTCTGCGCGCGCTGGAATTGGCGCCGAGCGAGCTGGCAGGCTTCAAGATCAGCGCGGTCAGTGAGTTTGACAACAACGCAGCATGGGAGCGCGCGAGCGGCTTAGGACTGGTGCGTGCAGGACGCACGCAAGCGGATTACGCGGCGGAACGCGCGGCAATCCTCGCCGTCACCGAGGGCGATCTCAAAGCTTGCGCGGATGAACTGGAGCGCATGCTCCAGCAGGCAACCGTGTTTGCGCAGATGACCAAGTCGGCAGCGGCTGGCGTGCAGTATCCGTTTGCAGCGTATGTGGACGCAGACACAGGCAAGGTGATGCCGCAGCTGCGAGACGATATTCCGGCGTCGAACGACACGACGCCGGTCACCCGCGGCGAAGTCGCGGAATTACTGGCGGACTGTCTGGTTGACCAGAGCGCGGCCGAGCAGCCGGATTTGGAAAGATTTACGGATGTAACATCGGGCAGTGCACAGGCAAATGCGCTCGCCAAGCTGCATGATCGTGGCCTGCTGAACGGCTATGCGGACGGCAGCTACCGTCCGCAGGAAAACATTACCCGTGCGGAGTTTTGTGTCATTGCGGCTGCATTTGCGAAGGACAGTTCCAAAGTAGATGGGCAGTCGTTCCGTGATGTGCCGGATAGTCATTGGGCGCATGATGTGATTGCTGGCATGGCGGCGCAGGGAATTCTCGAAGGGTATGGCGATGATACCTTCCGCCCGGAGGAGCTGGTCACACACCGGCAGACAACACTGATTCTGCAGCGGTTGGCAAACGCATAAGTGTCATCGAAAAGACCGCAACAAGAAAACTGCATTTCGTGCAAAAGGCCATGCGGGGCGATATGCCACGCATGGTCTTTCTGCTTTATTTTGCATGGTGGTGCACAAGTTTGCAAAAGCATTCGCTGTGTGCCTGTCCGAAAATTATTATAATTCGTTGATCGTTTCGGATACTGCCATATTACAGATTCTTTTTCCGGGGGCCAAAGGGACAATTAGTGCGGTACATACCAGCAGCACCAAAATCCCGCCCACTGAGGAAAGGGGGAGATGCCAAGCTGTGCCCCAATAGTTGGTAATCATCTGCCCATAGAGGAAGTAGTGCAGCGGCAGACCCAAACCGAAGCCTGCAACGAGCCCCAGTAAGGTGTAGGTGGCAGATTCTGTGGTGATCATCTTTTGGATTTGGCGTCTGTCCATGCCTACGGCACGCATAGCACCATATTGCCTTGTTCTGGCAGACACACTCATGGCAATGCTGTTTGCCGTATAGATAATGGTGATCAGGGTGATAACCACCAGAAAACCGTACACAAACAGGCAGAACATGAAATAGGTGCTTTGGGTATCCTTGTTTTGGGCAAGACGGTCATAAAAGTCATATTGTCCATTGGCCAAAGCTTGAAGCTGATTGACATCCTGTTGTGTGGCGTCCTGGGTTAGCTGCACATCCAGAATCGCGTAGGCATCCTTTCCTGTGATTGCGGTAAACAGCATTTCCGAGCAGATCACCGTTGGCTGATCCGATGTGTCAAAGGGGCTGTCCTCCAGAACACCGACCACCGTGAGGGAGGTGTTGTTCAGCTGGATGACATCGCCCACCTGCAAGGTGTTGCTTTTGTCAAAAACAGTCAGCACACCGGTGCCTTCCCGAACCGCATCCATATTTCCGGCCACCAAATCTGCCTCTGCCCACTGAAACTGCTGTGCATCATAGGAGATCAGATCGATTGTACCGGATTTTCCCTCGTACGTTGCGGGGAGACTTTTATACATCCGTCCAAATGCGCGTTCGACATAGGGCTGCTGCTCCACCGCCGCGGCAAAACTTTTGTCAATCTCACACTGATTTTCCGGGCTGCTGTAAAAGACATCTGGCGCCCATGGCTGCAGCGGATTGAGAGCAAGCTGGACCCATTGAACCAGAACGGAGAAACTCAGGATCAGGATGATGCTGAGCGCAAAGGAACCGGTCATGAGAAGCAGATTTTTCGGCGAGGATACGGCATGGTGCATGCCGAGGGCCGTCTCAATCTTCAAAAAGCCTTTCCGCACCGGCCGGGACACGGAGTTGCCTTGGGCACTGTTTCCGGTGACCGCAGCAATCGGAGAGACAGACGCTGCCCGCCTTGCCGGGGAAAGGGAGGACAGCAGCACCGTCAAAACACCTACAACAACACCACTGCAGATCCCGATGGTGCTGACCCCAAAGAGCGGAATCTGCACGAACTCTGCGCCGGCGCCAAACCGAAGGAGGGCGCAAAGAAGCCAAGTGGTCAGGATACCCAAAACAACCCCGATGGGAACTGCTGTTTTACACCAGAAAAGTGCTTCCAGCCGGACAATGTGCATGATCTGCGCCCGGCTTGCGCCGATACAGCGGAGCATTCCAAAAAATTGAGTTCGCTCTGCAGTGCGGCTGTTCAGACTGCCTGCAATCATAAAGACTCCCGCAGCCAAAACCAACACGAACAAGATCGCGGCTACCAGATAGAGCCCCATCACATACGGATCGCTGCTGAATCCGGTCAGCCCCAAAAGGGCGGTATTCTCGGACAGATTTTCTGTCGTAAATCCATAGGTCTGCTGCAGTTCTGTGATGACCTTGCGGGGATTGGCATCTTCG
>JAHZFK010000044.1:8911-18325 GCA_019421385.1 Clostridiales bacterium
CTTCGGTAAAGCGTACAAAACAGACAGGGACAGGTGTATACCCCTCCGCTTTGGCAAGGCCTTGAAAGGCGTCCCAGCTGACAAACGCTCCTACCACATCGGCGTCGTCGCTGATGGTGACATCCCCGCCAAAACCGGAAATCGTATAGTGATACTCTTTTGAAGGGGTGTGCAGGGTGATTTGGTCGCCCACCTTCACATCGAGCAATTCCTTTGACCGGTTGGAGAGTAAAATTTCTCCCTCGTTTGAGGGACAACTGCCCTCGGTCAGATCGTTATAGATCTTCGTCAGAATTTGATCATCTGCACCGACAATGACACAGGTTTTTCCCTGAATAGAATAGTCTTGGGATAGATCAAAGTTCAAGCCGTCGTATCGCTGGGCAGCGACCACATCCGGCCGCTGGGCAATTTCCTCAACCTGCTGGTCAGAGGGTTCCTTCAGCATTATATGCCAATTCCCGTGACTTTCGATGGCACGGACCTTTTCCATACGGATGGCCATATCCGCCATACTGAAAATGGTCGTGACCAACAGAACGGAGATGATGATGCACAGCAATGTCATCCGATTCTGCCGTTTCCGTACTTTGGCGGAGATGGGGATCAGACTGAGATAGTGTTTCACTCCCGGCACCTCCCGAAGTCGGTCAGCACGCCGTCGGACACCTGCAGGATGCGGTCGGCAGTCTGGGAGATGGCACGGCTGTGGGTAATCATCAAAATAGTTTGTTCGTACCGGCGGGACGCCTCTTTGAGCAGGGCAATTACCTCGCTCGTGTTCTGCGTATCCAGATTACCGGTCGGCTCGTCGGCCAGAATGAGCGCCGGCCGGGTGATGAGTGCGCGCCCGATGGCGACACGCTGCTGCTGCCCGCCAGACAGCTGGCTCGGCAGATGGTGGCGGCGCTCGCGCAGGCCGAGCACCGTGAGCAGTTCTTCCAGATAGGCTTTATCCGGCTTCTGGTAATCGAGCAGCACCGGAAAGACGATGTTCTGCTCAACGGTTAGTTCGGGGATGAGGTTAAAGCTTTGGAAGATAAAGCCGATGTTGCGGCGGCGGAACACGGTCAGATTGCGTTCCTTCATCGAAAAAATGTCCTTGCCGTCGATTCGTACCCGACCGCTGGTCGGCGTGTCGAGTGCGCCGATCAGGTTGAGCAGTGTCGATTTGCCCGAGCCAGATTCCCCGACCACGGCGACAAATTCGCCTTTCAGGACGGAAAACGTTGCGTGCCGCAGGGCATGCACAGCGGTCTCGCCGCTGCCGTAGGTTTTGCAAAGGTCTTGGACTTCCAGTAAATCCATGTTGTGATGGCACCTTCTTTCTGTTGCGATAGGAAAAGGGTACCACGGGAACCCTACTGCTAGATGACTTGCAGCCTACAATATTGTAGGAATCAGGAGATTGGTCGTGAAAACCGTGCCGCGGCCTAAGGTGCTGTCCACCTCGATGGTGCCGCTATGCGCTTCGATGATCGCTTTGGCAAGTGGCAACCCCAACCCAACGCCCTGTGTATCCTTGGAAAAACGGCTGCGGTAAAACCGTTTGAAGATATGCGGCAAATCCTCTGGATGAATGCCGCTGCCGCTGTCTTGCACCGTGATTTGGACGATCGACGCAAAGGCGCGCCATGTGACCGTGACCGTGTCGCCTGCCTTGGTGTGGTCGAGTGCATTTTTGACCAGATTGCTGATGGCTTCGCTCAGCCAGTGTGCATCGCAGAACAGGGAGATAGCGTCGTCGCCGGAACAGGACAGCATTGTACCTTGCTGCTGCGCCTGTACGGCAAAGCGACGCTTGACATCTGCTATCAGGTCGGAAAGGTTGTGTTCAGACTTGTCCAGCATGATCGTACCTGCGTCCAGCTTGGTGATGGTTAGCAGATTGTGCACCAGCGTTTGGATACGGTCAAGCTCCTGCTCGGACAGGGCGGTGAATTCCCGGACGGTGTCTGGGTCGGCCTGCTGCTGCAAAATGCCGTTGTAGATATTGAGTGCTGCCAGCGGGGTCTTGAGCTGGTGCGAGATATCGGACAGCGTTTCCTTCATAGACTGTTTCGCGCGGCCTTCGTTTTCAGCGTGGGCAGTTAGGATTGCGGCCAGTGAGTTGACCTCGTGAAACAGGCGGTTGAATTCGCCCTCGTCGTCGCATTCGATGCGCGCGGTGGTATCGCCCGCGAGAAACACGTGCAGCTGTTCAATCGCATGCGCCATGGTCTGGTGCTGCCTGCGAAAATAGCGGTACATGACGGTCAGAATCAGCAGTCCCATGTAGGCGAACGCCGCCGGGAGATACTGCGCGGCGTGTTCGCCGCCTGCGGCGAGCAGCACGGCAGACAGCAAGGAAAACCCAATCGTCAGGGCGAGGACAAGGCAAAACAGACGTTTGATGTGCCGGTCAGTCAGCATTTTCATGGGGCACCTCATTTCGCAGCATTCCATTTATAGCCCATGCGGCGCACGGTGATAATGCGCTTGGGGCTACTGGGGTCATCCTCGATTTTGGCACGCAGACGGCGGATATAGACGGTCAGCGTGCTGCTGTCGATATAGTTTTGCTCGCAATCCCATAGTTTGCCCAGAATCTGCTCAGGTGACAGCACAAGGTTCGGGTGCTCCAGAAATAAGCACAGCAATTTGTATTCGCTGGCGGTCAGTTCGACCGGCGTACCGTTCTTGGTGACTTCGCGTGTCAGCTGATGCACGGTGATGCCGCCAGATTGGAGCGTGTCGTCCGGCAGGCAGAAATCCCCGCTACGGCGCAGCAGGGCGTTGACACGCGACAGGAAGATCGCGAGCTTGAACGGCTTGGTGATATAATCGTCGCCGCCGATGTCCAGCCCCATGATAATGTCGGTTTCCTCGTCCGCAGCGGTTAGGAACAGAATGGGCACTTTGGAGCTTTGGCGGATCAGGCGGCAAAGGTCGTAGCCCGATCCATCGGGCAGTGTCACGTCCAAAATCACGAGGTCATAGCTGTCATCATGCCAAAGGGTTTCGGCCTCCAGACAGGTGCGGGCGTTGACGATTTCATAGCCCTGTTGCCGCAGAGCAAAAGACAGACCATGAATCAGGCTCAGGTCATCCTCAACAAAAAAGATACGCTTCATGGGCGTTCACCGTCCTTGTAGTGGGATAGCATTTACAGTTTCATATTATAGAGCTTTATGCGCAGATTACAAGTGACGCAGCGGGACAAAAAAGACCAGCCGCCGGGATGAGTCCGGCGGCTGGTGGGCATGAAGAAAAAGAAAAGTTATCCCATCTTGTTTTTTCAGTATTCATGTGTGTCCGGCAGATTGGATCGACTGCCAGAAAGCACAGTTCGCCCGTTTCCTTGAAAAACAGCAAAATACCGATGATGCGATCTGCTTCAATCGCGCAGATAGCCGAGGACTGCGTAATAATGTGCAGCACAGTTGCCCAGTGTTCGGCGATGGCTTCGGTGGTCTCCAAGCCGGGAAGGGCATCTCGCATCTGCTCCACTAGTGCCATCCAAGCGTTAGTGTCCTGTGTTTGTGCCAGTCTGATTTCCATGGTCAAGTTCCTTTCGCAAATCGTCCAGATATAGCTTCTGCTGCCGTTTCAGATATCCGGGAACAAAAGGGCGCATCCACCAGTGTTTGGCGTTTACGGTTTCGGTGCAGGTCAGCCGGGTGCCATCCGCTGTCTCCTCGAAGATGCCCTCCCAAGAGCCGGACATGTTGCCGTTTTCCATGGTGAAGACCCAACGGTGGGGCGGTTTGCAGGCGGTGACCATAAAGTTTGTGGCGTAGCCACTTTTTGTATGTTCGATGAAATGGGTTTCGTTCACGACCTCTACTCGCGCAAGGTCGCTGCGCCACGCGGTGTGGGCCAGATCAGTCACCGCTTGCCATACCTGCTCGACAGGGCAGGGGAAGTGGACTGTTACTTTGGAAGTTGGCATAACTCGTCTCCCTTTTAAAACCACATTGCCGGCTCGTCACGAAATACGGGGGTTTTCCCATTGGTATATGGGTCATAACGGTTTTCGTTGCAGCCGAATTCCTGTAAAAAGCATATCTGTCCTGCCTCATTCCAGCGAACGAGGGAGAGACCGTCAAAACTCTGGACAGTTCCGTCTGTCATGGTGCATCGGAACGACCACTCAACTATCGTCTGATCCCCTTTGTGAAAATACTGCCGGATGTTCCAACGCTCGACGGTTCCTCTGGTGTTCCACTCGTCAAACCACAGCTTGAATTTTCCGTTGCCATGATACTCCGGCCCCCAGCTCTCGATGTAGACGGCGTCGGGCGCAAAAAGATATTCAATGCCCGTGTCATTTCTGTCCAGCCACATGGAAAACCACTGCTGGATTTTGTTTTCCTGCTGTTTCTCCATTGTTGTTTCCATATCTGCATTCTCCTGTTGTACGGATTGGGTGATATCCCGCAGCATCAAATACTCTGTGCCTTTTTCCGCTAAAATCCGAAAGCCCGCCCGCTCATACAAACGCAGCGCCGGATTATCTTTCTGTACCGAGAGGGAAAACTGAAGATACCCGTTCTCCTGCAGCAAAAGCAGGAGGCTGTGCAGCAGCTGTGCCCCGATACCCAGACCGCGATATTCAGGTAGCATAGAGATGGCTAAAGAAGGCGTGCGGTCGTCGATGTGGCCGTAGTCTTGCATGATGCGGCTCCACGCTGCACCGACCACTGTTCCTGCGACCTCGGCAACAAGGCAATAGTCGCCGAGCTGTGTGCCAAAACCCGCAACATAGACCTGTAATTCCGGCAAGTCGACCACCGACCGGGGCGGCGGTTTCGTGCCTTCCGGAAGATAGATGGCCTGATAGAGAAATTCTTGCAGAAGACCATATTCCTCTGGTCGTATTTGGCGAATGATTGTGTTAATCTTTTTCATTGCTTCATTCTTGTCCTCATCGGCCTATTTCTGGCATTTCGTTTAAGTTTTTCAGCCGCGCGGCGATAGACTCGCGGAACTCCTCCTCGCTCAGCGCCGGATCGCGCACCTGTTCCCATAGTGCGCAGGGCGCGTCGGCGCAGCCGCCGCAGCCGGTGCGATGTTTACGGTTCACCGCACAGGCGTAGAGCGGACAGGGCTTGCCCGGCGGCGCGTGAAATACCCGTCCGCCGCACTCGTTGCAGCCGGGGCAGTCGCCTTGGTACAGCGGACAAGCGGCGCATTCCAGCCCGCAAGCGGTCAGGCCGAGCGCCTGCCGCCGCGCTTTTTTGCTCATGCCCGCGAGTGTCAGACCGTAAGATTTGTCCAGCATCGTGCGCAGCAGTTCGTCCGGCACTGCGCCGTCTGGCTTCACCGACACCCAGCATCGCTTGTCGGAATAATAGCCCGGCAGGATGTCCGCATACTGGCTGCGCAGAAATGCGCTCTCGCTTTCCTCCAACTTGAGGTTGATATAGTAGACTTCGTGCGATTTGTCCAGACACAGTGCCGCGAACATTTTGCCGCCGATGTGGTATCGGATCCAGTTCCAAACCGGCTGATAGTCCTTGGTCACGCCGCGCTTTTGCAGCAGATAGTCGTCCAGCCATTCGTAGCGCATCGGTCATGCCTCCTCTCGTTCGTACTGCGACAGCGTGCGGCGCAGCACGTCCTGTAGCTGTTCCCGCAGTTCTTTCGGTTCCAGCAGCTCGGCGTTGTCCCCGAAGGTCAGCACCCAGCTGAGCACGCCCTCCGCGTCCGGAAAGCCGCTGGTGAACCGCAATCGGCCGTCCGGCTCTACGGTCAGGCGGTCCGCGCCGTACTCCTCGACCAGCCGCCAACGGCAGGACGGGTCAAACAGCACGGTGACCCGGTATTTTTCCGGGAATACGCGCGCGGGTTCCAGATCGGGCAGGGGAGCGGGGCGGGACGAAAAAGCGTCGCCTGTTGAAAGTCCGGTCATGCGGTTCAGCTTAAACAGACGGAAATTCTGCCGCAGCCCGCACCAGCCCCACACATACCACGCCGACCAGTGAAACACCAGATAGTAAGGCTCGACTGTCCGTTCGGATTCGCCCTTGGGGGAGAAATAGGTGAAGCGGATGGTGCGGTGCTGCTCGATCGCCTGCTGGATACACTCGATCTTGGGCGGCAGGATGGTCTTGTACCACGAGGACAGGTCGATTAGCAGATGCGCCCCGCCGGGCACCAGCCCGCCCGTCCCGGCGGACAGCTTTTCCATCAGCTGCGCGTAGCGGCGGGTGCCGCTGACGCTGTCCAGACTGCGCAGCCCGGCGAGGATGGCTTGCATCTCGGGCGCGGTCAGCACGGTGCGGTCGACGCGGTAGCCCTCCAGAATGGAGATGCCGCCGCCTGCGCCCTGCGTGGTAGCGATCGGGATACCCGCCCGGCACAGGGATTCGATGTCCCGCTGGATCGTCCGGCGGGATACCTCGAAGTGTTCTGCCAACTCCGGGGCGGTGACCTTGTCCCGTTGGAGCAGCAGGGATAAAATGCCGATCAGCCGATCCATTTTCATTGCATCACCGCCTTCGCTGCGTTTGTCTGTATTATACCATAGGAACGCGACAGCTGTGTGTCATGTTTACCGGAGAATTGCAGCGCCGTATTTTGTGTGATATTATGAAACTTATCATAGCAAGGGAATGGAGTACAGAAAAATGCAGATTAGGGAAATTATCAACGATAAAAAACAGTATCTCGATCTACTGCTGTTGGCAGATGAGCAGGAGGATATGATTGACCGTTATCTGGAGCGTGGAACGATGTATGTTTTGGAGGAGGACGGCGTCAAGGCAGAGTGTGTCGTGACAGATGAAGGCAGCGGCGTGCTGGAGCTCAAAAACATTGCAGTGGAACCGGCGTTTCAGGGGAAGGGCTATGGGAAAGCTCTGCTGGACTTCCTTGTGCAAACCTATGCGGAACGCTATGCGATACTGCAGGTAGGAACTGGGGACAGCCCTTCCACCATTCTGTTTTATGAGGCTTGTGGTTTTTGTCGGCACCATCGGGTCAAGAACTTTTTCGCTGATTACTACGATCATCCGATCTACGACAATGGTGTGAGGCTGGTGGACATGGTGTATCTGCAAAGAGAACTGTAAAAAACAGACATTCCTCCGCAGTGGGCTGCGGAGGATGAATGCCTAAACCTTTTTGTGCAGGCTTACCTCTTCAGCAAGTTGTTTATTCGTTTTTCTCCTTTGTGCGATCGGGCAGCGGAACAACTCGTAGCTCATTCTCCGGCTCGCTGATATACAATTCCTCACATGCGCGCTGCGCTTCGATCAGTGTGTTGATCGCCTGCTCGGTCGCGCGGAACAAAGTGAGATACATTTCCTTGTAATCCGGCATAAAATCACCTCAAACTTATATTAACCTGAAATAGGTTAAAAGTAAATAACCTGTTTTAGGTTATGGCATACTCACCTTGAGGTGAACACCATGAACAGATTGCGAGACTTGCGTGAGGATGCCGACCTGAATCAGACGCAGGTTGCCAAATTTTTAGGAATGTCACAAACCGGATATTCCAAATATGAGACCGGAGAAAACGATATTCCGACACAGGTTTTGATCAAACTGGCAGGGTTTTATAAAACTACGACGGATTACATTCTGGGCATCAGCGATCGAAGGGACCCAATATAATTGCAAAGCGGTACGGAACACTCCGTACCGCTTTGCTGTTTTATGGGATTACAGTTCGCCTTCCATATACCGAATGAGATCATACTTCAGCACGCGAATTTGTCCGCGTTTGCCGATGCGGCGGCCGGGCAGCTCACCGGTGCGGATGATCTCATACACCGTGTTCCGGCCGATGCCGAGCACATCGATCACCTCGGGCACGGTCAGCATCAGCGGCAGGTCGTCATAACAGGTGAAGCGGTTGTTAGTCATGTCGCTTATCCCCTTCTCGCAGGGATGCAAGATAGATGCGCGTCACATCCTCGCGCTCATGTCCCAGCAGACGAGATACGTGCTGGCAGGCGGCGTGCTCGTCCAGCCCCTGCTTGCGGCAGGTCAGATATTGCTCGACCGCGTATGTATGGCGCAGGCCGTGGCAGGTCAGCGGACGGTGCCGGTCAGCGATCTGTACGGCGTCACGGTGCCGGTAGAGGAAGCACTGGAAGCGGTTGATCGCGAGGTCGGTCGGTGTGTCGTCTGACACGAACAGCTTATGCCCGCGCGGCGTTTGCCGCAGTATGGCTTCCAGTTCAAGCTCTGCGGTGCGGGGCAAGGGGACGGTGCGGATTTTGCCGCCCTTGCCCTTGACCGTCAGCTGGCCTGTTTTCACCGCTTGTTTTGCCGTTGCGGTGTCCAGTCGGAAGATCTCGTGGATGCGCAGACCACAATGCCGCGCCAGACAGATCGCGGCGGCATAGTCCTCGCGGCTCTCGCCCCACGCTTTACCGATCATGCGGTTGACCTCCTCATTGCGCCATGTGCGGTCGATTTTGCCGAACGAACGGCGTTCCAGATCGAGCATCGCGTTGGTCGGCAGCTTGGGATGCTTGCGGCTCGGAAGCTGATCGTGGAAAAAGCGGATGGCGGCGAGGTCGGTCTTGATGGTGGATGCTGCGCGGCCGTTTTCCTTGAGGAACTCCGTATACGCGAAAATATGCTTGGGCGCGATGTTGGCCATGCGCTCGACATGATAGACTTCCGCGAGAAAATAGCAGAAGCGGCAGACGGCCTCTTTGTAGCGACGGCGGGTCTGGATGCTGCCTTGGCGGCAGTGGCGGAATACGCGCTCGACTTGTGCGAGCAGGTTTTGATAGATGGCATAGGTTTTCATAGTGCACCTCCTGTGCATCGGGAGACAGGCGCAGCTCACCCGTCTGTAAAAGGACGAATTTCCGCTCGGTTTCCTCATATCGCACAGAAGAATGCGCATTTTAGGTGCGTGTTATCACGCTGTTTCTACCACAAATACGTGTTTTCCTGCCGGAATGGAGAAGGGGAGCGGCGAGCTGTCCGCTCTGTCTCTGTTGAATTTTTTGGTTAGCATTGGTTGCCGCGTGCGCCGCAAAACGGCTGCACCATGGGTGCGCGGCGAACGCAGCGCCGGGCAAATGCCGGTCACGCGAAGCGTGTGCGCTCTTGGTCGGCTGCCGACAGCGCAGCCGATGTGTGCGGGGGAGAATCCGTGCTGCCGGATACGGACGAGGGTACGCCAGCCCCTCTTGGCGACCGCACCGGCTGTGCGGATCGCCCGAAGAAATTTGTTTTTCATTTCCGTCTGTCTGTCCTCAACCAAAACGCTGCGAATGGGCAGCGCCGGTGAGGGGGCACTCGTGGCCGCCTTTTGCGAATGGGCAAGTGCGGCGTTGTTTCGGCTTCCTGACGTGCATCGCTCTGGCGTGCGTGATACCCGCCTGTGGCGCAGAAGCGTGTCCCGATCGTTCCTGTTTGGCTGTTTTCTCATGCAAATTTTCCTTTCTGAACGCAAAAACGGAC
>JAHZFK010000045.1 GCA_019421385.1 Clostridiales bacterium
GAACGGGAAAAGCTACTGCAGTTCTCACCGTATCCATGAGGAGGTGCTGGATGCAGCGGTGCAGGAGTTTGCCCAGACCATGCGGATCAAGATGGGTGAGGAGCAGAAGAAACTGAAGCAGAAACAAAAAATGTGGGCGTTGAGGAAACCGGTCCTCGACGCCCACATTTCGTCGTTACAGAAAAGAATTCAGGAGCTGGAGCAGGATGTAGACAAAATTTTAATGGAAAAGATAGGAGGCCAATAGAAGATAGATGCTATACCTTTAATCTTTCTTTTGCATCAGCCAAAGCGTATTTGTCTATTGAAATCATTTTTACCGCCGGAAGGTAATTGTCTGAGTAATAGACAATCATACTGGAAAGAAATTCGGCTTTGCAATTTATTGCTTCTTTTTTTAGTTCTAAATCTGAAGAAATATTTTCCAACCATTTTTTCAAAATGCTTTTTGGTAATTGAAACGAATATGTTTGGCCTCCTGATTGAAGTGTCCAGGGGGAAGATGGATTTTCCCAATGTAACCTATATAAATCAGAAAAGTCATTCCTCTTGCCTGAAATACGGTATAAAAATAATAACTGTCCCGAATTGGTAACAGCAACAGCCATATGCTGCCCTATTTCATTTGCAAAATCAATAATCTGATTTTCGGTAACTTGTTCAGGATGCCTGACGAGTTCTGAGGCGTCGCAATAAGAATCCAAGTGCCGGTAACCAAGTAGTGCACAAAAATCTCGCCAAAATGGCATTTTGTCAAATTCCAATAAAGGTATTCGATGGGTTGCAGCAAATTCTTGGGCAGGGACAGTAAAACCATTTAATGCAGCGACGGCTACTTGGTAGGAGAAACGGTCATAGTTATACATGATTCCATGGCGACGTTGGCGTTGACGTCCTTGCAGCCTGTTAATATCTACAATTTCAAAATGATTAATATCTTCCCGCAATCCTAACGAACTTCGAATGGTGTTTAAGCCAACTTTTCGACGATAATCTTTACATTCTATCAATAGCCTTGTGCGAGAATAAAAAGGTGTTTGAACTGGGGGTTCCAATAAAACATCAGCATTATGGGCCTCGCCTAAGCCTTGAATCATTTGGCCGGGAGCGCCATCAAAAATATATAATCCATCAGATTTTACGGCGGAGAAACCAATATTGATGAGAATATGTTTGACAAGCAATTCATATGCTCTTCCGAGTTTCATGTTGGCCTCCTTTCGTTTTGAGATAGTATACGGATAATATTCGCGACAGAAGATACGGCAGTTAAACAAATCTGAGCATCGCTCAAGCATGCCATTCGATCATGTGTAAGTTGATTGGCTAAGTCAATAGATGCCTTTGCGAACTTTCGTTGCCGTTCGTTTGGGGTTCCTTGTAAAGTAAACAAAATAAAGGCATCAAGCATTCGTTTCGCATCTGTGTCGCTTGGTATAACACCATCAGAAGTTTTATGCTTTTCTTTGTCAAAAACCTCTTGGGCAATTGTAATTAGCGCTTCTCTGCCTAACATACCGATTGTTTGAAATTGCTCTTCGGTTGAAGCGACCGATAGACGTCGCTTCATCTCATATACGGTTCTGTCCACTCGATCCCATCCGGTCGGAACAAATTCATGTTGAGCTTGTTCATCAGTTGATTTGTTAATTGTGTCGATTAATTCCTGGTATAGTTTTTGGACAAACGCACGCCGGTCAATGTACTGGGGAAGATCGCCTTGTCGCCATCTGCCATACCAATCCCATAAATCTTTGTAAGAATTTGGATTGTCCAGACCTAATTTCTGTAACCAAGAAGCCAGCTCTGCATAAAGCTCTTTATAATCTTTATTGACAGCTTCAATTTTAGGTCCACCTGTTGCCACAGCGATCATTTTGGATTTGATTTTATCTATTGCAGAAATCAACTGATCCTTAGATACGCCTTGATTCCAATTGATATATTGTCGACAGATTGGACGCAATTCAATAGAACTAAGTTGCTCATTACTTCTCCCTGACAAAAACAATTCTGCTATTTCAAGTAATTCTTTTTCATAGCTGCTTATAAAAGCTCTATTTTTTTGATATGTATCTATTTCGATTTCGTAAACAAAAGAGTATATGTATGTACCGCCGTTCCAGTTGTCATATGCAATTTCTTCTGAAGATGGATAGGCACCTTTTAGAATCTCGGCCAGATTGTAGTTTTTTTCTGCTTCAAGATAACGAATCATGCTGGAAGTGATTTTTTTGACTTCAACAATATTGTCAAGCATGTCCATACTCCTTACATGAGTTTTTAGAATCATAGATAATATTATACTCCGAAAACAATTATCAAGGAACTCCCATTGGATGTTTAATCGAGTCTTAATTACAGATGTGCGGCAGAGGCCGGCTTTGATTTTTAATTCAAAGCCGGCCTCTGTACTGTAATGGTACGGGTAGTGGGGGTCGAACCCACACGGATCACTCCACTGGAACCTAAATCCAGCGCGTCTGCCAATTCCGCCATACCCGCATATTCAGTTTCCCTCTATTTTTACTCGGGGAGGGATTGCCCGAGACAGAGCGTTGCGCTTAATCTGCATCAATAAAAGCAGGTAAAACTCCTGATTTGTCCTCAGATATACAATAAGAGGAAGTTATCACCTATGTCGGTGTTCAATTTTATCTGTTATACTTCCATCTTTATTGATCCGTCTTGTCGCCTTAACCGTCGATCCATCTGGTTGATTAAAGATTTTAGTAACACGAGCAGTATATTTCCCTGCCCAAGTTTCTGTTTTATCCGGACTTTTTGCGGGGAGGGTTGGTAACTTAGCGTTCTGCTTCGTCAACTTTCCCATTAACTTTACCTCCTCGTTAAAGATATCTACCTTCAAAACCTTTCACTGAGGTGACAGCACCTAAATCCTGCACGTCTGCCAATTCCGCCATACCCGCATGAAAACATGTAACATCAGTATACCCATTTCCCCCGGTTTTGTCAATCAAAATCGCGGCACGGAGCGAACAAAAGGTACAGCATTTTGACGCAGAAAAGCACCATAATGCGAATAAAAATTATACAATTTCCAGTACCAAACCGAAGGGATTTGTGCTATACTGAATTTGTATATCTGTTGGAGTATAATGAATGGGAGAAATCCATGAAACCGTTTCGCATGTTATCCGTACTGCTGTCTTTGCTGGTGCTCAGCGGCTGTACGTTTCCATCGGGTGACGAGCTGCTCGCAGCACCCAAACCGTCTACAAACTATCAAACATTGCAGGTTGAGCTGGAGAAACTGATCTCTTCCGGCATTTCTTATACTGCGCCGGTGGAGGGGGAAAACCGCTCTTCGATCCAGTTGATTGATCTGGATAACGATGGGGTAGAGGAAGCCATTTCCTTTTTCCGCGGTTCCTCCTCGGCAACCAGCAATGAGTTTAAGGTATATATCTATCGCAAGCAGGACGAAAGCTATGTCTGCACCGGTTCGATCGAAGGCACAGGCACCGCGATCCAGTCTGTGGATTATCCGGTGATCACACCGGACGGCCGCCGCGGTATGGTCATCACATGGCGGCTTTCCGCCGACGGCACCGGCGCGCTGACCATGTGCGATTTTGGAAGCGACTGTGCACCGGGTGTGCTGCTCGAAACCGAGTATTCCGCTATGGAACTGACCGATATGGATGGCGACGGCGCAAAGGATTTGCTGCTGCTGACCACCGCGCCGGATGGCAAGCGTGTGGCGCGGCTGTATCAGTATAGCGACGGCAATCTGTCGATGGTCGGGGAAGCCTCCACCAGCGCCGAAACGGTTTCCGTCGAACGTATGCGCACCGGTCATGTGCTGGATGATTATACAGCGGTGTTTGCCGAAGAGAAAACGGCAAGCGGTATAGGTTTGACGACGGATATTTTTGTGTTTGCCGACCGGACGCTGGTTAATCTCGCGCTGGACGGCGAGGATTCCATCACCCGCAGCACCTATCGTCCGGTATCGGTTTATGCGACCGATATCAATAACGACGGCGTGACCGAGCTGCCGCGCGCCGTGCTGATGGCGGGGTATACGGATGCCGCAGCATCCGATGCGGTGTTCATGCTTGACTGGTATGCCTATAGCGTGGACGAGCCGCCCGTATTGGTGATGACCACCTATCAGAATATATCGGATGCGTGGAGTTTGGTGATCGATTCCACTTGGCACGACCGCATCACGGCGACCAAAGCGACCGACAGCGGTATCAGCGCGGTCACATTTTCGGAATATGTCGGCAGAGGCGGACAAATTCCGCTGTTCACCATTTACTGCGCCACCGGCTCCAGTCGGGATTATTATGCCGGCCGCACCGATTTAGTGCAGCTCGGTGAAACGGCGCAGGCAGTATATTTCGCGCGCATCGCGGACGAGGCGGAACAAAGTTCTGTGGAAATTACCGCAGAGACGATACGAAATCGGTTTTCGCTCGTCAAACAGGATTGGAACAACTGATGGTTTGTAATAAAAGGAGGATTTTCCATGAAGCGTAAGATACTGGTATTGGAAGATGAGGAAAATATCCGCTCGTTTCTTGTGCTCAATCTGAAGCGCAGCGGTTACGAAGTGATAGAAGCGGAAACCGGTGAGCAGGCGCTCGAAAAATACCATGCCAATCAGGATATCGCGGTTGCGGTGCTGGACGTCATGCTGCCCGGCATTGACGGCTATGAGGTCTGCCGTGCGATGCGCGCCGCGGGTTATGCCGCGGGTGTCATCATGCTGACTGCCCGCACACAAGAGGCTGATAAGGTCACGGGTCTGATGAACGGCGCGGACGATTATGTGACCAAGCCGTTTTCGGTCATCGAGCTGGCCGCGCGTGTGGACGCACTCTACCGCCGCGTGTCCGGTTCGCCGTTCTCCGAGGAGGACGTCATCAAGTCCGGCCCGTTCAAGCTCAATCTGCGCGCACGCGAAGTGCTCAAGAATGGCATCAAGATCGAGCTGACGCAGATCGAGTACGGTCTTTTGAAGGCGTTTATGGAGAATATCGGCAAGGCGCTTTCGCGCGACGAGCTGCTTGAGATGGTGTGGGGCCATCACTATGTGGGCGAACTGAAAATCGTGGATGTGAATATCCGCCGTCTGCGCATCAAAATTGAGGACGATCCGGCCGAGCCGACGCACATCGTCACCGTGCGCGGCTATGGCTATATGTGGGAAGGCTGATTCAGCCTTCCCGCGGCGTTTTGCCGCCTGAAAACCGGCATTTTGCAGAAAGGCCCTCTGTTATGAATTATCACAAACAAAAGAAAAAGCCTGAAGTGCCGCCGCAGCCGGCCGTGCCCAAGGTGCTGCACTCTCCGGGCGGCATCAAGGGACGCTGGATGATGAACTCGCTTTCGTTCGTGCTCGTGATCCTTGCGGTCGTGATGATCCTGATCTCGGTCGGCATATCGGGCTATTATTATGCGACCGTGCGGGACAATCTGGTGTCCCGTGCGACAACCGCAGCGGATACCTTCCGCAAATATTTCACCGAAACATACGACCAGTTTTATGCACAGGCGGAATCGACTGTGACGACCTTTCAGGAGCAGGATAAGCTGGAGCAGCAGTTTTTGGATTCAACCGGCCGCATCCTGCTGTCCACATCCGGCCTGTCCGGCGGCGGCATGGCCTCGACCGAGGACGCCACGCAGGCGCTTGCCACGCAGAAAACCGCGGTCTATACTGGACGTGACCCGCTTTCCGGCGAACGGGTGATGAGCGTGACCGCGCCGCTGCTGTCTGCGCGCGGTGATCTGATCGGCGGCGTGCGGTTTATTACCTCGCTGCGCATCGTCGAGCAGCAGATCTGGATCATCATCGGCATTGCTCTGCTGGCGTGTCTGGTGTTCCTGATGCTGGTCGTTGCGTCCAACAGCTATTTTGTCAAGTCGATCGTCGATCCCGTGCTTAAGATCAACACCATTGCCAAGGAAATTGCGGCGGGACGCTACGGCGTGCGCCTGCAAAAAACATACGACGACGAAATTGGCGAACTTTGCGATACCATCAACTATATGTCGGATGAGATCAGCCGCGCCGAGCGTATGAAGAATGACTTTATTTCCTCGGTGTCGCATGAGTTGCGCACCCCGCTCACCGCCATCGGCGGCTGGAGCGAAACGCTCATGGCGGGCGGCGGCGAAGACCCGGAGGAGGTTATGCAAGGTCTGACCATCATCCAGAAAGAGGCGAGCCGCCTGACCCGTATGGTGGAAGAACTGCTGGACTTTGCCCGCATCGAATCCGGCCGCATGAAGCTTGAGGTTGAGCTGTTCGATCTGTCGATCGAACTTTATGAGGCGGTTTACATGTATGAAAACCTGCTGCATAAAAGCGGTATCCAGCTCAGCTATCATGAGGATGTGGAAGCCAACTATTATATCAACGGCGACCGCCACCGCATGAAGCAGGTATTTCTCAACATTCTGGACAACGCCGCAAAATACGGCGGCGACGGCAAGAAAATCGACATCACCCTGCGGCGGGACGGCGGCAAGGTGGTCGCATCCGTACGCGACTACGGTCAGGGCATTCCGGAGGCCGAGCTGCCGTTCGTCAAAGAGAAATTCTATAAGGGTTCGTCCAAGCAGCGCGGCAGCGGCATTGGCCTTGCCGTGACCGACGAGATCGTATCGCTGCACGGCGGCACGCTGGATATCGCGTCCACGCTGGGCGCGGGCACGACCGTGACCGTTTCGCTGCCCGCCGCAGAAGCGGAGGAAGCGCTCGGCATCACGGGCGCGATCCCGAAAGTGCCGGACAATCCCTATACCCCCGAAGGAGATAACCCATGACAACGCAAAAGAAAACCACCATCGGCGGGCAGGCCATCATTGAGGGCATTGTGATGAAAGGCCCCAAAAAGACCTGTACCGTCGTGCGCCGTGCCAACGGCGAGTTGGTGACAAAAGAAGAGGACGCGCATCAGCCGTCCGCCCTGTGGAAAAAGCCGGTCTTTCGCGGCGCTTACGGTCTGTTCATGGCCATGAAAGACGGCATTCAGGCCATCAACTATTCGGCGTCCTTTTTTGAGGATGAGGAAGCCGATGTACCGCCCTCCAAATTTGAATTGTGGGTGGAAAGCAAGTTTGGCTCGGAAGGGCTGGACAAATTCATCCTCGGCATTTCGACTGTGATCGGCATTGCGCTGCCGGTCGCGCTGTTCCTGTTGCTGCCGAGCTTTCTCGGCGGTTTTGTGCCGGAAAGCTGGGGCGTACTTGCCCGCAATGTGCTGGAGGGCATTGTGCGCGTGATTATCTTTTTGATTTTCATGTGGTCGGTATCGCATATGAAGGATATCCGCCGCACCTTTGAATATCACGGTGCGGAGCACAAGACCATTTTCTGCTATGAGGCAGGGGAGGAGCTGACAGTGGAAAACGTGCGCCGTCAGAACAAGTATCATCCCCGCTGCGGCACCAGCTTTATGTTTGTGCTGATTATCATTGCGACCATTGTTTCGTCCATTGTCTTTTCCATCGTTGACATCACCAACCCGTTTTTGCGTATGCTGGCGCATCTGGTTCTGCTGCCGTTGGTGGTCGGTATCAGCTATGAGTTTAACCGCTATGCGGGACGGTCGGAAAGTTTGTTGTCCCGTGCGCTGCGCTGGCCGGGACTGATGATCCAGCACCTGACCGTATTTGAGCCGGATGACTCTATGATTGAAGTTGCGATCACCGGTATGAAGGCAGTCATTCCGGAGGATGGCTCGGACAACTGGTAAAAAGCTTTATCCAAACAGAGAAAGTGATGCGGCTGTGCGCCGCGGGCACACTACGACTCGCTAAGAGCCGCCGCTATGCGGCGGTTGCTTGCATGCACACTCGCTGCGGCTCGCGAAGAGGGGAGACACCAAAGGTTTCTCCCCTCTTGTGAATCACCCCTTTTTCTCAAGGGCGCGCTGTGCGCGCAAAACAGGGCTTCTGTTTGCGGCTGTCGCCCATTTCGCAGGATCAGAACAACCTGCACGGTTGCCACCCCAGAGGGGAGGGGTGTAATCTTATCCTGTGTGCTCATTTCACAAAAAGAGGTGAATTGGATTGACCAAGACGATTAACGACGTGTACATGGAGTTATTCCACCGCTTCAAAGAGGCGGACGAACCGCAGCCGTCGCTGGCCGCGCGAGAGTTGACCGCGTATGCCTGCAAGGTGGACAAGAATAAAACAGGCGAGTGGGGTCATTTGTATTTAGATGATGCGACCGTCGACTATGCAAATTTACTCTGCGATAAGTGTCTGGACGGCGAGCCGCTGGCGTATATCCTCGGGGAATGGGATTTTTATGGCCTGACCTTTCAGGTGGATAAAAACGTCCTTATCCCGCGCGCGGATACCGAGCCGTTGTGTGAATTGGTGATCGAGCAGGCAAAGAAAAAGGTATCGCCCCGCATCCTCGATCTGTGCTGCGGTTCAGGCTGCATCGGCATCGCCGCCGCGCATATGGTAAAGGATGCGCGTGTAGCGGGTGTGGATAATTCCGAAGGTGCGCTGCGTATTACGCGGGAAAATGCGCGTCGGCTGGGCGTGCAGAATCGGTTCGTGGCGGTCAATGCGGATGTGCGCTTTCGTCCGCCGGGCAATATGGGTCAGTTCGATATCATCGTATCCAATCCGCCTTATATCACCCGGGCGGAGATGCACCAGCTGGACAGGAGCGTATACAACTATGAGCCGCATGAAGCGCTGTACGGTGGCGTGGACGGTCTGGATTTTTACCGCTCGATTTGTTCCAAGTGGGGTTCGCTGCTGGTAGCGGGCGGGGTGATCCTGTTCGAGTGCGGCTGGCAGCAGGCGGAAGATGTTGCCGCGATTCTGGAGGAAAACCGCTTCGGCGGCGTCGGCATCACCGAGGATCTTGCCGGTGTGCCGCGCATCGTCTATGGCTACAATACGGAAATCAACGATCCGCTGGAATGAGCGGACGCGATGCCCATCCGAAAGATGGGCATTTTTGATACAAAAAATAAACGAACAAATTTTCGATTTTTCTTGCTTTTGTTTTTTGACACTGCTATAATAAGAGCAGGAATTTTTGAAACGTGCAGGAGGCTTTTCATGGCTACCAAGAAACAGTTGGAACCGGTCGCGCCTGCGGCCGATAAAAAGAAGGCGCTCGAGGCCGCGCTCGGACAGATCGAAAAGCAGTTCGGCAAAGGTTCTGTGATGCGTCTGGGCGAAAACGCCGGCATGAATATTGACCATATCCCGACCGGCTCGATCGGTCTGGATCTCGCGCTGGGTATTGGCGGTCTGCCGCGCGGCCGTATCGTGGAGATTTACGGGCCGGAATCCTCCGGTAAGACCACGGTTGCGCTGCACTGCGTGGCCGAGGCGCAGAAGATGGGCGGCACCGCCGCGTTCATCGACGCGGAACATGCGCTCGACCCTGTCTATGCGCAGGCGCTGGGCGTCGATATCGACAGCCTGCTGGTCTCCCAGCCGGACACTGGCGAGCAGGGTCTGGACATTGCGGAAGCGCTCGTGCGCTCGGGCGCGATCGACATTGTGGTCATTGACTCGGTCGCAGCACTGACCCCGCGCGCCGAGATCGAGGGCGAAATGGGCGACTCGTTTGTCGGTCTGCACGCCCGCATGATGAGTCAGGCGATGCGTAAGCTGGCGGGTTCGATCTCCAAGTCCAACTGCGTGGCTATTTTTATCAACCAGCTGCGTGAAAAGGTTGGCGTGATTTACGGCAGCCCGGAAGTCACGACCGGCGGCCGTGCGCTCAAGTTCTATGCGTCGGTTCGCTTGGATGTGCGCCGCATGGAGCACCTGAAGAACGGCACGGAAATGATCGGCAGCCATACGCGCGTGAAGGTGGTCAAAAACAAGGTCGCGCCGCCGTTTAAGGAGGCCGAGTTCGACATCATGTACGGCGAGGGTATCTCGCGCACCAGTGAGTTGGTCGATCTGGGTGTCAAATACGGCATCGTCAACAAGCCGGGCGCATGGTTCTCGATGGGCGAGACCCGTCTGGGACAGGGCCGTGACGCTGCCAAGCAGTATTTCAAGGATCATCCGGAGATCGCGGACGATGTGCAGAAGCAGATCATGGAAAAGGTCGAGGAAGAGCGCCGCAGCGCGCATCAGGCCATGACGGCGAAGCCGGGAACGCCGGTCGCTGCACCTGCCGCTAAGTCTGCGGCTCCCAAGGCAAGCTCGTCCAAGGCCGTGTCGATCGACGCGGATGATTTTGACGATCTCGACGAAGAATGAGCGAGGATAAATACCGCGCGGCGCTGGACGCTGCCGCCAAGCAACTGTCTTACCGCGCGCTGAGTGCCAAAGGCTTGCGCGATAAGCTGCTGGACAAGGGTCACGACGAAGAAGCCGTGGACTACGCGCTTGCGTGGCTGACCGAGCGGCATTTGCTGGACGATACGGCGTATGCCGAAAGCGTGGTGCGTTCGTGCGCCCGCAAAGGGTACGGCGAAATGCGCATCCGGCAGGAACTGACGCGCCGCGGGGTCGACCGTGAGACGGCGGAAGCCGCGTTGACCGGCTTTTCACCCGACCATGCGCAGTTGGTCGCACTGCTGGACAAGCGTCTGCGCGGCGATGTGTCCGATCGGAAAGAGATCGACAAGGCGGTCGCCTTTTTGCAGCGGCGCGGCTTTTCGTGGCAGGATATCCGCGACGCACTGGCAGAGTACGGGCAGAGCATCCCAGATACGTTTGAATAAAAAGAAGCGTGCAAAGCACGCTTCTTTTGTATTTTTCGGAAAAAACGCCGATTTTACCGCGCCTTGCTTGCATACGCCATGCAGTTGGGGTATCATAATAGAGTATTGAAATTCATACCGGAAAGGAAGTATTTCCATGGAAACCATGCAGATTCCCGCCCGCGCGGAGGTTGCCGCGCAGGACAAATGGGCCATCCATGATCTGTTCGCCACCGATGACGATTGGCGCGCGGCGCTGGCTGCGGCCAAGGACTATGTGCCGCGGGTGCAGGCGTTTCGCGGCCGTCTGGGCGAGAGCGCCCAAACGCTGCTGGACTACCTGCGGCTGGATGATGAAATCAGCCTTGCGTTTGATGCGCTGGTGCACTATGCACAGCGCAAGAGCGACGAGGATACCCGCGTTGCGGCCTATCAGGAGATGGTCAGTCAGGTGACGCGGCTGGCAGTTGAATTGCAGTCGGCGGCGGCGTTCCAAACGCCAGAGCTGCTTGCGATTCCAGAGGATACGCTCGAGGGCTTCTATCAAACCGCGCCTGATCTCGAACTGTACCGCCGGAACATCGACCGCGTGCGCCGCCGCAAGGAGCATGTGCTGTCGGACAAGGAAGAGGCACTGCTCGCCGCGGCCGGTGAAATGGTTGCCGCACCCGATGATGTGTTCTCCATGCTCAACGACGCCGACCTCCAGTTCCCGGACGCGGTCGATCAGGACGGAAACAAGCACCCCGTCACGCACGGCACCTATATTCCGCTGATGCAGTCCTACGACCGCACGCTGCGCAAGTCCGCGTTCGATTCGCTCTATTCGGTCTATGGCCAGTTCCGCAACACCGCTGCGGCGATTCTGTCTGCGCAGATGAAGCAGCTTTTGTTCTTCTCGAACGCCCGCAAATACCCCTCGACACTCGCCGCTGCGCTCGATGGAACCGAGGTCGATCCCGCGATCTACCACAACCTCATTGACGCAGTCCACCGTTCGTTTGCCCCGATGCATCGCTATGTATCGCTGCGTCGCCGTGCGCTCGGCGTGGATGAGCTGCACATGTACGATTTATATGTGCCGGTGGTCGAGGGTGTGGAAATGAAATTTACCTTTGACGAGGCAAAGGAAATCGCACTCAAGGCGCTTGCGCCGCTCGGCGAGGACTACCTGAACCTGCTGCGCGAGGGTTTCAACAATGGCTGGATCGACGTATATGAAAATCAGGGCAAGCGATCGGGCGCGTACTCGGCGGGCGCGCGCGTGCATCCCTTTGTGCTCTTAAACTTTAAGGGCACGCTCGACGATGTGTTCACGCTGGTGCACGAGATGGGTCACGCGATCCACTCCTATCTGTCCAACAAGCACCAGCCGACCGCCTATCAGGATTATGTGATTTTCGTCGCGGAGGTCGCATCGACCTGCAACGAAGCGCTGCTGATGGAATATCTGCTGTCCGTCACCGAGGACAAAAAGCAGCGTGCTTATCTCATCAATCATTTCCTCGAGCAGTTCCGCGGCACATTGTACCGTCAGACCATGTTCGCGGAGTTTGAGCTGCGCGTCAACGAAATGACCCAGCGCGGCGAGGGCACGACTGCCGAAGCGCTGTGCGCGCTTTACAAGGAACTGAACGTGCAGTATTTCGGGTCGGATATGATCGTCGACGATGAGATCGCGCTCGAGTGGGCGCGTATCCCGCACTTCTATTATGATTACTATGTCTACCAGTACGCCACCGGCTACGCGGCGGCGATCGCGCTGTCGCGCCGCATTCTGCGCGAGGGCGAGAGCGCTGTGCGCGACTATATCGGCTTCCTGTCCGGCGGCTGCTCGGCCGACCCGGTGACGCTTCTGCGCGGCGCGGGCGTCGATATGGCGAGCCCCACCCCGGTCGAGGATGCAACAAAGCTGTTTGACGAGCTGATCGGGGAAATGGAAGCGCTTCTGGCGTGACAAACACAGGGAAATCCTGTATAATGAATGGAAATACCGGAGAGGAGAGATCGAATGCCGAAAATCGGATTGATCTCGCTCGGCTGCGCCAAAAATCTGGTGGACAGCGAGCATATGCTGGCTCTGCTGCGTGTAGCGGGCTGGGAAATTACCGAGGATATGGCCGAGGCTGATGTGGGCGTGGTCAACACCTGCGGCTTCATTGAAGCCGCCAAGAGCGAGGCCATCGAGACCATTTTGGAGACCGCGCAGTACAAGAAGACCGGCAAGATGAAGGGTCTGGTTGTCACGGGTTGTCTCGTGCAGCGCTACGCGGAGGAAATGCAAAAGGAGCTGCCGGAAATTGATGCGATCTGCGGCACGGGCAGCTATGAAAACATCGTGGACGCGGCAAATGCCGCGCTCGGCGGCCAAAAGGCCGCGTACATGGCGGATATGGCGGCGGCAGCGCTGGACGGCGACCGCAATCGCCTGACCCCGTCCTACACTGCGTACTTTAAGATTGCGGAGGGCTGCTCCAACCGCTGCGGCTACTGCATCATCCCCAAGCTGCGCGGGCCGTACCGTTCGCGCGAAATGGACGCGTTGCTCGAAGAAGCGCGGGAATTGGCGGATGCAGGGGTCAAGGAACTGATCGTTATTGCCCAGGACATTACCAAGTACGGTATGGATTTGCCCGAGCACAAGCGTTTATTGCCCGAACTGCTGCGGCAGCTGTGCCAGCTCGACTTTACTTGGGTGCGCCTGCACTATCTGTACCCCGACCAGATCACGGAAGAACTGATTGACGTGATCGCGTCTGAGCCGAAGATCGTGAAATACTTGGACATTCCGCTTCAACATGTATCGCGCCGCATCCTGCGTGTGATGCACCGTCCGGGCGACGGCGAGGGATTTGCCGCGCTCATTGACAAGCTGCGCGCGCGCATTCCGGGTCTGGTGCTGCGCACCAGCCTGATCGTCGGCCTGCCGGGCGAGACCGAGGAGGAATTTGCGGAGCTGTGCACCTTCCTGCAGGAGACGCAGATCGAGCGTGTTGGCGTGTTTGAGTATTCGCCCGAGGAGGGGACGGAGGCCGCCGAGCTGCCCGACCAGATCGACGCGGAGACCAAGGCCAACCGCCGCCTGATTGTGGAAGAACTGCAAAGCGGCGTGCTGGATGATTACAACACCTCGCGTCACGGCGAAGTGATGGACGTACTCTGCGAGGGCTTCGACGATGAACAGCAGCTTTGGTTTGGCCGCACTTATGCCGATTCGGTCGAGGTCGACGGGCATGTGTATTTTGAAAGCGACGGTGAACCGCAGGAGGGTGAGTTTGTCTCCGTGCGCATCACGGAAAGCCTTGGGCCTGACTTGCTCGGTGTCCAGCAAAAGGGGGAATAAGAAATGACAACAGCCAATAAAATCACACTGACCCGCATTGCGATGATCCCGTTTTTTCTGTATTTCGCGTCGCAGTCCATGATCGTATATGATAGGGCTGCGTCGGCGGAAACGTTAATTCCGACGTTTCACTTTCCGACCGCAACGGTCGTCGCGCTCGTATTGTTCTGTGTGGCGAGCTTCACGGACTTTCTCGACGGCTATGTTGCCCGTAAGTACAATCAGGTGACCGATTTTGGTAAGTTCGTCGATCCGCTGGCGGATAAGCTGCTGGTGTCTTCGGCGCTCATCCTGTTTGCCGAGCAGGGCGCGATCGCGGGCTGGATGGTGTGCGTCATTCTCGCGCGTGAGCTGATCATCACCTCGCTGCGCGTGGTCGCGGCGAACAAGGGCCGCGTGCTTGCCGCGACGTGGACGGGTAAGGTCAAGACCTGCGTGCAGATCGGCGGCATTATCGTGATTTACCTATATTACATCGCGTTTCCCAGCGTTGGGATGGACGTGCCGACTTGGCTCATGCCGCCGCAGTATGCGCAGCAGCTGTCCGGTGGCATTTCCTCGGTCACGTTGGTTTCTATCGTCGGCTGGGTGGTCACACTCGTGACGATCTATTCGGGTTACGATTATCTGCGCAAGAACTGGGATATCATCAAGGACGGCGCAGTCAAGCAAAAGTAAAATAACAAAAAGGACAGGCTTGCCTGTCCTTTTTCTGTTCCCTTTTGCGCAAAATTCCTGTACAATAGAAGCAGCAATGACTGAAAGGGGAAAGAGGTATGTCGATTCAGGAAATCTGCCGGGTCGCAGAATGTGCGCGGCTGGGCGAAGGCTTATATTCTATTACCATGCACGCGCCTGCGATCTGTGCACAGACACAGGTCGGCCAGTTTGTGCACATCGCGTGCGGCGAGGGCAATCTGCTGCGCCGCCCGATCTCGATCTGCGACTGGCAAGACGGAAATTTACGCATCGTGTTTCAGGTCAAGGGTGAGGGCACCAAGTGGCTTGCCGAACGCAAAGCAGGGGACGAGCTGGATGTGCTCGGACCGCTCGGACACGGGTTTGATACCGCTGCGCTGGGCGCAAAGCCGGTCTTTATCGGTGGCGGCATCGGCGTGCCGCCCATGCTCGCGTGCGTCAAAAAGGCGGCGGGCGAGGGTGCGCAGCCGCGCGCCATCCTCGGATTCCGGAACAAAGATGCCGTGATTCTCGAGGAGGATTTCAAGGCAGTCTGCGAAGCGTTTGTCACGACCGATGACGGCTCGTATGCGCGGCACGGCTTTGTCACCGATGTGCTGAAAGAGTTGGTACAGGACGCGACCGGCGTTGCCGCCTGCGGCCCGAAGCCGATGCTCAAGGCGATCGCCGCAATTGCGGAGGAAGCGGGCTTGCCCTGTCAGGCCTCGATGGAGGAGCGCATGGGCTGTGGCATCGGTGCATGTCTGGTGTGCGCGTGCGCGCTCAAGAGCGAAAACGGCGAAACCCGGTATGGTCACGTCTGCAAGGACGGCCCGGTGTTTGATGCAAAGGAGGTCGAGTGGTAATGGTGGATTTACGCGTAAACTTCTGCGGGGTGGAGCTGAAAAACCCCATCACGACCGCGTCCGGTACGTTCGGCTTTGGCCATGAGTACGGCGAGTTCTTCGACCTGTCCCTGCTCGGCGGCATCGGCGTCAAGGGTCTGACCCCGACCGAGCGCCTTGGCAACCCCGCGCCCCGCATCGCGGAGACTCCGGCGGGCATTCTCAACTGCGTCGGCCTGCAAAACCCGGGCATCGACCGCTTTATCGAAGAGCAGATCCCGTTCCTGCGGCAGTATGACACTGCGATCATCGCAAATGTGTCGGGCAACACGGTCGAGGAATACGAGGGCATGGTCGAGAAGATTTCGGATGCGGACGTTGACCTCATCGAAATGAACATCTCCTGCCCGAACGTCAAGTGCGGCGGCATGGCGTTCGGCACACGTCCGGACATGGTCGAGGAAGTGGTGTCGGCGGCGAAGAAGAAGGCCAAAAAGCCGCTGATCGTCAAGCTCAGCCCCAATGTCACCGACATTACCGAGATCGCGCGCGCCGCGGAAGCCGCAGGCGCGGATGCGCTCAGCCTTATCAACACATTGCTGGGTATGCGCATCAATATCGAGACGAGAAAGCCCATCCTGTCCAATGTAATGGGCGGCTTGTCCGGCCCTGCTGTGTTCCCGGTCGCGGTGCGCATGGTGTATCAAGTGCGTAAGGCGGTTTCCGTGCCGATTCTCGGCATGGGCGGCATCCGCACGGGCAAGGATATCGTCGAAATGCTGCTCGCGGGTGCGGATGCGGTTGCAATGGGTACGGTCATGTTTGCCGATCCGATGGCACCGGTCAAGGCGCTGCGTGAGCTGGAAGAATGGATGGACGCGCATGGGGTAAAGACCATTGCAGAACTGTCCGGCGCGGTGGAGGTCTAAAGCATGACCACGGTTTACCTCATCCGCCACGCGGAAGCCGAGGGGAACGTCTACCGCCGTTGTCACGGGCAGTATGACAGTCTGCTCACGCCCCGCGCATACGAGCAATTGCCCTATCTTGCCAAGCGGTTTGAGAAAGTGCCGCTCGACGCGGTTTATGCGTCCGATTTGTTCCGCGCGCGCACGACCGCGAAGGCGGTCGCCGCGCCGCATGGGCTGAACGTCGAAATCCGCCCGGTGCTGCGTGAGATCGACATGGGCGACTGGGAGGATATCCCGTGGGCTGAATTGCCGCGCATCTGGCCGGAGGAATACGCTGTCTGGCGCGCGCGCCCGTGGGACGCGGTGCCGCCGCATGGCGAAAATGTCATGCAGGCTGGGCGGCGTATGCTGGACGGTGTGCGTCGGTTGGTGGCGGAGCACGAGGGGCAGACTTTCGCGGTCGTGACACATGGCTCAGCGATTCGCGGCGCACTGACCATCGCGCATGGCTTTGCGCCCGAGCAGATGGGAGAAATCGGCTGGGGGGACAACACCTGCGTTGCCAAATTTGAGTTTGACGGCCCGGACAAAATCGAGGTCGTGTACGAAAACGATGCATCGCATCTGCCGCAGGAGCTGTCCACCTTTGCCTCCATTGGCTGGACGGATAACAAGGGCGTGCCGAACACGCCGCAAATCTGGTTCCGCCGCGCCGACCCAATGGATGAGGGCGACGCTGCCAAAATCGTCGCGTTCATGCGTGAGCTGCACCAGAACGCCTACAGCACGGACGCTGGGCTGGACTCCGCCGCGCTGCTTGCCGATATAGAGCGCGCGCAGCGCGTATCGCCGCGCTCGTGCTGCTTTGGCTGTCTGGAAGACGGTACGCCTGTGGCGCTCGTCTATCTCAAAACGTGGTATGACGATGAGCCGGGCGTGGGCTTGGTCGGCGGCTTCTGCATCGACAAAGCTTATCGCGGCCACGGTCTGAGCGGGCAAATTCTCGGGCAGGCCATCAGTGTGTACCGAATGCTCGGCAAGGATTACTTATGCGCGCATGTCGCATCCGAGAACGCACGCGCACAGGGCTTTTATCACAAATTTGCGTTTGAGCAGCGCGGCGAATATCGGGACGAAAACGGACTGCATTTCCGCATGTTCAAGCGTATCTGCGTGGATTAACGCATTTTGGAAGGGCATTCTACCGCTGGTAGAGCGCCCTTCTTCCGTCTGTCGGTTGCCCATAGCAACGCATTCTGCTATGCTGAAAGCAGGAAAGGGAGGTGGAGCAGATGGATGCAAGGAATACGGGCGCGCTGATTGCGCAAAGACGCAAAGCGCTGGGGCTGACGCAGAAGCAACTGGCCGAACGGTTGCTCGTATCGGATAAGGCGGTCAGCAAATGGGAAAACGGGGTATCACTTAGATAAAGATACCACATCAATCCCACGCTGGCTTTTGCTCAAC
>JAHZFK010000046.1 GCA_019421385.1 Clostridiales bacterium
CCTTATCCTTCATCCTTTTCTATTCAACTGTCCAAGATGTATTGTACCTCTACAACGATGAATCCGCGCCTATGTCAATCATTCTTGCTTTCTCCTGCCTGCAATGGTAAAATAATTATATATTTACGCTAAGGTCAAAGGAGTCTTTCCATGCTCAAGCAACGCATTCTTTCCATTGTTTTGGTACTCACGCTGATGTTTTCTTGCGCCGGTGCTGCCCAACCTGCGCAAGACGGTATGCGTGGTGTATGGGTTTCCACCATATATAATATTGATTATCCCTCTGCGCAAGGCCTGTCGGTCGATGCACTCAAAAGCGAGGCAGATACCATTCTCGACAACATTGCAGCAATGGGGCTGAATACGGTTTTCCTGCAGGTTCGCCCTTCGGCAGACGCACTCTATCCGTCGGAGATTTTCCCGTGGAGCCGCTATATCAGCGGTACCGTTGGGCAAGCGCCGGATGGCGATTTTGATGTTCTGGCCTACTGGGTCGAGGGCGCACACAGCCGTGGCTTGCAGCTGCACGCTTGGATCAATCCCTACCGCATCACCAAGGACGGCCAAAGCGAATGGGATGCCCTGCCCGAAGACAGCCCGGCAAAGCAGCATCCGGAATGGGTGGTTGAATACGAAGACAATTACTATTTGAACCCCGGTCTGCCGGCAGTGCAGCAGCTTGTGGTGGACGGCGCAGCCGAAATCGTGGAAAACTATGATGTCGACGGCATCCACTTGGATGACTATTTCTATCCGGGCACGGATTTTGATGATTCCGCTACCTTTGCCCGTTACGGAAGTGACTTCAGCGACATCGGAGACTGGCGGCGCGACAATGTCAACACCTTGATTGCTTCACTGGATAAAACTCTGCACGAAATCAACCCTGCTTTGTCGTTCGGTGTCAGCCCTGCCGGTATCTGGGACAACAAAACCGACAATCCCAAGGGCAGCGAAACCAATGGCCGCTCCTCCTACCGCGAAATTTACTGCGATTCGGTTGAATGGATCAAAAAGGGAACGGTTGACTATATCTGCCCGCAGCTTTACTGGTCCATTGGCTTTGAAATTGCCGATTTTGAAATTCTGGTGGACTGGTGGCAGCAGGTAGTCTCTACCAGCGACGTTGCCCTGTACATCGGCATCGGTGCTTACCGCGCTGCGGAAGCGCAGCCGGGCGATGTTTGGTACGGTACGGATGAGCTGCAGCGCCAGCTCACCCTGCTGGATGACAGCATTGATATTCAGGGCGAGGTATTCTTCAGCTATTCTTCCCTGCAAAAAGCAGACGGCTGCGCGGCCATGCTATCCCAACACTATACCGCGGGCGAAAATACCCCGGACACCACACCGGAAACGCCGGTCCAGCAGTCCTCACTGCTTGAGTTGGTTGCCCGGTTTATTACCAGCCTGTTCCACTGATTACGAGGAGGCGTTTTTCCTTGGCAGATCTTCTTTCCCGCGAATATGAAATCAACTATGGTCACATTGATAACCGCGGCATTGCAAAGCCATCCTTTCTCTGGCTGGTTATGCAGGACGCCGCCACAGTGCACGCAGAATCGCTGCACCTCGCACAGGACGAACTCAACATAGTCTGGGTTCTCTCGCGCATGAAAGCGCGTCTGACGCGTCCTCTGCGCCCGTATGAGCGTATTCGCTGCGAGACATGGTGCCCCGGCATCCGCGGCGCAAGCTGGTATCGCTGTTTTGCGTTTTTCGCAGACGAGCAGCAGATCGGCGACGCACAGTCCATGTGGGTCACGCTTGATCCGGTATCGCACCGTATCCTGCGCCCCAGTGCCTTCCCCGCTGCGGAAAGCTATCTGCACACAGCACGCGGAACACTATTCGAACCATTACCCAAGCTGTCCTGTGATACCGTCCGGCCGCACCATATCCATACCGTGCAGTATTCCGATTTGGATGTTAACAACCATGTCAACAATGTTCGCATTGTAGAACTCATTTCAGACGCTCTTGATTTGCAGCGGCAACCGGGCTTCGTCTCCTCCCTGCAGGTCAACTATACCGCCGAAACCGCTTTCGGTGAGCAATTGGAACTGCTCTGCGGCACGGTGGACGGCGCACGCTATGTGCGCGGTGAAACGGATGGAAAAACCCACTTTGAAGCACTTGCTACACTGACGCCATTTGAAACACAGGAGGCATCCGCTCATGACTGAGTCGATTCAACAAGCGGAACAGGATATCCTCCGCGTGTGCCAGCCGCATCGGATCATTTTGTTTTCAGAAAAACGAACCATGGCCACCGGCAAGCTTAAAGCGTTCAGCCTGTGTGTGATCGTACCGAACGGTTCCGATTGCCGTCATCTGCGCACGCAGCTGCACCTGGCGCTTTCCACTGATGTTCCGGTCAATTTAAGCGTCTACACCGCCGAGGAATGGGACGACCTGCTGGAAGAGGAAACCTCGTACGCCGCATGGATCGCCCGGAAAGGGCAGGTGATTTATGAGCAGGAAACGTAAAGGCGCATCCGACAGCCACTTCTATTACAAATGGCTGGATAAGGCGTTATGCGACCTGCAATGCGCGCGCCTGCTGCTGACGTATGGCGGCGACCATTACAACATCGCGTTTCACTGCCAACAGGCAATCGAGAAAGCGCTCAAGGGCTATTTGCTATTCCGCACCGGCCGGCACTTTGACGGTCACAACCTAACCTATCTCTGTCGTCAGGCCATACAGCAGGATGCCGATGCGTTTTCAGAATATCTGGACGAAAGCGCTGCGCTCAATGACCTGTATATCGAAACACGATATCCAACCGACCTTCCGTTTGAGATTGATGAAATGGAGGTTCGGCGTTATCTGGATATGGCGGAACGCATGTTTGCAGCCATCCGGCGCGAATTATATGCCAGTGGCAGACCACATTGCATTGAATAAACAAAAACTGCTGCAACATCATGTTGCAGCAGTTTTTTGATGAATGCCTAATTAAGCGCTCTCGTTTTCGTTATGCGCTTTTGTTGCAAGACCGTGACGGATGGGCTTCCACTCCACCTTTCCGACAAGCGCAGCCAGCGAAATCGGAATATAAGTCAGCATGAACAGCGGGAAAGTGAACACATAAAAGATCTTCTTCCAAACGCTGCCCCTGATCTGCTTCCACTCAGCCGCCATGGTAAACGCACCGAAGAGAAACAGGCTGAACGAAATGCCCTTGACCGTGGTGAGAACGATCCGGCCTAACATACGCAGTACCCGGTATGTAATGAATGCCGGCTGCGACAGGCTGCTTAGGCAGGCAAACAGCGCCAACGCCAGCACACCAATCGTCACCAGATTACAGGGGGCAACCGTCATGAGCATATCATAGCAGGACATGCCTTTTCTGCCGCCACGCAGACAACCGCGTAGCAACGGCGCCGTGTATTTCGCGTCTACCTGATAAAAACCCTTGCTCCAGCGCAAACGCTGATCCCAAGACTGGCGGAACTCCACCGGCTGCTCATCATAGATGATCGCCGTACCGCAATAACCGATCTTTCGACCACGCACTGCGCACGCAATGGAAAATTCAATATCCTCGGTCAGCAGATGATAGGGCCAACCACCCTCTTCGCGGATCGCATCCGCGGCCACGAGAAAACCGGTACCCGAAACAGCGCAGTTGACGCCGAGCTGCGTACGCGGGCGATTGAGGAAACGAGCCTCACGCAAGAACCACAGCGCATAGCCTGCGGAAATCCAGTTGTCGCAGAAGTTTTTCGAATTGCGGTAGCTGGTCAGCGCAGTATACTCGCCGGTGTCGAACATTTTGTTCATCTCACGCACAAACTGCGGGTCTACCAGATTATCTGCATCAAATACGAAAAAGCCGTCATACGTCTTGTCGCCATAGTCTTCAAAAATATGGTGGAACAGATAATCCAGCGCGTATCCCTTGCCGACCTGCACCTTATTAAAGCGCTCATACACGATTGCTCCCGCCTTGCGGGCAACCTCCGCGGTGCTATCCGTGCAGTTATCCGCAATGACGAATACATCCAACAGCTCTGATGGATAATCTTGCTGTTTTAGCGTTTTGATCAAATCCCCGATCACGCCTGACTCATTGCGCGCCGCAATGATCGCTGCATACCGATGCAATTTGGCATCCTGCTTTCCCTGACGGCCTTTCCCAATCAAGCCGACCGCCAGATATACGATTTGATACGCATAGGCTGCTGTAAAAAATACAAATAAAACAAATTGCAGACTCTCTAAAAACCGAAGCATAAAGATCCTTCGCTCCTTTATGTTTGTCCGAAAATTTTCATCCCGTTTTTTCCTTGTAATATCATAGCACTATTCTCGGCTAATGCAACTATTTTTTATGCTTTTTCACACGTTTATCATCATTTTTCTCTGTTCGCACAAAAAACCAGCGATTTTTTCTGCAATTTTCATCACTGTTTTTTGTCACATTTTCTCGTTGCGCTAATCGCAGTATAGCACACTTCCCTGCCACACTTCCGAAAGAAATCCTGAAGATAAAAAATATTTCTCTGTTTTGTCACACAACCCATCGTTCAATCGTTATCGTAGTGAAAGGGGATGATCCGGATGCCTGTCTGGCAGGACGCCGCGGATGCAGCAACTTTCGTTCGTTTATACTCGGGCATGATCCTGCGTCTATGCTTTACGTATTCGCTCGGCCGGGCGGACGCACAGGACGTATGCCAGAATATTTTTCTGAAGCTGCTGCAAATCGACCGAAAATTTGATACCGAGGGTGAAACGCGCGCTTTCATCCTCCGCATGGCGATCAACGAGTGCAAAGACATTCTCAAGAGCGGCTGGCGCCGCCGTTCTGTCCCATTGGACGAATTGATCGAACGTGAGGTTCCCTTTCTCCCCGCAGAGGATTCCGGCGTGCTGGCCGCGGTACAGCGTCTGCCGGTCAAATACCGCGAGGTCATCTATCTCTACTATTATGAAGGCTACAACGCCGAAGAAATCGCGACGATGGTTGGGGCGAAGCCCGCTGCTGTGCGGCAGCGGCTCGCCCGCGCCCGTGCCAAACTCAAACATGAACTGGAGGGCAGCGAATATGAGACAATATAAGGACGCGCTCGACGCGCTGCGCTTTACTGAGGAGGAACAGACTATGCTGATACAACAACTGACTCAGGCAGCACAAACCGCTCCCAAACCGAAAAAACGGCGACACCCGCGCAAGGTGATCTGCATCGCAGCCGCAGCCGCCTGCATACTGGCGTTTACGGCAGCAGCAGGCGCGGTCGTTGGATATTTTGCCGACCCAGAAGCAGGCCGTACACGCCTTGCAGAATTTTTCGGAGGGTCTGTGGGTGATATTGAGGAAAACACCGGTTTTGTCGCCAGCGGTGCCAGCGATACCAACCATGGTGTGACTGTTTCGCTTGACGGCGTATATGCCGATGAACAAACCGTCTACGCAATCTTCTCTGCCGTTAAAGATGACGGCACCGCATTCCTTGACCTGCAAGAACAATCGGATGCTGCCTTCCTCACTTTTGAAGAGACAGAGTTCTTTGTCGACGGACAACAAATTGTAGGCAGTTGGGGACCATACCACGGCACCAACATGAGGCAATTCTTCTATCAAATTGAAATGGATATGAGTGGTGTCGATCAGTGGGAAGGAAAAACAGCCAGCTTCATTTTCTCTAACATCCTCAGTTATGTGACAGACGGCAACTACTCAGGGCCAGACCAAACCCTTGTCAAAGGCGACTGGGTTATCGAAGTGCCGCTCGAAAGCACCGATACTGCAACATATGCGCAAGCCGGTCAAGTCATCCCCTACGGCAATCTGAACGTCACGATCGACAGCATCGCGTTCACGCCGTCTTTCTACCATCTGGAATGGCACTTCGACAAGGAAATGACCTTCGACGATGATATGAACCTGTATTTGGACGGCGTGCCGGATGAATACGACAACGAATATTATACCGAGGGCGGCTCCCCCATTCTGACGCTTCAAGACGGCACAACCTATGACCTGTGGCAGATCGGCCACGCAAACAGCGGCTTGCTCCCCGAAGTCATCCCGCTGGAAGAAATGGAATCTATCACAGTCTTCGGCCAAACCATCCCCCTCGTATGGGAAAATTGACAGTTCAAAAAGGGCGCGTGTTTACGCGCCCTTTTTGTGTGCCCGAAAATAAAAGCGCCGCAAATGCGGCGCCGGAATTTCAGTCCAGATTCTTTTTCTTGAGCATGAACCACGCAAAAAAGCACGCGGCAACCGAAATCAGCAGCGGAATCCACCAGACAAAGTCACCCGGCAAACCGCCGCCTTCGATATTCATACCATAAAAACCGAAGATGATATTGGGAATCGTCATGATGATGGTCAACACAGTGAGCACCTTCATGATGATGTTCAGGTTGTTGGATACGACCGATGCATACGCGTCCATCGTACCGGACAGAATGCTCGAGTAAATCCCAGCCATCTCGATGGCCTGACGAATCTCGATCAGCGCATCCTCGAGGATGTCACGGTCGTCCTCATACAGCTTGAGCACGCGCCCGCGCAGTACCTTTTCCATCGTCACCTCATTGCCCTTGAGCGATGCAGAGAAGTAAACGAGTGATTTGGACAAGCCAAGCAGCTGGATCAGCTCTTCGTTCTTGAGCGAGTCGTACAACCGTTTTTCAATACGGGTAAAGTCACGCTCGATCATGCGCAGGTTTTTCAGGAAGCGTCCCGCCACGCGCAGCAGGATCTGAAACACGAACCGAGTTCGCAGCGCCGTATGCACGCCCTTGACCGCGCCCTCCGCAATCGACCGCAAAATGATGCTGTCCTCCAGACAAACCGTAATGACTGCGTTCTGCGCCACCACAATGCCCATTGGAAGCGTGCTGAACATCTGGCCGCCATCTTCCACCGAGTTTTTCTCAACCATCGGAATGTCAACGATCATCAACAGCTGATCGTCCTCGGTTTCGACACGCGAGCTTTCCTCCGGGTCGAGTGCCGCGCGGATGAATTCTTCTTCCACATGTGCTGCACGGGCGATTTCCTCCAGCTCATCCGAACTGGGATGCACCATATTCACCCAGCAGCCCTCGGCAAAGCCGGCGATTTCTGTGATTCTTCCGTCAACAGTCTTGTAAAATTCTACCATATCTTACCGCCTTTCCGCGGCTTCACATAGCTGCGCCACCGCGAGTTTTTTTGATCTTTTTACTTCGAGGGTCTGCGCTCACGGTGATCACACTCCTTTATTACAAGAATTTTACAAGGCCTTTTCAGACCAAAACAGCCCTTCACAGGGCTGTTTTTAAGGGACGCCATTTTCAGACGTATTAGCGATGATCCTTATCAAAAATACGCATCAGCACATCGAACGCCGCATCGTCCGAACCCAGATCGCTGGACTTGGACTGCGTGGATGCGGGCTTCTCCTCTGCTGCCGCAGTGGACGCCTCGGTAAACAAACCGGAGCCGGAAGCCTGTTCGGGCTGCTTGCCGTCCATATTCATTTTTGCAGAGTTCGGGATGCTGTCGAAGCCGGTCGCAATAACGACAACACGAATCTCATCGTCCATGGTATCGTCAATAAACGCACCGAAAATGATATGTGCGTCCGGATGCGCTGCCTGCTGCACCATGGTCGCCGCCGTCTCGACTTCATCCAGACCGATATCGTCAGAACCGATCACAGAAACGATAACGCCATGCGCCATGTCAATCGAGGTTTCCAGCAGCGGGCTGGAGATTGCCATGCGGGCCGCTTCGGCCGCCTTATCTTTCCCAGCAGCGCGGCCGGTACCGATATGTGCATAACCTGCGTCCTTCATAACCGAAGTAACATCAGCGAAGTCCAAGTTAATGAAGCCCGGAACAGTAATCAGCTCGGAAATGTTTGCAACCGCCTGACGGAGCACACCGTCCGCGATTTCAAATGCATTCTTAAAGGTGATCTTCTGCTCGGATACGTACTTCAGTCGCTCGTTCGGAATGATAACCAGCGAATCCACATTCTTGTTCAGCTCATCAATGCCGCCCAAGGCCTGCTCCAAACGCTTCTTTCCTTCAAACGCGAACGGACGGGTTACAACGCCAACCGTCAGGATGCCCATTTCACGAGCGATCTGCGCAACCACCGGCGCCGCGCCGGTACCCGTGCCGCCGCCCATGCCGGCAGTGATAAAGACCATATGTGTATTGGCAAGCGCTGCAGCGATCTGCTCCTTGCTTTCCTCTGCCGCCTTGCGGCCGATCTCCGGGTTTGCGCCCGCTCCCTGTCCTTTCGTCAGCTTCTCGCCGATCTGGATCTTGGTCCCAGCCTGAGAATAGTTCAGCGCCTGCATATCTGTGTTGACTGAAATGAACTCAACACCCTGCACACCACTTTCAACCATGCGGTTGACCGCGTTGCCGCCGCCACCGCCTACGCCGATTACTTTAATGTTTACTACATTATCCAAGCCCTGTTCAAACTCGAAACCCATTATTGCCATCCTCCGTTTTATGATAAAGAATCGTTCAGATTATCTTATACGTTCTTTTGTGCAGACGCCGCTGTCTATCACAAGCGAGCTGTCCCTATTGTTTTAATTTTACCTCTAATTGTTCCATTTTGCAACAGAAATTAGTGAATTACTCAAAAAAAGCTGAAAGTTTTCTGTATCTTTCCACCAAATTTATGCCAAATACCCTTGTAAATCCATGCTGTGCAAGGCATTCCGGCCTTCTTTTGTCCTTTTTCCTCCCTTTTTCTCATCCATCCCCATCGGTGTCCGCTTCGTCCGCCGTGCCTGCTTCATCACCGCTTCCATCGTCTGGACTCTGCACCTCATCCTCGCTTCCTTCTGACAAATCAGGCGACTGCGAATCCCCTTCTTCTGTCTGCTGCGCGGTATCTCCCGTCGCAGTATCCGTAACCGGGGTCGATACCGCCACACCCAGACCTGCCTTTTCAATATTTTCCGCAGTATCCGGCACATAATGCAAGCGGTTTTGCGAATCCCAGTACAGTTGTCCAATATCCGACGGCGACAGGCGCTCCTCGATCACCGTTTGCGCAAAACGCAGGTAATACGCCAGATTGTCCACCGAATCCACCCGGATATCAAACCGCTTCTGATATCCAATGTGGATATCACGCAGATCAGACAAATTGATAAAGGAAAGATCACTCAGCATACCCGCCGCATCCAAGGTCTGCAAGATGGTCAGCAGCTCCTCTGCCGATTCGCTTGATTCACTGGACAAGGTCTTGCCGAGCGGGACCTCGGATAGTGTCATGCCCGTGACAACCGGCAAACCATTATTGGTTGCGCTTTGTTCCAGCGCTTTCCCTTCCTTGCTGAGCAGGAGATATCCACCGTCCGACGCAATGGCGACAGACGCTGTGCATTCTGTCACCGTGACCACCAAGGTGTTGGGCAAATGCCGCCGGATCTGTACGGTTTGTAGATACGGGAACTTTTCCAACATTGCATCGCAAACTTTTACCTTATTCCACAAATAGAGGTTGTCCCCTTGCTTGACATCCATACCCGCAACGATCTCTTCAGCGTGGTATTTCTGCGCACCCTCCACCGTGATGGTATCGACCTTAAAAAAAACCGTCAGCGCCAATATCGCCGCCGCCAGCAAAATCCCGAGAAATAAGATGCGCCCTATCGTATGGAAAAAGCGCTGCCGCCGGCTCGCACGCCGGCGCATTTTCTCGGGCGTTCTCTGTCTTCGCTTTCTGCGTCCCATGTTGGCGCCCCTTTGTTTCCTTATTTCCCGTGATGCTCAATCGCCCACAGGATCTCACGATAAATCTTTTCGCTCGCGTCATGCGCAGCCAGACTGGTCGCGGCCTGCCCCATTTGCTGCAGTCGGTCACGGTCGGCCAGCATCAGCTGTATCTCATCGTACAGTTTTTGCGGCGACGCATCCTTTTCCAGCAACACGCGGCATCCGCCCGCTTTTTCCAGCGCACGCGCGTTCTTCTCCTGATGGTTTTCCGCTACAAACGGGGACGGCACCAGAAGCGCAGGCCGACCCAGCATACACAACTCACCCATCGTCGCCGCACCTGCACGGCAGACGACCAGATCAGCCGCTGCAAGCCGGTCCGCCATATCATAAATATACTCCGTCACTTCGATGTTGGGGTGCTGCTCCAAATCCGCGCCCTGCTCTTTTGCCATGCGCGGCAACCATTCGCGTGCCGCCGCACCCGTTGCATGCACATGATGATACGACACATTATTCTTGCACTCCAACGCAATCGTGCCCGCCATATGCTCGTTCATATATTTTGCGCCCATCGACCCCCAGAACGAGACGACCAACCGGTCCTGCTCTGTCAGACCGAAACGAGCGCGCGCTTTTGCGCGATCCGCCGCGAGGATTTCCCCACGCACCGGCGCGGCGGTCAGCACGATTTTCTCGCCGCCGCCCAGAATTTCCTTGGCTTGCTCAAAGCAGACCAACACGCGGTCCGCCTTTTTGGAGAGCATCTTGGTCACCTTGCCGGGCAGCGCGTTGACCTCCAGCAGCACCGTGGGAATCCCCATCTGCTGCGCAGCCCGCACCACGGCAAACGACGCATAGCCGCCGCAGCCGATGACACAGTCCGGCCGTGCCTGACGCAGCAGCTTTTTCGCCTTGCCGACAGCCGACACCGCCAGCTTTGCGGCTTTTACGTTATGCGCCAAGCCCTTCGGGCTGAGCGAACGCGACATACCGATGATCTCGATCGCATCCAGCGGATAGCCCTCGCGCGGCACCAGTTTATTTTCAATGCCGCGTGCCGAACCTGCAAAACGCACCACCGTATCCGGATGCTTATGTTCAAAATAGCGTGCAATCGCCAGCCCGGGCGTCACATGACCGCCCGTACCGCCGCCGGTGATATACAGTCTCAAGTGAGTTCCCCCTTTTTTCGAAAGCCCCGTGCAGATCACGCAGGCCCATTTCTCCTCATTCTTCCGCGCGGGTTTCCACACGCGCATAGCGGGAGATATTCAGCAGTATGCCCATTTCTCCCATCTGCATCAGCAGCGCTGTACCGCCATAACTGAAAAACGGCAGGCTCGCACCGGTAACCGGGATAATACCCGTGATAACGAACAGATTCATCAGCGTTTGAATCGCCAGCTTTGCCGTGATACCGGTTGCCAGCAGACAGCTGAACTTATCGGGCGCTGCCCGTGCAATACGAAAACCGCGGAAAATCAAATAGGCAAACAGCAGCAAAACCAGCATCGCGCCCACAAAGCCCATCTCCTCACACCAAGAGGAGAAGATAAAGTCGTTCTGCGGTTCAGGCAGATACAGATGCTTCTGCATTCCCTTGCCCAAGCCGCGGCCGAGCAATCCGCCCGAACCGATCGCGATCTGGCTCATTGCACCCTGCCAGCCCTCGCCCTGCATGTTGGAAAACGGGTCCAGCCAAACGGAAAATCGTTCCTGCACATGTTCAAAGGCGAAATAGAATACGGTCAAAATGCCCGCGGCAGCCACGAGGATCGGTCCAAAATACCATAGGCGCATACCACCTGCCACCAGAATTACCACGCCCAAACCGCAAATAATCATCATGGCTGAGGTATGCGGTTCCAAAAACAGCAGCACGATATAGGCAACCAGAAGAAAACCGTACGGCTTGATCAGGCCCTTAAAGGTTCGGATGCCCTGAGTATCGCGCGCAATCCAATAGGAAAAGCAGATGATAACCGTGATTTTCGCCAGCTCGGACGGCTGAAAACCAAACAGCCAGCGCTGCGCACCCTTGGATGCCGTACCGAGCGGTGTAATAACCAAAACCAGCAAAATGAGCGATACAATCATCAATTCCTTATGGAACCGCGCATAGAGCTTATAGCTGATCTTGGAAATCACGATCATTGCAACGACGCCCGCCGCCGCATTGATACCCTGACGGGAGATAAAATAGGTTGCGCTGCCCTGATAGAACAGCGCGTTGGAATAGCTTGCGGAAAACAGTGCGATCAGGCCGATCACCAGCAGCAGCAGCACAGAGCCAAACACACCCACATCCCACACATGCGCGCGCACCCGTGTGCGCGCATGTGTCCGTGCAGGAGGCTTTGTATGCGTCCGCATCATAGCTGCATCGCGCGGTACGGGCGCACGATCCGGCCGAAGCGCCGGACGGGTCGTAGTGATCCGCCGTCGTGGATCCGGTCGGCGCGGCGAACGCGCCTGTCTGGTTGTTGAAGCCATGAGGACACCTCCGAAGGGTTAAGAATTAGGGCAGCACCGGAGCCAGTGCCACAAAGTAAGCCAGCAGGCAGAGAACTACCGTGATGCCCGAGAAGTTCAGCACGATTTTTTTCTCGCCCCAGCCGCACATCTCAAAATGATGATGGATCGGCGCCATTTTGAACAGACGCTTGCCATGCGTTGCTTTAAAATAGGTCACCTGAAGAATGACCGACAGCGTTTCAATAATGTAGATCAAGCCGACGATCAACAGGATCAGCGGCATATCACAGGCAAATGCCAAACCGGCTACCGCGCCGCCGAGGAACAGCGAACCCGTGTCACCCATAAAAACTTTTGCCGGGTTAAAATTATAGATCAAAAATGCCGCAAGGCCGCCTGCCAGCGCCGCCGCGAAAATTACAACACCTGCGTCGCCGCGCGCAATGCCGACAAAGACAAAGAACAGCGCTACCGGCAGCGTGACGCCTGCTGCAAGACCGTCAATACCGTCGGTCAGGTTGACGGCGTTATCCGCACCCACAATGACGAATGCTGCAAATATAATGTACAGCGGCCACGGCCAGAAGAAAACAATATCGGTAAACGGAATCCACAGGCGCGGCGCGCTGTCCGCTCCCAGAAAAAGCACCAGAATAAACGCGCCCGCCACAAGGATCTGAAGCACCAGCTTCTGCTTGGGCGTGAGGCCCGCATTTTCCTTCTTGCGAATTTTGGCATAGTCATCCACCATGCCGACCGCACCATATGCCACCGCAAGGCCGAGCACCGCCAGCGAGGACATGCAGATCTCTCCCGCAAAGCTATTGCCCGCCGCCACCGCGACGGCAATACCGATGATGAACATAAAACCGCCCATCGTCGGGATGTTCTGCTTATTCATATGCCATTTCGGCCCGATCTCAAGGATTTTCTGACCGAACTTCATCTTGCGCAGATACCGGATCACAGCAGGCCCGATCGCTGCGGTCAGCACAAACGCAACCGCACAGGCAATCAATGCCGTATAAAGATTTGCTGGTGTCATTCTTCCACGTCCTCCCCTAAGAACATCGCAAGCGCGCGCTCCATCTGCATGCCGCGGCTGCCCTTAAACAATAGGGCGTCTCCCTTTGCTGCATCCTGCCGCAGCGCCGCGACCAATTCAGTCTGGTCAGCAAACGCAAACGCCCGTTCCATTCCATTTTCTTTTGCCCCTGCGACCATCGCCTGCGCGTCCGGCCCGTAGGCATACAAGGCATCCGCATGCTTCGCTGCCGCACGGCCCGCTCTGCGGTGGCCTTCCTCCGCATAATCACCCAGCTCGAGCATCGAACCGAGCACTGCGAAACGGCGGCCTTCCGGCGCCATGGTGCCCAGCACTGCCAGTGTTGCTTCCATGGCATCCGGGCTGGCATTATAGCAGTCGGCGTAAATCTGATAACCGTCCTGCTCATAAATGTTCTGCCTCATGCCGCTCGCCTCATATGACGCAAGGCCCTGCGCAATCTGTTCGGGTGTCTCACCCAGCAGCAGGCCTACCGCGGCCGCCGCCAGAGCATTGAGCACATTGTGCGCACCCGGCACAGCAAGCTTTGCAGAAAAACGCTCGCCGCAGGCCAAAGCCACTTCGGGCAGTTTGTTGTTTATGATATCAAATGTACCGTCTTTATGCAAGCATGCCGTCAAATCACATGCCGGATTTTCAATGCCATAGGTGACCACCCGGCAACCCAGATGCTCACGCTTCTCCCACAAAAGCGGCTCGTCGCCGCACAGTACCGCGCAACCATCCGGCTGAAGGCCTTCCAAAATCTCGAGTTTTGCCTTGCAAATACCCTCGCGCGAGCCGAGAAATTCGATATGTGAAGTGCCGATGTTAGTAATGACCGCGATATTCGGCTGCGCCGCCGCTGTCATACGCGACAACTCGCCAAAATGGTTCATGCCCATCTCAGCGACCATGACCTCGGTGTCCCGCGTCATGCGGAACAGGGTCAGCGGCAGGCCAATTTCGTTATTCAGGTTGCCCTCGGTCTTTTGTGCACGCAATCCCTGTGACAGCACCGCGTACAGCAATTCTTTGGTCGTGGTCTTGCCTACCGAACCGGTCACGCCGACCACCTTGCCGCCGCACATGCGCCGGTAACCGCCCGCCAGATCGAGCAGTGCCTGCGAAGTGTTTTCTACATACAGCGTCGGCACGGGATATTCTTCGTTCTGCCGGTGGGACACCACCGCAGCCGCACCGTTTCCGATCGCCTTGTCAATAAAGTCGTGCGCGTCGAACCGCTCTCCCTTGATTGGCAGGAACAGCGCATCGGGCGGAATCTGCCGGGAATCGGTTGAAACGGCTGTAAACGCCGCTTCTCCTGCTGCTGTTCCTCCGGTCCACTCCGCCGCCTGCGCCAGCGTAAATCGTTCCATGCACTCGCTCCCCCATTATTTTTGAATTTGCGCCAATTCCGCGCTTTTCCTTATCCTTTATTGCGGAAGAACGACGCGACGATCTCGCGTTCGTCCATATGGTGCTTAACATGATTGATCTCCTGATAGGTTTCATGCCCCTTACCCATCAGCACGATCACGTCATCTTTTTTCGCATGTGCCAGCGCCCAGTGAATCGCCTCCGGACGGTCCACGATCACCTCCATCGGTGTTTTCGTGTCCTTCATGCCTTCCAGAATATCGTCGATGATCGTTTTCGGGTCCTCTGTGCGCGGGTTGTCACTGGTGACAACACAGAAATCCGCCAGATCCGCCGCAATTTTGCCCATCTTCGGGCGTTTGGTGCGGTCGCGGTCGCCACCGCAGCCGAACAGAGCGATCACACGCCCCTTTGCAAAGCCGCGCACGGCGCGCAGCACATTTTCCACGCCGTCCGGCGTATGTGCATAGTCGATCAGCACGGTATAGTCCGTATCGGTCGGAACAACCTCCACGCGCCCCTTCACGCCCGTTGCCGTTACCAGCGAATGCGCTGCATCCGCGAGCGGCATACCGGTTTGCAGCACCATACCCAACGCTGCAAGCGCATTTTCCACCGAGAAATGTCCCGGAATCGGCAGTTTAACGCGCGCAAGCTCGCCTTTTGTCGTAGCGACAAATTCCACGCCATCCGCATGCAGACGGATGTTTTTCGCCGTAAGGTCCGCTGCATCCTTCTCACACGAGAAAGTCAGGCACGGACATTTCGCGTCCGCCAGCATCGCCTGCGCCGCGTCGTCATCCAAATTGATAACGCCTTTTTCGCTGATGGAAAACAGCATGGCTTTTGCCTTGCGATACTCTTCCATCGTCTTGTGAAAATCCAAATGATCCTGCGTCAGGTTGGTAAACGCGCCAACCGCAAAGGGAATGCCATATACCCGGTCAAGCACGAGCGAGTGCGAGGATACCTCCATAATCACATGCGTGCAGCCCGCGTCGCGCATCCGCGCGAACAGCGCGTGCAGCTCATAGCTTTCAGGCGTGGTACGCTCGGTTTCGATCACTTCATCGCCAATCAGGTTTTGATTGGTGCCGATCAAACCAACCTTGTGTCCCGCATCCTCCAGCATGTGCTTGACCAGATAGGTAGTCGTGGTCTTGCCGTTGGTGCCGGTCACACCCAGCATCACCATGCTGTCCGCTGGGTGGCCGAAGCGGTTTGCCGCGATTTCTGCCAGCGCCTGACGGGCATTTTCAACCACCACCGCCGGCACGCCAGCGGGCGCTTCTTCGCATACAATCGCAACAGCACCTTGCTCCAGCGCTTTGCCGATGTATTGATGTCCGTCTGTTGCAAAACCACGGATGGCGACAAAAAGGTCGCCCGCCTGCACAGCACGCGAATCATACCGCACCTCACGGATTTCCAAATCATCCGCCGCCGTGCTGCTTTTCACCGCAACCCCGCGGAGCAGTTCCTGTAATTTCATCTTTTTCCTCCTATCGGTCGTTGACGTTCGTGGTATCCGAGAATTCTACCGTTACCACCGCGCCGATATTCACCTTTGTACCAGATGCCGGGCTCTGCCTGCTTGCTGATGTGTTGCCCGTAACCTGAGAAGAGGCAACACCCTTCTGTTTCAAATACAGCCCATATTCTTCCAATGTACTACGACATTGATCCGGTGTCAAGCCCGTCAGATCCGGTACGGTGACCTGCTCGGTCGGTTTGCTTGCACCCATATACAGGATCACCTTCCCGCTTGCCGGGATGCGAACGCCGCCAGACGGTACCTGATCGGTAACCGTATCGCCGTCGCCCACGACGCGGTATGCAAAGCCAGCCTGCTCCAGCGCACTGGTCGCTGCTTCCTCCGTCGAGCCAATCACGCTCGGCACAGTCAGCTCGCGGCGATCATTCTCTTCATCCGAGTAAACCGGCGTTACGCCGATATACGGCAGCACATCTTCCATGATACGGGCAACTACCGGCGCTGCGATGGCACCGCCGCCGTGCGGCGCCGACTTCGGCAGATCGTTGATGGCCACCAGCACCGCAATTTGCGGATCATCCATCGGCGCTACCCCGATGAAAGAGGCGGTATACCGATCCTCTTTGTCAATCACATTGCCCTCGTCATCATATTCCGGCAAAATCTCCGAGGTCGCGGTTTTACCGCCGATGCGATAACCGGATACATAGGCGTTTTTGCCCGTGCCGCCCGATACGACCGCTTCCATTGCCTCACGCATATAAGCGGAGGTTTCTTCCGAAATCACTTGACGGATGACATTGGTTTCGGTGGTGGATTTGACCGAACCATCCGAGCCAAGGATTTCCTTGACGACATACGGCTGCTTGAGCTTACCGTCGTCCACAATCGCGCAAACCATGTTCAGCTCCTGCAACGGAGTGACAGTAAAACGCTGACCAAACGATGCTGTTGCAAGGGATACTTCATTCCATTCGCTGGTCACATTCACGTCATGGAACTGGCCCTTGCTTTCGCTGGGCAGATCAATGCCGGTTGGTTCTGTCAGACCGAACGCCTTATAGAACTCATAAAAACGATCCTTGCCGGTTTTTGCAACAATTTGCATAATCGCCACGTTGCACGAATTCATCAGCGCCTCGGTCAATGTCTGCGTGCCGTGACCGCTGGTGTTCGAACACTGAATCGGCTTGGACCAGTCACCGACCATCATCGAACCGCTGCAATAATAGGTGTCCTCTTCGTGCACCAAGCCCAGTTCATAAGCCGTTGCCACATTCATCAGCTTAAAAGTAGAGCCCGGCTCGTAGTTATCCGTCACTACCGGATTATACCACATTTTATAGAGCAGTTTTGAACGAATTTCGGTCAACTCATCGACCAGTTCATCATTTTTCTGCACGCT
>JAHZFK010000047.1:0-1792 GCA_019421385.1 Clostridiales bacterium
ACCTCATACAAACGAAAAAGCCCAGCTTTTGCTGGACTTTTTCGACAGACTCAAAGGTGGCTGTTACAACCACCTTTTTCTTTTATTTTACGCCGCACGCTGCATCCGAATCCCATCAGCCCGGATCTGCAATTCCTGTGAATACAGCTGGAGGGAATCGAATTCCGCGTCGGTTTCGCTTAGCTCCTTTCTGAACAGCGCTTCATAGCGCTGTTTTTTCTGTTTTAGATCGTCAATGCGGAGAATCCAGCGTTCCATGATGGACGGACTTTGGCAGCCGCTGTCGATCAGATACATGGCGCGCTCCTGATACTCCTGTGCCTCCTTGCGCACAAGTGTATAAAATTCAGAAGCCATCTTTTCACGCTGTTTTTCGTCATCCGCTACATAGAAGCTGTTTACTACCAGCGCTTTCTCATTCTGGTTGGCGAGGTTCAGTTCCTCGAGGAAATCTTCGAACAGGTCAACCTTGTGCATCTTATCCCGCGGAACAAAGTACAGCTTGCCGTAAACCGAGATTGGCAGGGCGTCCAGCGTGCCGAGATAGTGCAGCAGGATCGTGTCGATCTGGCTGCGGCCAAGGCAGTTGCGGAACACCCGAAACTTGTCCTCCATGTTCCGGCAAAGCTGTTCTACATCAAGGGACGGATCGTTTTCAACAATGTCGTGATACATCCGGTCCGTGTCGCGGTCATAGCAGATGTTCGCCAGCTTGTCATAGCGGTTGGTACGCAGGCCAACGGTTTCACGCACCAGTTCACGGGAATACAGATTCCCGTCCCGCATATTGTCGCGGCAGTAGATACGGAAGATCTCCTGCGATCCGCTGGCGCCTGCCACCGTGCGGCGCGTTACCTTGCCGGTCGCGTTTTTGAACGCGTCCACGACCGAGATGCGCCGACCGGTATACGGAAAATTCAGCGCAGTGCAGATATGCTCGAAGTCTTCCTTTTGCACCAGCACATCGGCCAGTGAGTAATACAGGAATTTGCCAAGCAGCTGGCTTTCGTCAGTGCTGTTCTGTACTACCATAAAGCCGTTCGGATTGGTTGTCATATTGCAATTCCTCCTTATGCACTTCGCTTCATCACCAGATAATCATCAATGCCCTTACAAGCCGGGTCCCACGCCATCGTGCGGCAGGGGATGCCGGCTTTTTTCAGTTCTGTCCGCAGTCTCTCAGCTGCGTCTGCCACCTGTGTGTTGTTCCACTTGTCCATGTCGAACGCCTCCCATACACGCCGCACGCCAAGTGCGCGCAGCGTGTCGGGAAGAAAGGAAATCGCGTTGACGCCGGGCAGGCAGACAAACAGTCCGCCGTCGGTCAGTGCACTGGACACATCGCCCTTGATCGGTCCTTCGGTGATTACCGCTTCCTTACGGCTGTGGTTACCAGCGACATGTACCCAGCTCCGCGCACCGGTGCCGTATGGCTTGCCCGCACTGGACATCCATGCATACTTCATGTGCGCCGTATTATCGCGGCGGATCTGGATGCCCTGCACACGGTCGTCCGCTGCGCGCACCGGTACCAAAAGGCCACTGTACGCGCACATTCGCCACGCGCCCTGTGAGTAGAAAAAGCCGGGGATACCGTTCAGATCAAACCGGGAGGAAAGCTGCGCAGAAACATAGTCGCGCAGCTCCTTGCCAAACGCCAATGAGCGGTAGCCATTCTGCCGGATGGCGGAATCCGTCAGGCCGCGGGATAGCAAGTTGTCCCTGTGCGCTGCGGATAGGGGCAGCAGTCCCAGCATTGCGCGGTACACCATATCGCGCTGCGGTAGCGGCG
>JAHZFK010000047.1:1928-16936 GCA_019421385.1 Clostridiales bacterium
ATATGCGTCCGTATAGGATAACCCTGTGCGCCGCGCGTACAGATCTACCGCATTGCCATGCGCCCGGCAGTGGAAGCAATGGTACTGGTTCGTGTCTGTGTACAGGTACAGCCGCCGCTTGCGGTCGCCGCAAAACGGACAGTTGATATGTACCTGCCGCAGGCCGCGATCCTCCACCGGCAGCCCGCTTTTGCGGGCCGCCATCAGGATGGAAAAGGTTTTGTATGCCATGCTTCGTCACCCTGCCTTTTTCTGTGGCGCTTGTACGGCATTCACCTGCAGCGTCTGCCGCGGTACGACCCGCGAAAGGATGGTCTGGCCGTTGTGCTGCGCGGCGCCGAGGTCGCAGTAGGACTCCGTGTTGTCCACAAACAGCGGATAGCACTTGCGGGAAAGTCGCGATAACAGTTCCACCACCTCGAGTCCGCAGCGGACGCGCTCGGACAAGGACAGCTGGATATAATCCCGGCCATCATAGGTCAATTTGAACACGTCCCGCATTTCGCCGCTTTCCTTTACCGGCTCATACAGCTTGAGTCCGGCCTTGTGCATACGCACCGGCGCGAATAGCAGCGCCGCCCGTTCGGACTGATACGCCTTTGCTGCTGTAATCTGGTCGTTTACGATACGGATTTCTTCATCCATCTGTGCGAGCGCCTCTTTCTGCCCCTTGGGCAGGCTGTCCATCAGCTTCTGTATCTGCTCGATCTCGCTTTCCAGCTTACTTTGCTCACGGGACAGGGTCTGGTACTGCTGCGCCTCTTCGGCTGTCAGGCCACCCAGCACAAGGGCTGCGGACAGCTCCTTGATCTTCGCCTTGATACTGTCACGCTGCTGCGCGGCGGTGCCTGCTGGCAGCGCTTGGAGTGCCGCGGAAAGACGGGAGAGTTCGGCAGCTTTCTGTGCTTCAAACTGCTGCCGGTTTTGTGCTTCCTGCGCGGCGAGTGCTTCGCCCTGCTGCCGGATGGCAATGCCGTCCGCTTGAATTTTCTGCAGCCGCTGGGCAAAGGCCGCCTGTACTTCGGGAAATGCAGCGCCATCTAAACGGCGCAGGCAGGTCGGACAGATGCCTTGCCGTTGCAAATACTGTAAGCGACCGGCTTCATCGTTGTACTTACCGTACAGAAGCTGAAGCTGGTTTTGCATCTGCTGCAGCTGTGCCGCGCCGGCAGATTCATACTGCCGCTCTCGTGCGGCATCCAGTTCTGCTTGCAGTCGGGCGCGTTCCTGTTCGGATTGCCCTTCTGTCACCGCATCATACTGGGCGCCCAGCCCTGCGATCTGCGATTCGATCGCCGAAGTGTCGTAGGCTTGCTGCTTGCGTACCAGCGGTTCGAGCGCGGCCGTCGTGTGGGCGAGCAGCGCTTGCTTTTCACTAAGCTCTTTTTGCAGCTTTGCCCGTTGGTTTTCGGTTTGCTGCATCTGTCCGTCCAGCACCAGCCGGTCTTTTTCCAGCTCTTTCAGCGCATCGCGCTTGTCTTTCAGATAGACTTCCGGCATTTCCAGCCGGTCGTCCCCCAAGATGCCGCGCATGTGCTCACTGAGCTTTTCCATGACCGCCTCGTGCGGTACCGACTGGAGGTATTGCTCGATCAGCTTGCGTCCGCTGCCGCCCAGCACCTCGGTGAAATACAGGGGATTGAGCAAAGACAGAATCAGGTCACGGCTGCCGAAACGCTCGGCAAAGCGCTCCTGCGTGGTCGTAGTGCCGTCCACGGAAAGAATGCTTTTGCTGTTTTGCCGCACCCGGCGGATCTCATGCGTCTGGCCGTCGTCCGTGCGGACAAGCATCTCCACCCGGAGAAAGGGGACGTCTGCGTGGTGCAGATGGTCGAGATCACGTCCGCCGAAGAACGGCGCGCCAGTCAGGGCGTAAGCGATCGCGTCTGCGATCGTACTTTTGCCCTGCGCATTGTGACCGGTGACTGTGGTCATCGGGCCGAAAGACCATTCCTGCTCGGCAGCGAACCGACCGAACCCGGTGACCTTCAGCGTTTCGATCTGCAAAGCCGAAAACTGTGCCATCATGATTCCTCCTCTCACGCTGCCGTCCGATAGTCCTGCAGCTCGTAGTACATGCCGCCGGCGCTGTTCCGCTGCACGATCTTTGCGTTTCGGATGCGAACGCCGCTGGCCAGTCCGGGCTTTGTACCCAGGCTGAATACCTTGAGCGCACGGTTATCCGGTGTGACCAGATCCACCCACGCCGCGGCCGGATAGCCCTGCATGGGCGCCGGCTGCAGGCCGCGCACAGCGTAGATATCCGCCGGTGCATTGCCGGTGTTAGACGACTGCGCTGCGCACAGCCCCAGCTTCTGCAGCTGCTCTGCGTAGTACGCGTTCAGGTCTGCCGGCCGGGCGATCTGCTTGTACTTGTCCAGCGATACCCATTTGGCCGGGATCTCGTACAAATAGCGACCAACGCCGTAGAGTAGGAAAATGCCGCCTTGCCATATTGCTATGGCAGGTTTGCATAGTCCCCTCCCAGAACCGTACTTACACCTCTCGATGTATACGGCTCGCCATTATTGCTTCAGATGAGTTGTTCTGGGGTGATGGATTTTGTGATGGCAATCCTTGCAGACCGCTATGGTCTTGCGTTTCTTTGCTATCATTATTATCTCCCAGTGTTCTTTGCCTTTGAGATCCTTCACCTTATTCACATGATGGATTTCCAGCGGCACGCCTGTTTTTCCACACAATTCACATACCTTGGACATCAAGCGTTTTTCAAAAGTCGTTGTTGTTCCGGCATGGATCATAGCATGATTTGCCACACAATCGGATACCCTTTTGATACTTCTGCAATCTCTGAAATTGGCAAAACCAAGCCGTTTTTCACCTTTGCTAGTCTGATAGGGTATACTCCAACCTCCGCGTCCGTCCTTATATTTATTTAGGATTTTATGGCTTGTGCTTTTATGCTTATTTGCAAGCGTTTTCAAGCAGCTATATTCCATGAGGTATGCGAAGTAATGCAGGTCACCAAAATTACTTGCTAATGCATAATAGTTGCAGATACCTCGGAGTTCGGCGTTGTATGTAGATACGATTTCAAACTCCGTACATCTGAGCAGGCTTTTTCTGGCCGCCGGCCTTATTGCACCATTTTGCGTTTGACGAATGATTGCTTTATTGAACAGAAACGGCATGATCTTATCGTTGGTAGGAATTGTAAGCTCAACCGTTTTATTCATAGTCCGTTTGGTGCAGTTTCCACCTTGCTTTACACTTTGGTTCCGTCTAACACGAATGTCATATCCCAGAAATCTTGCATGCAGGCTACTGTGGGTTATCAACGTTTTCTCGCGTGACAATTCCATTTTCAAACTGTTGCTGATGAAATCCGCTAGTTCCTTTTTAATGTTCTCACAATCTGACCTGTTACCCCTTATACCAATGATAAAATCATCGGCGTAACGGATATACTTGATAACCTTGTCTGTCGCTGATGTACAGGGTGTTTTGAGTAGTTCAGACTTCAATTCCTTCAGGTGTCTGTGCAGCGCCACTTTTTCCGCACCTTTTGCAGTTTTAAGTCGCGCTCTGGCTTTGACCTGTTGATAAAGAATCGAGTCATACTCAGGTGTGCGATATCTCTCTTTTGGCAGATAAAACTCTTTTGCCAGCTTGGCTACAAATTTATCCAGCTCATTCAGATAGATATTCGCAAGCAGTGGGCTGACAATCCCCCCTTGGGGACAGCCAGAGTATGTGGCGTGGTATTGCCAATCCTCCATATATCCTGCCTTGAGGAATTTCCAGATCAGTTGGATTAGTCTTGCGTCTTTAATCTTGGAATTGACGATTTCTACTAACACATGATGGTCAATGCTGTCAAAACAGCCTTTTATATCGCCCTCGATAAACCATGAAACACCTGTAAACTCCTTTTATAAAGAAGTAAGGGCTGTGTGGCAGCTTCGGTTGGGGCGAAAACCGTGAGAATATTTTGAAAAAATTGGTTCATAGACCGCTTCCAAAATCATTCTCAACACCTCTTGGACAAGTTTGTCCGTAAAGGTAGGCAATCCCAGTGGACGCATTTTTGTGCTGTTCTTTTTGCGGATATAGGTTCGCCGGGCAGGATGAGGACAATAAGAATCATTAGCAAGCTGCTGTATGATTGAATTGATTTTCTTTTCGCTGAAAGCGTCAGCCGTGTCCTCATTAATGCCTTTTGTGCCAGCGCCATCGTTTGCATACAGATTTTGGTAAGCCGTGTGATACAAATCGGGCCTTAGCATATAACGGTAAAGTCTTGTGAATATCTCGTCTTTGTTTCTCCCAGAATTTTCTCGAATCCTATCCAAAATCTCCATTGTTGGTTTCATGATGAGGTATTCCTCCCTAATCAATTTTGATTTCAGAATGCAATAACTGCCTTCCTTTGCCTTGTAAGGGACGTTATCCCTCTCCGACTACTATGAAGGCTCCGTTGCCATGCCGGATATTCAATGTCCAGGACACATAGCCGTTTCAGGCGTTCCGGTTTAGGCAATCCCCAGTTAATGCGATAAGTAGGTAAATGCAGATTGTCGGATATGCTTTTGCTTCGTGATTTCCAGTTCTCTGGACTGTCTTGTGAATCGATGATAGCCTATTGCGCCTATGGGGAACGTAATAGGATTCACAACAAAGGTTGATGACAAAATCAAAAGATTTTGGGTACATACACATTCCTTTGCCTCGCCGTAAGAGGGACTTGAAGCTCGCATTCAACAAACCCAGTTTTATCCTTATATCTGCTTAACATCACGATTCAGTCGCATCTTTGTGTATAAGATGACTCATCGTTTTCCTGTCATGCTTTGTTCCCGTATCAGCTTTCGCCTTTCGGTTAGACAGGTTGTTTCCTCCGCTATCATGGAGGGTAGTACCTTATAACTACATCTTACCGCACCCTATCTGGGCGCACCCAAAGAACCGCTGCGCGCTTGAAGCTGTCCGAAATACCGCCCTTGATGGCTTCAATGTCGGTGTTTTCCGCACCGTCTACCTTTTCTATCCACTCCTTGCGCTCCTCCAGATAGATGGAGAGCCCGCAGAGCTGGGAGGATATCGGCGTTTTGGGTGTTTCAGACGAGTTTTCGTATTTGCCCGGCTTCGGGACGTACTGGTGCCACGGAATAAACCGCGTGCGCCAGCAAAACGGCCCTACCACATCGTCCAGACGGTTCTGGATTGCGCGGCTGTCGATAAACGCCACGACCAGTCCCTCGCTGTTCGAGTTTCGCATCTTGGTCACACGCCACTCGACGTCTGTAGCGGCAAACGGTTCACAAAGCTGCCGTCTCAGTTCTTGTCCGCTCATAATGCACCTCCGATAAAGTTCGTCACGGTTTTGCCCATCGGAATCAGCACATCGCTGTAATAGTACGAAGATGCCTTGTCCTTTAAGTGCTCGAATAAGTCGCGGGCGGACAAATTCAGCTTTGTGCAGTCCGGCTTGTAGTAGTCGTCCCCGAACGGCAGGGCGATCGCCCGTCCCGGCAAGGAACGCAGTTTCCAGAGCGTATCATAGCCGGTGAACTGATTGCTGCCGGTGCACAGGTGAAATCCGTTGACATTTGGGAAAGGGCAGCGGTACATCGGGGTGTCCGGCGTGATGATGCCGGTATCCGCAATACCGAGTGCAAAACCGGAGATCCGGCCGTTTTTTACACGACACCGCAGCAGGATGCGCGGCAATGGGAAATCCGGGTATTCGGTGTTGTGATACCAGACGGTGCAGCGATCCAAGCCACAGTCCAGCGTGATGTCCCAACCGTCCTGAAAGGCGGTAAGCGCGATGCAGCCGGGCGGAAGCAGGCCGCTGCGCATGGGCGCCACATGGACGTTTGCTTGCAGCTCACTTGCCAGCGCGTCGCCGGGGATATACTTGACCAGACGGGTTCCATCTTCACGGATTAGTTCTGTCTTGACCACGGTTTTCAGCGGATTGAGATGGAGCACCGCTTCACGCACATTGGTCTCCATTATGCTGCCTCCTTTGCCTGCTGCGTCTCTGCAGGGAACGTTACGACCTTGCCGATTTCACCGGACGCGATCAACACCTCTACGCTGGAGCGGAAAAACCCCATGATGTCCAGCAAGGCGAAGAGCAGCGGCTCCCAGTCCGTAAAAGCTTCTACCGCAATCCAGACAGACAGCCCGTAGCCGTATTCGTGGTGGGGCTGTGTGACAACGCGGAAGTAACCGCTGTACGGGCAGGCATCCAGCAGGGTTTCATAGACATAGGAGCAGGCGTTCTGATAGTACGCCTCCTGCTTCAGCGGAATGCCATCCCGCGCGGCGCATGCCTGCGCATGGGCAAAGTACACGCGCATGGTTTCGTCCGAAAAGTACATCCGGTTCGTCATGGTGTCCTCGTCGTCGCGGATATCCACGAAATCCGCCAGTGCATAGAGCAGTTCATACCAGCTGGCATAGAGGAAATCCTCGTCGCCTGTGAGCAGACTGCCGGTGTTCCGGATGAAATCGTCCAGCTTGCCCGCTGCGTAATAGGCAGCTGCCAGCTCGAGCTGTTGGAACGCATGTTGGAGGTTTTCATAGCTTCGCACGAACGTCACCCCCTCAGACAAAAGAAATCACCGGCTGAGGTACCGGTTTGGTGTATACCGCAGGCTGATACAGCTGGAGAGCCAAACCGCCAAGACAATCTGCTTCCTCGCAGCGATAGTACAGTGCGCGGGCATCTTCCGGGGCAAACGCATCAAAGTCGACGTCCTGCAATGAGATGTACTTGCCCATCAGGAACGGCAGCGCGATGCACTCCGTTAGATATCCCTCGCCGAGGAGCGGCGCCCCATTGGTTTCCAGCTCCGGCGCCGTTTCCAGAGCGCGGACAAAACCTTTCAGATCCAATCTCAACATTCTTCTTCACCTCAATACTCGTCTGCAAACAGCACGGTGGTTGCGGAGCGGTCCCATTCGGTGATGATAAACACCTTTTGGCCCGCTGCCTTGTATGCGGAAAGCAGCCGTTCTCCATGCCGTACCGCGGCATCATTGAGCTTCCAGTCCTCCTCGCACAGGTCGCCCCAGTCACAATGCAGATGGCGGCTGAGCAGATGGCCGATGACCAGACTGTTCAGCTCGTCTGCAATGCGCCGTGTCACAACGATCTGACCGGGCGGGAACGGTACTTCATGAATGACATGCTCATTTACTGCGTTCATTTTTGTTCCTTCTTTCATGCCAGCAGCTTCACACCATCCGGTGTGAGCAGGTTAAATACCATCTTGTTGCTGGTTGTCTCGATGATCTCGGTTGTCGTCGCGCCGTCACATTCGTCGTACTGATCGCCGGTCCGCCTGCGGGTGGATTTGATGACCTGACCTTTGATGACATGTGGCGTTTCACACTCGATCAGCCCGTTGATCAGTCCTGAACCGCCCACCAGACCGATCTGGCCGATCGTGAGTGGCAGCGGCGGGCGTTTTTCTTGTCCATCCAGCGCAGACCGTTTCGGCAGCATGCTGCCCATACGGCGCATCTGCTCGGCAAGCTCGCGCACGTTGAACTGCGCGCCCTGAAACAGGGAGACCGCCTTTTCTGCGTCCGGCAGTGGATAACTCTCCGGCGGGATATGATCCAGCGTCGGGAGCTTATCTGGGTGAAGCGGCACCATTTCCAGAAGCTCAGCCATCCGCGGGTTTTCCGCGCGCGGTTTGCGCACGCCGAGGATGGCGATCTGGCGGAACTTTTGGAATTCCTCTCCGCAGAAGCGGTATGCCATCAGCCGGTCAAAGTGGGCTGCTAAAAAGCTGCAAACATCATCGGTGAGCCGATAATACGGGATGATGTAGATCAGCACGCCGCCCATCATCAGGTGGTCGTAGCTCTCGCCAAGGAACCGCTTTTCGCTCCGCGCGCCGCCGTACATTTGCAGATACGGTGGGTTCAGGAACAGCAGATGGAATGCACTGCGTGAAATGCGGGCGAAATAGTAGCTGCCGATCGCCACATGATCCAGCACAGTCTGTGCGGCTTCCGCACGGCTTTCGTCCAGTTCTGCGCCATAGGTCACAGCGTTCTCGCCGGCTCCAAGCTGTTGGAGGGCATCGCCCTCACCGCAGCAGGGGTCCAGCAGATTGACTGTCTTGTCTTCCGGGAACCGGAGCGCGGATTTGAGCCAACCAACATGCGCCGCCTCGGTAGGATAATAGCCGAGGCGAACCTGATTCATCAGCCGGCCGATCACGGCGGCATCCACCGTCTTGGTTTCGGTGTCCGGCAGCAGCGGCGTCATGCGCTGCAGCCAGTCGTCAAACGCGGCAGTGAGCCGGCTGTAATCCTCGGTGCGGATATGAAACGCACTGGCGGCTGCGCCAAGCTGAGCGGTATATGCCGCAGCTTCATGCAGGCCGGCTTCTTCCAGCAGCAGCGCAGCCTCCCGCAGTGCCGATACCAGCTTTTGCAGGTGCTGCGCGATCTGACGCAGTTCTGCGGCGCCGCCGGCCTCCCGCAAAGCGGGAAGCTGGTCTGTGCGCCACCGGATATCCTGCGCAAGTTCGCCCAAACGGCCGCAGACATAAGGGATCTGTGCCATCATGCCGCCCTCCGTTTCGAGAGCAGCGGCCGGACATTGACCGTTTTGCTGGAAAAGGTCGTCATGCGGGTATCCAGCTCGCCGCCGGCAATGATGTTGTACAGCATACAGAGCACCAGCGTTGCCGCCATAATATTGGCGGTCATGGCCTGCGGCGAGGAGACGGAAGCCTCTGCACAGGACAATTCCGACGGGAATTTGTCCGTTGGATCGAGGATATCCGGATAAAACCCCGCAACAGGTTTGCGCACGGTGCGACCACCTTTGCGGACGCCGCAGACGACCTGACCGTTCGCCATACCGTTGCCGGAATCAATGTAAACCAGATCCCGCGACCGATAAAACACCTCATTGCACAGCTGACGGCTGCGGTTGTTGTCCACCGCGCCGATCAGGATAACCAACGCATCTTTTGGTGAAGGCCGGAGGAGCTTGTGCAGTTCCTCTGCGCTTTCGACATAGTCTGGCACATAGCTGCATTCCAGACCGAACGCCGCCGAATACCGCTCTGCGAGCACTTCGGCCTTGTTCCGGCCAAGATCACAGGCGACAAAGTTTTGCCGCACAAGGTTTTTCTTCTCGACAATGTCGCCATCGCAGAGGATCACGGTAGACGGCCGGAAAACCGAGTACAGCAGGCGGTACAGGTGCGGGGCGATATGCCCGCCCGTGCCGCCGCAGCCAATCATCACGATATGGATGGGGCAGGATACGGGAAACCGCATTTATGCCGCCTCCTTCAGACCGCCTTCATGGACGGCTTTCAGCCATTCCGGCGCGAAAGGGACATCCGCACGTTCGCAGACCTGCTCTGCCGGGATCTCCACATGGCATCCGCCGCACGCAAAGCGGCAACGAATTTCCGGGTAATACCGGTCCAGACGGCCGATGACCATGTACAGACGCGTGGCCTGTTCGTCCCGGTCATCTACCTTGGAGAACCGCGCAGACATGGTGTTGTGCGAATGCACATCCATCACATGCAGGAAGCGCGCAGGGTTCGGCTGTTGGGAGAGATCGGTTTTGACGCTCATGGCGTCGATCTTCTGCGGCGGTACGTGCAAGACGTACTCGTTCTCCTGCCTGTCCCACAGCACATTGACCAGTGCTTCCAGATCCCGGCCGTATTCCACGCACACGCGTCGGAAAAAAGCGATGATCTGCGTAAGCAGAGATGCTGGGAGCCGGGGCAGGCTCATTTGAAAGCCTGCCCGGATGTCCTTGAGTTCTGCGATGCACTGCGAAGGTGCGATAAACGTACCGATCTCGTTGCGCCGCATCTCGTACACTTTGCCATCCCGCGCGGGGATATAGGCGATCGCCTTATCCGACTGCGCGGCCTGCTTCGTGCTGACAAATATCCCCTTGTAAGCTGGGAACGGCAACACGCCTTTTTTCTGCGCCGTAACCGTCGGTTTCACCGCGCAAACCGGCTCTTTATCCTTCGGTTTCAGCTTCTTAACTGATTCCTTAAATTTTTTACCCTTCTCGATCTTGGCTTTCACTTCAAAGATACTGTTTTCTGCGTCCGTGACCCGTTCTGTGATGCCCGCATAGCTGACCGTCCACGAGACATGCGCACGCGCTTCGAGCTCCGGGCAGTCTGCCGCCATCTTGACGCGCAGCTGCTCAAAGGTGAGGGTGGGATCGCTAATCTCGTCCTTGATGGAACCGTACTCGAATACCGGCGACTTCCCGGCGAGCTTTGCGAGCAAGGCGTCTGCACCGTCTTCTGCGACGGCGCCGAACAGGTCTATCACCTGACCGGTCGTCTGTGTGGACTGCGGCGAAGGGTCTTCCTGTGCTTCCGGCGTAGCGGTCGCTTTGGGCTGTGCCTGCGGCATCTGGACCGGCGCTTGCGGCGTGGGTTCCTCTGCCTGTGGCGTTTCGGACATGACTGCTTCATCTGTATTGCTTTCCGTTCCAACTGCTTCCGTTACTGCCCGTGCTCCCGCATCACCGAGATCCACCGGCGGCGCGCTGAAGTTTTCGAACAATGCTTCCAGACTGTTTTCCGTACCAAACTCCATGCTTCCAAATCCGTTTTTCTGTTCACTCATTTTTGTTTCCTCCGATCATTTTCGAATTTCTGCACAAAAAAAGACCGTGCAGCATCCATAAATCGGATTTCTGTACGGTCTTCATTGTGTGGTGAATCAGGTTTCGAGCATTTGTACAACCCAGATAGGCAGACTGCCCCCTGGGCGGGTTACTCTGACAAAATTACTCTGACATGATTACACTCTTAATATAGCGCAGTTTCTCTCGTCGATAAAGATGAAATATTTTCGCCTTTGCTCGATGGAACAAGCTGTGGAAATTTATGAAGCTGCAAAGCATAATGCAAAAGCTGCAATTTGCATGATTCAATGTGGATACTCTTATGAAAAAGCAATGAAAGAGTTGGAAAAATGAAAGCTTCATAAATCGAGTGATTGAAAATGCTGAGTGAGCTTTTCGAAACAAAATAATAGATATTATAGCTTCGATTGCTAGCATTGTAATTGCAATTGAATCTGTATCTGACCATGTTTTTTCAGAAAAAACAGTTGGTGATGAAGTAGCAATCCAAACAGACGATAATCAGTTTTTCGCACCGATGAATGGTGAAGTGACCGTAGTAGAATAAATTCACCGCGCAGAAGGTTTTACAAAAGCCCCCTCTGGCACCACGGCAACGCATCTTTCTTGTGGCAAATTGGGGAGGACAGTGTGCTCACAAAATACGGTTTAAGTTCCGCCCCATGTTGCTACATTTTGAAACCGGCCCAGCGAACTCCTCTCCTCCGCGGGAATTCGAGACTCTTTTCTTGAAACGGTGGGCGTATACCCGCTCTCTACTCCTTTCAATTGTTCCGTATGCGGGAAGCATTACCAAAAGCAGAAACACGTTCAGTTCCGAGACTGCTTTGGGCATCCAACCGACCCTTTTCTCACTATTTTAGCCGAGCTTGTCACATCCTTTGCCTTCTGGTTTGCAGATGATCTTTTGGGGTTGTGCCCGTTCCCCTGCAAAACAGGAGACTGCGCGTATGATGGTAGTACCGAAAAGCTGGACAAAGTATGGCGCAGACGGCAAGCCCAGCAGTTCTACCCAACGGTACTGAGCTCTGAGCAACTCTATTATTGCACTCCCCTGCGCCGATTATCTGATGACGGGTATCGCAAGGGTTTCGGGTAGATAATTTCACAGTTTGTAGACATGTTTTTCCTATCTGCAGACGAAAACGCTCCTGTACTGAATAATGTACAGGAGCGTTTTCGTTAGGTTATTTAGTTTATAAACAAAACCCAGGCCAGCTTTTTATCCCATATACACAGTGTATCATAAAGACGTTTGCGGCGCATCTAACTGGAGCAGTGAATATTTTCTCTGGAAAGCAGTCTTTTGCACCGCATATCCATGTGAGCACAAGTTCTTCGTCGACCACATCAATCCCAAGTGTTAAATATGATTTCTCCGACTGTTTGCGGTTTCCAATAGCGGATCTGCTCCAGTTCTTCCGGACTGAGTTCTCCGCACAGGTTGTGCCAGTCCTTATTCAGCTCGGCAAGGCTCAGGAAATGCACCGCCCCCGTCGGCAATCGGAACCACTCTGGCTGACTGGTCAGAACAAATCCGCCGGAATCATCCCGCTCAGCAAAGGCCGCATAGGGATAATGGATGTTCTGCAAAATAAAAATGAAGTTGTCATGTCTACGGATCTGAGTAGAATAGAAGTTTGTTGGTGATGTATCTGTATTTAATTCTGTCACAGTCCCGCCGTTTTCCATGGCAATTGAGTAGCACATCTGACAGAACGCTTTTTCGTCCAAAAACGGCGGCGGCGCTGTGTTCACGCTCCAAAATCCTGTAATTCCTCTTGGAAGTATCATTTCATCGCCCTTCACTCATATGTTTTATCTCCTGTCCATTCCATCCACTTTGCGTTTTCCAATGTCATAATGGTGTATTCAGGATATCTTCTATGAATTTCGGTAAGGCAAATACTTCTCCACTCTCCATACAAGCCCTCACCGGTTACCTGAAACTCCTTGGAGTTCGAATAAGAAGATTTATATGTAGAATCCAATCTCCCGCAAATTCCGCATTGTCTACCCCAACAAAACGAGTCACTACCATAGTGTAAGATGATTTTTTTGTATATGTGTTTGTGCTTAGACCGTTTTCGGCTATCTGAGGTAGCAGCCGTCTTAGATTTTCCTTTATGCGGAGGCGTTTCTTCTTCTATTGGTTGCTGATATTGTTTTTTATATAAGTGTGTTTTTTCAGGATTCATGGTTAGATTTTCTCCCTAAATATCTTTGTGCTTTAGTCTCCAATCCCGGACAATCCATATCCATGCTCCATGGCTACATCACATACACGACCCAATTTATCCGCAAAACGCCGAATCTTTTGGAAGGACAGGCCATATTGCTGAATCACGCTGTTTTCTTCTGTGCCATGTTCATCAAGCCACATTACGATGGATTGCGAAAAAGTCTTAATTGCCGGAACCTGATCCCCTTTAAGTTGGGTTTCTCTGTATGGATCAAATTGGTAATAGTATGTATAGTTTGTGAGTTCGTTTCTGGTATCGTACAGGAAGCCGTCAATTCCTTCCGGTTCGTCTACTATATGATGTTTCATCGTTTTTCTGGGGCTGAACGACAGAATCTCAAACGCATGGTTGGTGTCTTTGGCTGCAACTATCTCAAGTGCCACCCTTTCATCGTCCTTTCTGTTCGTTATTTTAAGGGGATTCCTTACTTGCCTTTTCCGGCCAAACTGGCTTTCCCGGTGTGTCGTCCTCGTTGATATAGTAGCCGTCTACGATGGTTCGTACACCGCCACCAAAACTCCAGCCGTTCTCCTCGATAAACATCAGGAACCGGTCCAGGAACTGGTTCTCCGAAAGCTCCATCGGCACCTCTACGCACCCTTGGAACTCAAACTCCTTGCGGTATGATTCAGTCATGCCAGCACCGGGTGCAATTACAGAGATCTTAGGCAGCTGAGCTGCAACCACATCCGCAACAAGATTTGTTCCCACAAACAGCCAGTGGACAGCTCCATCAGGAAACAGTGTGCTTCGTTCTCGAAGTGCATTCAAATATGGAGAATCTGTACTTTTCCAGAAAGACCACGCCTGCTTAGGATCAGAGACCCAGAGATCTTCCCGATAACGCTCCTCGGACAGTTGATAGCTAACGATGGATTCCCATGTAAATATCAGCCGCTGTCCTTCCAATTTCTTTCTGTGCTGGCCATCAGACAGCAGAATAAAAGAATATCCTTCTTGCCCAAGCCACACATCGTGTACATCGTACATCGTATCCAAGTTATCACAGGGATACCATTTTTCAAATGTTGTCTCCATCATCTGCCTCCGTTGTTGGCCCCTTGCTGTATACTCACCCCAGGAGCCATTTCTGACCATCTGGCATAGTCCAAATGCACCCTGGTATCCGCTCCAGAATATTGCCTGTCCTAAAATCTCGTACAAGAACCTCATCCCGGTAGTCCGGGTCCTCATACCATTTTTCGGTATACATTCTGTCTCCGTCCAGAAGAATGAAACTCTCACAGTCCTCCAGAACAAACTCCCGGCGCTCTGGCCAAAGAATATAGAATCGATTTCCTTGAGGCGCTCTGGTTAAAAGAATGGGTGAGGTTTTTAGCATTAGGTTGTAGCAGTCCTCAGCAAGAGCGAGGGGCAGCACCGCAAGCTGGTTGGTCTTTTCTGTTGCATCATTAAAGCTCAGGATATGGATCTCTTCTTTGGGAAAGTCCACCATCAGCAACACCACCTGACCATCGAAATACACCGGTTTCCCAAGATACTGCCCAGGCTTTGTGTGAACAGGCTCATACACGATTCCATCAGGATAGTGAACCAAGATACCTTTGTTACATTGAATCGGGTGTCCGTCCCGGTAGAGCTCTCCTGCTTCATACAGGTCTCCTCCTGTGTAATCCATACCCCAGTACCATTGGTTACTGCCCGAAAGTGGCTCCAGATAGCTGATTCCATTTGTAATGATGCGCTTCATGTCCTATCCTCCCCGATTGCAGCTTTTTCAATCAAGTTTTGCTTCTATCATTGGTACTGAAATTATAACATGAAGAGCCAAGCAGACCCATGAATATTCCTTTAACTTTTCTTTACCCGGACGACTTTGGGGAGGCCTATCCCCTGACCGGCCTGATGTACTGCGCCGATTGCAGGGCAAGATGTACATTCACCGCACCTATAGCGGCAAGCATGTTCCTCAGTATATTTGCAGCCAGTATAGGAAGTACCCTATCGGCTCCCTTTGCCCTACACAGCACCGTATCAAGGTCGAAGCTGTTCTGACACTGATTGCGGATATGCTCCGGGCCATCGCGGAGTATTCCAAGAATGACCGAGCCGAGTTTATCCGCACTGTCCAGGAAACGCAGGCCGCCCAGCAGACCGCCGACATCTCT
>JAHZFK010000048.1:0-3197 GCA_019421385.1 Clostridiales bacterium
CAGATAAATATTCGGTCTACCGATCACGCTGCTGCGGTCCAGACGGGATACCAGATAGATATCCGCTATAGTCGCATCCATCTGATAACATCCAAGCTGGCTGCGCCAGTCAGATGCAGAACCATGCAGTTTTCGGTGATTTCTCTGGTAATTAGAAAGGCCCTCTCTTGCAATGATCTTCTGCGGCTTTTTGTGATAACCGTGCTTATAAAAGTAGTGCTGGAACCCGGACCAGCTTGGGGCATCCGCAGACAGGCCGCCATCCGCCTTGGTAAACTTTTCGACCAGCATCATCTCATAAGCAGCCCGGAGGGAGAGCCGTTTGGAGGAATAGTAGAACGTCCGGATCGCCCAGTCATAGGTCTCATTCTTTGTCGGTTTGCGTGACGGCTTGCCGGCCACCAGGATGCCTGTTGCGAGATACCGATAGTACAGGCGGAGCACACGGCGGATAGAGGTATGATGAATTTGTGCTGCCTTCGCTGCAATTTCCCGTCTGATAACCTTATCGCAAATGCACTGCTTTTCGTCCAGTAATGGCTGTATGATAGCGAGCCGTTCATATTGTGCTTTGCTCAACTTTGCTGTACTGCTATAACAAATAAAGCTTTCCGGGGTTTTGATACGTTCAAACCGCTCCAGGTCAGCCTCAGCGACAAATAAGGGCGTACCCGGTTCTTCATAGCTGATCAGCCATGCGCCCAGTAGAGAAGTATGGAGCACCCGATACTGCTGGCCCGCACAGGAAACAAATCGAACGATTTCCTGCTCTTTCATTCCATCACCACAACCTTCCAGCCGGATACATCAAGTGCGCCCCAATAACGTCTGGACAACTCCAGCTGCTCTACGACCGCCCGTTTGCGAAGCTGCTCTGCGCTGATGACCTCCCGGATCTCTTTCCTGCCGTCTGCCAAGGTGATCAAAAAGTCCGACGCCCATGCCGTTTCAAAATAGCTGCTTCGGATATCCACCCGGCTGACGTGATCCATCTGCGATGCGTCAAGCAACACACCGGTTTCATACCGTTCCACCCACGGCTGATCTTCCAGCCATTTGGCATAATCCCGGGCCAGCGGAGTATGTACACAGATCATTGTATCGTTTTTCTCGCTGAAAAAGCGGATATCTCTTGTTTTTACACCTGATTTTTGCATACTGCTGTCCCTCCCCACTTCCGTATGCGTCCGGGTACCTGTGCTATCAGCTTCGCCATGTATTGATTCTGGCAACAGCTCCAGCCGTTTACTAATTCGCCTGCTGATATGTTGGCAATCGTTTTCATTGTGCTTACCTCCCACAATCAATAAAGGGGTTTGTCTGCTGCCATTTGCGGTTTGCAGACAGCTGCAAGGATATTCTTAAACTGACAATCAATGAACCACAAAGATTTTCAGTTTAATTCAGAATTGGGATCGGTTTATCAAGTTTTTTCTGCAAAATCTCAGAATAATTCTTTCGCACTTTAAAGCATTTCAGGGAGATTTAAGGATTTATCCGCAAAATAGCATCTATTCATACTCGCTTTTGCAAAATCTCAAAATAATTCTTTCACGCCTTAAAGTATTTCGGGGAGATAAAGGCGCTTTTTTCGTAAATTCCCTGCTTCTTATTGCAAAAACTGCGAATAATTCTTTCATACTTTAAAGTATTTTTTTGAGATCAAGGCTGCCATTTTTCAAAATAAGAGACCGTTTTGCCATGTGCTGCAAAATCTAAGAATAATTCTTCAACCAAGTAAAGTATACCTTTGAATAATTCTTTATCTTCCTAAAGCGTTTTATGGAATTATTCCGAGCTTTTGCGGTGTTTTTCCAGCAAAATCTCAGATTAATTCAAAATTTCGCATCAAAATCTCAGAAAAATTTGAATTAATCTTAGACTCCCTGTTATCCCCCCTCCAATTCCCCACCATTTCTCCCTCGAATCCTGGCAGGAGCCCAATTAGAAACCGGAGCGGTACACAAACTTTGCTCGCAACAAATTCTCTTTATAAACCGGCAAATTCCATCCTCAGCTCATTATTTCCGCTCTTTTCAGGCAAAACAAAAAAGACCTAAGGTACACGAATTACCTTAGGTCTTCTCTTTCTCTACGCTATTTTAGCGGGGAGTTTTTGTGCAGAGTTGTCGGGGGAAGCACAACAAATCTTACTTCGCCATAGAAGCAACTTCTGCTGCAAAGTCATCCTGCTTCTTCTCGATACCTTCGCCCTTCTCAAAGCGCACGCACTTCGCCAGCTTGATCTCGCCGCCCAGTTCCTTCGCAACTGCTGCAATGTGCTGCTCAACGGAAATCTTGTTCTCCTTAACAAAAGCCTGCTGCAGGAGGCAATTCTCCTCGTAGTACTTGCCGATACGGCCTTCTACCATCTTGTGGATGATCTGTTCCGGCTTCGGCTTAGCAGCGGTCTTGTTCTCCTCGAGCGCCTGGATCAACAGGATTTCCTTTTCCTTAGCCAGAGTCGCTTCGTCTACCTCGGACTTATCCATGAAGGACGGATTCATCGCAGCTGCCTGCATACCGATATCCTTGCCCAGTTCCTTAACGGTCGCATTGCCCTTCAGGTTATCGGAAACCTGCAGACCGACCAGAACGCCGATAACACCGCCCATGTGCGTGTAAGCAACATTGACAGTGGACTCATCGAAACGGTCAAAACGACGGATCTGGATGTTCTCACCGATGGTGAGCACCTTCTCCTGCAGAACTTCCTGCACGGTCAGATCGCCCATCTTACAGGTCTTGAGTGCTTCTACATCAGCCGGAGCTTCCTTCATGACAACGCCAGCCAGATCAGCAACAAACTGCTGGAAATCCGCATTCTTGGCAACAAAGTCGGTCTCCGAGTTAACCTCGATGATCGCACCTACGCCGCAGTCATCGCAAACGGTTGCGCAAACAACGCCTTCCGCTGCAATGCGGTCTGCCTTCTTAGCAGCCTTAGCGAGGCCCTTTTCGCGCAGCAGCTCAATTGCCTTGTCAAAATCGCCGTCCGCCTCGGTCAGCGCCTTCTTGCAGTCCATCATGCCTACGTTGGTCATTTCACGGAGCTTCTTTACGTCAGCAGCAGTAAAAGCCATTTTATATTCCTCCAAATCAATTTTTTCATCAAAGCCACAGGGCACGACGGCCCGGCACCGCTACACGGACAAAACCGGACGGCGCGCCGGGGGCGTCGCGCCCTGCGGAAATAT
>JAHZFK010000048.1:3207-16204 GCA_019421385.1 Clostridiales bacterium
AATATTACAATATTAGAATTACGCCTCAGCCTTAGCTTCGGTCTCGTCAGCCTTAGCCTCAACCTCGAGCTGCTCGCCCTGCTTGCCTTCCAGAACAGCGTTTGCCATGGTCTGGGAGATCAGCTTGATCGCGCGGATCGCGTCGTCGTTGCCCGGGATAACATAGTCGATCTCGTCCGGATCGCAGTTGGTATCAACGATTGCAACGATCGGGATACCCAGCTTGCGAGCTTCAGCGATCGCGTTCTTCTCCTTGCGGGAGTCAACCACGAACAGAGCGCCCGGAAGCTTCTTCATTTCCTTAACGCCGCCGAGGTACTTCTCAAGTTTAGCGATTTCGAGCTGGAGCTTAATAACTTCCTTCTTGGGAAGCAGATCGAAAGTGCCGTCCGCCTGCATCTTCTGCAGCTGGTTCAGACGGGCAATACGGGTGCGCATGGTCTTGAAGTTGGTCAGCATGCCGCCCAGCCAACGAGCGTTGACATAGAACTGGCCGCAGCGCTCAGCCTCTTCCTTGATCGCATCCTGTGCCTGCTTCTTGGTGCCGACAAACAGGATGGACTCACCAGCAGCTGCCATATCGCGTACGAAGAAATATGCTTCCTCGAGCTTCTTTACGGTCTTCTGCAGGTCAATGATATAGATACCATTGCGCTCGGTGAAGATATAGGTTGCCATCTTCGGGTTCCAGCGGCGGGTCTGGTGGCCGAAGTGTACGCCGGCCTCCAGAAGCTGCTTCATAGAGATTACTGCCATTTTACTTTTCCTCCTTGGTTGTTTCCTCCACCTCTGATCATCTGACAGCAGCAACCGAAAAATCGGTCACCGGCTGCTTTCATCACGAGGTGTGCGAATTCGTGCTTTAATAGTATACGCCGACAAATATGCTTTGTCAATTATTTTTTCTACTTTAAATAGATTTTTCTACTGTTTTCTTGTCTGGAGAGGACTCGCTGTCGTCTGCCAGCAAGACCATTGCCGCAACAATCAGCGCAATACCACCGATATCCATGCCGATCAGCGGCACACCCAGCCAGCACACACTGAGTACCGCCGATGCCACGGGCTCTACCGCAGCCAAAATGCTGCCCTTCGCTGCGCCGATGCGACGCACGCCCTCCAGATAGCAGCAAAATGCGCAGATGGTGCCAAATATAATAATGTATACCATACCGATAACGGTTACAGCGTCCCACTGCCCGACGATATGCCATGGGCGGAAAACAGCGCAAAGCCCCAGTCCACCGATCAGCATACCAAAACCGGTGACCGGTATGGTGCCATACTCGGCAATCAGTCCACGCGGCTGCACGCTGTACACAGCAATCGAGATGGCTGCCAGTATACACCAGAGCAGTGCCTTTGGTGACAACGCCAGCTGGGAGGGATCTCCATGGGTAGCAAGTAAAAAAGCGCCGCCCATCGCGCACACGACCGCAATCAGTTCTTTCGGGGTAGGCATACGTTTTTCACGAAACGCCAGCCATAGCAGTACCAGTGCCGGGCCAGTATATTGCAAGGTGGTTGCAGTTGCCGCATTGGAAAGCTCAATCGAGCGGAAATAGGAATATTGGCACATTGCCATGCCGAACACAGCAAAGACAAGGACTCCGCCTATGCTCCGTCGAGAGCGAAACATCCGTACTGCGCCACTGCGCCAGCGTGCCAGCGAATACAGCACAAGCAGCAGCCCAGCCGTTGTCAGACGCACCGAAACCAGCCAGTCTGCATCAAGGCCGCGGTGCTGGAACAAATATTGCCCGCATGCACCTGAAAACGCCCAACAGACCGCGCCAAACACCGTTAAAAAATATCCTGTTTTTTTATTCATGGTTCTTTCTCTTTTCCCCTGATTGTTTTGCTCCCCTATCCTATCACATTCTTATTGTGTTTTCCAGCGGTTACGCATGAAATTTTACCAGAATATAATCTTCTCCCAGCGTTTCAATGCATTGCCACGGAATTTCCTGATCCTGCCGTGAAAACATGCCCAGCAATCCCCCTTGCCCCGGCACAACAATGGCGGTGATTTGCCCGCATACCGGATCGAATACCAGATCACATACTTCTCCTAGACGTGCGCCGTCACATAGGTTGATCACCTCGCGGCAATGCAAATCGGAAAAACGGATCAGCCCCATTTTGTCACTCCCCCAGCGCTCTTGCGAGGAAGCTCTCTGTGCTTTCGCCCGCTCCACGGTTATACCTCCCCATTTCATATAGGCTGGCAGGGTCGTTTGTCACTAAATTCATCCGCTCTTCGCAGCCCAACGTGCACAAAAAACCCATGCTCTCTAAAATACGTTCGCTCTCTTCCGAACAAGCGCCAAACGGATATGTATAGCAGGTCGGTGTCGGCAATCCTGCTTCGGTGAGCAGCTTTTGTGTCTGCTCGGTATCCTCACGCAGCAGCGCTTCATAACTGCTTTGATCCTCTCCCCGACGGCGCAGACAACCGCGGCGTTCACCGTATTCATGCAAATTCCATGAGTGATTCTGCACTTCAAACACATCCTGCATTTCTTTTAAGCGTTCCAGCCGAAGATGAGACCAATATGCGTTTTCCACTCCATTTTCGGTATACTGCGCGGTTTGGCTGCCAATGACCGAAACAACCGCACGCATTCCGCACTGTTGCAATAGCGGGTAGGCATATACATAATTATTGTAATAACCGTCGTCAAAGGTAATCATGACCGGCTTTTCCGGAAGTGGAACGCCATCATAAACATAAGCAAGTAAATCGGATACGGTCACAGTCTGATAGCCGCGCGATCGCAATGCATCCAGATCCGCAGATAAAACGTCCGGTGAAACCACATATTGTCCCTGCCGTGCGCTGTCCTTGAGGATGCTGTGATACATCAGCACTGGTACATGTACGGCGTTCTGCTCAGCAAGCGTCATTTGTGCCTTGTTACGACCCAACAACGTCAATGCGCAGCAAAGCGCGAGCACCGTGCACACCGCTTGAAACGCCGTATGCCGGAATCCCAACTTCAAAAAAATCCCCTCCCCGGACTGCTTTTCAGCTCAGCATATGCCCGAAGAGGGGAAAATATTCGGTTTTTATTGTATCAGCGCTTGTATTTTGCAACGCCCTCCGTATACAAATTACCACCGATACAGTCCTGCGAAACAATAGCAGTGAAATTCTCTACGGTCAGACGCTTGACCGATTCGCAGCCCAGCTCATCGTAGGCAATGACCTCCACCTTTTTGATAGAGGCTGCCTTTGCCGCGCCTGCGCCGCCAATGGCTACCATATAAACCGCACCGTTTCGCTGCATGGCATCCTGCACGGACTGACTGCGAACGCCTTTTCCAATCATGCAGGCAAGTCCTGCATCCAGCAGACGCGGTGCAAATGGGTCCATACGGCCGGAAGTCGTCGGACCAACCGAACCAATTACCTGACCCGGCTTGGCCGGCGTCGGCCCTGCGTAATAGATCGCAGCACCGTCCAAATCGAACGGCAGCGCTTCACCCGCATCCATCGCCGCAACGATACGCTTGTGCGCCGCGTCGCGCGCGGTGTATACGATGCCAGTCAGGGTTACGGTATCGCCTGCCCGGAGTTTGGGTGCCATTTCCTTTAATTGTTTGGTTTGCAAATCATAATGCGCCATGCTTATTCCTCCGCTTTTGGACGCAGGTTATTCAGAACATCCCGCAATCCGCTTTTGTTTTTCTCCGCTTCGCCTTTGCCCAAAGCCGCGCTGATCCGGTCAATTTCGCCGAGTACCTCGCCTGCCTTGCGCGCCATTTCTGCGGACTCCTGTTGGCTGCGTGTCAGCACAGTGCGGTAATTTTCCTTGGTCACATCCAGCTGCCGCTTCACTTGGTCGATCATGTCCAGAGACTGGCGGCGCAGCTTCTGCAATTCTGCTTTTGCATCCTCCTCGATCTGCTTGGCGCGGCGATAGGCTGAAAGCTCCATCTCTGCAATTTTATCCTTGGATGCATCATATTCTCCACACTTGGCGACCAGCTTTGCGTTTTCTGCAGCCAGCCGTTCATTTTCTGCTGCCAGTTCTTCGGCACGGGCGTTTTGTGCCTCGATCTCCCCTGTTTGCATGGAGAAACCGCGCTCGATCTGGTCGAGCTGTGCACGAATTTTATCGGTATCCAGCGTCATTTCACCCAGACGTTCCAACAGCTCGGCGTTTTTGGCGGTCAGCGTTTTATTCTGCTCGCTCAGTTCGGTCATAGCTGCTTGCGCCTCGGTCAGCTGACGGCGCAATTCTTCGGTTTCGGAAAAATACTTGCTGTCCGTTTCCTCTATGTAGCGCAGTACATCCTCCCGTCGAAAGCCGCCGAATACTGCCCCGCGGAAGCCCTTATTCTGCTCATCCATTCCAGTATTTCCTCCACATCACTGTTCTTTATGATTAGTATTAGTATAGCAAAAAGCGCTTCCAATAGCAACAAAAACCGCGTCCGCGACAAAAAAGGCATCCGCGCTGTTTGACATTTTTACGGATTTTTCTTGCAAAAGATGCATGGTAGTGTTATGATAAATTTATCTTGCTAAATCGAGGAAGAACGCTATGTTAGAACTGAAAGATTTTGAAGCGGCAGCGGATCGGTTAAAGAATGTGATCCACAACATCCCGCTTTCCACTTCCTGCACTTTTTCCGGCATGACCGGAGCGGAAGTGTACCTGAAATACGAAAACCAGCAAAAAACCGGCTCCTTTAAGGTTCGCGGTGCATACAACAAGATCATGAAGCGCTACGCCGAGGGCGATCTTCATGCGGTTGTTGCGTCCTCCGCGGGCAATCATGCGCAGGGCGTTGCCTTTGCAGCCAGCTCGGTCGGCGTTAAGTCAACGATTGTCATGCCGCGCTCGACGCCGATTGCCAAGGTATCGGCCACACAGGGTTATGGCGCCGAAGTTGTGCTCGCAGGCAACATTTATGACGAAGCCTATGCCAAAGCATGTGAGATCTGTGAAGAAACCGGTGCGGAGTTTATTCACCCGTTTGACGACGAGGATGTCATGGCTGGTCAGGGCACGATTGCGCTCGAAATTTTGCGCGACCTGCCGTTTGTGGACATGATTTTTGTTCCGGCGGGTGGCGGCGGTCTGATTTCAGGCGTAGCTGCTTGCGCCAAGCAGATCAATCCGCGCATTCAGGTAATCGGCGTGCAGGCAGAAGGCGCACCGGCAATCGCCAATTCTTTCCGTGCAGGCACATTGACCCCTTCTGAGAGCGTACGCACGATTGCGGATGGTATCGCCGTGAAAACACCGGGCGAAAACACGTTCCAGTATATTCAGAAATATGTGGACCGTGTCGTTACGGTTTCGGATGATGAAATCGCTTCTGCGGTGTTGCTGCTCCTGGAACGTTGCAAACAGGTTGTAGAAACCTCCGGCGCTGCCTCCCTTGCTGCTGTGTTGAACAACAAGGTGGATGTAAAGGGCAAAAAGGTTGTCTGCGTGTTGTCCGGCGGCAATATTGACGTGTCTTTCATTCATAAAATTGTGGAAAAAGGCCTTGTCACTCGCTGCCGTCATCTTAAGTTCTCTACCATTATGCCGGATGCGCCTGGTGCACTCGAACGCTTTGCGCATTTGGTCGCGGAGCAGAATGCCAATATCATTCGCTTCCAGCATGATCGAGTACAGGCTGATCTGGATATTGGAGAGGCAATCATTCAGGTTGTATGTGAGGTCGGCGGTGTGGAACATGCAAAGCGTCTGCTCGACGAAATGAGCCGTCAGGGGTATCAAGTGTTTACATCGCAAATCTGATAGATATACTATTGTTTCAGTGCAAACCACAGTCTTTCTATTGCGGAACATGGTGGGAAACAACCGCTGAAAACTAATTGGTGATTGTTGATTTATCTGGTGATGATATCCGGTTCGTCAGTGTGGGAATTTATAATATATGTATTGAATATGTGTTGAAATTGTTAAATGAATTTTCTCCCTTGACAGGACCATTGACTGGTGATAGTCTATTCACAGAATAAAGACTATTTTTAGTCAATAAGGTAGGAGAGGAACTCGCCATGCATCTTTTTTTTGCATCTACGAAACAATCCTCGGTTACAACAGAGCAGGCATCTGAAAACAAAGAAGAGATTTCATCAACACCAGAACACGACTCTGACTCTACAGAAGAGCACACACTGGATGAATTGCTTACCGCCTGTGAGGGTGCGGTATGCGAAGTTTTGACTACGGATAACTATCTTTTCTTCGCCGGTCATGTGGCGCAGCGAGATCCGGATTTTAAGATGCTCACCATCGAGCCGCGTCAGAACTGTGAAGCACCTCTGGGTGCAGGGCACGGAACACCTGTCAAGGTGCAGGTTCGCGTTCGGGAACCGTGGGGGAATTTGGTCATAGTCTACGGCGTTGTATCGGTATGCGAAGAAGATCATTGGAATATTTTTGTACAAGATGCAACTGCTTGTACTGAGTGTCGTAGAGCATTCCGGCAGCGAGTAGAGACTGAAGCCGAAATTCTCTGGGGACCTGGCTTTCGCTTTCGGGGAAAGTGCCAACTGGAGGATATTAGTTTAGTTGGTGTCGCTTTTTATAGTCCCCTCAAGCTGGACGTAGGGCGGCAGCTCATTCTATCCATCCCCTGTTTGACGGAAAATGGCTCTAGTTATCAGCTGGCCAGTACAGTGGCAAGTTCTCGAAACACCGCTGAGCATGGTCAACCTCCTCGTTGGCGGTATGGCTGCGCTTTTGATCCGCTGGACGAAGAAGTAGAGGGTTTGCTCTATAAAGATATTATGACATTACAGCTTCAAGGTCGGAACATGTGATCTGGACTTGAACCGTAATAGACGGCATTGCAATAAAAGAACCTGTGGCACATATTTGCCACAGGTTCTTTTGCGTCTCAGTGGTACTTTGCATCCTCGCGCTATGCTGGTATTTAACAGACAAAACGGAATCATGGTACAGGAATTTCTGTGCCACATATAATCACTGCTTCTATTTCATTTGTCGGTATTGGCTGTGGAAACATTGCTTCAAACCGAATATCTGCTGAAGTATCATTCTATACAAGGCAATGTTCTTTGTTGGTATTCTTGTAGTATCCAGTGTTCATTTGATACAGTTGTTCTCCATCCATTGAAACAGATGGATTCAGAGCAGCTGTTTTTTGTTTTCATACATTGGTAGTCTCCCCTATATTCCCTTCTCAATGGCTTTTATCCATTCCGTATCACCACGCATCCGGACTCAATACGCTCCAGCTGCTTGACGACTGCGGAAATCTTTTTTGTCCATTATGCACTCGCAGTTTATCTTAAACAATCGCATCTCAACAAAGTGATCTTTGAATCATATAGTTATGTTTGGTCAGTCCTGATATTTTTGCAAAGGTATTGAGCTGATTACTATTCATTAAGCATAGGATTCAGATCCTAAGACAGCAGTCACGTCATTAGCACAAACAAAACAACTTATTTATGCATGTTGTTCTTTATTCATAAGCATATATGTTTAATGCTTTTTCTGATATTGTGCATTCGCATATAAGTTAATATCAAATATGTTAGCAATTTTGCTAATGTATCCTTGATTTTTCATTTGATATACGATACACTATCATAAAAGGCGGTGTATTCATGACTGTAGGGGATAAAATTAAGATAATCAGAACTTTTCGAGGCATGACACAAAAACAGTTGGCTATGGCAGTCGGCCTTGGAGATAAAGGTGCAGATAATAGAATAGCACAATATGAGATCAACTACCGAGCTCCTAAAAAAGAACTACTCGACCAAATGGCTAAGGTGCTTCATGTCAATCCTCAAAATTTCTACGACCATTCTCCTGGTTCCATGGAGGCGTTTTTCCATCGTTTGCTATGGTTGGAAGAAGAGTTCCCCAGTGTTCTCAATCTATTTCAGATGCATCGGTATCCTGATTCCTATAATTTGTACGACAATTTTGTACTGTATCACGATAGCGATGATTGGCCTCCCCGCGAGCCTGTAGGAATCTACTTCGACTCTCTTCCAGTTAATGATTATCTTAAAGAATGGTTGCTGCGTAAACGGGAGCTCAAAGCAAAGGAGATTATCCCAGAAGAATACTTCGAGTGGAAACTGAATTGGCCAGATACCTGTGACGATTGCGGGAGGCATGAACCGAGTATCCCATGGCGAAAACATGAATAAAAGCAAAAAAACCGCCCTACTGAATGGACTAATTCAATAGGTCGGTTTTGCTTGTCCTTTGCAATGATGCCTAATTTTAGTATCATCTCAGTATCATTTAGCAAAGCGACAGGTCAAAAAGCTTGTATTTCTGCGGGTTTTTGGTCTTTTGGACATCATTCCCACTCGCTCCTGCCAGAAGTTTTCTAAACAGATTTGCTTATGGGATTTAGCTCAGGATATTGGCATTATCTTCATTATTCAGATAGTAGGGGCTATCTGATTTTTTGTTGCCATGATGTTGCCAGAAAAACGGCTTTATTCATCCTCAAATATTCGACTCTATTTTAGTCCACAACACCGTATTATTGGGCGATTGTCAACGAATCAAGTTCTATTACCTTGTGGAAATTCATATTATCATAGTATTCATAATAGGAAAATGATCCTCCGCCTTCCCAGCCTAAATCCTTTGAAATTCCACTTTTCTCACCAGCTATGACACGTTTCAATCTGCTTAACGAATAATCAATACTTTCACTACTAATATCAATTCCAATATAAGCCCGTTTCATTTTGTGGGCAACCGCTGCAGTTGTGCCAGATCCTAAAAATGCGTCGAGAATCAAATCTCCTTCATTTGAGGCAATTTCCAATATTCGACGTATCAGGCTTTCAGGTTTCGGTGTATCGAAAACAGTCATAGTTGGAAATAACGCCAGAAGTTGCTTTTTAGCATCATTTGTTGTTCCTACATCCGACGCCAGCCAAAGCGTTTCAGGTGTGAGCCCAAGTTTGGCGTCGCATAAGAACTTTTTCTTTCGTGGGGTACTATTTTTATCTAATCCAAACCAAATATTATTGTCTGCAATTTCCTTTTTCATTCGCGTTTCATTGTAAATCCAACAACGCCCATTTGGTGGATTAAATACCTTACCCCCGGGGGCAGTAATGGAATAGAATTGACTACTTACAGCATGGCCTGCTTGCACATTCAAAGAAACCGACTGCCATGGCCCTCGTGGATCGTTGTCAGGATTCTTATACCTTGCCAGAACAGAATTATCGGCACAGAGAAGATTGCGCTTTTTTTTAAATGTTGCAGGATCTTTGGCATAAACGAGAATATACTCATGGTTATTTGAAAACGCACGACGATTTTCTCTGGTTGTTCTTTGCTGCCAAATGATAGTCGTTACAAAGTTGCTTCTTCCCATGATCTCGTCGCAAAGGACTTTTAGATAATGCACCTCATTGTCATCAATTGATATCCACAAACTACCGTCTTTTGTCAATAAGCGGAACAGTCGGTTAATAATCGATCTCATATTGTCTAGCCACTGTTTGTGACTAAACACATCAGAGTAATGCGCATACTCTTCTCCATTATTATATGGCGGATCGATGTAAATACACTTCACTTTGCCCGCAAACTCGTTCATTATGTAATCGCAAACTGCGCAGTTATCTCCCTTGATTATCATGTTGCCAAAGTCATTTCCATGCCCACTTACCCGAAGTAGACCTTGTATATCTTTCATTTTTTCACCTCTTTAGGCCTTGACACACAATCAGCAATTCAGCCTCTTTCTCAGCTTCATAATTTTTTTCAACTGCATTCAACTTGCTATGCATAAAGTGACCAGGCGAAACAATTGTTACATTTTCATAATAAAATTGAGCCCTATTCATTAATTGTTCTATTGTTTGCAGTCTCGGCGTGGCTAAGCTGCTTTCGGAAAACGGAGAATAAGACAGAACAAAAGGCACGTTTAAAGCGGCAACACCTGAGAACAAATTGTCAAATGCTTCTCCAGCTTTTGAACGAATACAGAACGGAGATTGGTGCCGCCCCTCACGGTATATTGCTCTGCTCAATTGAGTGCCGCCAACAAATGTGGGTGAGATTTCAGGCAAATCTCTTAGGCATATGGTCTCCAGGACATGATAATATCTGCTGTAATGATATCGTGTGTATGGCGGATCAGCGTACACAACTGAAACATCGCTATGCTGCAATTGTCTTAGTGCATCGCGAAAATCCAGGCGTAATACCTCATGTGAAAAGAACGGAGTGGGTTCTAATTCAGAATAGGCATTAATCCATTCTTCAAAAGAATTCCAAAAGGACACTGCACGGTCATCTAGAATTTTTTTTAATAGCTTTCGCTTTGGCGCTCCATCTTTGCCGAAGACCTGCAACGGCTGAGCAAATTGCTTCCCAACTGTATTAACGATTTCGCTTGTTGCGCTCAGCAACGCTGCTAACATTGAATTGCGCATTGGAGCATCGGCAATGTGCCTATAGATATAATCTAGCGCGGCATCAATACATATTGCTTGTTCGACAGAAAAGTACAAGCCGCCAAAATACCGAGTCACCATTGTATTAACAGAGTTACTAAGTCCGGCTTTATTAAGAGCATACAAGACGGCCTGAATTGTAGACGACAGTTCTTGAGATTTTGGCGGAAACCCTTTTTCTGCAACAATAACCGAACCGTTTGCAATTAAATCATATAAAGGATCAATATAACCTTGTTTGGCACTTTCAGTAGCAGTACGCTCATAAGACAAAAGCGGCTCAAACACTGAGCAAAGAGTAATATATTCTTTTGATGCCCTGATACTTGCAACAAGTTCGGCACCAGAAAACGGAAAGCGAACCGGCATAAGGGCGGCGGAACAAAGAACACGAGAGTATTCCTGAATGTCAACTGCTGTCACTGGGCGCGAATGGGAAAAGTATCTAGAAACCGTACCGGAACCAGAAAATAAATCGCATATTCGTCCATTTTTTGGGCTAACGGAGTCAACGGCCACTCCAATTGTATCTAAAATGCGAAGTTTGCTGCCCAAATAATGAATAGGACGCAACTCGTGTGCACTAATATCATGTTTCATTCTTAATCCGCCTGACTGAGATATTGTAGAATTGGTAGTGTAGGAGCAAGCGTTTGCAATTCTTCAGCAGTTGTTTGATACCTTACCAACCGATCACAGCGCCTTCGCTCACTATCTAATTTGGCTTGAAGCGACGTATATTCTTCGTCTGTTGGGAAAACCAAAGAATAGAGGAATGTCCTAGACGAAAGCTTAACAAAGATGCCCAACACTCGTCCATGTTCAGGATAGGCCGTACCTCGGTCAACATACAGTTCAATGCGATAATTATGGCTCGCTACTGATACCGGTGGTCTATGCCTGATTTCTCCCAAATTACCATCATGTTTAATATCACGTAGGATCAGCGCCATTTGCCCGGACACTCCAGGTGTTGATTCGAAAAATGTTCGGAATGTATTTGCGTCAAAATTGGCCTGATTCCAGCGTTTTTCTCCACGAGGTATTTCACAAATTAGAACCAAAGAAGTGGCGTCGTATTCCCAAGCTCCAAGCTCGTCATCTACATAAGAGGTCTCCTCAATATTGTCTGCATTGGGGGTCTTGATTTGAGGAACTATTTGCTCTTTTTGAGCTACTTCTGTATGTGGGCTTACAGCAGGTCTTACTCTCCGCTGCCGTATGGCTTGCATACGATGGATGTTTTCCTCTGCTTTTTGAACAACTGCTGCATTATCCAACGGAAAAAGAAAGTCTCTGACACTGTCAAGCCAAGAATTCCAGTATTGCACAATAGATGCCAGATCATCAGCAGTTACTTGTCTCACATCAAATGCTTCTCTGTTTCTCTGCATTCCTTTTTGAGTCAAATTACCCGATCCTGTAATAACATAGCCATAATTCCCACAATTAAACCAACAGAATTTCGGGTGGAACGTTGATCTAGTAGTATTATGAAGAAATGCCTTAACCTGCAGATTGGGGTAGAGCGTCATATAATGTTTGAGTGTAGTTAAAGAATGTGTATTTGTAATGTCGTCCATTCCAACAATTAGGAGAAACTGCCCGCGCTCTAAAAAAGACTTGAAAATGGGGTCTCCAATGAGTAACTTAATTCCATCAGAGGATACAAAGGCATAAGCCCCCGCTCCAAAACGAGCGAATGGGCAACATTCTAATAATGCATCGAGCAGTTGCTTGGAATCTACATATGATGGGTCTTGAATATAAAGCATGTTGACACCCTCTTATTGACAGCTTATGTGTAAAACTTTAACCATCATTTTTTTGCAGCTTATCTTTTGTAGGCTTTTTTGCATTCTCCGGAATAACCCATATCCTACTCATTCGTGTTGCGCCATCAATTCGGTTATTTTTGCACAAAATTTGCACTTGGCGTGACGTAATCCCCCACTTGTCCGCTGCTTCTTGCACAGTAATAAACCCATTCATACTTCATGCCTCCAAAAGGCTAATAATATATTAACCATTATATTCGTTTAAACGAATACAGTCAAGCTCTATATAATGAGGCCTATATCGATTATATTTTTGACCAAATAAGACATTGTGAGCAGGGGTATTCCTACTGTTAATGCCTTGCGTGTAGTTTAAATTGATGTTTATCCTTTTCAACTCGATTCAGAAAGCTGTTTATCCTCTATGTCCACAGCCGGCGATTCTGTACTTTGAACTGTTTGATGATATTTTGTTAAGTAGTCAGCTGGTTTCAGATATTACAGTAATAGTAATCGAGCTTTTTCTTTTTGCGTACTCTACCAGCTCCCGCGCATTACTGGCAGGGCGCCAGGTATAGGCAATGAGATAGTTTACATGATCCACAACATAGCGGTTTGCTCTTACGATTGCAGCCTTGCGCGGAACGCTCTCCATTCCAGACGGATAGAATGTTCCGTCAAATCCATCAGGTGTTGGGATGGGCCGCTCTGCCGGATGATATGACAATAGCAAAGTGAGCTTCACTTCTGGGTAGTAACGCTTTGCTTCTTTGAC
>JAHZFK010000049.1 GCA_019421385.1 Clostridiales bacterium
GGAAAAAGACGCGGCTGGCTGCCGCGCCTTATACCGTAATTATTATTGTAGGAGGTTGATCTTGGTTGATTTCATTTGATGGCTTTCACATGGAAGAGGGAATACCAATTTATCAGCAAATCCTTCTATATCTCAAGCGCGGTATTGTTGCAGGAGAATATCATGATGGAGATGAGCTGCCGTCACGCCGCACATTAAGCGCGTTGTTAGGAGTAAACCCCAATACCGTGCAAAAGGCATATCGGCAGCTGGAAGAAGAACAACTGATCTGCTCCCATACCGGTGCCAAAAGTTATATGGTACTTGATGCAGATAAAATCGCACAAATTCGTGCAGAGCTGCTGGAAAGCGATGTAAAAAGTGTTGTGCAATCGATGAAGCAGATGGGGCTGTCTCAGTCAGAAGCACTGCGCTTGATAGAACACTATTGGGATTGAGGGGAGGAAGAGCATATGGGAAAAAAACATCTTTCTGTGCTGATGCTGTATACGCGCAGTTCCATTTTTAGAAACTGTGATACACCCCGATTCTTTCAAAGGAGTATTTATTGGTGGAATCATTTTTTTAGTTGCCTTTTTGTACCGTATGAACGGTGGCGGCTATACATTGCGCCGTCTGCGCATTTCAGAACGCACCGTTTTCCTGTGGCATGTCTTATCCTGCTTTTTCTGCTTTGTAATACTATGGATGGCTGAAATACTTGTACTTACTGCTCTGTGTCGATATTTTCTCACACAGGAGATTACATCCGGTCTGTCAAATCAGGCGTTGTTTCTTGCATTTTATCGAAATGCGTTTTTACACAGCATATTACCGCTTGAATCAGTCAGCCGCTGGATCTATCTGTTCTGCACATTTGCTTCGCTAGCTTTTGTAACAATTGATATGCAGACTACAAATACGTTAGATTATTCTTATATACCGTGGAGCCTTGACACAAATGCGATGGATTACCAAAACGGCAAACTAGCTTTTGCGTATGAAGGCTACAATCGAGAAACGGGATTACGCGACGCCGTCGGCTATGAGCAGTTTTGGGCGAAGTATCAGTGTAGCCTGCAAAACATTCGAAAAGATAACTACACTAGCAGTGAACTTGTGCGACTACTATTCAATCATCCACTTGAAGTTGCATGGCAATAAGCAAACCCGGATACGCAACCTATCCAGCGTATCCGGGTTTTTTATAATCGGTTTAAAACACAATGCCCTGAATTCTACAAAACTTTTCTCTTGTATAATTTTATATATCTATTTTTCAGATGAGCTTTAATGCTATGATTTCCCTGTTCCAGCTATATCTACGATCACAATTTCCGGTGGATTGAAGATGCGCGGTTTCCAGTCGCGCGCCAAGCCTCGGCCGACAATTTCAGTCATACCATCAACGGTATATTGTCCGCCAGCATACTTCGGAAACAATCCCTGATTCGGCGCGATCAAACCATTCAGCAAGTACGGAATGCGCCATTGGCCACCGTGCGCATGACCGCATAAAACCAGATCAAATGGATATTTTGCATACTCATCAATGTACTCCGGTCGATGCGCTAATAATACGCACAACTGTCCTGCATCTAGGTCTTGGAATTGTGCTAAAGTCTGTTGATACGCTTCCGCTTCTCCATATGAACCAGCCCGCTGTGTCCCGGTTGCGGCAGGGTCATCGACACCACATAATGTAAAGCTGATATCATTTATGGTGACAGTTTCCTGCTTATTCCGCAGCACTTGAACGCCGTATGTCTCTATCATATCAAAGATCTCATCGGCTTGGCTGCTCCAAAACTCATGGTTTCCCGAAACATAATAGCACGGTGCAATTTTCGTGATTTGCTGCAATAATTGTTTTGCACCATCGCGTGGTGTTTTGTCATCTACAATATCGCCACATAACAGGATGCAATCCGGCTGTTCGCGTATGATCCGACTCATCAACTGATATTGGTTTTCTCCATAAATACAGCTATGTAAATCAGATAACATTAAAAGGCGCATCCCCTGCCCATCCTTTATCTTATCTGTTTCCAACGTATAATATCGTGTTACTAAGCCGCATTGCAAACCAGCGATTCCAATGCCAACTGCACAAAGCAACAATGCATGAATCCATTTCTTTCTCTTATCCATTGAAACCTCCTATTGTAAACAGAGGGACATAGACGCTTCCCCGTCCATGTCCCCCATTTTTTAATTATTAGTTCGCTTTTTGCCGCGTATGAATTGCAATCTGCTTCGATTTGATGAAAACACTCAGTTTCTTATAAGCAACCATGGTGATGATGGTCAAAATCACACCTTTAATCAGGTTAAACGGTAAAATGCCTAAGAAAAGGTATGCCGCCATGCCGTTGATTGCAGGATTGACCGCTCTGCACATGTCAAAAATGGCATCTAAGTTCCATCCCATTCCATTGACATAGAACGGAATGATCAAGAAATAATTCGTCAGCATTCCCATACCCGCCATAGCAACAGCACCACACAAACAGCCGACAACCGCCATTTTTCTCGTCTTATGTGCACGATAAACCAATACCGCAATGATAACCAGTGTCGACAGCATCAAAAAATCGGCCAATTCTCCAGAACCTGCGGTTTGGGTCTGCGTCAAGTGAATCAAATCTTTGATCCCTATCATGGTGATGGCCGGTCCAATGCCAAAAATAAACGCCCCAATCAATACTACAGCACCAGACAGGTCCACCTTGAGGAACGGCGGCATAAACGGAATCGGAAATTCAAAATACATAAGAACGGTTGCAATCGCCGCAAACACTGCGGTATACGTGATTTTGCTGGTTTTTGTCATAAGTATCTTCTCCTTTGCAAGGAGTTCTGTTTGAATGGGTAACAAAAAAAAGCCCTTGGAATGACCCAAGGGCGTGCAGACGTACCGAAATACACCTGTTTCTTTCATCCGGACTATAACCGTCGGTTGGGATTCACACCCATCATGCCTTGCGGCTCGCAGACTATCGGACGAACTGTCCGTATACTGCCGGTGGAGACTTTCACTCCGCCCTGAAACAGAACTATTTAATTTACACTGATATTATAGGCTTCTGTTTGCGACTTGTCAATCCCCTGTTGATATTCTATCTATGATCTCTTCCAGTTCGGCTCGGGAGCTGACCGCATTGATAAACTCCAACAGCGCATTGGCTGTCATATGGGACGGCAAATCCAATGCTTTCAGGACAGCGGCACGACGATTAACGCTATCTCTTTGCCCAGATAACCCCCATGCAAAAAAATCCGCTTTGCTGATTGGCGTTTCTCGCTTTACAGTAGCCGATTCCAATTCGTCCTCAAATGTTGCACCTGCGCGATGCAAGGCCTCCAAAATGACCTCTGGGCGCATCCCCTCAACTCCCAGCTTACCTTCCTTGGAGCCATGCCGTTTGCGCCGCTCCTTGCCGGCAATATCCGGGATATAGGCTTGCTTTACGCTGCCAGCCGGCAACGCCCCTTTGATATAATTACGAATGACAAAACCTGCCCCATCACTGTCCGTCAACACAATCAAACCGCGTATCTCTGCAATTTTTCGAAGTAGGCGCAGCTGATCTTTATCATGAAAAATACGGAATCCGCCACTTTCCAGCACAATTGCATCTACAACCTGACGGACTGTATTGACATCGTAGCGGCCTTCTACCACGATGGCCTCACGAACTCGTATCATATTAGGCCTCCCTCAATGCAGACGCCATAGACAAAAGTGTTAATTCGATCTGCTTCTGGCGATCCACCGCACTTCCTTTTAATGCTGCATCAGTTTGTGCGCATAGAGATGCCACTTTCCGCAGCCATTTGAGTGATACACGCCGTGCGGCATTTTGAATCTGTTGCGCGTAATACGGCGATTTTGAGCCAATCATGTCCATCAACTGTTTCTCTCCTGCCCTCGCTTCTGCACAAAGCTTTGCCGCATACAAACGCTGAATATGGCGTGTAATGGTAGTAAAAATCATGACTTCATTGTTTTTCTGCGCAATTAAATCACCCACCAGAGAGACTGCGCGTTCAAATTTACCTGCCGTTATTGCATCGGTCAAATCAAAAACCACGGCATCCAACACAGGAGAACAGACAGCATCAATATTATATTTTTTGATTTCTCCAGTGGTGGCATGTGCCGCAGCTTTTTCCATCTCCCCTACCAGATTGGTCATGGAATTCCCACACAGAAAAATCATATAAGAAGCATCTTCCGGCGTGATAGCGCAGCCCAGCCCACGAGCCCGCCGTTCCAACCATGCAACCAGCTCATGTTCTTCCATGTGAGAAAATTCTGCAAAGCACGCGACCTTTTGCAGCGTCTTATACATCTTAGTTCGTTTGTCCGGTTTCCCATCTAGAATATCATAGTAAAACACAAGACAAACATAATCCGGTAAATCTTCCAGCAACGCAGGCAACATATCAGAGAACACAGCCGGCGGTTTGAATAAATCAAAATCGGTTATGATAATCAGCTTTTTCTCCGACATGGCAGGGTAACTATCCACCGCTTCGGTCAGCTGCTCTGTGGTAAGCCCCTTCCCTTCCAATTCGATCCGGTTGAAGTCTGCAAACGTCGGATCGATCACATTCTCCCGAAGCTGCTGCAAATAGTATTCTTTCAAATAACTTTCCTCGCCGGAGATCACATAAAGCGGCGCAAAGGTCCCCTGCTTCAAGTCACGAATGAGCTGCGTCTTTCCGTTTGATTTTACTTTTTCCTGTGGCATATACCTTCACTCCTTTCTAAATTGCCGCACGATTTCTCCGGTCACATATGGACTTTCCACGGGAAGATCATGATACTCCGACACTACTTCACCAAACCCAGCTTGCACCACAATTCTCTCTGCATGCATCGCATCTAATGCCTGCGTTAACAATGTATCATCCTCCATATTACTCTGAGAAAGTACAATTTCCGGTGCTGTGATCGAAGTGGATTCCAAAAAGGCAGCAAGCTGCTTTTGCGTCGGACTATGAAGGACTAAAATTGCATTGTCAATCTGCACGCCCATTTTCCCATCCGTCACCGGAAAAACTGTGATTGGAGCAGCACCGTTATCCAGCATCTTGGATTGATCAATTTCTTGTGCGTCCACTTGCTTGCAAAGTTCTATTAAGTCTACGTTATACTTGGTTTGCTTGCATCCGTCCGGAATCAGAATCTCATGCACCGAAACTGTTTGCAGCAACGTCGGCAAATCCCGTGCATGACCACGATCCACTGCCGTTAAAATTAGAGTATCAATGTGATCCTTATTGTGATAGCGCATCCACTCCTGCACAAGCTGGGCGGCATCCCGATATCCGCCGTCTCCAGCACAGTCGATCAGAGTCACATGCGATGTGTCAGAAACAAGAATAGCTTGCCCTGTTCCGCATGGTAAATAGGTAACACGATATGTCCTCTGATATTGATAGGCATTTATGCCGCTAAGTAGGACTAAACACAGGCAAAGGATTGGCAAAATAATCTTCCATTTGATACGCTGCCCTATCACCAACCAAAGCAGGATTGCCGCAAAACAGAGAAAGAGTGCCGCAAGCCCAAAACGATCGCCCCAATTCACCATGCCATAAGGAAGATCCGACACCCATTCCGCAACCCATAAAATATAACGCAGCGGCGGCTGGACAATTGTCGATATCACAGGCACTGCAACCGGAACAAAAGCTGCGGATATACAGAGCAAAAAGCCTGCAATGAAGCATATCGCAGTTACACCAACCACCATCAAATTGCTGAGAACAGATAAGATAGAAATATAACCAAAGGAAGAAAGCAAAATCGGCGCAGTAAAAATGGTTGCGCAAACCGTACAAGATAACGCACCTGCAAGCACAGACAGGAGTTTGAAAAGGAGCTTAGGCAAACTGTGAAACGGCTTGAGCAATTTTGTCTGCATTTTTCCAGCCAGAAGCACCAATCCCAGCGTTGCTGAAAAGGAAAGCTGCAGACTCAACCCAGCGATTGCATATGGATTTTGAATCAGCAGTAAAGCAAGCGCAGCAAACAAAGAATTCAGTGTGTTTGCTTCCCGTCGAGTGATGAATGCACCCGCTGCAATCAGATACATAATCGCAGCGCGAATGACCGATGGCGACGCGCCTGCAATCGGCACAAACAAAAGAATGAGCGGCACCGAAAGATATGTGCCAATTTTACGACCAAAAATCAAATAGCAAAATGCAACGAGGAAACCAACATGCAGTCCAGAGACGGCAACCAAGTGGCTCAGTCCCGCAATCCGCAAGGATATCGTATCTTCCGTGGAAATGGTATCCGTGTTTCCAATCAGCAACCCAGTCAATAAAGCGGCCTCTCGTTCAGGCAAGGCATCTTGTATCGCCTGCTTGCAGAAACGGGCAATGCGCTGCGGTATCCAACGTAATGAGTGGTTACCGGTCTGCAATACGGTAAATGACGTGGGCGCATCGTTATCATTTTTCGTATACGAAGCGGTGATATAACAGCCTTCCGACGCTTGATAGGCTGCACGGTCAAAGCCTTCCGAATTCCCGGGCAAATAAAACCCAACATTCACTTTGATTCGATCGCCGGCGGCAAGCGGTGTTTCCGTTAAAGGCAGATAACTGTACATGCGAAAGCTGCGCGGCAGCACATCATTGTCATCAACAGATAATTCCGCTCGCTGATTGTCGTCATACACCGCTGCATCCTGCAACACTGTTGCTGTAATTTCGGCATGGGTACCTGCCAACATACGGACAGGCTCCACAAAAACAGCTTGATAAGCCGAAAAGCCAGCAAATGCAAAAAACATAGCTGCCGACATGCAGCATAGCGTAAAGAGCTTCTTGTGCTCTATCAACGCACCTGCCAAAGCCAATGAAAAGGAAAGAAGGAAAAGCGCAAAACTCGGTTTTAAGCAAATATCCAAGCACACCGCGCAAAATATCGCCACGGCAACTGCCGGAACCAGAAAAACAAGAGGCCGTTCCCGCATTTTATCTCCCTCTTCCCTGCAAAGTGTAAAAAAGAAGTGGCGGTAAGGCCACTTCTTTTTTTCATCAGCCCGGAGGCCAAGTCATATCTCGACCCGAAAGCACATGAAAGTGCAGATGGAATACGCTCTGCCCCGCCTGCTCTCCAATATTGGAAACCACACGGAAGCTATCCATCTTCATATCCGCTGCGATTTTTGCGATGACCTCAAAGCAATGCGCTACAATCGCACTGTTAGATGCGTCAATTGCAGCCACAGATTGGATATGCTGCTTAGGAATGACCAAAAAATGCGTCGGCGCCTGCGGATCAATGTCGTAAAAGGCATAGCAAACTTCGTCTTCATAGACTTTGTTAGAGGGGATATCCCCTGCAACAATTTTACAGAACAGACAATCTTGCATTCAAACCGCTCCTTTCTGTTCTTTCATTATACCGGATTTACAGCAGTGCTTCAACAATATTGTTGACTGCCTCCAGCGCTTCCTCCAGCTTTTCCGGCTGCTTTCCGCCAGCGGTTGCGCTATCCGGACGGCCACCGCCGCCGCCGCCAACCATCTTGGCTACTTCCTTAATGATCTTACCGGCATGGGCACCCTTCTTGACAGCCTCCGCGCCGCAGACACACAGCAGGCTAACCTTGCCGTCGTTCACAGCAGACAAAACAGCAACCATATTCGGCGCTTTTTCCTTGATGCTGTCGCCCATTGTGCGCAGCACTTCCGCCGTTGCATCCTCCAGCTTGGTTGCGACCACGTTTACGCCCTTGACATCACGCGAAACATTCAGCAGATCCACCATCTGCATAGATGCCACTCTGCTGTTGAGCTTGTCGATCTTCTTGGTCATGGTGCGCAGTTCACCCACGGTCTGCTCAATCTTAGCAGGCAGCTCATTCGGAGAGGTCTTAAGCGCGGCAGCAGCTTCGGTCAGCAGTTTCTGACGCTCATTGAGGTAATCTAGCACAGCCTTACCGGTAACCGCTTCAATGCGACGCACGCCAGATGCAACCGATGCTTCGCCAATGATCTTAAACGCACCGGCCTTTGCCGTGTTATCCAGATGCGTACCACCGCACAGCTCAACGGAATCGCCCGCCTGTACCACGCGTACTACCGCTCCGTACTTTTCACCGAACAGCGCCATTGCGCCCTTTTTCTTGGCCTCGTCAATGGACATTTCCTCGGTGATAACCGGGCTGCCAGCCAGAATTGCTTCGTTGACGAGCGTCTCAACCTGCGCCAGTTCCTCGGCAGTCAATGCTGCAAAGTGCGTAAAGTCAAAACGGATATGATCGTTAGCCGTATACGAACCTGCCTGCTCAACATGATCGCCCAGCACCTTACGAAGCGCCTTCTGGAGCAGATGCGTCGAAGTATGCGCACGGCAAATCGCCTGACGGTATTCTGCGTCTACCTTGGCCTGCACCTCATCCTCGACCGAGATTTCGCCCTCAGTCACCACACCGATGTGCATATACTTGCCGTCCTTGGTCTTCTGCACGTCAGACACGGTCACAACACCGTTTTTACCTTCCAGAATACCATGGTCGCCAATCTGACCGCCCATTTCCGCATAGAACGGCGTATGATCCAGTACAACGGTAATCTTTTCGCCCTTGGCTGCCGCACCGGACGGTTCACCCTCATTGACAATAGCCAGCACCTTTGCCGACTCGCCCAGCGTCTCATAACCATCAAAACGGGTCTTAATAGACTTGTCCAGACCAAGATCCTCGCTCTGCCAGCCCAAATCGCCCATCTTCTTGCGATCCTCACGGGCGCGCTCGCGCTGTTCGTTCATCAAACGATCGAACTCTTCGCGGTTGGTGGTCATGCCCTGCTCTTCAAGAATTTCAAGGGTCAGATCAATCGGGAAGCCATAAGTGTCATACAGCTGGAATGCATCCGCTGCGGGCAGCTCCTTACCGTCTGCCGCTGCGATGCGCTCGTTAAGAATATTCAGGCCGCTGTCGATCGTCTTATTAAAGCTTGCTTCCTCGTTTTCGATCACCTTGTGGATATACTTCTGCTTTTCCACCAGTTCCGGGTAAGCGCCGCCGGATTCCTGAATTACGGTCGTTGCTACATCAGACAGGAACGGACGGTCAATGCCCAGCAGCTTGCCGTGACGAGCCGCACGACGCAGCAGGCGGCGCAGTACATAGCCGCGACCCTCGTTGGACGGGATAACACCGTCACAAATCATCATAACGGTCGAACGGATATGGTCGGTAACGACACGGAGCGAAATATCCGTCTTTTCGCTGTCGCCATAGTGCTTGCCGGCAATTTCAGAAACCTTGTTGGTGATGCTGCGCACGGTATCGACATCAAACAGCGAACCAACGCCCTGTACAACGCAAGCCAAACGCTCCAGACCCATGCCGGTATCAATGTTCTTCTGCTTCAGTTCGGTGTAATTGCCGTTGCCGTCGTTGTTGAACTGGGAGAATACGTTGTTCCAAACCTCCATATAACGGTCGCAGTCACAGCCGACCGTGCAGCCCGGCTTACCGCAGCCGTACTCCGGTCCACGGTCATAATAGATTTCCGAGCAGGGACCGCACGGACCGGAGCCGTGCTCCCAGAAGTTATCCTCCTTGCCGAAGCGGAAAATGCGCTCAGCCGGGATACCGATCTGCTTATTCCAGATTTCAAAAGCTTCATCATCGTCAACATAGATAGACGGGTACAGGCGATCCGGATCAATACCGACCCATTCCGGGCTGGTCAGAAATTCCCAGCTCCATGCGATGGCTTCTTTCTTGAAATAATCGCCAAACGAGAAGTTGCCCAGCATTTCAAAAAACGTACCATGGCGCGCGGTCTTGCCGACGTTTTCAATGTCACCGGTACGAATACACTTCTGGCAGGTGGTAACACGATGACGCGGCGGCTCCTGCTCTCCGGTAAAATACGGCTTCATCGGCGCCATACCAGAATTGATCAGCAGAAGCGACGGATCGTTCTGCGGGATGAGCGAAAAGCTCGGCAGGCGAAGATGACCTTTGGTTTCAAAAAACTTCAGGTACATTTCGCGCAGTTCATTTAAACTTCTGTACTGCATAGTATTTATCCTCCAAATTTTAATTTGTAAAACAAAAAAAACTTCCGCCCACTCGTTAGGGGCGAAAGCATTCTTCCACGGTACCACCCTAATCTGCGCCAATAAAAGCACATCTTAGTGATCGGTTATCGCGGATCAGACGGTCTGCTTTCACAGACTGCTCGGAAGTGGCTGTCCCTCGGTTTGGCAAAGGGCTTGCACTATCCCCTCTCGCTATCTGCCAAATATCGAAAAACTCGTTTCCTCATTGCATTTGCATATTTGATTCCTATAAAAGTATATCATTTTTTATTTTTTTGTCAACAGAAAAACCGGCCATACGACCGGTTTTTCAGGAGAGAGAAAGAGAAATATTCAGTTTATCCGTTTTCCTCCGGTCGAGTGACCTTTTTCACCCATTTCCAGCTGCGCAGCCGAATAACGACCGGGATAGTTTTATAGAGCTGATCCCATTTCAGCAGGAAAAATACAACAACCGGTGCACACTTCCACCAGAAAGCTGCAATCGCAGAAAGCGGCACAATAATGAACCACATGCTGATCAAATTCATCTTCGCGCTAAAAGAAGTATCGCCGCCACCACGAATGATGCCATTATCACAGGCCATTTGATAGGATGTGCCAACTGTCGTAATAGAGAGAACCAGCATAAACTGCATGGACAATTCGTATGCCCGATCGGTCAATGTACCGCCGAAAACCATTAAAATTGGTTCGCGCAAAATAAAAATCAGCAAACCGGAGCAAATTCCAATCGTGAGGAACAAAACCTGAAGTGTGTGGACAAGCGGACGCAAGCGAAGCTCGTTACCTTCTCCGATGGTGCGTCCAACCACAATACCTGAGGCAGACGCAGCACCGTACGCCACAACAGACAACACCTGAAAAACCTGAACCGCAATGGCATTTGCAGCTGTCACATCGCCCCCGAGGTGTCCGAGAATGCCGGTCTGCACCATCTGGGCCACGCCCCATAGCGCTTGATTGATCAGCACTGGAGATGAAACGCGCGTGTAATCTCGCATATAACTCGTATCAATACGGAGCAGCTTGGTCAAAGTCAGATTCAGCTGATTCTCTTTATATTTCAAATAATAAATGACAATCAACAGTTCTACACACCGTGATACCAGAGTAGCAATCGCGGCACCACGCACACCAAGCTCCGGGAAGCCCAGATTACCATAGATGAGACAATAGTTGAGACATACATTGATAATCAGTGTGGAGCCGGAAATGACATAACCTATTTTTACAATACCAATGGAGCGCAGCGAAGCGACCAAGATATTGGTAACGGTAAAAATAATATATGTAAAGCAGATAATTTGAAAGTATTTTTGTCCTTCTGCGATAACCGCGCTGTCATTGGATAATAGGCTTAAAAGCTGTGTAGGGAAAAATGCCACCACACAAAACAAAAGAACAGCCAAGCTGCCGCCAAAGCGCAAAGCAACACCGATGATATGGGGAATTGGCTTCAAATTCCCCTTTCCCCAGTACTGCGATCCAAGCACGACTGCGCCTTCCCCCGCGCCAACCACCAGCATTTGCAGCAAATACTGAACCTGATTACACAAGCTGACGCCGCCCATGGCATTCTGACTGTATCTGCCAAGCATTACTGTATCCATCATATTTACGCCATAAGTCAATAGGTTCTGAAGGGCCAATGAAAGCGCTAAAACCATAAACGATTTATAAAAAGTCTTTTCCTTAATCATTTTGTACACCTTTTGACTACGCGTTTCTATGAGTTTATTGCTTCTTTCCATGTAATCATACTGGATTGAAAGCTGCTGCGCAATAATAAAACCCTGCAACTTATTTATATTTTGTGCTATTATAAAGAAAAGGAGTGATTGTGTTGAAAGTAACCAACGAGCCAGGTGTTTTATCCCGATCAGAACGTTTCTTTTCCACTCCGTCAGCAACTGCACGTGCTCTGTTTTTCTATGTCACCCGTGTAGGACATTATTACTATGATGAACACTATGACTTTTCAGATACTTGCGATGTTGCGCGTCAAGAAAGCCATAAAAATTATTTTCTGGCTTATATCCGTTCTGGTACCATGTTTTATGAAACATCGCAGCAATTTTCAGCGGAACGCGGTCAAGTTGCGTTAGTTGACTGCCATCAGCCACACCATTTTTATACCACTGGAGACGCAGAGGCTATGTGGATTCATTTTGATGGCGCCAACGCCGCCGACTTTTTCAATCAGATCGTCGCTTTTAGAGGCGGCAAACAATCCTTTACTCCATCACCTGATGACCGAATTGAACAGGAGATCGCACAAATCATTTCCGGACTACGCAGTGCGAACATCAGCGAAGTAGATTGTTCCCAGCGCATTTATCGCATTCTTTGCGCACTTTTATTTCCTTCGACGCCATCTGTCAAATACGAAAATCACAATGCCATATCTCAGGCTATCCGCTATATTGACCAACACCTATTTGAGCAAATCAGCGTAAAACAAATTGCAGAACAAATCCGTCTCAGTACATCGCACTTTTCCCGATTGTTTCGCAGCGCAACCGGGTTTTCGCCGCATGAATATATCATGCTGCATCGTATTGACGAAGCAAAAGCCTTGCTGCAATCCACCTCTCTATCCGTAAAAGAGATCGCATTTCGAGTCGGCTATCGAAGCGAAGTCAATTTTATCCTTGCTTTCACCGATAAGACCGGATTATCTCCGACACAGTTTCGGAAAAACATTTTCTAAACCATTCTTCGCATGAAGTGGGACATTTTTTAGGAATTTCTTAATTAAGTCAATTTGCGCAAATCAATCTTACTAATTTAGGCATAATGCCAACGCAATCACGAAACACATATCTGTTTTGTTAGGTTGCAGTGTACGGCAAAATTATTGATCAACATAAAAAAGATGGCAAGCACTTTACCTCGTGCTTGCCATCCAAATATTACTTCTGAAAAGGTCATGCACTCAAAACAGAGCGTCACCTTATTCTTAATACATGCCCATGTCCGGAGCTGCCGGAGCCGGTGCTACAGGCTCCTTCTTATCGGCAACCAGACTCTCAGTGGTCAGAACCATGGAAGCCACAGAAGCCGCGTTCTGCAGCGCAGAACGGTTTACCTTGGTCGGATCAACGATACCGTTCGCAATCATGTCGCCATAGGTCTCGGTTGCAGCATCAAAGCCATAACCAACCTTGCCGCAATTCTTAACCTTGTCAACAACAATTGCGCCCTCGATGCCCGCATTAAAGGCGATCTGAGCCATCGGAGCCTCCAGACCACGTGCCACGATCTGCATACCGGTCTTTTCGTCGCCCTCTGCCGCTTCAGCCAGTGCCTCAACTGCTGCAATTGCGTTGACGTAAGCAACGCCGCCGCCTGCAACAATGCCTTCTTCCACTGCTGCACGGGTTGCGTTCAGTGCATCCTCAATGCGCAGCTTCTTTTCCTTCATTTCGGTCTCGGTCGCAGCACCAACCTTGATGACTGCAACACCGCCCGCCAGCTTAGCCAGACGCTCCTGCAGCTTCTCGCGGTCAAAATCAGAAGTGGTACGCTCGATCGCGCCGCGAATCTCGGCAACGCGGTTTGCAATCGCCTGCTTGTCGCCAGCGCCGTCTACGATCGTGGTGTTCTCCTTGGTTACCTTGATCTGACGAGCAGTGCCCAGCATATCCATGGTCGCATCCTTCAGCTCGATGCCAACTTCCTCAGAAATCACCGTACCACCGGTCAGGATAGCGATATCGCGCAGCATATCCTTGCGGCGATCACCGAAGCCCGGTGCCTTAACAGCAACACAGGTGAACGTACCGCGCAGGCGGTTAACGATCAGGGTAGACAGAGCCTCGCCCTCAATATCTTCCGCAATGATGAGCAGCTTCTTGCCGGACTTAACAACCTGCTCCAGAATCGGGAGCAACTCCTGAATGTTAGACAGCTTCTTGTCGGTAATCAGAACCAGTGCATCGTCCAGATTTGCTTCCATCTTCTCGGTATCGGTGCACATATAGGGAGTGACGTAACCGCGGTCAAACTGCATACCCTCGACAACCTCGGAATAGGTCTCTGCAGTCTTGGACTCCTCTACGGTGATAACGCCATCGGTAGAAACCTTCTCCATTGCCTCTGCAATCAGCTTGCCAATTTCTTCATCGCCAGAAGAAATCGCGCCAACGCGGGCGATATCATTGGTGCCGTCCACGGTCTTGGAATTCTTGGCAATCGCTTCAACTGCAGCGTTGACAGCCTTGGAGATGCCGCGGCGCATCACCATCGGATTCGCACCTGCTGCGACGTTCTTCAGACCCTCACGAACAAACGCCTGCGCCAGAACAGTTGCAGTGGTAGTACCGTCGCCGGCAACATCATTGGTCTTGGTAGCAACTTCCTTAACCAGCTGCGCACCCATATTCTCGTAAGCGTCTTCCAGCTCGATCTCCTTGGCGATGGTCACGCCGTCGTTGGTGATGAGCGGTGCGCCATACTTCTTGTCAAGCACAACATTGCGACCCTTCGGACCAATCGTAACCTTGACCGTATCAGCAAGCTGATCGATGCCGCGCTGCAGTGCCTTGCGCGCATCCTCGCCATAAATAAGCTGCTTTGCCATAATATATTACCTCCTGAAATACTGGTTCTTACTCAACAATTGCAAGGATATCGCTCTGACGAACGATGATATACTTCTCTCCGTCCAGCTTTACCTCAGTGCCGGTATACTTGCCGGTAATAACCTTCTGGCCCTTCTGGACTTCCATCTTGATTTCCTTGCCATCTACCACGCCACCCGGGCCGACCTCAATAATCTCCGCAACCTGCGGCTTTTCCTGCGCAGATGCAGTCAGAATAATACCGCTGGCAGTGGTTTCCTCTGCTTCTACCATCTTGATCACAACACGATCGCAAAGGGGTTTGAGTTTCATAACGGATGCCTCCTATGAAAAATAAAAATTAACAAAGTCAGGGTTTAGCACTCAAAGAACCAGAGTGCTAACTCGAGTATTATATTACATCAACTCTTATCAATTGGCAAGAGGTTTCTTGGAAAAAACGTCAAAAATTTTATGAATTTTTTGTGAATGCACTTTACTATGTCCTTATGAATTAGCATTTCCATATTTGGAGTGCTTAAAATACATATGCAGCTCGCATTTGATCATGCCATTGTAAAGTTTTCTGCGTTTATCTGCCTTTTTTCCGAAGCAGCGTTCAAAAAGAGGATCGGAGCTGAGAATATATTGTTTCATCTGAGATGTTCCAATTGCGATCCCCAATTTTTGATACAAAGCTTCCGCTTCCTTCAGATCGAGCAAACGTTCACCATACGGCGGATTGGCAATTAGCACACCGCTTTGCGTGTAATTACGCTTTGTCGCATCTGTCTGTTCGAAAAACACTGTGTTTGCCACACCTGCCTTGCGTGCATTCTCCATGGACAGCTGCACACACGCCGGATCAATATCACTGCCCACAATATCAAATCGTGTACCACCATCCGCAATGCCGATGGCATCCTCCCGCGCCTGACGCCAAACAGCCGCATCCAGACAGGACCATTTTTCCGCATCAAATGCACGCATCAAACCAGGTGCGCGTCGCTGGGCAATCATTGCAGCTTCAATTGCAATGGTACCCGATCCGCAGAACGGATCGAGAAACGGCTCTCGCCCCCGCCAGCGCGCTATTTTGACCAAAGCTGCCGCCAGTGTTTCCCGCAACGGCGCCGCGTTGCTGTTAG
>JAHZFK010000005.1:0-33858 GCA_019421385.1 Clostridiales bacterium
TCTATTGAGCCTAATTTTTTCGGCTTAGTTTTTCATAGATCACTTGACACTACCTTCAGCGGCAGCAAAATGCCGCAGACCGACTCATAAACCGCATCCGCCCGCGCGGCAAGATCGCGATTCAGCGCCGCAAGAAAGCGGATATACCGCGCGGTTTCGGGCGGGTAGTCAACGCCGTCGGAAAAGATTTCATCGGTCACCATGACCAGCGTTTCGCAGCAGTCTTGCAGATGCGCAATGCCTGCAAGGATGCTGCCGAACGCCGCGTCGCCCGCGCCATCGGGCGCGAACATCTCATTTGCCAGCAGATTGCCCAAATCCTCGAGCAGAATGCCGTCATAGCGGCGGGGCAGCGCCAATCCTGCCAGATTCAGCGGACGCTCGACCGTCTCAAAGCCCTTGCCCTGCCGCAGCGCGCGGTGCCGCGCGATGCGTGCCTGCGCCGCCGCGCCAAAGGGCTGCATGGTCGCCAGATACAGCCGGGAGGACGGTGCAGCTTCACACACCAGACGCTCCGCGTGCGCGGATTTTCCGCTTGCCGCGCCGCCGGTCACCACAATCAACATGTTCGTCCTCCCTTGTACATTGTTATTGCAGCGGCTGATACGCTTCGACCCCCGCTTCGGCAAAACTGGGCATACCGTCATAAGCCGCAAACACCAAGTCAAGCAGGCTGACCGCCGCGACCGCGCCTGTGCCCTCGCCCAGCCGCATACCCGCTGTAATGAACGGAAATAACTCCAGCTCACGCAGCAGCAGCGCGCCCGCGGGTTCCTCCGAGCGGTGTCCTGCCAGCAGATAGCTGCGCACCGCCGGACACAGCCGTACCGCAACCAATGCCGCCGCGCAGGAAATCACGCCATCCAGCACCACGGGCAAGCCGCAGGCCGCCGCACCGAGGTAGAATCCAGTCAGCCCCGCGATATCCAGCCCGCCGACCTTGTGCAGTACGTCGAGCGGGTCGTTCGGGTCGGGTCGATGCAGTGCCAGTGCGGTTTGAATCGCGCGCACCTTGCGTTCCAGCCCTGCCGAGGACAACCCCGCGCCGCGTCCGGTCACAGTCTCCACGTCCGCATCGGTCAGCGCGGCGGTAACCGCTGCGCTGGTGGTCGTGTTGCCGATGCCCATTTCACCGCCGCAAAGCAGGTCGTACCCCTGCGCTGCGCACCATTCGGCAAGCGCGATGCCGACTTCGACCGCGCGCACGGCCTCTTCCCGCGTCATGGCGGGTTCCTGCGTCATATCCGCCGTGCCGTACCGGATTTTGCGGTGCAAAATCCTTTCGCCCTGCACATCACGCGCCACACCGATATCGACCGGAAAGCTGTCCATGCCGATATGCCGCGCCATCAGGCAAACCGCCGACTGGCCGCGCCCCATGTTTTCGGTCACGGTCGCGGTGACCTCCTGCCCGCACTGGGTCACGCCCTGCGCGACCACGCCGTTATCCGCGCAGAACATCACGACCGCGCGCTTGGCAATCGACGGACGTACCGTGCGCCGGATGGCGGCAATCTCCGCCACCGCGTCCTGCAACAGCCCCAGACTGCCAAGCGGCATGGCAATATCCGAAAATCGTTTGTTGGCGGCGGCACGGCTCTGTTCACACGGCGGGCGCACCGCCGAGATCGCCTGTTCCAGTGTCATGTTCCATCCCTCCTATGCACGCACGCGCGCACAAACCCCGCTGCAAAGTCCGGGTTTGCCCGGAAATACAGATGTGGAAAGCCCGCATACAGCGTTTTTGTCGCATGAACGCACGCCCACGCGCGGCCATTGGGTTTGACCGCGTCAAAATCCGTGCCTTCGTCGCCCGACACTGCGTAGTGAAACACATGCGCGCGGGTCTGCTCCCCTGCGCGGCACAACAGGTTATCCCGCCGCGCGGTCAACGTCACATAGCCGAACGGCTGAAGCTTGCTCGTCAAATGCGCATCCACGTCGAATACGCCCGCCATCTCCGCGCCGTCCAGCGTGCGGTGCAGATACAGAAAGCCGCCGCACTCCGCAACCGTCGGCAGACCGCCCAGCACCGCCGCGCGGATGCTGTCCCGCATGGTGCGGTTTGCCGCCAGACACGCCGTGTACAGCTCGGGGTAGCCGCCGCCGAGATATAAGCCGTCAATGCCTTCGGGCAGTCTTTCGTCCTCGAGCGGCGAAAACGGCACGACTTCTGCGCCGAACGCACGCAGCACTTCAAAGTTATCCGCGTAGTAAAAGCAAAACGCCTTGTCCTGCGCGACCGCGATGCGCACCGGTTTGTCTGTCACCGGCGCAAGCGGCGCAGTTTTATCCGCAAGCGGCGGCGCGGTGCGCGCAAGCGACAGCAGACCGTCCAGATCAAGCCCCGTTTCTGCCGCATCCGCCAGCCGGTCGAGCTTGTCCTGCAAGCCGCCAATCTCCGCGGCGGTCACAAGACCGAGGTGCCTGTCGGGGATCTCTGCGTCCGGCACGGGCGGCAGAAAACCGAACACCGGCAGACCAGCTTTTTCCGCAATCGCGCGGTAAAACGGATACATCCCTGCCGACGCGCCGTTCAAAATCACACCCGCAAGCGTATTCGGTGCAAAATCCCGAAAGCCCTTGATCTCTGCCGCAAGCGACAGAGACTGTCCGCGCGGACGCACGATGAGCACGGCAGGCGTATCGGTCGCACGCGCGACATGCGCCGCCGAAGCGGTGTCGGTCGTGCCGGATACGCCATCGTAAAAGCCCATCACGCCCTCGATGATGCCAATGCCGTCCGTCGGAACATGGCGCGCCAGCTGTCCTCGCACCTCGGTTTCGTCCACAAAGAACAAATCGAGATTGCGGCTCGGCACGCCGAACGCCTCAGTGTGGAACATCGGGTCGATGTAGTCCGGCCCGCATTTGAAGGCCGCAAGCGGCACACCGCGGCGCTGCAAAGCACGCAGCAGCGCGGTCGTGACCGTGGTTTTGCCGCAGCCCGAACCGGTACCCGCGAGCAGCAGACGAGGTGCGTTATTCTGCATCTTGTCCCCCTCCCGACAGGATGAATACCGGATTGAGTGCGGTCATCATGGTGTACGGCCCAACGGCTTTGCCGCGCGACGCGGCCAGCTGCGACACCTCAACACCCGCAAATCCGAGGTCAAGGAGCGCGCGCCGCGTTTCCTCCAGCGTTTCCAGCGCGATCGCGGTCACTACAACGCGCACAGCGGGATTTTTCGTCTTTGCCAGCTCCAAAATACGCCGCATTTTTCCGCCGCTGCCGCCAACGAACACACAGTCCGGCGCGACCAGCGTCTCCAGCGCTTGGGGGGCGTGCCCCGCAACGATCTGCACGTTATACCCGCCCAGCTTGCGGCGGTTTTCGTCCAGCAGCGCCAGCGCGTCCTTGTCCCGCTCGACCGCGTATACCATGCCGTCGCACGCGCGGCGCGCGAGTTCCAGCGTCATTGCGCCCGTCCCTGCACCAACGTCCCAAACCACGTCGCCCGGCTGCACAGCCAGCCGGCCGCACGCCGTCCAGCGCACTTCCTCCTTGGTCATGGGTACCTTGGCGCGCGTGAACATGCTGTCACGCAAGGGCGTAGCAGCATTTACTGCGTCCGGATGCTCGACCAGCAGCACCGCCAGATCGCCGCAGGGCTGCTCCGACAGTTCCGCCGCCGTGCCGTGCGCGATGCGTTCCTTTTCCATGCCGAGGTTTTCGCCCAGATGGGCGATCAGCCCGCCCAGACCCGCATCCGCAAGCGTGCGGCACACGGTCTGCGCGTTCTGCGCCCCGCCGGTCAGCACAAACACCTTTTTGTGATAGCTGACCGCGCCGAGAATGCTGCCCGCGCGCCCGTGCAGGCTGCGCACACATACATCGTCATAGGGAACGCCCACCTTCGCACAGAAATATTGCAGGCTGGACAGGCCGCATATGAGCCGCACTTCTCCGTGTGGTATCAGCTGCTCCCGCAGCCGCGCCGCCGCGCTGAAAAAGCCCACGTCGCCCGAAACGAGAACCGCAACCGTCTGCCCATTTGCATCCACCGCTCGCGCAGCCAGCTCCCCGAACGGACAGACGACCGCTTTCGCGCTCAGCACAGCCAAGCGTGCGGTAGCGAATACCGCGTCGGCTTCATCCAGCGCGCGGCGCGCCTCACCGGTCAGCGTGTCCAGCGTGCCCATTCCCGCGCCGATGATATAAAATGTGCGAGCCATGACCGCCCTCCTTTTGGTATTTACAGTGCCGCGAGGCTCTCGTCTGCCGCCTGCACGGTGAACGCCAAGTCCTTCTGTGTGTGTGCGGAAGAGATAAACATCGCCTCAAACTGGCTGGGCGCCAGATAGACCCCGCGTAATAACATTTCATTAAAATACTTTGCGTATTTTTTCGTATCGCTGGTCTTAGCCGCCGCGAAGCAGTCCACCGGCGCATCCGTAAAGTACGGACACAGCAGCGACCCGACCTGATTGACCTGCAATTTGACGCCGTGCTTGTCCGCGCTTGCACGCAGATGGTTGGCAATATACTGCGCCGAAGTCTCCATGACGGTGTAAATCTCCGGGTGGTCGGTTAGGATTTGCAGCTGCGCCAGTCCCGCCGCCATGGCAACCGGGTTGCCCGACAGCGTACCCGCCTGATACACCGGCCCGCACGGCGCGACCTGCTCCATAAGCGCGCGGCTGCCCGCATACGCGCCGACCGGCATACCGCCGCCAATGATCTTGCCGAAGGTGACCAGATCGGCGCGCACGCCGAAATATTCCTGCGCGCCACCCGCCGCCAGACGGAAGCCCGTAATAACCTCGTCGAAAATCAGCAACGCGCCGTGCTTGTCGCACAAATCGCGTAACCCCTGCAAAAAGCCGTCCTTTGGCGGCACAACGCCCATATTCGCCGCAACCGGCTCAACAATGATCGCCGCCACTTCGCCCAAATTTGCATCCAGCAGGCGCTCGACCGAGGCGAGGTCGTTGTACTGCGCCATCAGCGTATCGCGCGCCGCACCCTTTGTCACACCCTTGGAATCCGGTTCGCCCTGCGTCAGCGCGCCGCTGCCCGCGCCAACCAACATGGCATCCGAATGGCCGTGATAACAGCCCTCAAACTTGATGATCTTGTCGCGGCCGGTCGCGCCGCGCGCCAACCGCAGCGCGCTCATGACCGCCTCGGTGCCCGAGTTGACCATGCGCACCATCTCAATGTTCGGCACCATAGCGATCATCTTTTCCGCCATCTCGACCTCGAGTGCGGTCGGCGCGCCGAAGGACAGGCCGTTTACCATGCGGTCATAGACCGCTTTGAGAATATCCGGATGGCTGTGTCCCAGCACCATCGGCCCCCACGAGCCGATATAGTCGATATACTCCAGCCCGTCCTCGTCGAGGATATGGCTGCCCAACCCTTTCACGATAAAGCGCGGGCTGCCGCCCACTGCGCGAAATGCACGCACCGGAGAGTTCACGCCGCCCGGCAGCACCTTTTTGGCGCGCTCGAACAGTTCTTCCGATCTGCTCATCAGCCGATGTCCCCTTTCCGAATCGCATCTGCAAGCTCACAGGCGTAGTAAGTAATCAGAATATCCGCGCCCGCACGGAAAATCGACACTGCGCTCTCGCACATCACGCCGTATTCGTCGATCAGACCCGCTTTTGCCGCCGCCTTGACCATCGCATATTCGCCCGAAACGGCATATGCCGCCACCGGCAGATCGAACCGCTGCTTGCACTGATACACCAGATCGAGATACGCCAGCGCAGGCTTGATCATCAGGATATCCGCGCCCTCAGCCACATCAAGCGCGCACTCGCGCATCGCCTCGCGGCCGTTGTGCGGGTCCATCTGATAAGAGCGGCGGTCACCGAAGGACGGGGCAGAACCCGCCGCATCGCGGAACGGGCCGTAAAACGTGGAAGCGTATTTCGCGGCATAGGACATGATCGGCACATTCGTAAAACCGTTCTGGTCGAGCGCACCGCGGATGGCAGCCACACGGCCGTCCATCATGTCGCTCGGCGCGACCATATCCGCACCCGCCTGCGCGTGGCTGACCGCGATCTCTGCCAACCGCACGAGCGTCTGGTCGTTATCAACATCACAGCCGCACAGAATGCCGCAATGGCCGTGGCTGGTGTATTCGCACATGCACACATCGGTGATGACATACATCTCCGGGGCAAGCTCCTTGATCTTGCGGATGCCCTGCTGCACGATGCCGTCCTGCGCCCATGCACCCGAGCCAATCTCATCCTTGTCCTTCGGCAGACCGAACAGGATCACGCGGCTCACGCCATGCGCACGGGCGCGCTCGACCATGCGGTACAGCTGATCAGGCGAGTAGTGGTACTGTCCGGGCAGCGAGGGAATCTCCTCATAAATCCCCTCTCCCTCGGCAACAAAAATCGGCCAAATCAGGCTTTCGGGCGAAATGCGCGTCTCGCGCACCATGCGGCGCAGGCTGTCTGACGTACGCAAGCGGCGCGGACGGATGGTATCATTGAACATTATCTATCTCCTCCTCGATACAAGTAACCAGATCGTCTATTGTGGCATTTTTTGCGATTTTTATATTGTTATAGTACCGCTTTGCGGCACTGGCGGTTTGTTCACCGATACAGAACGCCGTAAAACCGGTGCTGTCCGCGCCGGCGGCCTCGGCAAAGCCCTCGACTGTGGACACGCTGGTGAACGTCACCGCGTCGATTTTACCGTCCGCCAGCAGACCGCGCAACACATCCGCCTTATCGCAGCGGTGCACGGTGTCATAAAGCGGCACATCGGTCACACGGATGCCCGCGCGGGCGAGCTTTTCGGGTAAAATCTGCCCGCCCTGCATAGCGCGCAGCAGCAGCACCGAACCGCCCTGCGGCATCGCTTCAATCAGCGCGTCCGCAAGATGCTCCCCGTCATACTGCGCAGGGACAAGATCGGCGGTCAGGCCGTAAGCGAAGAGCGCCGCCGCCGTACCCTTGCCGATCGCGGCAATTTTCATCCCGTACAGCGCGCGCAGGTCGCGGCCAAGCCCCCCCAGCGCGTGCACCGCCGCGGGCACGCCCGCCGGACTGGTGAACACCGCCCAGTCGTGCGGCTGCTGCAAGGCGTCCGCCAGCGGCTGCGTGTCCTCGCGTTCTACTGTCTCAATGCACGGCGCTTCGATCACGTTCGCGCCGCGTGCGCGAAGCTTATCGGCCAATGTACCCGCCCGCGCTTTCGGACGGGTCACGACGATGGTTTTTCCGTGCAGCGGCAGCGGTGTAAACCAGTCGAGTGTGCCGCTTAAGCTGCACACCCGCCCAACGATAATCAGCGCCGGGCTTTGCAGTCCCTTTGCGCGCACATGGGCGGCAAGCTGCGATAAAACGGACACCACCTTGCGCTGCGTGCCGCGCGCGCCGTTTTCAATGACGGCGGCGGGCATGTCGGGCTGCATACCCGCGCGCAACAGGCCATCCGTCACCTGCTCCAAAGCGGTCAACCCCATCAGGAACACCAGCGTGCCGTTCAATCGAACAAGACTGTCAAAGTCGATTTTAAGTTCCTTACCCGCACGCGCGTGCGCCGTGATGATGTGGACCGACGAGGTGAAATCCCGATGCGTCACCGGAATGCCCGCGAACGCGGGCGCGGCCAGTGCGCTCGTCACGCCCGGAATGACCCGAAACGGCACGCCGTTTTGCAGCAAATGCTCGCACTCTTCACCGCCGCGACCGAACAGGAAGCAGTCCCCGCCCTTGAGACGCACGACATTCTTTCCCGCGCGCGCCAGCCGCACCAATATTTCGTTGATCTCCGGCTGCGGCACGGGATGGTGATTGTTCTCCTTGCCGACCGATATTTTTTCCGCGTGCGGCGGGATAAGGTCGAGAATATCCTCGCCCACCAGCCGGTCATACACCACCGCGTCCGCCTGCGCAAGCGCCCGCGCGCCCGCCGTTGTCAGCAGTCCCTTATCACCCGGCCCTGCGCCGACCAGCGTTACCGTTCCTGTCATATGTTTTCCTCCGCCTGATGCTTCAGTTGCAGCGCAAGTGTGCGGCCGAGCGACACGGCTTCTGCCCGCCGTCCGGTCACCGCACCGCGCGCCATGTGCGTTTCATCCGCAGACACATACAGTCCGCGCAGGTGCAGCGTATCGTCCTGCACCTCGGCATACGCCGCGACCGGTGCAAAGCACCCGCCGCCGAGTGCTTGGACAAACGCCCGCTCGGCCGCCGCGCAGTCGCGCGCGTCCGCGTCATCGACCAGCTGCACTTTATCTTCCCATTCTCCCGCGCGGCCCTGCACCGCCAGAATACCTTGTCCCGCTGCCGGGATGATCTCGTCCGGCGAAAAATACCGGCTGATGCGGCGCTCCAGCCCCAGCCGCTTAAGGCCTGCCGCCGCCAGCACCAGCGCGCCATACGCGCCGCTCTCGAGTTTGTTCAGCCGCGTCTGCACGTTGCCGCGCACGGGCTGTACGTCGATATCGGGGAACAGCACTTTGAGCTGCACCCGCCGCCGGGCGGATGCGCAGCCAATGGGCTTGGTTTTGTCCCACACGCCGCTCTCCGGCAGCACCAGTGCGTCCCTTGCATCCGCGCGGCGCGTGAACGCGACCAGCGGCAAGCCGTCGGGCTGCTCCATCGGCACGTCTTTTAAGCTGTGCACGGTGAGGTCAACCCGACCATCGGCCAGCGCATGATCCAGTTCCTTGACGAACAAACCCTTGCCGCCGACCTTGTCGAGCGTTTTATCCAGCACCATGTCGCCCGTGGTTTTCATCGTGATTAGTTCACAGTCGCCCAGCGCGCGGCAGACCTCTTCGGCCTGCACGACCGCCAGACGGCTGTCCCTGCTGCCCACTCGAATCATGTCATTCCCTCCAATACCGCGCGGATACGCTTTGCCGCCGCCGCCGTTTTGCCGTGCGCCGTGCCGTCCGACACCACGCCTGCCGTGAGTCCGCCGCCCTCACATACCGCGGGGAAGAAAAAGGTCGATTCCGCTGCGCAGTCTGCCACGCTGCACGGAATATGCAAAGCGGCGCAATCCGCTGCGATACGGTGATTGACCTCCCGATCATTCGTTGCCGCAACTGCCAGAAAAGCCCCCGAAAGATCGCTTTTCTCGTAGCCGCGAACATGGTTAACCGTAATACTTGCCGGAGAATCCGGTGCAACGACCGTCACCGCCGCGCCGAAGCGCCGCAGAACGCCCACGCGCCGCGCGGCGATATTGCCCGCGCCGAACACAACGCACTTTTTCCCTGCCAGCGAAACAAACAGTGGAAAACGCGGTGCTTGCTGCTCCTGTGCGGGCGCAGGCTGCGTCCAGCCGAAGCGGGCGGCGAGAAAGTCCTGCATTTGCATCAGCGTGCGCCCCTCTTCCCGGCACGGGCGGTCGATGACCAGCACGGTCGCGCCGACTTCACGCGCAGCCGACAGCTTTTCCGCAAAGCCGCCCGCCGCGCCGGTATTCTTGGTGACCAGAATATCCGCGCGCGTCTGGCGCAGCAGCGCGAGGTTCATTTCATGCGAAAACGGCCCTTGCATGGCAATGATCTGCGCGCCCGCAAATCCGAACGAAGCGCATTGCTCGAGGACGGAAGCACTTGGCAGCACGCGCGCGACCAGCCGCTCCCGATAGCCTTCGACCGCGGTAAACGCCGCCAGTTCCTTGCTGCCGGTCGTCAGCAGCGCGCGGCCGGGATGGGCATTCAGCCACTCTGCCGCCGCCTCAGTATCGGAAACGGTGACCACGTCCCCGCTGTCCAGCGCGGGACGCAGCAAGCGTTCGTACTGCACACCGGTCTGTGCGCAGGCCGCGCGCAGATTTTCCGAAACCACCGCCGCATACGGATGTGTCGCGTCGACAACAAGAGTGTCTGCGTCCAATGCAGCCGCAATCTCATCCGCGTCCAGCCGTCCCTCGTGCACCGTGATGCCGTGCATCGGCTCCATAACCGCCGCGCCGTACTCGGTCGCGACATACACATCCGCGCACCCACCGCAGTCCGAAACAAAGCGGCACAGCGCATGTCCCTCGCTCGTACCGGAGAAAATGACCAGTTTCATACGCCGCGATACCCCCGCGGCGTCACCATGCGCCCGTTTATCACGCGCGTGCGGCTGTTGCCGACAAAAACCGTTGTCAACATATCCACCGGCGTATCACGCAGCGCACCCAGCGTAGTTAAATTATATTCTTCGCCATCGCGGCCAATGTTGCGCACCGTACCGCACACGGTTTCCGGCGGCAGCGTTTCCAGCAGGATATCGCACGCGCGCTGCAAATGACCCGTGCGCTTTTTGCTCGCGGGGTTATATAGCGCGATGCAGAAATCGCCCTGCGCCGCGCCGCGCAAGCGCTGCTCAATGACCTCCCACGGGGTCAGCAAATCGGAAAGCGAAACACAGGCGAAATCGTTCGTCAGCGGCGCGCCGAGCACCGCACCGCCCGAGCAGGCCGCCGTGATGCCCGGAATGACCTCGATCTCGAGTTCCGGATCGTCCGCACACACCTCCAGCAGCAGCCCCGCCATGCCGTACACGCCTACGTCGCCCGACGAGACGACCGCGACCGTATGTCCCGCCTTGGCTGCGTCACGCGCCGCCGTGCAGCGATCGACCTCTCGCGTCATGCCGGTCTGGATGCGCGTTTTGCCCTCGATGAGTTCTTCGATCAGGTCGAGGTACAGCCCGTACCCCGCCACGCAGTCGCACTGCTCGAGCGCACGCACCGCGCGCAACGTCATCTGCTCCGCGCCACCCGGCCCGATGCCGATGCAATACAGCTTCATCTGCCGCTCCCCTTTCTCATATGCGCAAGACATGCCTCCAGCCTATCCGCGTCCACCAGTTCTTTCATACCGCCCAGCAGCAAATCCACCGTTTTGCCGACCGCCAGTTCCAGCAGTCCGTCCATATCGCCGTCCCGGTACAAATCGCCATATGCATGGTCAAAGCGCAGGCGCGCCAGTGCAGTGTCCTTGACCGAGGCAATCACGGGCAGCGCCTGCCGGTAGGAATGCCACCGATAAAACTCCGCCTGTTCCTCATCCAGAATGCGCATTGCCGCCTGCTTTGCCGCATCGTTTCGGCTGTCGTCCAGATCGCCCAGATCATCCAGATTATACAGCGTCACGCGCGCATCCTCGCCCGCCGCCTGCTCGATATCGCGCGGCATCGCAAGGTCGAGCAACAAACGCGGCGGCTGCCGCAAATCACCAATCTGCTGCGCCGTCAGCGTAAAGTGCGGGCTGGTCGTTGCACTGACCGCAAGATCCGCGCCCTCCAGCACCTCGCACCGCCGGTCATACGGGAATGTGTCACATCCGGCAGGGACAATGGTCTCGCCGTGGTGATAGCTGCGCAGCGTGACCGTCACCGCGCAGCCCGCCTTGCGCAGCGTGGACGCGGCCAGCCGTCCCATTTCGCCGTTGCCGATCACGACCGCGCGGCGGCCTTGCAGCCCACCGAAAAAGTCCTGCGCGCGATGCACCCCTGCCGCCGCCGCGGACGTGGGTACGCCGGTCAGCCTGACCTCGGTGCGCACGCGTTTTCCTGCGGTCACCGCACGTCGAAAGAGTGTATCGAGCACACTGTCAATGGTCTGCGCGTCCCGCGCGAGCGCGGCCGCATCGCGCACCTGCGTGAGAATCTGGTCGTCCCCGAAAATCTGGGATTCCAGCCCCGCCGCGACCGCCATCAGGTGCTGCACGCACGCTTCGCCAGCGCGGGTGACGCTTAGCCCACGAAACGCCGCCGCGTCAAAGCACGCCGCGCGGGCGAGCATGGCAAGCGGGTCGAGCGACACGTTTTCCTCGCCGTGCACATACAGCTCGGTGCGATTGCACGTTGCCAGCAGTACACAGCCCGAAACGCCCGGCATTTCCGCGAGCTGCGGCAATAACGCCTGCACCTGCCCGCGCACAAACGACACGCGCTCACGCTGCGCCATCGGCGCATGTACAAAATCAATTCCCGTCATTGTGAGGTTCACAAGTTCCGTCCTCCAACTGTTTTTCATCAAAGTCCGCGCGCCAGTCCCGCTGCGCGAGTGCGACTGTCACGCCGTTCTGCGCGCTCTTACGCCAAAGCAGCGTCCCGCCCGCTGCGGCACATACTGCTGCCCGCTCGCATACGTTATCCACGCCGACTGTGCGCGCAACAAAATCCGACGGTGTAAAGTCCCCACGGACGCTTTGCAGCGTCTCCGCGGAAAACACGGTCAGCGTCAGGCTGTGATTTTCGCAGAAGTGCAGCAGTCCCGGCTCATTTTGTTTGATATCAATGCTGGCAATCCCGCATATTGCTTCCCACGGCACACCCGCAGCATCCAGCACGGCCTGTACGGCTTGCTCGATCGTCTGCGCGTCCGTTCCCTTGCGGCAGCCGATGCCGAGGAAAACAATGCGCGGCACCAGATGCAGCGTATGCGCAAATGGTGCGGCTTTGGTGTCAAAGCCGATGCAGAAACCGCTTTCCGGCGCGCCGTCCAATGTTACCTGCGCGGGCAAACGTCCACAAACCGGAAAATCCGACCGCAGGCCGACCGACTCGCCGCGCAGCAACACGCCGGAAACGTATTTGATGTTTTGCGGGTTGACTACCGTGCATCCATGCGCCGCCGCCCATGTGTCGACTGCAAAGGCCGCACGGCCATCGGTCGCGGTCGTAATGACCGCCTGGGCATCCAGCCCGTCTGCCAGCCGCTGCGCGAGCGCATTTGCGCCGCCGAGGTGTCCGGACAGAATCGGAATGACAAACCGCCCTGCCTCGTCGATCACAACAACCGCTGGGTCGAACGCCTTGCCCGCAAGATACGGCGCAACCGCGCGCACCGCGATCCCCACCGCGCCGACGAACACGATAAGGTCACAGTCCACCATCGCCTGCTGCGCAAAGCGCGCAAGCTGCGTGCCCGAGAGCGACGGATCGACCGCGCGGGCGTACCGCTCGGTGAGGAAGTCAGGCAAGAGCGCTGCCGCTTTCTTCGCAGTCTGCGCGCCGACTTCGGTGAACGAGACAAACTTCGCGTGCTTCATCGGCTGGCCTCACGGAAACCCGTGGTGAACGACGGGTCGTAGAGCTTCGAGCGGTCATACTCGTCTCCCAGAAAGCCGCCGACCGTAATCAGTGCGGTTTTGGTCACGCCTTCGCGCGCGGCAGCTTCGGCAAGGCCGCTCACCGTCGTGCGAATGACCTTTTCATCCGGCCAAGTCGCCTTATAGACGATGGCAGCAGGCGTTTCAGGCGCATAGCCGCCCTGAATCAGCCGCGCGGACAGCTTTTCCAGTTGTCCCGCCGACAGGAAAATCACCATGGTTGCGCCGTGCGCGGCAAGGGCTTCGATCTGCTCTTTTTCCGGCACGGGCGTGCGCCCTTCCATGCGGGTGAGAATAACCGTTTGGCTGACGTTCGGCAACGTATACTCGGCTTTAAGCGCCGCCGCCGCACCACAGAACGATGAAACGCCCGGGCAAACTTCGTAATTCAGCCCCAGCCGGTCGAGCGCGTCCATCTGTTCGCGATGCGCGCCGTAAACGCACGGGTCGCCCGTGTGCAGCCGCACGACCATTTTGCCCGCCTGCGCCGCAGGTGCCATGACCGCAATGACCTCTTCGAGCGTCATTTTGGCGCTGTCATAGACCTCGCAGCCATCCTTTTTATAGTCCAGCAGAGCAGGATTGACCAGCGAACCCGCGTACACGATCACGTCCGCCTGTGAAAGCAGCTTTGCGCCGCGCACGGTAATCAGGTCGGGCGCGCCCGAGCCTGCGCCGACAAAATAGATCATGCCTGCCCCTCCTTCACCAGAATGATGGAAAAATATCCGGTCGGATCGTCGAGCGTGGCAAGGTCGGTCACGATGCGTTCCCCTTCCATGCCGCACCGCTCAACAAGCGCCGCGTTTGCGAGTTCGCCGCGCGCTGCCAGCTTGTCGCGCACCTCAAGAATCGACTTGCCCGCCTTCATCAGCACGCGGCTGCCGGGTAAGTCGAGCGCTGCGTCCACTTCGCCGTGCGAGGCGGGGATGATATGCAGCATTTCGCCGTCCTCGCACAGCGCGCGGCCAAGCGCCGCCGCCGCCGCACAGAACGACGGCACGCCCGGCACGATTTTGGTCGCGTAGCCGCGCGCCTGCACACGCCGCAGCACATACCAGCAGGTAGAGTATACGGTCGGGTCGCCCAACGTCAAAAAGGCAACGGTTTTGCCCTCATCCAGCAGCGCGCAGATATCGTCCGCCGCGCGGTCGTGACAAGCGTCGCGTTTCGCCTTGTCGCGCGTCATGGGCATCTCGCAGTGCAGCACTGGCTTGTCCCCGATGTACTGTGCCGCGATCATGAGCGCGGTCTGTTCGCCTGCGCCCGACTGCGGCACCGCGATGATGTCACTCTCCCCGATCACGCGGATCGCTTTGGCTGTCAGCAGCTCCGGGTCACCCGGCCCAACGCCCACGCCATACAGTGTTCCCTTTTTCATACTGTCTCCTTTAACCGCTCGCACAGCGCCCGTACGCCGGACGACTGCGCCAGAATACCGTACTTTCTTGTAAACATCATGAACTCTACGCGCGCTTTGCCGCGCAGCCGCAGCGCAAGGCGCTTTTCGATCTCTCTGCCGATGCGCGCCATGACCGCGTCCCGCAAATCGGCTGTGTCCAGCAGTTCGATGCAGGCATCGACCGAGACCGCGTCCATCAAGCCTTCGAGCGTCGCACGTTCCGCGCCAGCAAGCGCGGCGTGCGCGGTGAAAACCTCCTGCCGTCCGTCTGCGACCGAGGAATGCGTGTTCATCACGCCCGCGGCGAGTTTGACCAGCTTGCCCGCGTGACCGACCAGCAGAATGTCCGCAAAGCCACGGAACGCCGCGTGGTCGAGCGTCTCTCCGATGTAATTTGAGCACTTGACCGCCCGCTCTAAATCCAACCCCAGCGTGTCCCGCGCGAAGTCTGCGCCGTAGTTACCGGGGCACAGGAACGCGATCCGCTGCCCGGCGGCATACAGGCTGTCCAGTTCGAGCCGGATGGTATCGACAAGCGCCTTTTCGCTCATCGGTTCGACCACGCCGCTTGTGCCGAGGATAGAAATGCCGCCCATCACACCCAGATGTTCGTTATAGGTCTGTTTGGCGAGTTCCTCCCCGTTTTCCGCCGAAACGATAACCGAAAAGCCGCCCGTATAGCCGGTTTCGCGTGCGGCGCGCTCGACCGCCGCCGTGATCTGCGCACGCGGGCCGGGGTTGATGGCGGCTTCGCCCACAGGAACCGAAAGTCCGGGGCGCGTGACGCGCCCAACGCCCGCGCCGCCCTCGATGGTCACGCCGCTTTCCGCGCGCCGCACCGCCGCCGAGATGCGCACGCCGTTCGTCACATCCGGGTCGTCGCCTGCATCCTTGCGCACGGTGCAGACCGCCGCGCCGTCCTCCCAACGCGGCTGTTCGACCGGCAGATGGAAGGTCAGTCCCGCCGGGGTTTGCAAGGCGATTTCAGCAGGGGCAGCACCCGTCAGCAGCAGCATTGCCGCCGCCTGCGCCGCCGCTGCCGCGCACGACCCCGTCGTCCAGCCGCGGCGCAGCACTTGTCCGCCCTGATAGATCATTTGCTCCATTTTTGCTCCGGTCACCTCCCCGCAGACAGCACCGGGCAGGACGGACCGAAAGCCCGCCCTGCCCGCCTTTCTCATTGCTCCTTTTGCGTCCCGCGCGCGGTTTCCTGCTTTTTCCGCTCAACAAAGCGGCCGAGGAAAAACGCGATCACGCCCACGCCCACGCCCGTCTGTACGCAGAACAGCAGGCTTTCCAGCTCTCCCGGCAGTTCCCCGCCGAGCAGCTGCTCGAACACAGGCGTTGCCCACGGCTCATAGTCCTCGCCCGTGATTTCCGCAACCTTTTCGCTGCCCGCGTCGTCCGAGCCGCCAAACTCCGCGCCGCGCAAAGCCAGCACGGGCGTGACGATCAGCACCACGCAAAGCAGTAGGAGCACAACCATCAGTGCCCGATCCTTTTTCGTCATACGCCCGCCTCCTCAAATCCGACTGCACGCAGCTCAGGCTGCGCATAGGCTTCGAGCGCCATCATAATCATGACGGTCAGCACGCCTTCAAGCACCGCCAGCGGCAGCTGTGTCGGCGCAAATACGCCGAGAAATTCCACCACCGAGCCGAAAACTCCGCCCGTCGCGGACGGATACGCGACCGCCAGCTGTACACTCGTCACGCAATAGGTAATCAGGTCGCCCAGCGCCGCCGCCAGAAAAACCGCCACCTTTTTGTTCACCTTGCAGCGCAGACACAGCCTGTAAATCCCAAACGCGGCAAACGGCCCTGCAACCGCCATGGAAAAGGTGTTCGCGCCCAGCGTGGTCAAACCGCCGTGCGCCAGCAGAATCGCCTGAAACAGCAGCACGATCACACCCAGAATGGATACTGCGCTCGGCCCGAACAGGATCGCGCCCAGCCCCGTGCCGGTCATGTGCGAGCACGATCCGGTCACCGACGGAATTTTGAGCGACGAAATGACGAAGATGAACGCACCCGCCATCGCAATGAGCGTCACCGCGCGCCGGTCTCGCGCAACCGCTTTCTTGAGCGAGAAATACCCCGCCAGCAGAAACGGCAGTGCGATCACGCCCCACAGGATGCACAGGGACGGCGGCAGAAAGCCCTCCATGATGTGCATTGCCCCCGCCGCAGGCACCACACTGCACAAAAGCGCGGCGCAAGCGGTCAGCTGAACCAGTTTTTGTTGTTTTTTTGTCATATTTTCTCCTTTCCCGCGAAAAACTGCGGATACAAAAACACGCCGTGCCCCGATGCTTCCCACGCATCAGGCCGGCGCGAAGCGCCCACCTCTCCCATTGCCGGAGAGCCGGGCTGACGCACAACCGGCCATCGCTCGTAGCCGTTGCGCTTCCATCCCAAAAGGCAGGTATTCTGGCTTGGGCGTCCTTGCACGCAGCCGGTCTTCCCGAACCGTTTGGTTCAGTGACGTATTCGGCGGCGCGCTCTTCCCTTACAGCGGCGGGACCGCAGAGGATTTGCACCTCTTTCCCTATTCTCCTGCCGGAGAAAGTGGCAGGCACCTTTTGGTATCCGACATTCTATGCCGGAAGAAGCAGTTTCATTATAACATGCAGGTCTTGGCTCCGCAAGGTGAATACTTACTTTTCACCCAGCAGTCGCTTAAGCGCCGCGGTCGTTGTCGGGCAGGAGGCACCCGGCGGCACCAGCCCCCGCGCGCGCAGCGCTGCAAACACCTCCGTCAGCACCGGACGGCGCAGATGCGCCTGCCGCAGCAGCGCCGTATCCTCGAACACCGCCTGCGGCGTACCGTCGGCAAGAATACGTCCCGCGGAGAATACGACCACGCGCGTTGCCCAGCGGAAGGCAAAATCCACATCGTGCGTGGAGATCAGGAGCGTCCGCCCCTCGTCCGACAGGCGGGCGAGCACCCGCTCGAGCCGTTCCTCGCCCGCGGGGTCGAGCGATGCCGCCGGTTCGTCGAGCAAAATGACCTCGCTCTCCATCGCCAGAATGTCCGCGATGGACACGCGCTTTTTCTCCCCACCGGATAAGTCGTGCGGCGGGCGCGCGCGGAACGCCTGCAAATCCATATACTCCAGCGCGTGATCGACCCGCCGCGCGACCTCATCCCGCGGCAAGCGCAGGTTCATCGGGCCGAAGGAGACCTCAGCGGCAACCGTGGAAGCGATGATCTGGTCGTCCGCGTTCTGGAACACGATCCCGACCCGCTCGCACAGGGCTTTGCGCATTTTGCGGTCAACGAGTTTGCCATCCAGCAATATCTGTCCGCTCTCCGGCGTCAGCACACCATTCAAACACAGAAAAAAGGTGGACTTTCCCGCCCCGTTCGGGCCAAGCACCGCAATGCGCTCGCCCGCATACACGTCCAGCGACACGCCATCCAGCGCGGGCACACCGGATTCATAGCAAAACCGCAGATCCCGCACCTGTAAAATCGGCTGCATGCATTCTTCCTCCTTTCTCTTCATAAAACGGCAAGCACTATAAGCGCTGCCCAAAACAACAGCATCCCCACGATCTGCGCCGCACGCACGGGTTTTTCTTCCTCCAGAAAGCGCAGATCGCCGTCATACCCACGCGCTGCCATCGCGTCCGCGTATACGCGCGACCGGCGCAGCGCCAGCACAAACAGATTGCCCGCCGTGCCGCCGAACGACCGGCATGAGGTACGGAAATCCCGCCAGCCCAGTCGTGCACCCGCCGCCTGCCGCATACGTCCATACATGTCCAGCAGCACAAACACAAAGCGGTAGATAAGGTACATCAGCTCGCACAACAGCGGCGGCAAATGCGCGCGGCGCAGCACGTCGACCAGCTCGCAGGCGGTGGTGGTCAGCGCCAGCAGGTACATGGCGCTGACCGCGCCGAGCGCCTTGAGCACCAGCGAAGCGGCAAAGCGGACGCTGTCCGCACTTGCGCACACATAAAACCACGGCAATCGCACCTGCCAGTCACCCGCAGGTACGGCGGCAATGTCGCACGCGACCGCCGCGCCGCCCAGCAGCAGAAACGCCAGCGGCACGAGCAGCAGGCCAAAATATTCGTGCAGCGGCAGCTTTCCCTTGCCTTTTTGCAGAGCCGCCAGCGCAACGATCACCGCTACGGACACCGCAGGCCGGTCGGCGGCAAGACAGAGCACCAGCGTGCCCACCGCCAGCACGGTTTTGAATGCCGGATTCCAGCCGCGCATACCGGACTGATACGCCAGCCGGTCGATCGAATGTGGCCCGTGTGTGTGGCGGTGTGCCATGCCGCGCCCCCCTTCCGTTTGCAATATGTGACATTGTATCGTTCGGACTGTGGTTTGTCAACCAAATCCATCTGCTTCAAATTTTTCGGATAATCTGCGCGTATAAATTGTCTTTAGAGGTAAAATATCGTATAATGAAATTTAGATGTTCGGCTTTCCCGCCGCGTGTCGTCGCACGGGCCAGCCTTTGCTTGGAGAATCACAAGGAGGATATTCATGAATACCATCAATCCCCAAACCTGGAAGGCGGATTTGCCCGCTTTTCGCGAAAAGACCGCGGCGTTTTATGCAGGCGAGATCAAGCTCGCCGAGTACAAGGGCTTTTCCGGCTACTACGGAAGCTATGCCCAGAAAGGCGGCAAGGCCAGTATGCTGCGTCTGCGTATGCCCGCGGGTCGCGTGACCCGCGACAAGCTGGCATTCGTTGCGCAGATGCTGCGCACCCATACCGTGCCGCGCGCGCACTTCACCACCTGCCAGACCATCCAGCTGCACGACCTGGATCAGGATACGGTATATGCCATCATGGAGCAGGCGCTCGACGCAGGCATCGTCACCTTGGGCGGCGGCGGCGATTTCCCCCGCAACGTGATGTGCTCGCCGCTTTCCGGTGTGCAGAAGGACGAATATTTCGATACGCTGCCGTGGGCGGAAGCCGCAAGCAATTATCTGTTGGGCTTCATCAAGGCCGAAAAAATGCCGCGCAAGCTCAAGGTCGGCTTTTCCAACTCCCCGGCCAACCTGACGCACGCGACCTACCGCGACCTCGGCTTTGTTGCCCGTCCGGACGGCAAGTTCGATGTATACAGTGCGGGCGGTCTGGGCAACAACCCGCGCTTTGGCGTAAAGGTCGGTGAGGCAATCGAGCCCACACAGATCCTGTATTATATCAAGGCCATGTGGCTGACCTTCCGCGCCTACGGCAACTATGAAAACCGCGGTAAGGCGCGCACTCGCTATATGGTGGAAACGCTGGGCGGACCGGAAAACTATGCCAAGGCGTTCCACGAAAAGCTGGACGAGGTCTATGCCTCCGGCGAGGACCTCACTCTTTCGGTCGAACCGCAGACCGTCGCCAAGACCGGCGACGGCACGACGGCCAGCGGCCCGCGCGTGCTCGAACAGAAGCAGTCCGGCTTGTATACGGTCGTCTGGCATCCGATCGGCGGACAGCCCGCCCCGGAAACGCTGTGCGCGCTGAGCGATCTTCTGCAGGAGATGCAGGACGCGGAGCTGCGCCTTGCGCCCGATGAAGCCGCTTATATCGTCAACTTGACCGGCGCAGAGGCCGAAAAGGTACTCGCTGCAACAGCGGACAGCGCCCGCTCGCTGTTTGAAACCTCGGTCAGCTGCATTGGCGGCGCAACCTGTCAGGTCGGTATGCGCGACTCGCAGGGTCTGCTCGCGGCCTGTGTTGCGGCTGTGCGCGAAGCGAACCTGCCGGATGGCGCGCTGCCCCAGATGCATGTTTCCGGCTGCGCTTCCTCCTGCGGCACGCACCAGACCGGCTCGATCGGCTTCCGCGGCGCGTCCAAGCTGGTGGACGGCAAGCCGCAGTCCGCGTTTATGCTGTTCGTCGGCGGCTGCGACCAGCAGGGCAAAGAAGCGATGGGGCGCGAATTGGGCGCCATCCTCGAAAGCAAAATCCCCGCATTCTTGGTTGAACTGGGCAAGACCGTTGCCGCTTCCGGCATGGACTTTGCCGCATGGCGCGAGAGCGATCCCGAAGGCATTGACCGCATCGCAGCACCCTATCTGGCATAACGAAAAATCCCATAAAAAAATGCGTTTCCGAATTTGGAAACGCATTTTTTATGTTTTTATAAACATAATCCCTCCATACTGCAAAAAAGCGCCGCAAACAAACGTTTGCGGCGCTTTTTGGGAGGTTTAGGCTATCTTAAAAGTAAGGCTTAAAAATCAGTCGTGCAGATATTCCTGCAAGGTAGCGCGTACCGCGCCCGGGCCGGCGATCAGCTTGCCGAACATCGTCTCGATCTTGTCAGCAAGGCCGTTTGCTACCAGATCGGCTGCAAAGACCGCCTCATTGGACAGGATCGGGCGCAGCTTGTCGCCCACACTCTCGGTCTTGCCCAGTTCGATGCCCGCCAGCTGCTGCTGGAGGGTTTCGAGCATCGGGTCGGAAGAGACTTCCATCGTTTCGCCCTTATCATCTACGCCGAGCAGATAGCGCAGCCAGCCCGCAATCGCCAGCGGGATGAACGTCAGGCTCTTGACGTCCAGCTCACTGGATGCGATATAGCTCTTGATGGTTTCACCGAAGCGAATCGGAATTTTCTGGGAGGTATCGGTCGCGATGCGCTGCGGCGTGTCCGGGATGAACGGGTTCGGGAAGCGCTGACCGACAACCTCGGCGATAAAGTCCGCGGGCTTGATGATGCCCGGGTCGGTCACGACCGGCATACCCTCGTCGTAGCCGATGCGCTCAATCAGGGTTTTCAGTTCAACGTCCTGCATTTCAGCCGCAATGCTGGTGTAACCCAGCAGGCAGCCGTAAACCGCCAGCGCGGTGTGCAGCGGGTTCAGGCAGGTCGTGACCTTCATGCGCTCGGTCTTGTTGACCGTTTCGCGGTCGGTCATATAAACGCCCGCCTTTTCAAGCGCCGGACGGCCGTTCGGGAAGTTGTCCTCCACGACCAGATACTGCGGGATCTCCGCATTGACAAACGGCGCAATAAAGGTGTTGCGACTGGTGACGATCGGCTCCATATCCTCAATGCCGTCTGCCAGCAGCGCGTTTTCCACTTCCTTCGCCGGGCGCGGGGTGATCTTGTCGATCATGCTCCACGGGAACGCAACGCGCTTTTCGTCCTGCATATAAGCAACAAAACCGTCGTCAACCAGTCCGTTCTGCTTCCACGCTTCGACGACTTCCAGCACACTGCCGCGCAGCTTTTCGCCGTTGTGCGAGCAGTTGTCCATGCTCGCCAGCGCAATCGGATACGCGCCCGCCTTGTAGCGCTCGTACATCAGCGCCGCAACCATGCTCATCGCGTGGCGCGCACCGGACGGGCCTGTCTTCATATCCTCGACAACGACCGGCATCAGTTCGCCCTGAATGTTGCGCAGCGCGTAACCCTTCTCGGTGATCGTGAAGCTGACCATCTGCAAAGACGGATTCACAAAAATTTTGCGCAGCTTTTCCATCTCGGCGGCGTCCGTGCTGTCCGCGCAAACGCTGTCTGCGATGGACGCGACGATCTCGCGTTCGGTCGTGCCGTCCGGCTTGAGACCGACCATCATGGTCAGCTCATCATGCGGCTTGTAGATCTTCTTGATGATGTCATAGTCAAAGGTATCGCCCGCGATGATACCGCAGGTCGCTTCGCCTTCGTTCAGCAGTCGCTGCTGCAGCATCGCCACAAAGCCGCGGAAAATGTTGCCCGCGCCAAAATGCACCCAAACCGGTGTCTCGGCGGTCTGTGCACGCATCTTCTGCACATCAAACTGCGGCAGCTTGACGCCAACGGCTTCCCAAGCCGCCTTGTCCTGCAACGCTTCCAGACAAAGTTTCACAGGGATCATTCCTTTCTGTTCCAACTGTGTGATACGTTTCTCTTACTTCGCCAGCGCCTTTTCACAGGCCTCAAACAGACCGTTGAGGTAAGAAGCGCCCAGCGCGCGGTCATACAGGCCATAGCCCGGCTTGCCGGTCTCGCCCCAGATCATGCGGCCGTGGTCAGGACGCACATAGCCGTCAAATCCGGTCTCCACCAGCGCCTTGACGATCTCATACATATCCAGACTGCCGCAAGTGGACAGGTGCGCGCGCTCCTCAAAGGAGCCGTCGTCCATGATCTTGACGTTGCGCATGTGCATGAAGCCGATGCGGTTCATGGCAGAATACTTGCGCACCATCTTCGGGATATCGTTGAACTTTGCGCAGCCCAGCGAACCGGTACACAGGCACAGCGTATTAGACGGCGAATCAACGATGGACAGGTAACGGTCAAGGTTCTGCTCATTGGTGATAACACGCGGCAGGCCGAAGATCGGATACGGGGGATCATCCGGATGCAGCGCCATGACGATGCCGCATTCCTCGGCAACCGGGATAACCTTTTTGAGGAACACCTCGATGTTCTTCCACAGGCCTTCCTCGCCCAGTTCGCCGTAGGCACGGATCAGGTCGCGCACCTGATCCTGCGTATAGCTGGCATCCCAGCCGGGCAGGTTGATATCGTCTTTCAGCGGGTCGAGACCCTTCAGCTGCTCCCAGTACATGACAAGGCTGGTCGAGCCGTCCGGCGCCTTCTTGTCCAGCTGGGTGCGCGTCCAGTCGAAAACCGGCATGAAGTTGTACGTTACGCACTTGACGCCGTACTTCGCGCAGCGGCGGATGTTTTCGCAGTACACCTCGATATGCTCGTCGCGCTTGTCCGTGCCGAGCTTGATATCCTCTGACACCGGAATGGATTCGACCACATCGAACACCAGGCCGTGCTCCTCGCACTGCTCTTTCATCTTGGCAAGGCTCTCCTCCGGCCATACTTCACCCGGCTTGACATCATATACAGCCGAAACGATCGAACGCATGCCCGGAATCTGCGAAATATACTCCAGAGAAACCGGGTCGGACTCGCCATACCAACGGAATGATAGTTTCATTAGGGGGTTTCCTCCTTATTATCGGTCTAAACCGATATATTTCCAAACATTATTAAAGCAGATGTCCTCGATCATGCCGCCGAGCAGGTCATAATCCGCCGGCGCCATGCCGTCCGCCACCCAGCCGCCAACCAGATTGCACAGAATGCGGCGGAAATATTCATGGCGCGGATAGGACAGGAACGAACGGGAATCGGTCAGCATACCGATAAAGCGGCTCAAAACACCGATGTTGGCAAGGCTCTTCATCTGGGCGATCATGCCGTCATAGTGGTCGTTGAACCACCATGCGGAACCGAACTGGATCTTGCCTGCGGCGGTATCATCCTGGAAGCAGCCCGCAGCGGCGATCAGCTTGTCATTATCCGCCGCATTGAGCGTGTACAGAATGGTCTTCGGCAGCTTGTCCCGCATGGCCAGTCGGTCGAGCAGCGCTGCCAGCGAAGCTGCGGTGATGGTGTCCCCGATCGAGTCGCCGCCCGCATCTGCGCCAAACGCGCAATACAGCTTGGTATTCAGGTTGCGGATAGCGCCCATGTGCAGCTGCATCGCCCAGCCGCGGTCGGCATACTGCGCGCCGAGGAAGTCCATCATCAGCGACTGGTACGCCGCGACCTCGTGATCGGTCGGCATTTCGCCTGCCAGCGCCTTGCGCATCGCGTTTTCTGCTGCGGCCTCGTCCCAAACGGTGAAATCCGGCGAGCCGAACGAGTGGTCGGACAGACGGCAGCCCGCCTCGGCAAAGTATGCCACACGCTGCGCCAGCGCCTGCTTGAGATCGTCGATGGTGCGGATGGTTGCATTAACCACCGCGCCCAGCTTTTCCAGATAAGCAGGATAGCCGGGGTCAACGATATTCAGCGCCTTTTCGGGGCGGAAGGTCGGCAGCACCTTGACGGTAAAGCCCGCATCCGCCGCCAGCTTTTTGTGCCACTGCAAATCGTCCACCGGATCATCAGTCGTGCAGAGGGCACGCACGTTGCTCTCCTGAATGAGAGAACGGGAAGAACCCGCCGGGCTTTGCAGCTTGGCATTGGCCTTATCCCAGATCGCGTCCGCCGTGGTCGGGTCGAGCAGATCATCGATGCCGAAAAAGCGGACGAGCTCCAGATGCGACCAATGGTAGATCGGGTTGCCGATCAGGCGGGGCATGACCTCCGCATAGAGGTCAAACTTCTCACGGCCGGGCGCATCGCCGGTGACAAAGCGCTCCGGCACCGCATTGGCGCGCATGACGCGCCATTTGTAGTGATCGCCGCCGAGCCATGCATGTGCCAGATCGTCAAAACGGACATCCTCATAAATCTCCTGCGGATTGAGATGGCAGTGATAGTCGAAAATCGGCATTTTCTCGGCATGCTCATGATAAAGAATGCGCGCTGCTTCGCTTTTCAGCAAAAAATCGTCACCAATAAATGTTTTCATCTTCATTTCTCCCTTTCGGATACGGATGTACCGAAACATCTCGCGCTGTTCTGCAACAGCTTATAAAACAACATCCTCCAGCTCCGGACGCGCCGCCTTGCCGTCAAACTGCTCGAGTTTTACATTCTCGCAATCCTCGCAGCGCACAGCCTCACCGAAGTCATCCATCCGATCGCCTTCGAAACGCACGCGGCAGTTGCGCAGCGTCACATCATCCGCACGGCGCATATAGAAGCCCGCGCTCGGGATACGCTCGATCGTCTGGCGGATGCCCGGGCGCAGGTCATACATGCCGCGCTCCCACTTACTCTTGGCGCGCACTGTAACCTGCACATTATCAAACAGCACATCTTCGATATGGTTGCCGTCCCGGCCGGAAAGCAGCACACCGTTTTCACTGTCGCAAGTGATATTGCGGAAACGGATACCGGAAATATGACCGGAAAGCGTATCGTCATCACGATTATGGGTCGTGATCGTGATCGGCTCAGCGCAGCCCCACCAGCAATCCGCAAAGCGGCGTGTACCGATGATGATGTTGGAGAACGATACGTTCTTCACATTGCCGCCGTCGCGGATCTGGATGGACAGGCCGCGGTTGGAATCCGAAATGACGCAGTTATCCACCACGACGTTCTCAAAATCGCCCGTACCCTCGGTGCCGATCTTGATGGCTGCCGAGGTCGAGGTCAGCGTGCAGTTTGCAATCACGATGTTGCGGCACGGACCATATTCCATGTTGCCTGCCGAGGACTTTAGACAGATGCAGTCATCCGCACAGGTGATGTGACAGCCCAGAATGCGCACATTGGAAGAGTGGTCGGGGTCGATGCCATCCGAATTGGCAACATCCAGATCATTGAGAATGCGGATCTGGGAGATCAGCACATCATCACATCCGGCGGGATGCAGCGTCCAGAACGGCGCATTGCGCATCGTGACACCGGTAAACGAAATGTGGTTGCAATACTCCACATAGATCAGCGTCGGGCGAGGATAAAAATCACCCGTCACATAATACTGGCTGACCCGGCCGACAAACGCATATGCGTTGCCGTCGATGGCGCCTGCGCCCGAAATGGCAATGTTGTCAGCGTCCTTGGCATAAATGAACGCAAAGGACGGTTTGAGGGTGACCGGCGTGCCGACACGTCCAACGCCGTCATCCTTTTCGCCGCCGTTCGGATGGAAATAGGTTTCCAGATCGCTGTGCGCCTTGAGCACGCTCCCGCGCTCCAGATGCAGGTCAACGCCGGGCTTGAGAATGATCGAACTGGAATAATAGGTGCGCCCGTTTTCGAGCACCACGCGGCCACCGCCCGCAGCAGAGCAGGCGTCGATGGCTGCCTGAATGGCTGCCGCATCATTGGTCACACCGTCGGCTTTCGCGCCGAAGTCTTTTACATAGTATTGCATGTTTTCCCTCTTTTCAAAACATGTTGGAGCGATTGATTGATATTTCACTGCAAACCCGTTTATTCAGTAAAAGAAGCCGCCGCACATGCGGCGGCTTCCCAAGGAGAGAGAACGTCAGCCTTCCTTCAGTCCGGATGTCATAACGCTTGCAATAATCTGCTTTTGGAATAAAGCAAACACAATGAGCATCGGAACCATCGAAATAACGGATGCACACAGCAGTGTGTTCCAGTCAATGGACAACTCACCGACCAGATTGGCGATCGCCAGCTGCATCGTATACTTGCTCTGGTCACTAATAACCAGCATCGGCCACACATAGTCGTTCCAACGCCACATGAACGACAGAATCGTCAGCGTGGAAATGACCGGCTTGGCCAGCGGAACCATCATCGTTGCGAAAATACGCACCTCGCCTGCGCCGTCGATACGGGCAGACTCCAGCAGGGAATCCGGCACGCCCATAAAATACTGGCGCATCAGGAAAATACCCGTCGGCGTTGCGATCGGCGGAATAATCACGCCCCAAAGCGTGTTATACAGGCCGAGCGTGCTGACCACCGTAAAGGTCGGACGCATGATAACCTCGGTGGGAAGCATCATGGCCGTCAGCAACGCCATAAAGATGAAATCCCGACCCTTGAAACGGTATTTTGCAAATGCAAAGCCCGCCATGGTGTTGATGAGCAGCGTGATGAGCGTGGAAGCCACCGCAACGATCATCGAGTTGACAAAATAGTGCAGAAAGTTATTCTGCTGCCACGTGGTCAGATACGAAGAAAACGAAGGGTTCTTCGGGAACAGCGTGGGCGGAATGGAGAACAATTCATTGCCGGGCTTAAACGAACACAGCACAATCCACACCGCCGGGAACAGGAACAGCAGCGCAACCACCCACATGATGACGTTGCCTGCGACCATTCCCTTGGTCGTCTTTTTGGGTGTCATTCGTTAGACCCTCCCTTCTGCAGTTTGAACTGGAGGATCGCAATGAGAACCAGAATGACAAACATGACCATAGAAGCGGCGGATGCATAACCGATATCCGAACGCTCAAAGCCGGTCTTGTAGATATACTGCACGATATTGGTCGTCGCATCGGCCGGACCGCCGCCCGTCAAGGACAGGATCATCGGATATTCCTTGAACGAGTTGATCATGCACAGCAGAATGACCATGAAGTTGGTCGGCTTGAGCAGCGGGAACGTGATGCGGCGGAATACCTGCCACGGCTTTGCGCCGTCCAGATAAGCCGCTTCGTAATAGCTGGTCGGGATCGCTTCGATCGCGCCGACAAAGATAATCATGAAGTAACCTGCCTTGCTCCAAACGGTTGCAATGACAAGCGTCACCATCGCAAGCGTGCTGTCGGTCAGCCACGGCAGGCCGCTGCCCTTGAGCAGCGAGAGCAGATAGTTGACAATACCGCTGTTTTCACCGAAGATCCAGCGCCAGATCAAACCGACGATAACGGTTGAGATCATGGTCGGCCAGAAAACCGAGATACGCATAAAGTCGCGGCCACGAATCCAGACACGGGTCAAGCCCATTGCAATGGCCAGGGCAGCAACGAAAACGGTCGGTACCGTCAACAAAACATACAAAAACGTATGCCAGAGGATCTTGTAGAACGATGTATCGCTGAACAGTTTGGCATAATTGGCAAAGCCGATAAATTCCGGCGAACCAAAGCCGTTATACTCGGTCAGCGAATAGTAGAAGCCCAATACGGCGGGAATAATGAAGAACAGCACAAAAATAATGCAGTTTGGCAGAATAAACAGATAGCCGGTTCTGCGCTGCTCCGCACCGAGCTTGGAGACTTTTTTCAGTTTAACGGTTTTTGTGGGCTCCAACAAAATTCACCTGCTTTCCTATGGATAGGGCGGCTGCCGCAGAACGGCATCTGACGGCAGCCGACACATCATTTTTATTTTGCAGATTGCTTAAGAAGCGAGCGGAATGCCCATTTCGTTGGAAACTTCCTGTGCGAACGAATCCATCGCTTCCTGTGCGGTCATATCGCCGTTCAGAGCAGCGCATACGTCATCGAGCAGCAGGTTGCCGACTACGTCTGCGTAATCCCAAGCGTTATCGCCCGCGCCGGCATCGCCAGAAGCAGCCAGCTCCTGCTCAAAGATTTCGTACATTTCCGGATGTACGGAGTAATCCGGCGTTACGTTGTTCAGGCCGGACATGTAGTTGCCCTTCTCGCAGTATACCTTGAAGTTGTCGTAATCATAGAACCACTTGAGGAACTCCTTAGCCTGCTCTTCCTTGCCGGAATCCTTGATCGCGCAGAAGAAGTTGCCGCCCAGACGGTTTGCACGCTGGGTGCCGATCGGCATGTAGGTTACGCCCCACTCAAAGTCGCTGATGTTTTCCGAATAGTCGGAGATCTTCCAGGAGCCCTGGATAACGGTTGCCAGCTGGCCGGACTTGAACAGCGCGGACGGGTCCTCGGTGCCGAGGAATACGGACTTGGGCATTACGCCGTCCTCATGCAGCTTGATGAAGTACTCCAGTGCCTCAACAGACTCGGGAGAGTTTGCTACTACTGCGGTGCCGTCGTTGTTGACAACCGAAGCACCGAACTGATACATCAGAACCTGATAACGGCGCTGGGTCTTATCAAACGCAAGGCCGTACTGGCAGTCGGAGTTCGCGACAACCTTCTGAACCGCCTGGGTGAACTCGTCCCAGGTCCAGATCTCGTCCTCGCTCTGCGGAACGGAAACACCTGCTGCATCAAATGCAGTCTTGTTATAGATCATACCGGTAACAGTAACGTCGATCGGCAGTGCGATCAGTTCGCCGTCCTCGTTCTGGATTTTCTCATGCAGGGATTCCGGGAACTCGTCGATGGAAATGACATCGGACAGATCCATCAGCTGGTCCTCATAAGCGCCATAAATATCGGTACGGATCAGCGCCGGTGCGTCCTTGCCCTGGATCATGTTGGCCAGCTTGGTGTCACGGTCATCCTTCGGAACCTCAACGATTTCAACCGGAATGCCGGTCTCTTCGGTGTAGCGCTTGGCAGCATCCGCCATTGCGCCGCCTTCCGAAGTATCGTCAGAAATCAAAATCTTAAAGCCCTCGCTATCAGAAGCGTTGCTGTCAATGGAACCGCCGCATGCGGTCAGGCTTGCTGCCATCGCAGCTGCAAGAAGAGCAGCCAATAGTCTCTTTTTCATACTATTTTCCTTCTCCTTTTCTTTTTTCTTTCTTTTCCAGTATGTGTTTCATGCGTACAAAGTTGCCGAACGTGCTCAATGTTCAGGATTCTTCTCCGCGTTCTTCACACCTATATTTTTACAACTTGTATGTTAGTATGTCAATAGTTTTTGTGCATCTTTTATGTTTTGCATAAATTCTCCATTTTCTTTTGTGCAAAATAAACGGCGCATCTGTTCGGATGCGCCGTTCGAGCCATAGAATGCCTTATTATTAAAAATCAAGGTCAGGCTGTAAAATATTCTTTGTATTCTCGCTTGATCCCCTCATTGGTCTGCAAATTGCCGTTCAGATGCTGATGCAGCAGCGCCCGCAGATTCTGAGTATCCTTATTTTCCATGTACTGCATCAGTTTACAGTGATCCTGATAGATCTGACGATGCGAATTGCCCTGCACCAAATCCAGCATGCGGAAACGCAGATAACTGGTGTTGACCTCTTGGATCACATCCCACAGGTTTTCGCGGTGGTTCCCTGTATAGATGGCTTCATGAAACGCATTGTCCAGCGCCGTAAATTCCTCCGGGTCAATGTCATGACCGGTCAGCAACGTTTTCTGCTTTTCCAGACATTCCCGTAACGAAAGCAGCAATGCTTCGGGCTGCTGCTCTGCGATCTGACACATCAGGGTGCTTTCCACACACCAACGTAAGTAAATGATATCACGAATATAATCAAAATCCAGTTTGGTCACAAAGGTTCCGCGCTGGGGATCAATCACAACCAGACTTTCGGATTCCAGCTTTTGCAGAACCGAACGAATCGGAGAGCGCGATACGCCAAATTTTTCCGCAAGACTGTATTCACTCAGCTTTTCCCCCGGCTGATAGTGAAAAGTAATGATATCGTGCCGTACATCCTCATAAATTCTGTCTTTTATAAATTCACGACGTTTTTTTGTATTTTCCATCGTTTACCCACCTTATTATGTCAAAAATTCATGACACTTTTATCACAAATATTACCACAATGATACATAAATGTTATCATAATGCATTCTGCCTGTCAAATTTTAAATACAAGTATGTTAGAATACCGATTTATCTTATGCAAAATAATCAAAAAATTTTCTCATATTTTGTCTTTTTTTGCTGTTGAGTCCACCGCATCGCCATGGTATACTAACATACAAGTTGAAGAAAACGTGCTCATTCTTTCTCCCGCGTTCATTCTGATTATTTGGCTGAACAAAGGAGGCTCTTCATTATGGCCGGTATTGTCTTAAAAGACATTAAAAAGGTGTATCCCGGCAATGTGGTCGCCGTCCATGAATGCAATCTCGAGATCAAAGACAAGGAATTTGTAATTTTGGTTGGCCCGTCCGGCTGTGGTAAATCCACAACGCTTCGCATGATTGCAGGTTTGGAAGAAATTTCGGAAGGTGAACTGTACATCGGTGACAAGCTGATGAACGACGTTGCCCCGAAGGATCGCGATATCGCGATGGTATTCCAAAACTATGCGCTTTATCCGCACATGACGGTGTACGACAACATGGCGTTTGGCTTGTCCCTGCGCAAAGTGCCCAAGGACGAGATCGATCGCGCTGTGCGCGCTGCGGCGGAAGCACTGAATCTGACCGAATACCTCAACCGCAAGCCCAAGGCATTGTCCGGCGGCCAGCGGCAGCGCGTTGCACTGGGACGTGCAATGGTGCGCAACCCTTCGGTTTTCCTGCTCGACGAGCCGCTCTCCAATCTGGATGCCAAGCTGCGCACGCAGATGCGTACCGTTATTTCCAAACTGCATCAGAAGCTGGGGACTACGTTCGTATATGTAACGCATGACCAGACCGAAGCGATGACCATGGGCGACCGCATCGTGGTTATGAAAGACGGCTTTATCCAGCAAGTGGATACGCCGCAGTATCTGTATGATTTTCCGTGCAATATTTTTGTTGCGGGCTTCATCGGTTCCCCCCAGATGAACTTCATCGACGCCACCATCTCGCAGAAGGGCGACGATTTCTATCTGGATTTCCTTGGATACAGCATTGCTATTCCCAAGGATAAGGGCGGAAAGGAACTGTTCGGGCCGTATGTCGGCAAGGAACTGGTATTCGGCATCCGTCCGGAGGATTTGCACAACGAATCCCACTACATCGCAGAACACAAAGATGCCGCAATCACAGCAACCGTCGATCTGGTTGAGCTGATGGGTGCGGAAACCTATGTATATATGGATTGCAAGGGCACCCGCCTGATGTGCCGTTCTCCCGAGCGGTTTGCGCAAAAGCACGGGGACACCGCGGAGTTTGCGATCAACATGGACAAGATCCATTTGTTCGATAAGCAGACCGAGCAGGCAATCTGCCACTAACCGCATGTTTTACAAACCGCAGGCAACCGCCTGCGGTTTGTTGTTTCAGAGCAGAGGAGCATGTATATGAAGCTGTTTGAAGTATTATACAACCGCGCGCACAAAGAAGAGGGTCCACGCCCGCTCCAAAAAGGAATTCTGCGCTTTTTCCAAATCATTTGGATCGAATTCTGGAACCTCATCCTGCTGAATATGCTATATGTCGTGTTCTGCCTGCCGGTCATCACGATTCCGGCGGCAACGGCGGCATTCACTGCCGAGCTGTGCGATATGGTGCGCGACCGACCGCGCATGCTGGTACATCGGTTCTGGTCGGTATTCAAGCGTGAATTCCGTCAGGCCACCGTGCTGGGATTGATCGGCCTGCTGATTCTGGTGCTGCTGCTCGGACTGCTGACCGCTGTGCTGTTTTTCCTGCCGCCGATTTTCACCTATCTGCTGCTGCCCGCAACGGTCATTGTGCTGTTCCTGTTCGGCATGGCATGGATTTACGTCTATCCCCTGCTGGTCATCACCGACCTGCCCTTGCGCCATATCCTGCGGAATGCGGTTTCCCTGTCTCTGATGTGCGCCAAGCATGCGGCAGCTGCGGTGCTTGTCTGCAGCTTGATTGCGTATTATGCACTGCTCTACTTTCCGCTCTCCATTCCCTTTTTGCTGTTTGGCGTTCTGTCCCTGCTCGGATTGGTCTGTACGTTTGCTGCATGGGCCGGTATCCGGGATCATGTCGTTGCCGAAGCGCTGCAAAACGCCAAAACCTCGCTGCTGGAGGATGCAGACGAGTGGGCTGCGATCTGGAACTCCTAAAACCAAACGACCTGACAGAGTGAAACCTCTGTCAGGTCGTTTTTTCTGCTTCAACCTCAAAGCAGTCCTGCTGCCATCGGCAAACCCAGGCTCACCACCGGCACATAGGTGACCAGCAGCAGGCCGAGCAAGATCGCCACATAATACCACAGCATATACGGCATAACCTTTGACAGACTCGACCGACCGACCTTGATGGCAACAAACAACGTGTTGCCGACCGGCGGCGTGATGTTGCCGATGCACAGGTTGTAAACCAGAATCAGGCCGAACTGTACCGGGTCCATGCCGAAGGTCTTGACAACCGGCAGGAACAACGGCGTAAAGATCAGGATCGCCGGGGTAACGTCCATGAACGTGCCCGCAATCAGCAGGATGACGTTCATAATCAGCAGAATGATGATCGGGTTCTGGGTCAGGCCGAGCAGCGCATCCGAAATCGCCTGCGGGATCTGGGTGAACGCCATTACCCAGCCGAGGATGTTGGACACACCGATCAGGAACACGACCATACCGCTCATCTTGGCGCTTTCCACCACGATGTTCCAGAACGACTTGAGCGTGATATTTCGGTAGCAGATACCGAGGATCAGCGCATAGACAACCGCGATAGCAGAGCCTTCGGTCGCGGTGAAGATACCGCCGATGATACCGCCGATAACAACAACGATCAGGGACAGGGACGGGATCGCCTTGAGCGTGCACACGCCAAGGTTTTTCCAGTCAAACTTGCCGGGGATGCCCTTATAGCCCTTCTTGAGCGCAATGATCACCGCAACGACCATGCAGCACAGCGCCCAGATGATGCCCGGGATGTAGCCCGCCATGAACAGCGCCGCAACCGAGGTGCCGCCCGCGGCAAGCGAATAGGTGATCAGTGCATTGGACGGAGGGATCAGCAGACCGGACGGAGCGGACGCGCCGTTGGTGGCTGCGCACAGCGCCTTGTCGTAGCCCTGCTCCTCTTCGCCCTTTTCGACCATGCTGCCGACTGCCGCAGCCGCAGCGGAAGCCGAACCGGAGATCGCACCAAACAGTGCGTTTGCACCGATGTTGGTCACGAGCAGCGCACCGGGCAGCTTGCCCAGAATCGCCATAACAAAGTCAACCAGACGCTTCGCAATACCGCCCTGATTCATCAGGTTGCCCGCCAGAATGAAGAACGGAATTGCGGTCAGGCTGAATTTGCTCATGCCGACAAAGATGCGCTGTGCGCCGGTGATGACCGAAACATCCAGCGGCACGGTCTGCAAAATCGCAATCAGCGAGGAAATACCGATGGAATACGAG
>JAHZFK010000005.1:33868-85677 GCA_019421385.1 Clostridiales bacterium
ACGGCGATGATGATCAGCAAAGACTGCATTGCCATATGTTATGCCCCCTCCTTCGTTGCATCCGCGCCGGTACCCTTGCAGATATCCGCAATGTTCAGCACGGTATAGATCATGTTGAGCACACCGCACAGCGGCATGACGACATAGAACACGCCCACCGCGACGCCCAGCGACGAGGTCATCTGGCCCATGGCCAGCTGCGTGATCTGCAAGCCGCCGTACACCAGAATGATCAGCGAGAAGGCAAAAGCAACCAGCTCACCGAAGATACCCAGCGCCTTCTGCATCGGGGAATTCATCTTTTCAACAAGGATCGGGATGTTCATATGGCCGCGCTCACCGGTGACCAGCGACGCGCCCAGCAGGCTTGCCCACGCAAACAGGTAGGAAACCAGTTCTTCCGACCAGGAAGACGGGTTCTGCAATACGTAACGGGTGAATACCTGCCAGCAGGTCAGCACGACCATGGCGATAAAGCTCACACCTGCCAATACATTGAGCAGCTTGGTCAGAACATTTCTCAGCGATTTCATGTGTCAGCCACCTCCTCAGGACTCAGTCGACGGATACTGCTCGTTATATGCCTGGATCGCATCATAGATCGGCTGCAGATCCGGGTACTGGGCGAGCATGTCCTCGTGCATCGGGGCGCAGGCCTCTTGGAAGGGCTTGGTGTCGGGGTACAGGAACTGTACACCCTGCTCATTCTGCGCGCGGTCCTTGGCCTTAGCCACTGCGTCGGTCCACTCCTCGCGCTGCACTTCGTTAACCAGCTGGAAGCCCTCTTCGAAGATTGCGCGCTCTTCCTCGCTCAGTCCGTCGAGGAATGCGATGTTGCCGATCAGAATATCCGGGATCATCTGGTGCATGTCGTAGGAATAATACTTGCACACGTCCCCGTGGCCGTTATCGGTCAGCGCCAGCTCGTTATTCTCCGCGCCGTCGATGATCTTGGACTGTAACGCGGTATATACATCGCCAAAGCCCATCGGCGTTGCCGAGCCGCCCAGCAGGTTCATCATCTGGACATTGGTCGGAGACTGCTGCACACGGATTTTAAGTCCTTTGAGGTCGGCAGGCATTTCGATCGGGGTATTGACTGTGTAGAAGTTGCGGGTACCGGCATCCAGCCATGTCACCGCTTCAAAACCCGCATCCTTTGTGGATTCGAAGATCGTGCCGGTGATGGATTCGTCATCCATCGAAGCATGATACGCCTCGGCGCTCGCGAACAGGTACGGCAGGTTGAACAGGGTATAGTTGGTGCTGAAGGTTTCCAGCAGCGAGTTGGACGCAACGCAGAAGTTGATTGCACCGGTCTGCGTCAGCTGCACCATTTCATTCTGGGAGCCGAGCAGCTCGCTCGGGAATACCTCGACGTTATACTTGTCGCCCAGCTTGCTTTCGATAAACTTCTCGAAAGCCACCAGTGCGATATGCGTGGGATGATTGGTGGACTGGTTATGTCCAATTCGAATGATCGTGCGGTTATCCGAAGCCTGTCCGCAGCCGGTCAGCACAGAAGCCGACATCACGGCTACCAGCGCAAGCGCCAGCACTTTTGGAATGGTTTTCATCGTGCAGACGTTCCTCCTGTCCTTTCTCTCTTTTATTCCTTACCCGAGCCGCAGCCGGGCAATGATTTCGTCACCCTTTCAGCCTTTCCAAATTTTCCTCCTATCATACCCGCCCGCACGATATTGCATCAGACCTTGGCTATGCATGGCGTTTCGCAAAAAAATCCTGGACCGTATCCCATACGGTCCGGGGTTTATGCTCCAGTGTGCTTATACCTGCCGACGTACTTCTCGAATCACCTTGGCCGGTACGCCGCCCACCACGGTATTTGGCGGCACATCCTTTGTGACCACCGCGCCCGCAGCAACGATTGCGCCATCTCCTACGGTCACGCCGGAAACAATGGTGACATTGGCGCCAATCCAGACGTTCTTCCCGATCACGATCGGCGCGGGATGCAGGATATGCCGCAGTGCCGGGTCCTCATCATGGTTCAGTGTCGCCAATACAACATTGTGCCCGATGAGCGCACCGTCCCCGATCTCGATTCCGCCTTGATCCTGAAAATGGTAGCCGGTGTTGATAAACACATTTTTGCCCACCTTGATATTCTTGCCGTAATCCGTATGGAACGGCGGGAACAGGCAGAAGGTTTCATCCTCCGGCTGGCAAATCAGCTCAAAAAAACGGCGGCGGACTTCCTCCGGCTCAAAATATCTGCTGTTCAGTTCCATCGTCAGCCGCAGCGCCCGCTGCGATGCTTCCCGCATCGCCTCCGGATCATCCAAGCCTTTTTCGATTTCCTTCCGGTCTGCGATATTCATTTGCTCGCTCCTTATCCTTGTTTTTCTTTTATTGTAAGCCGCTGTCCACTAAATAGCAAATACTTATGCCATATATATTTTTATACTCGCAAAGCATATCGTCCTGTAAATAAAAAAAACGGCATCCGCTTTCACAGATGCCGTTTTTTTGGTGGAAGTTAACGGGCTCGAACCGCTGACCCTCTGCTTGTAAGGCAGATGCTCTCCCAGCTGAGCTAAACTTCCATATGGTGACCCGTGCGGGAATCGAACCCGCGTTACCGCCGTGAAAGGGCGGTGTCTTGACCGCTTGACCAACGGGCCAAAGGAAATGGTAGCGGTAATTGGACTTGAACCAATGACCTTTCGGGTATGAACCGAACGCTCTAGCCAACTAAGCTATACCGCCGTACTCACTTTCCTGCGTCGCCCGTTCGCCGGCGACGATAGTTATTATAACTCATGTTCTATGTAGTGTCAAGGGTTTTTTCAAGATTTTATGAATTTTCTTTTTCCAAGTTGTCGAGCACCTGTTCATAGAACGCTTCGTCCCAAACATGGGTCTTGGACAGCTCCTCCTCCGTCAGCAGAAAAAACTGCCCAGAGACATATTCACCGCGGTCCGGCACCGGATCGTCAAAGGTACAGTCGATGAAATAGGTCTGCCCATCTAGCCGCACGGCATTCCAGCCGTGGTTCATCTCCTCGGAAGCCACATAAATGGTCTCGATCCCCGCCGCTTCGCACAGCATCTCATATGCGCGGCCGTAGCCCGCGCACACAGCACGATGATCCAGCAACGCCCCATCAGCCGCAAAAGGTGCGGAAGCGCCGTCTGGAGCCGTCTGCGCCGCCGTATCGGTATCATAGCTGCACAGGCGCACCAGCGTGTCATGCAGCGCGCGCAGCTTCTGCTCGTCGGTCATGTCCGGCGTTATGCTTTCCGCTGCAAGCGCTTCGGCATAAGTCTGTGCCTGCTGCTGCCGTGCCTGCCGCGATACCTCGACGCGCAGCTGGGTGGTCTGGTTGGGGCGAACGGTTGCATGTAGGGAAAACGCAAAGGGATAGCGCGCCTCCAACGCCCGGTACACCTCGTCCGGGTCCACCTCCTCAGTGCGGAACAGCACCCCGTCACCGCCCTTCTGCGCATCCTCCTCCAGCAGCGCCGCTGCCTGATGCGGATTTTGCACATGCGGCGATACCGCCCGCGGATACCACCAGACCGACGCCCCGCCGACCAGCAGCAAAACCAACAAGATCCCGGCCAGCCGCTTCATGCTTTCCCTCCTTGCAAAAAAGCAAGCGGACGGTCAAGCCGTCCGCCCGCATCGCTCTCTCATTACATCAGCTTCACAGTATAGTATACCGCCGTGATGAACAGATATGCCGCCGCAACGCCCATTGCGATCAACATATAGGTCGGCGCAAACAGCACCGCCGCCACCAGCACCGCCATCAGTACCGGCGTAACCGTCAACATCGTATACGCATTCTTGCTGAACTGCAAATTGATTTTTTTGCCGTTATGCGTGATCTTTCCGTTTTTCCCGCGCAGCGTTGACACGCAAACCAGCTGCACAACCGTCAGTACGACCGCAGCGCCCAGCGCCACATAGGACATCCAAACATAGCTGGCACTGTCCAGCGCACGGTGCACCAGCCACATCAGCGCAACGCCTACGCCAGTATCCACTGCAATAAGGAAGAATTCCCGCGCATAGGAATGGTATACGAGGTAATACACTGCCAGAACCGGCAGCACCACATACAACAGCTTGATCGGGCCAGTGCCCAGATACATAATCGCAGCCATCGCAGCCGCCATCACCACACCGACGATCAACACGTTTCGTCCGCACAGGATACGGCGATTCGCCGAGCGCTTGCCGGAAGCTTCGCGCACCAGCAAAGCAACGCCGCAAGCCGCGATCACAACGCCAATCCCCAGCAGGATTTTCGAAACCAGCATACCGGTTGCCCAAGTATTGCCGTAATCCATCAGACGCTGTACGATCATCAGCAGCAGTACGCCCAACAGGCAGACGCTGAATACTGTCAGCACCTTATTGGTGGTATATTCTTCTTCACTGATTGGCTTTTTGCCCACATTGCTTTTAGCCAATGCCTACACTCCCTCTTTTTTGTTCTTACATGTTTCCGCCTGCATACAGCACAGCGGCCAGCGCCGCAACCGGCGCAGTCTCGCATCGCAAGATGCGTGTGCCCAGCGATACGCTGGTCAAGCCTGACTTGACCGCCAACGCGGCCTCCTCCGGCGCAAAACCGCCCTCCGGGCCGATCACCAGCGAAACCGTCTCTCCGACCCCGTCCGACAATGCATCGTGCAGGCCGGTCTGCCTTTCATTTTCGTAAAAAAACAGCGCGGTTTGACTTTGCGCCGCCTGCTCCGCCGCCTGTTCAAACGATATAACGGCATGTACCACAGGCAAATATCCTCTGCCGCACTGTTTTGCGGCCTCCAGCGCAATTTTCTGCCAGCGCTCCACTTTTTTCTCGGTCTTATCCGGACGTGAAACACAATTCTTGGACAGATACGGCACGATATCCCGCACGCCCAACTCAACTGCCTTCTGCACGATAAAATCCATTTTATCGCTCTTCGGCAGCGCCATAAACAGCGTCAATTGCTGCCGCGTCTCGTTTTCGGCCCGATGGCTATCCTGTACACGGCAGACAACCGCGTCCTTTTCGACCGATTCGATCGTGCAATCATAATCCGTGCCCTTGCCGTCGCACAGCGTCACCGGCTCGCCCGGATGCAGCCGCAGCACGCGTCCCGCGTGATGCGCATTGTCTCCGCGCAACGTCAGCACACCGTTTTCCGGCTGTTCGGTCACAAAGAATCTCGGCATAACAATCAAGTAACCTTTCCTATTCTATCAAAAAAAACGCGCTTTTGCAAGTGAACATTCCGTGAATTACTTTTTTGCGGTAAAAGCGCTCCAATCTTCGCTCTGCGCATGTGATAAAATCGCAAAACCGTTTTGCTCCAACGCGGCGCGCACCTCGTCCGCGCGCTCGTTGAGGATGCCCGAGCAGATCAGATGCCCGCCCGGCAGCAGCTTGTCCGCAAACATCGGCGCCATGCCGATGATGACATCCGCCACGATGTTCGCCACGATGATATCATAGCCCGCACCGATCTCCTCCGCCAGCTGCGGGTTGCGCAGCGCATCGCCGCACAGTCCCCTGCCGATCGAAACATGATTCTTTTCGGCGTTTTCCTGCGCGGTTTTCAGGCAGTTTTCGTCAATATCCACCACAGTTTTCACATCCGCGCCCAGCATTGCCGCAGCAATGGCAAGAATGCCCGAACCAGTACCCATATCGAGCAGGGTGTTGCCCGGCTGAACCATTTTCTCGAGCGCCGCCATGCAGAGCTGCGTGGTATCGTGACTGCCCGTGCCAAAGGAAGAGGCAGGGTCGATTTCCAGAATCTTTCTGCCCTGCGCGTCGTCTACCGTTTCCCACGAGGGCTTGATCATAAAGGTATCTCCCACTGGGAAGGGTTTGAAATACTGCTTCCAGCCCCATTCCCAATCCTCCTGACGGGTCAAGGCGGTTTCGGTGCACAGGCGGCCCCACGCATGATCCTCGTCCCGCGCCTTCAGGTTCTCCAGCGCGGCGCAGATCGACGCATATTGCTTTGCACCGTCCTCATCGTCCGACAAATAAATTTTCAGGCAGGTTTCCTGCGCGCGCTTTTCGCGCACCAGATCCTCGTCCACATAGTCCCAATAGATCTCGGTATCCTGCAAAAATTCTTCAAAATCCGCAGCGTCCTCGAGCACATAACCCTCCACGCCCTGATCCTCCAGCAGCGCCTCGACCGGGCCGATGCCGGCTGTCGTCGTGTAAATGGTAACTTCCTTCCAGTCCATTGCATTCCTCCACATATTCCTGCGCCGCAGCGTTCTTTTCCTCCGGCCCAAAGCTTATAAACGGATCAAACCGTATTTTTGTTCCAGATAGTGCAAAACCTCTTCCGACTGCTCCCATGTGCCATCATACAGCGCAAGGCCCGGATACACCCGCAGCCCCTGTTCGAGCAGCTCAGCTGACTCCGCGCACAGGCACAGCGGTCGGGAGATCATATACCAGTATTCCTCCAGCGCGATCACATCATCCTCGGTCTCCAGCAGGAGCTTGAGTGCGCCCGCGTCATCCTCCGCCTCGATCAGCGCTTCCTCGAGCCGCGGCCCGCATTCGATTTCATCCGAAATATCGATCGTCGGGTCGATGAAATGCGCATTTTTGCCGTCCGGTGCCAGAATAAAATCATCATGGTCACGCTCGACCACCGCGCCGCCCGTGTGGGCGTCGATGGCCTCTAAGAGACGAGCGGTATCATCATGCTCCGCCGGCAGGAAAATCTCCGTGTTATACAGCGGGGTCTGCGCGCGCAGCCATGCGGAATGCACACACACGCCGAGCGACAGACGGGCATACGGCGCGGTCATATCGAGCGCCTCGGTGATCGACTGCGGATCGTGCGCGGTCAAAATGACCGTCGTCACGCCGATACGCTGCAACACCCCAATCGCCGCGCGGATATCGGTACCGTCGGACAGGCGGCCTTCATCGTCATCCACCAGCAGCTCCGCAATTACCGTGCGGCCGCACAGGTCGCCCAGCGCGAGCACTGCCGCGCGCAGCGCCGCAAAGGTTTGCGCACCGCGCAAATAGTAAAACACCGCGTCATCATGCAAAAGCGGACGAAACGTCTCCTTGCACTGTTTCATGTACACCGTTGTGATCGGCCGTCCGCACTCCTCCACATCGGGTACGGGCGGGCAATCCAGCATTAACCCAATCGGCAGCGGCGCAAGGCTTTGCGCCCAAGCTGTACAGGTTTCTCCGTCCGGTGCGATCGCACCCGCAAACCGCTCGGGCTGCTGCTGACAAAGCGGCAGCGCTGCCGGATCGGTCAGCAGGATCTGGGGTTTGTGTTCCATCGGGCATAAAGGAATATCCAATGTTGTTTTTCCTCCCAAGAAGAATACCGTTCCAATTAGTTTTTCTTCCAGCTGCCATCGGGCAGCGCAGTATATTGCTGCGGCTCAGCTGCCGCCAGCTTACCAATCTCCAGTGCGGTGAACAACTGCTCGTCCAGCTCATAGGTCTGTCCGTCCAGTGTCTTCATCGCCATATCCAGCGCCTGCAGCATTTCGGGGGAAGCATACAGCTCCGACTCCATCTCATAGCTTGCAAGGAACGACTGCACTGCGCTCATAACACTGCTGTCAAACGTATTGGTGGGCTCGTCCAGCAGGCCAAGCAGCACCAGACGCTCGGTCATCGCGTAAACATTGTCCGACTGCGTGCCGAAACGGATGCTCTCCGACGTATCGAGCGGCGTCAGACGATCCGAGTTCACCGTTACTGTGCGGTTCTCGATCTGGATATCCGGTGTCAGACCGACACCCTCCCAGCAGCCCTGCTGGGGCAACTCCATCTCCAGCGTGGTAATGACCAGCTTGTCGCCATTGATCAGATCCAGATGATACTGACCCTGACCCTTGCCATAGGTCTTTTCACCGACCAGTGCGGCCGCGCCATTGTCCTGCAAGCTGCCTGCCAGCAGCTCTGCGGCCGAAGCAGTGCCGCCGTCTACCAGCACAATAATTTTGTTCAGCGGCAAAGCACCGCCGGTAGAGAAATGCTCCTCCAGACCGCCCATATCCTCACGCCAGCGCACGCCGGCAAGGTAGACGTTCGCATCCTGCACCATAGCGTCCGCCATTTTGAAGACAATGTCGATCACACCGCCGCCGTTGCCGCGCAGATCCAGAATGACCGCGCGGGTGTTCTTTTCGTCCAGCCCCTGCCAGATTTCCGAAAAGGCCGTCCAGTCGTTTTCCGAACCCATCGCGCTGATTTTGATGTACTCCACACCATCTGCCATGGTCTGGCTGGATACATACACCTGATTGACCTGCCGCCGCACACAGGTGACGGTCAGCTCACGGCCCTGCCGCTGCACGGTGACGGATACGCTGCTGCCTTCCGGCCCGCGCAGCATTTCGGCAACGTCTGCATTGGTCAGCTGCGTGGTATCCTTGCCGTCCACCGCGACAATCAGGTCGCCGATCTGCAGTCCTGCCTCTTCTGCAGAAGAATAGCGCATAACCTCGCCAATCCGTATGCCGCTGGCGGTTTGTTCCATCCCCACACCGATGCCGACAAAGCCCTCGAGCGTGGAAAAGCCCTCGGAGTATTCCTCGCTCGACAGATACATGGAATGCGTATCTAGCAGCGAAAGAATATCGTTGAGGACGTTATACATTTCCTCGGGATGATCCTGCAAATACTTATTGATGTAGTTTTGCAGCACATACGGATTATTCTCCGCTTTCAAACCCAAGCTATCAACGAGCGCCCACACGCCGTCAAACCATGTTTCGCTCTGTCCGTCCTGTGTGATCGCACCAGCCGGCACGATCAGCGTCGCTGACAGCGCCAGCGCCGCCAGACGTTTTGCAATTTTCTTCATAAAAATCTCCATTTTCAGAGAACCATCGCGCTTGCGCGCCCATTCAAACAGAAAATTGCTGCTTGCAGCAATTTTCATCAAAAGCATGGGCTTTGCCCATGCTTTTGATACCCCGACTCAGCCGCCTTGGGCGGCGTCCAGGGGGTATCAAAACCGGGTTTCTTCCGGAACCCGGTTTTGTATATAGGGGGAATTGGATTCCCCCTATACTGTCTTACATCGTTTCCGGTGCGTCCACGCCGATCAGACCGAGCGCGTTGGCGATGGTCTGCCGAGCCGCAAGGCACAGCGCCAGACGAGCAGCGCACAGCTTTTCGTCGTCGCACTTGATGCGACATGCATTATAGAAGTGATGGAACTGCTGCGCAAGCGCCACGGCATACTTGTTAAGGCGCGACGGGTCGCGGCTGACTGCGGCCTGCACGATCTCCTCCGGCAGCAGCGCAATCGTCTTGACGAGCTGCCGCTCGTCCGCGCTGGTCAGCACGGACAGGTCAACCGTTTTCAGGTCAGGCATGGGCACGCCGCCCTCAGTGCAGTTCTTGATGACCGAGCAGATGCGCGCATGAGCGTACTGCACATAATAAAGCGGGTTGTCCGAATCCTGCTTGACCGCAAGGTCAAGATCGAACTCCATCTGGGTCTCCGCCGCGCGGGAATTGAAGAAAAAACGCGCCGCATCGACCGGAATCTCGTCCAGCAGGTCGGTCAGCGTCAGGCTCTTGCCCGTGCGCTTGGACATACGGACGACTTCGCCGCCCTGCATCATGCGCACCAGCTGCATGAGTACGATCTCCAGACGGTGCGAGCCATCCAGTCCCAGCGCGTCGAGCGCGCACTGCAAACGCTTGACGTGTCCATGGTGGTCTGCGCCCCAGATATTGATAACACGGTCAAAGCCGCGCTTTTCAAACTTGTTGCGGTGATACGCGATATCCGCCGCAAAATAGGTGTAAAAACCGTTGGCGCGGCGCAGCACGTCGTCCTTGTCGCAGCCAAAGTCGGTCGAACGCAGCCAGAGGGCGCCGTCCTCGGTCTCATAAGTCGCACCCTTTTCGGTCAGCATGTCAATGGTTTCCTTGACATAGCCGCTCTGATGCAACTCGCTCTCACGGAACCAAACGTCATAGTTGATCTTATAACGCTTGAGGTCGCGCTCCATGCGTGCAATATTGGTCGGCAGGCCGTAGCCCTCGATGATGGCAAAGCGCTCCTCCGGGGTTTTGTCCATCAGGCTGTCGCCATACTGCTCAACCAAATCATGCGCCAGCGCCTTGATGTCGTCGCCCTGATACCACGAGGGGTCGAATTCGATCGCGTCCTCGCCGCGGATCTCCTGAATATAGCGGCCTTCGACCGAATGGGCAAACTTATCGACCTGATTGCCCGCGTCATTGATATAGAATTCGCGCGTTACGTCGTTACCCGACCAATCGAGCACGGACGACAGGCAGTCGCCCAGCACGCCGCCGCGTGCGTTGCCCATGTGCATCGGGCCGGTGGGGTTGGCGGACACGAACTCGACCATCACTTTTTCCGGAGTTTTGGTCTGGCTGCGGCCGTAATCCGCGCCGCGCTCAAACACATCGCGCACCGCTTTTTCGTACCACTTCTGGCCGAGGGTGAAGTTCATAAAGCCCGGGCCGGCGATCTCCACCTTATCAAAGCAGCTGTCCGCCAGCTCCAGATTGCTCACGACCGCCTCCGCAATCTTGCGGGGCGCCATACGCAAGGGCTTGGCGCACTGCATGGCGAAGGTGGAAGCCCAGTCGCCGTTGGATGCATCCTTCGGGGTCTCGACCGCGACGGGCGGGATATCGCCCTCGGGCAGCTGCCCTGCCGCCACAGCCTTATGGTAAGCCGCCTCGACCACACGGGTGGCCTCGGCACGCGCAAATTCATATGCGTTCATCTGTTCACTCTCCGTTATTCTTTATCAAACCTGTACCGGCTGCGTGGATACCACCATTTCAAAATGATGCTCGCCCATCAGCGAGTGATCCACCTCCACCGTATAATCAATCACCAGCTCGCCGCCGTTTTCCCCCACGGTGTTGCGCACGCGCGAGGTGTGGGTGGAAACCGTCATTTCCGCGCCGATCGGCGTCTGATACAATCCTACATGCCGCTCATCCTCAGCAAACAGCATGTGCGAAGGGTATGCGCCCGTGCGGATGAGCGCGACCGTCTTGCCGTCCAGCTTGACCGTGGTCTTGGTGCCTTCCAGCCCGGTCAGCTCGCTCTCCTCATAGGCGATGTAATATTTGCCGCCGCGCTCATACAGCGTCGCGGCTGTTACCAGATCGATCTTCTCCTCATCACAGCCCGTAAACTGCTGTTTGGAGGAAATCGACAGCCAAACGTCCTTTTTCATAACACACTCCGTATATGCCTGTGTCAATAGCTCGAAATATCGACCAAGCCCGCACCCACGTCGATCTGCTCCTGCAAAAACAGGCAGGCAAGCTGGTCAAATCCGTCCGGATCGTCCGAAACGAAATAGCGGGTCTCGCCCGGGCCTCCGGCTGGGTCGAACTGCGTCGAGGCAAGGTTTGCCGCCTCCGCACCCGAGTCGATCAGCGTCACATCCGAACCCATAAAGTCCCCAATCACGCCTTCCAGCAGCGGATAATGCGTGCAGCCCAGAATCAGCGTATCCACGCCCGCCTCTTTGAGCGGTGCGAGATACTCCGCCACGACCGTTTCGATCACCACATCCCCGCGCTGCACGCGGCCGTTTTCGACCAGCGGCACAAACAGCGGGCAGGGCTGTGTATACAGCGTCAGGCTGCCGTCCGCGTGGTGCAGATAGCGCTCATACGCGCCCGACCGCACGGTTGCGGCCGTGCCAATCACGCCGACCTTGCCGTTTTGCGTCATCGTCATCGCGCGGCGGCACGCGGGTTCGACCGTGCCGATGATCGGGATATCGTTCTCCTGCCCGAGCAGGTCGAGCGCGACCGACGAAACGGTATTGTTGGCGAGAATCGGCGCCTTCCGGTCAATCCGCCTTAGGAATGCAACGTCCCGCCGCGCGTATTTAATGATGGTATCCCGCCCGCGCGTACCATACGGCACGCGGCCGGTATCACCGAAATAGATAATATCCTCGTCCGGCATGAGCGCGTGCAGCCGCCGCACGGCGGTCAGTCCGCCCAGACCGGAATCAAACACGCCGATCGCGCGATTATCCATGATGCTCCTCCAGCGCCAGCTCGATCAAACGATCCAGCAGGGCGGGATAGCGCAGGCCTTCATATTCAAACAGCTTGGGGTACATACTGATCGAGGTAAAGCCCGGGATCGAGTTCAGTTCATTGAACACGACCTCGCCGTCCTTATGGGTGACAAAGAAGTCCACGCGGGACAGGCCGCGGCAGCCCAGCGCGATATACACGCGCAGCGCGTTCTGCCGAACAGTCTCGATCTGGCGCTCGGTGACGTGCGCCGGGATATACAGCTTGGAGCTTTCATCCTTATATTTGGCGTCAAACGTATAGAACTCCTGCGTCGGCGCGATCTCGCCCACGGTGGACGCGACCGGCTTCTGATTGCCGAGCACCGCGCACTCAACCTCATGCCCGTCGATAAACTCCTCGACCAGCACCTTGCTGTCCAGCTTGAACGCCTCAGTCAAACCGGCAGCCAGCTCGAGCATGTTGTTTGCCTTGGCAACACCCACCGACGAGCCCTGCGAGCAGGGCTTGACAAACACCGGAAACGCGCCAAGCGCCTCCGCCGCCGCACGGACAACGCCTTCCGCGCCGCGCTCAAAATCATGGCGCAGGGCAAGGTAATACTTTGCCTGCCGCACGCCTGCTGTGTCTACGATCGCCTTGGTGATCGACTTATCCATCGAGTTTGCGCTCGCTGCCACGCCGCAGCCCACATACGGGATGCCCGCCAGCTCCAGTAGACCCTGCATCGTGCCGTCCTCACCGCCGATGCCATGCAGCACCGGGAACACACAGTCCATCCGGATGTGCTGCACGCCGTCCTCGGCAAACAGCGTCAGACCGTGCACGCTGCGGTCAGGAGACAGCACCGCCGGAACCTTATCCGTCATGCGCTCCCACGAGCCGTTTTCCACGCGGTCCGCGTCGCAGGTCGGGCAATAGAACCATTTGCCCTCCTGCGTGATGCCGACCGCATAAACCTCATATTTATTCTTGTCCAGATTGCGCAGAATGGACGCGGCGGACAGGCACGAGATATCATGCTCACTCGAAACACCGCCGAACAATACCGCCAGCTTCATTTTTCTCATTCGCCCCTTCTCATTCGATACTTTCTACTCATACAGAAAACATTATACGCCATATCTCCCGCGAATACAATGCGAAATCGCGCTTTTCCGCGCACCGTTTCTACAAAATTTACAATTTCTTCACACTATTTTTTTAGATGCCCGTTGACACGCTATATTATATCTCATATAATATTATTGCAAACACAAAAGAGAGGTGATACCCTATGTCATACCCGATCGCCTCCTCCCTGCTCGACGGCATCGTGCTTGCGGTGGTCGAGCGAGAGAGTACTTACGGCTACCGTATCACACAGGACGTGCAAAAAGTGCTGGAAATTTCCGAATCCACGCTGTATCCCGTACTGCGCCGCCTGCAAAAGGACGGCTGCCTGACGACCTATGACGAAGCCTTCGCCGGGCGCAACCGGCGGTACTACAAAATCACAGAGCATGGCCGCGCGCAGCTCCGGCAGCACCGCATCGACTGGCAAAACTACCGGAACGGCATCGACGCGATCTTTTTTTGGAGGGGATAGCCAATGAACAGAACTGAATATATGGCGGCGCTGCGGCGTGCGCTTTCCGCCCTGCCCGAGGAGGAACGCGCCAGCGCCCTGCGCTATTACGAGGAATATTTCGACGACGCCGGTCCGGAAAACGAACAAAAGGTGATTGCCGATCTGGGCGCGCCGGAAAAGGTCGCCGAACAGATCCTTGCCGATTATCGGGAACTGACAGCCGTGCCGCCCTCGTCCAAAGACACGGCGCCGCAGCCGAAAAAGCGCCGCTGGCGTGGGATCAGTCCATTGCTTCTGGTCGTACTGGTGCTGCTCGCCCTCCCGATGGGCATCCCGCTCGCGGGCGTGCTGGTCGGTGTGATCGCAACCGTTTTCGGCGTACTGCTGGCTGTCGCACTGGTGGCGCTGGCGTTCATCGTGATTGTGCCGCTCGGCCTGCTGGCAGCAGGCGTTGTCCTGTGCGGATTCTCGTTCACCCTGTGGAGCATCCCAGCCAGCGCAGTGCTGACCCTTGGCTGCGGCCTTGCGCTGTTCGCACTGGGTATTCTGGTCTCGCTGCTGATGATCAAGCTATGCATCCTGTTTGTGCCGCCGCTGTTTCGTCTTTTGGTCGCCATTCTTCGCTGGCCATTCGACAAGCTTCGCGGCCGCACCCGCAAAAACGGAGGTGACGCGCAATGAAAAAACTGGTTCTTGCCTGCTGTGCCGTGCTGGCGGTCGGCTGCTGCATGATGGTGGGCGGCTGGGCCGCAGGCGGGCAGCTGTACGGCTCGTATTATAACGGTCTGCTGCATCCGGTGACTGAGAGCCTGCACGACATGTCGGATTTCCTCAGCGGCCGCCTGCATTACCATACATGGTGGTCGGATGACGGCTGGCACAGCGGCTGGTTTGCCGATGATTTCAGCGACCGCGTGGAAGATGTGGTCAACCAAAAGGTGGACGCCGCGCTCAATCGTCTCGATACCGACGTGTCGGAGAGCTACCCCGGAACCCGCCCGCCGTTTTCCCTGCCCAAAGCTTCTCTGGACAACATCCGCGAGCTGGAGCTGACCTGCAAAAGCGGCACCGGCAGCCGCTTCACCATTGAAAGCGGCATGGACTATGGTCTGGAAGGCGATTTTTCCATCGTGACCAATGAGTTTGACCACGAAAAGTGGGAACTGGAAATCACCTGCAACGGCGACGAGGTCACCCTGATCCTGCCGGAAAGAGTCTCCAGCTATGGCGATATCGAAATCACCTCCCGACTGAATGCTACGATTGACATTGCCGTCCCGCTGCGTGCATCAAAAATTGACTTATATGCAGAAAGCGGCTCGATCGACGCCGATCTGCTATCCGCCCGCGAACTGGAGCTGTCGGTCAGCGACGGTCTGCTGTACGCCTATCTGGACGGCAATCCGCAAAACTACCACATCGAAGCCCAAAGCAACTCTGGTCCCGCGACCCTCAACGACGAGGAGTTGGTCGGCCCAAGCGCGGGCGTTTTGCGCTACGACAACCGAAAATCTGTAAACAATCCCATCAACGAGTTGGAGATCCGCGTAAACGGCGGCGGAACCGTTGAACTATATACCATGGAGTAACGGCAGAGCCGTCTCCCCCTTGACGAACCCCCAAAAACAACGTATGATAGATGAAAAGGAGTTTTTACTATGAATGGCAAGAAATTATACCGCAGTGAGTCTGACCGCATGTTGTGCGGCGTATGCGCGGGCATTGCCGAATATTTCGGCCTGGACCCGACACTCATTCGCCTTGCCTGGGCATTTCTCTGCTGCTTCGGCGGCACCGGCATTCTCGCCTATATCATTGCCGCCATCATTATCCCCAGCCAGAGCAACGTCCAGTAAAACCCCTCCCCTAACGAGAGGATGTGCCCCCTTATGAGCGAAAATCAGAAGCCGTTGGCTGACGAACAGACCGAACCGGAGCAACCCGTTTCGGAAGCCTTGGAAACGGAAGAAACTGTCCTGCCCGCAGAAACCGACAGCGAAGAAGCGGTCGAAACAACGGATGACAACACTGAGGAAGAAGAGGAAGATATCGACCCCGCCGATGTGCGCATTTTCGGCTTGCCGCGCGTGGGCTTCCACTGCACCGCATTCGGTGTGGCAGCCGGTTATATCGTCTGCGGTCTGATCGGTCTGGCAGGCTTCAACCCGCCCAACGCGACCATTTGCGCCATTGCGTGCGCTGCAATCGGCTATTTCATCGGCAACCGTCTGTATAAAAAGCAGAAAGCTGAGCGAGATGCCGCAGAGCAAAGCTCGGAAAGCACAGAATAACAGACAAAAAAGCAGCGGATCATCCATCCGCTGCTTTCTCTTTTGTGGTATAATAAGAATAATCCATCAAATGACACCAAGGAGAGTGCATTGCATGAAAACCGCCGTTGTTTATTTCTCTCAGGGCGGCGCAACACGGTCCTTCGCCCGCGCGGAGGCCAACGCGCGCAGCGCCGACCTGCTGGAAGCCGCGCCCGTAAAAAAATACAATCCGCTGACCGCGGTCACACGCGGCTGTCCTGCCGCCATCCGGCAGAAAAGCGTACCGCTGCAGAACAACCCCAACTTGTCCGAATATGAGCGCATCGTCCTGATGGCGCCGGTTTGGGCTGGTTTTCCCGCCCCGCCGTTCAACACGGTGGTCAATTTGCTGCCCTCCGGCAAGGAGGTAGAGGTCCTGCTCGTCTCGGCCAGCGGCAGCAGTGACAAAAGTCACGACAAGGTACGCGCCCTCATCCGCAGCAAGGGCTGCAAGGTCGTCGCCCAGCGGAACATCCGCTCACACCAATGAGGAATTACACCTATATCCTGCGCTGCGCGGACGACACGCTGTACTGTGGCTGGACCAATGATCTGACCGCCCGCTTGGCAGCGCACAACAACGGAAAAGGCGCAAAATATACCCGCAGCCGCGGTCCGGTCACGTTGGCATACAGCGAGATCTTCCCTACCCAAAGCGAAGCCATGCGGCGGGAGGCAGAAATCAAACGGCTCAGCCGCACGCAGAAGCAAGCGCTAATCGCATCGCAAAACAGCGGTGAATTGCTTACGGTGTACGACGCGGACGGACGAGCCTGCGGCGAACGTCCGCGGGCAGTCGTGCATACACAGGGGTTATACCATCATGTCTGCCATCTGTGGACGATTGGCATATGGGACGGCGTTCCCGGCTTATGGCTGCAACAGCGCCAATTCGACCGTCCGCTCTATCCCGGCGGCTTCGATTTGTCCGCCACAGGACACATCGACCCGGGCGAAACACCGCAAACCGCCATGCTGCGCGAAGCGCGGGAGGAATGCGGGCTGAATCTGCGCCTAGAAGATGTGCTTCCAGCAGGCAGCTACCGCCAGCAGTATACACGCGGCGAGGACGGAGGTTTCGACGACGAGCTTGCCTTTGCTTTTCTCACCCATATCGACGGCATCCCGCCTTTTGCGCCCGGCTGCGAGGTTGCGGACATGGTGTTTGTCACGCTTGCCGATTTTGCCGCTACACATGATATGCCGCGCGATCTGCCCGCCCGCCGCATGGACGGCAGCGCACGCACAGTACCGCACGAAAGCCTGTGCTGCCTGCACCAGAGCGAGTGGGAAGGCGTAAAACCCTTATTGGAGCAGCAGTTTGCGGGATAACCCTTTTAAATAACAGAGAAAACGCCGCCGCACGGTCGAACTCGACCGCGCAGCGGCGTTTTTATAGATTGTTAAGGAATTAGGGGCGCACCCGCATGATGGTAAAATGGAACAGATCGCTGCGCAGGTAGTCGAGCGAGTAAATGAGCGGGTTGCCGCGCGAATCATAATGATACTGTCGGAACCCAAATGCATCGCAGCCCTCCGGAAGCTGCAACGCCACCCGCAGAGGGTCATCCTGCGACGGAATGAACAGCTCGGTCAGTGCACGGCTAATCCGGATGCCGTGTTCCTGCTCCAGATAAGCAAACAAGGACGCAGTCACATGCTCGCGCAGCTCCGGCGCATATTTGCGCGGCAGATAGCTTTGACTGGCCGAAATGATACCGCAGTCCGCGTGGCGAATGCGCCGTAAGATAAAAAACTCCTCGGTTGCCGGCGCTTCAAAAAAGCGACTGACGTCCGACGGCGCATGACCCACCGAGCACTCCACCTGCGACTCTTCCTCGTGAATACCTGCCGCCGCAATCATTTTGCTCATGCTTTGCAGCTGGGACAGGTCGTTGGCAATGCGTCGGGGGCGCTCCAGCAGATAAGTGCCCGAGCCATGCTTGGACACCAAAAGGCCGTCGCTGCGCAGCAGGCTGAGCGCCTTGCGCCACGTCTCCCGGCTGACCCCCAAGCGTTCCGCCATGTTCACTTCGGACGGAAGCTTGCTGCCCGGTGCGAACTCCCCGGCCTGATATAGTGCCAAAAAGGCTTCTTTTGCGCGTAAAGCAGAAGATTTTTGCTGCATATATGGTTCCTCCTTCTGTCGCGCGCACGCCCGGTTCGACCGCGCCGCCAATTTGATATGTACTATTATATACGGTTTTGACAAAAGTGCAAGTTTTCTGTTGTCAGCGTCGCATTTTTACTGGTCATATTACATAATTTCACCAGTCCAAAAACGTCGTTTCGACAAAATTCCATAAGAGGTCTTTACAACTTTCTTTGCGTATGATATAAAAAAATCACAGGTTGTCTATACCACTTATTGAGGGATGGAAAGGAGAAATCGTATGGTATCAGGACAATATGCGGTACTGTTTGTCATAGGCTTTTTCGTATACATCGCGCTGATGATACTGATCGCCTATCTGACCAGCAAAAAGGGAACGACCCAAGGCGAAGATTATCTGATGGGCGGCCGAAACGTTGGCCTGCTGCTGCTGATCTGCACTGCGGCTGCAACAGCAGTCGGCACAGGCACCTCGGTCGGCGCAACGGCAAACGGCTTCCGCGACGGCTGGCTCGGCGCGGTTTACCCGCTGGCCAATGCGATCGGTTTGGTTACAGTCGCATTCTGTTTTTCGCATGTGCGCAAGCACAAATTCCGCACGCTCTGCGAAGAGCTGCAATTCTACTATGACGGCAGCCCGTATATGCGCAAGTTCATGTCGGTTGTCATCTTCATCGTTTCGATCGTTTGGGTCGGCAGCGCCATCAACGGCGGCGCCAACTATCTGGCCTACCTCATCGGTATGGACATGATCCCCGCCAAGATCATCACCGTTCTTGCATTCGGCGTTTACGTTTTCGTCGGCGGCTACATGGCTGTTGTCTGGACGGACGCCATTCAGGCCGTCCTCTTGTTCGGCGGCTTCGTTACGATTGCGATTCTGGCAATTCCCGCGGCAGGCGGTTTTGACAACATCCGCGCCGCATACGAAGCAGCAGGCAATCCGGGCGCTATGACCGCGTTCGGCGTTGGCTCCAAGGGTGTGCTTGGCGTTCTGGCTGTGGCGCTGGCTTCTTATTACGGCGCAATGGCAGGCCCGACCGCTCACATGCGTGTCTACACGGCAAAATCTCCCCAGACCGCGCGCAAGGCGATCCTGATCGCAGCGGCAGTCGTTGGCTGCTTCTCGATCCTGCCCGCGATCGTCGGTATGTCTGGCTTCACCATCGCCAGCAACACCGGCGCGGAAAGCGTACTGGCAAACCCGGACTTTACCTTTGCTTACATGGCAACCACCGTATTCCCGCCCGCCATCGGCCTTGTGTGCCTGATCGCCGGTCTGTCGGCCATCATGTCCTCGGCGGACTCGGATGCCATCGCAGGTGTTACCACCTTCCTGACCGACGTTTATGCACTGATCTTCAAAAAGCCGGTTGAGGATAAGGATATCCCCAAGTATTCCCGCATTATCCTGGTTATCATGCTGGTTGGCGCATTCGGCATGACCATCTTCGCCAACGATATCATGAGCTACATCAACAACGTGATCGGTTCGTTCACGCCCGGCATGGCGGTAGCGCTGCTGGTTGGCCGCTTCTGGAAGCGCGCGACCTGGCAGGGTGGCGTGGCTACCATGGCCAGCGGCATTGTATTCGGCGTGATCTATCTGGTTTACCAGCCGTTCAACGCTTGGATCACCGAAGTCTTCAAGGGTCCAGCGCTCCCGGTAACCATCGTGACCTTCATCTTCTGCATCGTTGTCAGCCTGCTGACCCCGCCCTCTACCCACACCGAGGAAGAGCGCGTGGCGCTGGTTATGGCAGAACGCAATCAGGAAAAGACCGCATCGGTCCGTTAAACAAGCTATCACATGGGCGGTTCGACAAGCGGACCGCCCATGCGTCTGTTTTTTCGAAGGAGTCTTTATGGAACTGTACTTTTTAAGCGTAGGCTACGGCGAAGCGATCGTCCTCATAGACGGCACGCATTGTCTGGTCATGGACGGCGGTCCGGGCAGCAGCGACGAAGCCTATGACCAGCCCGGCACCATCCGCTTGGCAGACTTCCTGCATCAAAAAGGGGTACAAAAGATCGACTGCATGATCTGCACCCACCTGCACAACGATCACCTGAGCGGTTTGGTGGAAACGGCCGAGCAATTTCCGATCGGTGCATTCTGGGTCAACTGCTGGCCGCAGGCAAGCGCCGCGCGCGCCATTGCCGCCGCCCTGCCCGCATGTCCGGACGACCTGAGTCTCAGGCTGTTCACCACCGGCTTGCAGCACTGGGAGCGTCTGCGCACGGTGCTAGAGGAACGCGGCGTTCCCGTGCGCGAGCGCGCGGCAACCGCAAGCTTTGAGATGCTATGGCCGGGCTGCGGCATCCGCCTGTTCGGCATGGACGAAGCGAAAATCGCCTCCCGCCGCGCGGAATTCGAAGCATTTTGCCGCATGGAGGACGCTGCCGCGCAGCGCGATGCCATGTGCGCATTCGACAAGGTGGAAAATACATGCAGCCTTGCGTGCTGTCTGGAATACGGCGACTGGCGTGCGCTTCTGACCGGCGACCTATGCAGCGGCTGGGACGCGCGCTGCACCGCGCTGGATTTTCCGCGCGCGCAGGTGCTCAAGCTGACCCACCATGGCCAGCGCGATGGGATGCCGCAAAGTCTGGTGGATGCCTGCGACCCGCAGGTGTTCCTGATGTGCGCAGATGAGGCGCGCACGTTCACCAGCGCCTGTGACGAGGTGCAAACGCGGGCGGAGCAATATCTGACCGAGCGCAGCCGACCGGCACAGGTGTATACGACCGGCCTGCTGGCGCAGCACTTTGGCCTGCAAAACGGCCAGCCGCCCTGTGCGCTGTGCTGCGTTGCGGAAGAGCCGACGCGCTGCATCCCCTATTACGCAAAGGAGGTCTGACCCATGGTGCTTTTGGAACAAAACTACCGCTGGACACCGCAGGATGCGCAGCATGACGTGCCGTTTTCCTTTGTCTGCCCAGAGGGGACTGCAGAAGTGCGTTTGTATTTCACTTTTTCCCCCGGACGGGAAACGGCAGACGAAATCTGCCGTCCTCAGGTGGAAAAGGCGCTGACACGCTACTACGACTGCTATCCGCGTGAGCTGCAGCCGATGCAGGCGGATAAATTCCTACCGGTCAAAAACCTCATCACCATCTCACTGGACAAAGACGGGCAGTATATCGGCAACGCCCACCGCTGGGACACCGCACAGGAGCACATCCTGACCACGGAAACCGCCTCGCGGGGCTTTGTGCCGCCCGCTCGGTTAGAGGGCACGTGGAGCGGTATGCTCCATCTGCATGAAATCATTTCGCCGGAGTGCTGCGGCACGCTGCGTGTTGAAGGGAGGCTGCATGATGAAGTGGTATCCGGTTGAACTGCACACCCATACCGAACACAGCGACGGTGATTTCACCGTATCCGGACTGGTGGAAGCTGCTCATGCGCGCGGCTTTGCCGCCGTGGCGCTGACCGACCACAACACCGCCTCCGGTCTGCGCGAATTTTATCCCGCGCTCGAGTACGAAGGCTTGACCGGTGTGGCTGGCATCGAATGGACGACCTATTTCGGCCATATGCTGGTGCTGGGCGAGCAGGGCTACACCGACTGGCGCGGTGTACGTCCGCCCGATATCGACCGGTCAATCGCCGCCATTCACAAAAACGGCGGCATCGTCGGCATCGCACATCCGTTTGCGCTGTCCAATCCGGTCAATACCGGCTATCATTGGGAGTTTCAGGTAGCGGACTGGACGGCAATCGACTATCTGGAGGTCTGGTCGCGCGACGATGCACCGCGCAAAATCCAGAGCCTGCGTGCGTTTGCGCTGTGGGAACAGCTGCTCGACCGCGGCTGCCGCATCACGGCAACAAGCGGCCGCGACTGGCACCGCGAGGACACGTTCGCCTACGGCCACACCTATGTCGGTATCGACGGAGAACTGACGCAGGACGCCATTCTGGATGCAATCCGCGCCGGACATGTCTGTCTGGCCGCCGGGCCATTGCTGACCATGCGCGGTACGGACGCGAACGGTAAGCCGTGGCAAATCGGCGACGAACTGCCCGCCGGTGAAATGGAGATCGAGCTGGACATCGACCAAAGTACGCTGCCCAACGACTGGAACCGCAGTCAGGTGCAGCCGCAGGAGGTACGCCTTGTGCAAAACGACCGCGTGCTGGCAGTTTGTCCGGTAAAGCCGCACCAGCGTCTGCATCTGTCGGCAGCGCCGGGCTGGCTGCGTGCCGATCTGATCGGCACTTACTACGGCATGACCGGTCAGCATCTCGCTTTCACCAATCCGCTCTTTATCCGCCAAAGGGGGTAAACCGCATGGATCATCTTATCCTGCTGGGCCATACCGCCCTGCGGCTGCTGCTGGCAATCTGCATCGGCGGCGGCATCGGCTGGGAGCGCGCCCGTGCGCACCATCCCGCTGGCGTGCGCACCCATATGCTGGTGACCATCGGCGCAGCCGTGGTCATGCTGCTGGGCAGCCAGACAGTGGGAGAATTCGTCGGCACTGCCAACTCCGACCCCGCGCGTCTGGGCGCGCAGGTCATTTCCGGCATCGGCTTCCTTGGTGCAGGTACGATCATGAAAGAAGGCCGTTCGGTACGCGGTCTGACGACCGCCGCCACACTCTGGGTTTCGGCTTGTCTGGGACTCGCGGTGGGCGCCGGACAATACATCATCTCCCTCTGTGGCTTTGCGGTAGCCATGCTCGCGCTGCGACTATTCAAATTCCCGCGCTTTGAAATTTCTTTCCTTTGCAGCCAGCAAGGTGATTGCTTCCATACCATCTGCAAAACACTGAATCTGCAGGAAGCCAATATCAGCAATTTCTCTATCCGAGATGTGGACGGCGAACACTCCCGCGTGCGGTTCGAGCTGTACCTCGGTATGCACGGACGCGATGTGTCCACCTCCGACCTGTTGCTGCAACTTTCTACCATCCCGCAGGTTTCCTCCATCAATATTGATGCGCTGTGATTTCTCCCCCTGATCCGGTTTTCTGCCGGATTGGATGACCGCAGGCATCTGTTTTCTTGCTCCATCGTTCTTTCTTTCCGCAAAAAGGCGGCGCTTTCTTCCTGAAAGCGCCGCCTTTTCATTTTCTTTTCATCATCTTATGCAGCGTCTGCCGCTGGCTTTTTGGAAAAGGGAACCAAACCGGTACGATCCAGTGCGATCATCAGCGCCGGAATGAACACCAGCTGCAGGATGATACCGGGAATCGCTGTCAACAGCGCACCGCTCAGGAAGAGTTCCCAAGTGAACGCCTGACCATCCAAGCCCAGCAGAACGACCTCTGCTGCACCCCACACGATGCGGCCAACCACCATTGCAATCAGCAGCGAACGGTATAGCGCAAAGATGCATTTCCAACGCGAACGGCTGTACAGCAAGCCGATGACCAAGCCATAGGTCGCCAGTTCAAACGCCATCGCAATGCCGACCGGATAAATCGGCGGCATACCAAAAAGGACATAGCGTAGCAGCGGCGCCACAAACCCGACCGCCGCACCGTATTGCCAGCCGCAAAGCAGGCCGCAAAGCAGCACCGGCAAATGCATGGGCAGCAGCATACTGCCGATTTGCGGGATTTGTCCCGTGAAGAACGGCAGAATCAGGCACAGCGCCAGCATAAACGCCGCCAACACCAATGTACGAATGGATTTTTGCATGATAAAACGCTCCTTTAAAAGTCTCTCTAACCTGTTTCTTCTGAAACAGAACGGCCTTCATGGCTTTTTTCAGGAGGTGCTAGGAAAAATACAAACTGTCTTCATGACAGAAAAATTCATTTATATACTAAGCGAATCAAATGATTCGTCAAAAAACGCGCTGGTGTCGATCACTATCGGATGATGCGACAACGGATCACACATTTTGTGATACAGCCGCTCCATCGGAATCCAAACACGCTCGAACATTTCAAAATACGCGCCTTCCCGCGCTTGCAGCCGTGCTTTCTGCTGCCGTTCCGAACAGGTGAGGAACACACACAGATCATACGCATCGACCAGCTTCGGATGCATGGCATAGCTGCCCTCTACAATGTTCAGCGGAGCAGGCTCCACTGCCTGCGGCTGGCCGAGCTGCTGCGTAGCGCAGTCAAAGATGCGCTGATACACGGTTGCTCCTGCCTGCGCTGGCTGTATGACCTCTGCTTGCAGACGCTCCAAATCCATGTTGCCGGCAGGCTGCTGCTGCCAATCCGACGCACGTCTTGCAATCGGCAGATAGTAATGATCGGTATGGAATACCCGGCACGGGAACAGCGCTTCCAACAGCGCTGCCAAATGTGTTTTTCCGCTGCCGCAGCAGCCGTCAATGGCAATCAGCAGCGGACGCTTTTCCTGCATTTTCTGCACGATCCGCAGCAAAACCGGAAAGTATCCGGCATATTCCTGTCGCAGCAGCCGGTAATGCGGCTGATACGCTGCGCGGAACTGCGCGCTGTGGCGGACGGGCGACGCAGCATCCCATGCGGTTTCCGCAAGCCACCGACGCAGATCGGGTTCCTCGTCTCCCAGCTGCTCCAACAACCGGTGCAGCTGCAGCGGGTTCCTATGGCAATACCGCGCCGTTCGCTGCATCAATTCCGCCAGTAACTGCGCGGCCTCCGGACAAAATGCACCGGGTCGCAGCGGAAAACGGCATAATCCCCCGCCAATGCGTTCCGGTTCCTCCGGCGAAATGGTTTCCGGCGCTGCTTTCCATTCCTCTGCAATACCAGCTGCCAGTATTTCTATGTCCTCTCCCAAGTGCATCGGGCCGAGCATACTTTGATAGAGCAGTTTAACGCAGTCCTGCGCTTCCATCAGCGGATACCGCGCGCGATGCGCACACAACAGCGCTTTATAATCCGTTCCGCTCATTCCGCGATAACCTGCATCACAATCTGCACCGCCCGGCGCAAATATTCTTCCATACGACAATCCTCCGTCCCAGCGACATAAATGCCGCATGTGGAGGACGGGATCAACACTTTCTTTGCGTCCGCACCCGAAATCGCAGTGGCCATTTTGGGCGAAACCTCTCCCAAAATGCCGTTGGCCATCACCACACCGATCGGCCCCAGAATGATATCTGCACGCGCTGCATTGAACACGATCGCGTTTTCTCCCGTTGCGCCATGACTGGCGCCTGCTTTCAGCATGGCATTGGTCGCCAATACGTTGGTGCCGACACCGATCAACTCACAATCTTCCGGCAGGCAGGCCCGCAACAGCTTTACCAGCTGGCTCCCGATGCCGCCGCCCTGTCCGTCCACCACCAGAACGCGGCAGACATTTGACTGATTCCTCATTTCCCAAAAACCTTTCCGCAGGCTGTGCCAAAACAGCCGAACTGATGCGATTATACCATATTGCACTGCAAAAAGAAAGCCGCGCCGCGTCACTGCACCCTATTCAGGGGCAAAAAAGTGGTGCGTCTATCTCGGCGCACCACTTTTATCCATTGTTTATTTCGCAGCCTGAGGCAGCCATTACCGACTCGTCGCTCCGAGCGCAATATTGACCCCCAGACAGACCGCAGCCCCGGCTGCGCAAAGCACTGCGCGCTGCCGGCAGGCCTTTGCTTTCGGATCATCCTGCTTGTCCTCGCTTTCCGCGCGGCCGCAGATCATGCCGTACCGCATTTGCTGGAAAACCGTCAGCGCTGCCAGCACCGCGAATGCGAGCAGCAGCACGCGCTGTACCGTCTGCATATCAGTGCACGAGGTTGAGCACAAGCGCGGCGATCACGAACACAACGCCCACAACCGAAGTCAGGCGGGCAAACACCTTATCCGCTGCCGTGGCCTTACCTGCGCCGAAGAAGGTTTCCGCGCCGCCGGAGATCGCGCCCAGACCCTGCTGTGCGCCGCTCTGCAGCAGAACCACAACGATCAGGAACAGGCTGGCAACGATCATTACGATCGAAAGTGCAATTTGTGCGGTAGTCATAATTACGATTCCTCCACTGTTTGTTTTCATTCCGTTTATCGCGCCAAAATATGGCACGCTCTATTTGCGTATATGATACTATATCACAATAAATGCAAAATTTCAAGTATTTTTTCGCAAAACCGGCTGCAAAACATTCTTCAATGATGCACCCATCCGATTGGTGTATATCTTGCGTGCCTCCATATCGACCACCGCAAAGTGTATGGATGACCAGCCATGCTTGCCGTTTTCAAACTGCCGCTCCGCGGTCAGACGGCGCACTTTTTTCTGTATGTCTCGATCCACCTGTTGCGTTGCCAGAATAAAGGACAGGATGGAAAAACCGTGCGCTGCATTGGGCTGCACCAGCGCCTGCTCCGCCTGCTTGGCATACTCCCACCAGCCCGCAAGCGCTTCCGTGGTCAATTCCGGTTCAGCAAACAACAGGCGATATTCATGCGCATGGCTGGACATCCCCATCGACATCATGCCAAGCAGCTTTTTCTCACTGGTCACGTCATACCGGCTGAACAGCGCCGCGACACGCCCGGCAACCTCCGTATTCTGCTCAGACACGAACGCGGGATTCATTCCCTGCACCATCCGGTTGCGCAAACCAATAAATTCGGCTGAAAAATCCACAATATTCCTCCTGCTTACAGGTCTTCCGGATACTCACCCTGGCGGGTCATCTCCGCAATGGCGGCGCATACGGTCGGCTTATCCTCCCGGTAAGTGACGCCGAACCAGCGCGCGGTCGTGGTCAGCACCTGCGCGGTCGCGCGCCCCGCCTGAATCAGTTCATCCACGGCAAACGGCAGATAATACTCGCCCTTCATCGGGTTCTGTGGCAGCTTTTCCGCGAAAAAGCGGCGCAGTCCTTCCTCCAGCGTCGGGAGGAACGACGGCGTAAAGCCCCACAGGTTGAGCGAAACCGGCGTGCCCGCCGGGATTTCCCCTGCCGGTGCGTCACCGTCGGCGGCATATACGATGCGACCGTCCGACGTACAGGAAATGGCCGTGCGCTCGACAATGCCGGTCAGCAGACCGTTTTCGTCCGCCGTGCACACGCCACGCGACACGGTGCCGTTTTCGGTCAGGGTATTCTCCACCTGATAGCCGACCATGCAGTACCGGTATTTTTCATCATCCTGCGCGACCGACAGAAAATCATACATTTTCCGGAATGCATCCGCGCCGTAAAAATCGTCCGCATTGATGACCGCGATCGGTGCGCCCGCCGTCAGTTCGCTCGCGCACCACACGGCATGTGCCGTGCCCAGCGGCTTTTCGCGTCCCTCAGGCGCATGAAGACCTTCCGGCAGCTTGTCGAGCGTCTGATAGGCATAGTCCACTTGCATAAAGCGGCGTGCCTTCCCGCCGATCGCCTGCTCGAACGCCTCGTGCAGTTCAGGCCGAATAATGAACACAACCCGCTCAAAACCCGCACGATGCGCATCATAAATCGAATAATCCAGAATGATCTGCCCGTTTGGGCCGACCGGGTCGATCTGCTTGAGTCCGCCGTAACGCGAGCCCATGCCCGCGGCCATAATCACCAAAACCGGCTTTGCCATTGCGCACTTCTCCTTCTCAGCGGCGGCCATGCCGCCGAATACAGTTTTATCCAATCTTGCATCCCGCAAAACAGGCGTTTTTGCATGTTTAATCTTTCGTCCTGTCTGGAATACTTCATTATTATACAAGACCATATCATAAAACACAAGATGTTTGCGGCCCACGCGCTCTTTTTTGTCGAAAAGCATGAAAATACTACCGCCGCGTGGCCAACGATTGCAAAACGGCTGGAAAACTGCTAAAATGGTGCTGTTAAAAAAATATCAGAGTAGCAAACGTGATGATACGAGAGAGGAATATGTTTCGATGCGTAAAACCAAAATTATTTGTACGCTCGGCCCTGCGACCGACGCGGTTCTTCCCGAAATGATCAAGGCTGGCATGAACGTTGCTCGCATGAATTTCAGCCACGGCTCCCACGAAGAGCACAAGGCCCGCATGGATGCAGTCAAGGCGGCGCGTGAAGCGCTGGGAATGCCGGTCGGCATCATGCTGGACACCAAGGGCCCCGAGATCCGTACCAAGACCTATAAGGACGGCAAGATCGAGATCGTCGAGGGACAGGAATTCACCCTGACCACCCGCGATATCGAGGGCGACAACACCATCGTTTCCATCACCTACGAAGGTCTGCCGGCAGACGTACAGCCCGGTACGCGCATCCTGATCGACGACGGTCTGGTTGCTTTTGAGGTAATCGAAGTCAAGGACGGCACGGATATCGTCTGCCGCGCGCTCAACGGCGGCCCGCTCTCCAACCGCAAGTCGATCAATGTTCCCGGCATCAAGCTGAACATGCAGTTCGTATCCGACAAAGATCGCGCGGATATCGAGTTCGGTCTGGAGCAGGGCATCGACTTTATCGCCGCTTCCTTCACCCGCTGCGCGCAGGACGTGCGCGATATCAAGGCCATCCTCAAGGCGCATGGCAAGGAAGACGTTGAGATCATCTGCAAGATCGAAAACATGGAAGGCGTCAACAACATTCAGGAAATCCTCGACGAGGCCAACGGCGTCATGGTTGCCCGCGGCGACCTCGGCGTTGAGGTTCCGTTTGAAGTGCTGCCGGAAATCCAGAAGAACATCATCAAGACCTGCATCTCCCGCGGCAAGCGCGTTGTCACCGCGACCCAGATGCTCGAAAGCATGGCCAAGAACCCGCGCCCGACCCGCGCAGAGGTTTCTGACGTTGCAAACGCAGTTTACGACGGCACCAGCGCCATCATGCTGTCCGGTGAGACCTCGGTCGGCAAGTATCCGGTCGAAACTGTCAAGACCATGAGCATGATCGCAGAGAATGCAGAGAAGACCATCCACTATGACCGCCGCCGTGCGACCCGTCTGGAGTTCCAGAACATGAATGTCACCGGCGACCTCAAGACGCTGGCGATCTCGCACGCGACCTGCTCCACCACCGCTGATCTGGGTGCAAAGTGCATCGTTGCGTTTACCGAATCCGGCTCGACTGCGCGTGCAGTATCGACCTACCGCCCCGGCGCGCCGATCATCGCGGCTACGCCGAACGGCAAGACCTTCCATCGCCTGAGCATGTCTTGGGGCGTCCATCCGGTGATGGTTCCCAAGCGTCCTACCTCGGGCACCGAGCTGTATGACCTGTCCGAGCAGGCTGCCATCACCGCAGTAGACCTGCGCGTGGGCGATATCATCACCATCACTGCCGGTATGCCGGTTGGTCACGTCAACTACACCAACACGCTGCGCGTGCATCAGCTGACCGAGCGGTCGTTCGCGCAGTTCGTACAGGATTGATTCTATGTCTCTCAAACGCTTCCAGCGCAGACTTATCCGCGTGCGACCGTTCTGGTCATTTTGTCCATCATTTTCTGCCTTGGTCTTTATGCCTACCGGTCATTTTTTGGCTACACCTATGACCGCTCCCTGTTTGGACAGGATCTGGCGGCCGGTGTCAAAGCAGATGAAAGCATCACCAACATTGCACTGTTTGGTCTGGATACCCGCGAGGGCGATACCCAGAGCCATTCGGACTGCATGATGATCGTCTCCGTGGACAATACGCGCGGCAAGATCAAGCTCATCAGCCTGATGCGCGACTCTCTCGTCAATATCGACGGCCATGGTGAGGACAAGCTCAATGCCGCCTATTTCCTCGGCGGCCCGAGCCTTGCCATCCGCACCATCAACGAGAATTTCGGCACGGATATCACCGAATACATCGCGGTGAATTTTGAGCAGCTGGTCGAAATCATCGACGCGCTGGGCGGTGTAGAGATCAATGTAGAAACCACGGAGGAGCTGCTCGAGCTCAACCGCGTTATCCGGGACTACGGCATCGAACAGGGCAAGGAATTTGCAGGCGTGGAGCAGACCGGTCTGCAAACACTGGACGGCGTACAGGCGCTGTGCTATGGCCGTATCCGCAAGGGCGGCACGGGCGACGACTGGGCGCGTGTCGAGCGTCAAAGCATCGTGCTGGAAGCCATGTTCACCAAGGTGCAGGAAATGAGCGCCAGCGAGCTGATCGGTCTGATGCAAAAGCTCGTCCCCTATGTGACGACCTCGCTTTCACCGACCGAGATGGCACCGCTGATCGTCGGCTCTGTCAAGAACGGCGTTCCGACACTGGAGCACACCCGCGTCCCGCTGGACGGCGAATGGGACTATTACGGCGCTTCCAGCGAGTACATTCTGTATGATCTGGACGTTGCAGCCAACCATATCCACGAGTACATCTATAACGATGTATTCCCCGGCGAGTCCACGTCCACCGATTCCGGCAGCACGGACACATCCAATGAGCCGTTGGGCGGTGTTGATTATGACGAACCGCCGACCGCACCGGCGACCACGGACGACACTTCTTCTTCGGACAGCACCGTCGATCCTGCTTCCCTTGCGGAAGAGGGCGGACGGTACGATCCCGAGACCGGAGACTATTACGATTCCGATGGAGACCGTTACTATCTGGACGAATCCGGCAACAGGGTGTATTATTAAATCAATATGATCTGTTCAGGGGGTATGACGCCACGATCATACCCCCCTTATTTATACTGATACAGAAAGAGGAAAACAACAGTATGTATGTCAAACGTGTTCTTCCCAACGGGGTGCGCCTGATCTCGGAAAAGCTAGATACCGTGCGGACGGCATCCATCGGCATCTGGGTCGGCAACGGCAGCCGGTATGAGCCTGCCGCACTGAACGGTATTTCCCACTTCATCGAGCATATGATCTTCAAGGGCACGGAAAAGCGCTCCGCGCAGCATATCGCCATCGCCATTGACGCGCTAGGCGGACAGGCCAACGCCTTTACCGACAAGGAGTGCACCTGCTACTATATGAAGGTGCTGGACAAGCGCCTGAAAACTGGCATTTCCATTCTGGCGGATATGTTCATGCATTCGCGCTTCGCACAGGAGGATATCGACCTTGAGCGTGGCGTTGTCCTTGAGGAAATCGACATGTACGAAGATTCTCCGGAGGACGTCGCCATTGATAAGCTGTTTGAGCAGTGCTATGACGGTTCGGCGCTGGGCCGTCCTATTCTTGGCACGGCGGAAACCCTGCAAACGATCAACTCCGAAGCGATGCACGATTATATGAACCGCTATTACCGCCCGAAGGACACGGTCATTGCGGTTTCCGGCCACTTCACGGAGGACGATCTGGATTACATTGCCGAACTGTTCTCCCACATGGAAGGCGACGGACGAAACCAAATTACCCCCGCCACCTATCAGCCCAGCCTGCTGCTGCGCGAAAAAGACATCGAGCAGAATCATCTGTGCTTGTCTTTTCCGGGCGTTTCGCTGCTGTCTGAAGAGCGCTTCACCATGAATCTGCTCAGCTCTATTCTCGGCGGCGGCATGTCCTCCCGCCTGTTCCAAGGTGTGCGTGAGCAGAACGGCCTCTGTTATTCCATCTATACCTTTACCACGCCGCATCTGGATACCGGGCTGCTGTCCATTTATACCGGCCTCGGCGCGGAAACCGAGCATAAGGCGCTGGAGCTGATCGTGCGCGAGCTGCACCGCTTCTGTGAGGACGGCCCCACCGCGGATGAGCTTTCGCGCTGCCGCGAACAGGTCAAGACCACGCTGCTCATGGGGCTGGAAAGCACCGGTACACGCATGATGACCATTGGCCGAAGCGAGCTGCTGCGCGGAAAAGTCGCAGCGGTCGAACAGGTGCTTGCCGCTTACGATAAGGTGACGGCGGATGATCTGCTGCAATTGGCGCGCCGTGTATTCGACTTTGAACAGGTTTCTCTAGCTGTGGTGGGTCAGCCCGACCGCGCCGAAACCTATCGAGCACTGCTGCAATAACCTATCTTATCCATCAAAAAGAGCCGACGGCTATGCCGTCGGCTCTTTTTTTATTCTATGGTCTCGTACTTCATGCGGTAATACGTGCGATCCTGATATTCCTTGACCGCATCGGCAGCCGCCGTATCCAGCGCAGAGAGGTAATTCCCCTGCGCGTCAACCGCTGTGCCGCGCTGTATCACCGGCCATTCCCGCCGCAAGCTGTTGACAAAGGCAAACAGATCATCACTTTGTCCGCAGCCCACTGCATCCAGCACCGCCGCGCCCAAAAAGCTTGCGCTCAGCATACCATCCTGCGGAATGCCCAGCCGTTCAGCCAGCGTATCAAAATCCAGCGCATCCGCGCCCGCCTGATTGGCCCACATCACAAACGGCGGCGCATAGGCGTCCAGCCAGTCCACACTGCCGCGATCTGCCGTCATATCCATGCCCAGCGCACGGTAGCACAGATAATTATCGCCCAAGCTGGGCAGATGGTCACCATACCAGATCAGCAGCACCGGTTCGTCCTGCTGCTCAAAGTAGCTGACCAGATCGCCCAGCATCGCATCCGCGTCCCGCAGGCCATGCGTGTAGACCGTCAGCATGGTCTTGGCATCCTCTGGCAGCTCTTCCGCCAGCTGTAACTGATATAGGTCACGCGCCTTGCCGTATTTGGATTCGGTATAGGCCATGTGGTTCTGTATCGTGGTCACATAGGTAAACTGCGGCTGACCAGCTGCCTGCCGGTTTTCAAAATCCTCGATCAGATAGTCGGTCAGCGATGCATCAGACACATAGCCCCCCTTATAGGCGGCATCAGCAAATGCATCCTCGAACACAATCTCCTGCGCACCCAGCCATTTGTAGATGTTCTGCCGGTTATAGAACCATGCCTTGCCGGGATGGATAAACGCAGTCTGCCAGCCATTGTCGTTGGCAACCCGGAAAATGGATTCCATGTTTTTATGCAGTACACGGAACGACGACACGCTCGCATCGGACAGCATGGCGGTCTGCATCCCGGTCAGCACGTCAAACTCCGTATTGGCCGTGCCGCCGCCATAGTTCGGAACGATCAAACGTCCGGAAATCGCGTGCTCCGACTGCTGCACCGCATGGAAGTTCTTGAGCGGATCGGTGTCCGCCGTCCATGCAAAGGCATCCGCATCGGTGATATCGTAAAACGCCTCGCTCATGATAAAAATGACGTTTACCGGCTTCGGGCCTGCCGCCGCCGTCTGTGTCTGCTCGATGCGCTGCTCAGTCTCCGCTTTGGAGAAGCCCTCCGGCTTTTGGAGATTGTTCTGCGTCATGCTGCGCAAAAATGTGTAATGAAATCCGGTTTCCTGACAAACCGTTGTCATATTGAAGCGATTCGTGCAGGGAAACGAGTTAAACAGATCGGTGGACGCATACACCGTAAGCGTCAATCCGGACAGGATTGCCAGACAGCCCAGACAGCCCGCAGCACGTCCCAGCCGTGAAAACACTCTGCCGCGGTTGCTTTTGCGAGTACGCACCAGCACAGCCGCCGCAATCAGCACCGCGCATACAGCAACCAGAGACAGCACAAGAGGCAGATCCACGTGCAGGTCATAACCGCCCGCCGCCGTCAGCGCTTCGCGCAGCATGGTCAAGTCCTGCGGCACGACCGGATCGTCGCGCGCTTCGATTTTGAGCTGATTGGCAACATTGAACACGCCGAATACGACCATGGTCACAGCCGCCGCGCCGAAGACATTGCCCAGCGCAAATGTCAATGCCGCCAATATCAATAGAACTGGCAGCCAGTTGAGAAGTCCCAGCAGCGGTGCCGTGAAAAAGGTATACGGAATGACCGGCATGGTTTTCAAACACAAAAACCAGATCGCCGTTGCCAACACGATCGCCAGCGGAATATTCCAGCCTGCCGCGATCCGCAGCGGAAGCCTGCGGCTTTCAGGGGTATCCGACTGTTTTCCGGGGCGGCGTCGTTTCGCCTCATGCGCGCCCGGCCGCGCTTTCTGAAAATGTATCATTGCTTTGTAATGTCCTTTTGCGGACGGTTTGGCAACCCTCCGCGCTTATCTTCTCCTACGCTTATTTATCTACAACCGGAATTTCTGTGGTATCCTTTTCATCCAGATGACCCAGATAGTGCCGCGTTTCCCGCGCAATCACGCCGGAAAGCAGCAGTACCGCGATCAGATTCGGCACCGCCATCAGTGCATTCAAGATGTTCGCAATCGTCCAAACCAGATCGAGCGACAATACCGGTCCAACCACAATCACAAGGATAAACAGCAGCTTATACGGCAGCATACCTTTTCGCCCGAACAGGTATTCGCAGCACCGCTCTCCGTAATACGACCATCCCAGAATCGTGGAATAGGCAAACGTGATGATGCCAATCACCAGAATCATCGGCCCCAGAACCGGAATCTGTGAAAATGCCGCTGTTGTCATTTGACTGCCGTCCTGAATCATGTCCATATTGATACTTGGGTTCTTCATGATGGTGGTGACCAGCACCAGTCCGGTCATCAGGCAAACAACGACCGTATCCCAAAACGTACCGGTTGCAGAAACCAGCGCCTGCCGCACCGGATTGCGCGTCTGTGCAGCGCTTGCAACCAGCGGCGCCGAACCCAAACCGGATTCGTTGGAAAACAAGCCGCGCGCCACGCCATATTGCATAGCCAGACGCAGTCCGCCGCCCACCAGACCACCTGCAACCGCACCCGGCTTAAACGCCAGCACCAGAATCGTCTGCAAGGCAGGCAGAATGAAATCCCAGTTGATGAACAGGATCACTACGCAGCCCAACACATAAAATGCCGCCATGAACGGCACCAGCTTCTCGCAAACCGTTGCAATCGACTGAATACCGCCGATGATGACCACTGCCGTGATTGCCGCAAACACGATGCCGATGGCCAGCGGCGGGATATAAATTGGGCTGTTGCCCTGAATGATCTCGGAAATCGCGTTGATTTGAGTGCCGCAGCCGATGCCGAACGAGGCCAGCATCGCCAGCGCCGCAAATGTTACCCCCAGCCATTTCATGTTCAGCCCGCGCTCCAGTGCATACATTGCACCGCCCTGCATACGTCCATCCTTGGTCTGCACCCGGTATTTGACTGCGATCAAGCTTTCCGCATACTTGGTTGCGATACCGAACACACCGGTCAGCCAGCACCAAAGCACCGCGCCCGGACCGCCAAGAAACACCGCCGTGCCCACACCGACGATATTGCCGGTACCGATGGTGGATGCCAATGCGGTGGTCAGCGCCTGAAACTGACTGACATCGCCGGGGGAATCCGGATCCTTGGTCAAGGACAGACGGATACCGGTAAACGTCTTGCGCTGGATGAATCCCGTGCGAAGCGTCATGAAAATATGCGTACCCAGCAGCAAAACAATCATCGGCAAGCCCCAAATCCAATTGTCTATCGCTGTTACAACTTTAGAAAACGCCTCCATGCCCATCTCTCTTCCCTTCGTTTTGAAATGATAACAGGAAAGGGAGCGAAGCCCCGGCTTCGCCCCCCTTTCAGCAAGGGCCGCAGATCGCCCTGTACATGCCTGCTTATGCGAGTTGCAGCAAACTGTACCCCCTTGTACTGCTGCCGCGCCTTATATAATTATACAATATTCGTCCCAAAAAGCAAGAAAAAACAGGGTGCAATCTTTGCTCTTGCATTTTCTGCATTTTTCCCTATTCTATGGAGTATGCTTGTCTCCCGTAGTTCATTTACCCGGATACGACGCCGCGCGTGTTCTGCGGGCAGCAAAACACGCGCGGCATCATCCAACCAAAGGAGGTTCCCATGGGATTTTCTGAAAACAAACTACAACAGTTCAGTAAAAAAATTTCTTCTCTGCGCGATCAGCCGAATATGCAGCCGAGCGAACTGAAAGCATACTTTGACAGCAGCCCGGAAGAGGTTCGGCAGGCGCACAACGGCCTTTGCGATGCACTATCCGCCGTTTCTGCTGCCGCTGCGCTTGGCTTTCAGCGCACTGCTGGCGTACCCGCCGACACAGTGCAGGCCGCAGTTGAAAATGTGCAGTCGCAGATTACCGACGCAGTGCTCGGCAACATTCCCTCCGGCAGCGTAGATAGTGATAAACTCGCGCAGGATGTACGCAATCGGTTCACCGCCATTGAAACCGCTGCCGCGGGCGAAGCCGCCGCCCGTGCAGGTGGCGACAGCAACTTGCAGCAGCAAATCACTGCACTACAATCCATAGTCGCTGTCAAAAGCGAGATCATCTGCGGCTATTATGATGGCGACGGTACTGCCAGCCGCCTGATCAACCTTGGAAAAACTCCAAAAGCAGTTCTGGTGATGACACAGGGTGGCGAAATCTACGCTACCAATGGTATGACGCTTTTTGGCGGCCTCGCTGTTACCGGCTCCCCCAGCAATCACAGCATTTATCACTTGGACACAGTTACCATCGTGACGAATGGATTTCAGGTCTATGTTGGTGGAATATACGACCGCGTTCTTAGTAATGCCTCTGGACAGCGGTACAACTATATTGCCATTATATAAGAAAAGAAGCCGCAGGATAAACCTGCGGCTTCTCTTTTGCTTACAATGTCTTAGCGAACCGTTACAACAGCGTTATCATTTACATCAAACAGACGGTTGTTGTCTGCATCATAGATGATAGCAACGATAGACTTGTCGGAAACATTGTATACCATGTAAGCATTTGCGTAGTAGGTGCCAGCAGTGGTGGTCTCCTCAGCAGTTACGATCTGCTCGAGCGAGCTGCCTTCCATGCCTTCCTGCTTATCGCTGTTCATAGCGATGTATACGCAATCCTCATCCATGGAGTAGGTATCCTTGTGGCCGTCCTTTGCAACGAATGCAACATCGCCCTCAGACTTGTACTGGATACCGGTGATAGCAACCGTACCAATCTTAACGTCGGTTGCAGCTTCAACGTTGATGAAGTCACCCTCATCTACCGTGTAGATCAGGATTTCGCCAGCCTTCTTGGTAGCGCCAGTGCCATCAACAAAGCGGGTAACCTGCTCGGTGCCATTCCAGAACTCGTAAGCAGTTACAGTGTCGCCATCCTTGGAGGACTTGTAGCTGTTGGAGGTCATGTAGCCGTACAGGTAATCAGAGCCGATACCAGCGTAGGTGGTGCTATCGGTGATCGCCGCAACGGTTACATACTCGATGCCGTTGGACTTCTTGGTAGCGTACATAACGCCCTCATCACCGTAAGCAGAATTCCAGCCGTTTACGGTCTTACCGGAGATAACCTTAACATCCGGCTTGGAAGTACCGTTGGGATTGGTGCCATATGCTACGAATACAACAGCCTCGTCAGCAACAGACTTGTTAGCAATCTTCTGGTTTGCATCAACGCCGTCAGAGCCGGAACGGATGGAGCCGATGTTCTCGTAACCAGCCTTGTTGTTGGCCTGAGACAGAATGGTCAGCTCATAGTTGCCGTTGCTCTTCTCAGAGAAGCTGTACAGCTTGTTGATATGAGCATCCGCAAACTTGTGGGTGGTGGTGATATCGGTCAGAGAGGTCTCAACGCCCAGCTGAGCCTTCTCAACGGTGATGGTCTTGGAAGAGCCATCGAGGAAGTAAGCCTTAACCTTCTGCGTGGTGGACGAAGAGGTGAAGCTGTTGTCTACAGTAGCGTAGTCTGCAACGAACAGAACGTCAGAAGAAGAAGCCTCGGTCTCGTCAGCGTTTACAATGTAGTTGCCAACGATAGCCAGAGCGTAGGTGCTGCCAGCGTCAATGGTATCGCCCTTCTGATCAGCAGCGATCTTGTACCAGGTGCCGTCAATGCGAGCCTCGCCAGTCTTAACAGCGTCAACCTGAGCGGTTACAACGTCGATCTTGTTGATCACGGTGTCGCCGGAAACAGTGTAGGTATCAGCGGTGTAGGTGGCCCAATCGTCCTTCGCATAGCCTTCGTAGATCTCGATGTCGCCCAGTTCCTTGCTGCCCAGATTGTTGGTGCCGGTGATGCTCTTGGTGCCAACATAAGTCAGCTGGCTAACCAGAGTCGGAACGTAAACAACCATGTCAGCCTTGCCGTTGCCGTTGTTGTCGATCAGCTTAACAGTGCCGGCAACAGTAGCCTTTTCGGAATAAGCAATCTTGGTTGCATCCTCGAGGTTCTTAACGTTCAGAGTAGCCTTATCGCTTACAGAACCCTGATTCGGGCACAGAACGCCCATATCAGCGGAAGAAGCAACATCCTTGCCGTTGACCTCGATCTTGTACTCGGTGCCGTCCAGCTTGGTCTTGCTGCCGGAAACGGTATCCAGCTGGCCAACAGTGCCAGTAGCCAGAACCTTGGAGTCCTCGTCAGCGTATACGCCGTAGACCTGATCAGCCTTGTTGTCCTTTACCATGACATTGACCTTCTGGCCCATGAGGTCAGAGTAGTCAACAGCAACCTTGGTGTAGTCGCCAGCAGTGGTCTCAACGCGGAAGGTGTCCTTGCCATCTTCCTTAACAACGCCGGTAACGATGCCGCCCTCGAGCGTGTCGAGCTTCATCCACTTCTTGCCCATGGTCTCGTTCTTGGTTTCAGTAACCCAAGAGCCAGAGCCATTGCCGTTCGGAGCATCCTTCCATACGAGAGTCTCAACCTTGGTCTTCTCGTAAGAGTTGGAATCAGTGCTCCAGGTAACGGTGTCAGCGTTCAGAGCGTTGTACATGATCTGTGCAGCGAACTGACGCGGCATAGCAGCCGTTACAGAAGCGGTAACATCGTCGTACAGGCCGTTCTGGGAAGCCAGAGCGTTGGTGCGCTGGGTGTAGCCGGTGCCGGTCAGGCCGGACTTGTCAGCCTGATAGCCCATGCAGATCAGCAGCATCTTAGCCAGCTCGGTGCCGGTAACCTTGTCGTCCGGAGCGAACTTGCTGTTGCCCTTACCGTTGATGATGCCATTGGTGTAGCAGAAGTTGATGTAGCCTTCTGCCCAGTGGCCAGCGTAAACGTCGGTGAAAACGGACTTGCCTTCGAAAGCAGTCGCGTCGTCGTTACCGCCGTTGCGGATGGTGTAGATCATCTTCGCAGCTTCTGCGCGAGAGATCGTGTCGTTGGGCTTGAAAGAGCCATCAGTGTAGCCATTGATGACACCCAACGCAGAGAGCATTTCTACGGCTTCGGTCTGCTCAATGTCAGCCGCATCCGTGAATGCTGCACCAGCGAACATGGTGAACGCGCAAGCGAACGCCAGCACCAGTGCAAGAACCTTTTTAAGATTCTTCATGGGATTTTTCCTCCTTAAATTTTTTGAGCTTTCGCTCTTTTTCGTGAATTATAATACCACAGGTTCATATGGTGGTCAAGGGAAGTCACGCGAATGTAACATGCGTGTAATATTGCAAAACTTTCGCGCATCACGCTGTTACGCACAGGTATAAGCCACTCTATGGATGGTCGTGCCCGCTTTGACCCGCACAGCGACGGTCGTCTCGGAATCACCCGCCAGTTCTTTCACTGCTTCGCCGGTGCCTGAAGACGGGTCGAGTGCGACCACATTGCCATTGACCATCGCTTCCACGATGCCGGAGCCGTTATCACTCTGAACGGTCAGGGTATACATTCCATCATTCTTCAGCATGGTGCTGAACACAACCAAGCTATCCGTTTGCGCAGTGAACGATCCGTCCTCATTCCATACGACCTCACCCTCCTGCACAGTTGCATTATCGGGCATATGGTCATTGTTAACATCTGGTGTCGTTGCAGTATCCAGACCAGTTTTGGAAAAAATCGTCAATGCTGCATTTCTGTCATACGGCTCCAGCGCCGCAACTGCCAGCAGCTTATTCAGGAATGCATTGTTCTTTGTGGTCAGCATCACTTCATCCAGCTGTTCTTCATTGACTGCCTGCAATTTTTGATAGGATCTCATCATATATTGGATATAGCTATCATCCTCTAACAGCTGAACCGCGTTGAACTGGCCGACCGGATCAATGATTTTTTCATAAATATCAAACATCTGCTGCCATGTTTCTGCGTCGGCGCGCATATAATCTGCACCGTCTTCCAGCGTATACATCGCCTTGGCGAACTGACCGCTCCCCGCATAATACTCTGCCAGCGGAATGGTGATTGAGTTGGATTCCGCCGCAGCCAGATCGGCTGCATATTGTTCTGCAACGCCTTCTTCATTGCCGCCCGACATAAGGTACGACAATTTATAGTCATTTTTTTCAAACAGATCAATCGTCGCACAGGTTTTCAGCTTGTCCAGCGTCAGGTTATTTCCATAGAAAATGCTCTGTGCAATCAGGTTCAGACCGATCAACACGATGAACACCGCCGATACCGCAGCCACCGGCCAGCGCACCGCGCCTCCCTTGCTGCTTTCCGGTACTTTGATACGCAAACAATCGCCGCAATATAAGGTTACCATTGCCAGCACTGCGAAAAACATCGGCAGACAGCCACCAACCGACCATGTTACGTCGCTTACCGCTTGGCCAAACATTTGCAGCACGCAAGCCGCGAGCAGCATGACCACCATCGGCTTTTCTTTTCGGCTTTTCACCAGCGCCCAAACCGTGGTACCCAGCATCGCAAGAAACGCCGCCAAGCCCAGTACGCCAAGATCACACAACGCTTCTACATAATGGTTGTGAGCATATTTGGTTTCATAGTAGTAATCCTGCACAGACACAACGCCGTTTTCAAAACCACCAAGGCCGCGGCCAAAAACCGGTGCCGTCTGCCAGAGTTTCAGGGCATCCTGCCAATATACACGGCGCTGCACAACGTTGCCGTTTGCGGACAAGTCCTGAATACGGTCGGCAATGAAAGCCGGCAGCAGCTTGTAGCCCAGCTTGAGGCTGCCGCTCGCTGCACCGTCATACATCGCGCTGTTTACCGTTACCCCCGGCTCGCTGCACACAAAATAGAAAAACACCAGTTCACTGTCCTCGGGGACGGTGAACGTGATCGGCGCATTCGATGTGCCGCTGATCAGATCAGTCTCGTTATTCTGGATCAGGTTGTTAGTATTCTTATAAGCGACGCGCACCCCTACCGGCGCACTTGCATCCACCGTCAGGGTATACTCACCGGCAGTCAGGTTCGCGGTACGCCGGAAGTCTCCCTCTGTGCCGAAGGTATACGCGCCCGTTACGGAAAGCGCAGCAACCAGATATACGACCATCACCACGACGATGCCCGCGATCACACCGATCAGCACTTTTCCCTTTCCGGACAATGCCGCCGATACCTTTTCCCGTACGAACACCTCCAGCGCGCACGCTACGGCACAGCCGAGCACCAGCATGAGCATCGGAAGCGGCGAGCCTGTCACCGTATCGCCGAAGCCATTGACCGATATTGCACCCACGACCAATGCGACCACCGCAGTCTGCACCAACAGCAGAAACAGTCCTGTACGCTGCTCTTTGGGGCTGAGCGCAAGCATCAGCAGACAAGCCACTACGAACACACCGAGCGATCCCATGGAGAATGCCAGCAGATAGGATACTGCATTCACCATCAGCAGAATGGTACACAGAATTTTCTGTTTCCGGCTTTCCGCCGTGAGCGCCAACCACAGCGAAAGCAGGCAGGCGATCGACATCAGACCGGCATAAATATTCGGGTTACCGAAAATCGTATGCAGGCGCGAATAGAAGTACGAGCCGGTATTGCCGTAACCAGACCCAATCGCTTCCATCAATACTCGGAACGGACGCATCAAAATATTACAGGATGCAGCATCAATGGAAAGCACACCCACAGGCGCCGCTGCCGATGCCAGCACAGCCGCTATCCGACGGAACGCGGTTTTGCTGTCTTTCGCATGTAGTACAATCACCAGAAAGACCGCAAATGCGGCAAGCAGGCAAGCAAATTCGGCAATCGCAAATTTACCCGAACGCGCATAGAGCGTCGAAAGGCCCGCCAGCAGCATATAGGCAAACACCGCAAACGCCGGCGGCGTCAGCAACCGCTTGACGCGCTGCTTATCGGCAAACAGCATCATGCACAACACCCCTACCGTCGCCAGCCAGCCGACGGCCTTTTGGGTGTAATAGCTGCCGTTATTGTCAAAGCACAGCACCACAAACAGCGCGATCGCTGCGATGATATACAGCCACCATCGCTCGGTTTTGACCGGCTGAACCGCTTTTTCCTTCATATTGAGTGACCTCCTTGACACCGCTGTCCGCAGCAGTGTTTTTTTCGTTGATACCTTATTATATAATAGAATGTTTTTCAGCGAAAGTCCTTTGCCGCCTTTTCGTACAGTTCTGTCAGCACCGGAAAGACCTGCGCCAGACTGTACTGCTGCACTGTGTTTCTCGCCGACTCCCCCATGCGTTGCCGCAATTTTGCTTCCTGTAGGTTTTGCACCGCCTGTGCAAACGCCTTTTCGTCTCCAAAGGGATAGAGATAGCCGTTTTCGCCGCTGCAAACCAAATCCTGATGCCCCTTGATATCGCTGGCCACAACCGGAAGTCCGCAAGCCATCGCCTCCATCAGATTGAACGGCAGCCCCTCGATCCGGCTGGCGGATACGCAGATATCCGCGGCGCGATACCAGTTCTCCATGTCTCGCACAAACCCCGGAAACCGCACCCGATCGGTCAGCCCGGCTTTTCCTGCTTGCATCCGACAGTCTTCGCGCAGGCTGCCCTGTCCCGGCAGCAGCAGGATCACATTTTCGGGCAACGCCTGCATGGCTTGAATGAGCATGGTCTGATTTTTTCTCTCAGAAAACTCCGCCGCATAGATCAGCACAAGATCGGACGGCTTCAGTCCCAACTGTTGCCGCAGTTCTTCCCGCTGAGTCTGTGTCGGCGGTGTGAACCGCGTAAAATCCACGCCCATACCTTTGGTGAACATCTGTTTTTTCCCCAGATGGTACTTACGCGCGATCTCTGCATCCTGACGGTTCATGGTCAGCAGCCAGTCCGTCACCGGCGCTGTCATGCGTTCCGCGGCCAGCAGCAGCATCCGTTTTGTCCATCGCGTATCCTTATCAAACAGATACCCGTGCACCGTATTCATCACGCCCGGCCTGCGCTTGCCCAGCGGGAAAACCGCCAAGCGCGCAAAAAAAGCCGCCAAAGAAGTGTGCAGACTGAGCATCTCATACCGTTCTGTCCGCATCAGGCGATATAACGCCCCTACAGCCGCCAAATTTTTAGGAGAAAACATACTTTTTTCAAACGGCAGAGAAACACAGCGGCTCACCCCTGCCAAATCGCATGGGGCGCCGCCGGCAGCTGCATGTACCTCATACCCCTGATCGGCAAACCATTGCAGGTACGGTCGGTGAAAGGATGCGAGATGTCCAAACGTTGAGGCAATATACAGTATTTTCCCTTTTGTTCTCATGGAAATACGCCTCCAAAAGAAAACGCAGGCGATTTTCCCCACCCGCGTCGTGCTCTTTATTCGCTTAAAATATTACCGCATAGTGCACTTTTTGTCAAGTTAAGAGTGGTTCTTCTGTAGAATATAGCGGTCAAATATGGTAGAATAAAAGCAGTTCATTCGTTCGGGAGGATCGACCGGTGATTAAGGAAAATCAAAAAACGCTCAATCAGATCAATGGCCTGACTGACGTGCTGCTGCTATTCCCCTGCATGTTGCTGGCCTACTTTATCCGTTTTATTATCTTTCAAGGCGAACCCGGCCATATCGGCCTTTCCTATTACCTGTATGCAACCGTTTGCATCATTCCACTGCTGTGGTTTCTTTACAGTTTGATGGGGCTATACGATTCTTTCCGCTCCAAAAACTTTTTGGCCGAATTCAGTCTGCTGCTGCGCTGCAATGCCATCCTATTCGGATTGACCCTCGCTTTCTTCTTTATTTTCAAGGAGTTCCACCTCTCCCGCTGGACTCTGTTTATCTTTTTCGCGCTTACAACACTGGTGATTACTGCCAAACGCTGGTGTCTGCGGCGGTTTCTGCGCGCACTCCGCGAAAAAGGCTATAATCTCAAGCATGTGCTGCTCATCGGCTGTGGTGAGCAGGCGCGCACCTATTATCAGGCCATCCAACAGGATCGCACATTGGGTTTCTCTATAGACTATTACCTTGCCCCCCGCGATTGCCTGCCCGGGATATCCTATCTGGGCGGCTACGATGCCCTGTCCAAGGTGCTGGACCGTATCAATCCGGATGAAGTCGTCATCGCTTTGGAAGCCGATGAATACCCTTATTTACAAAGTATCATCGCCAACAGCGAAAAGCACGGTGTCAAAGTCTCCCTCATCCCTTTTTACAGCCGCTTTATGCCCGCGCATCCGGTATACGATGAGGTCAGCGGCATTGCGCTGGTCAACATCCGGCACATCCCGCTGGACAATATCGGAAACGCCTTTATCAAGCGCGGCATGGATATCCTCGGTTCTCTTGCGCTCATTCTGATCACCTCCCCGATCATGCTGTTTGCTGCGATCGGTGTTAAACTCTCTTCCCCCGGCCCCATTCTGTTCAAACAGGAACGGGTTGGACTGAACAAAAAGCCGTTCTATATGTACAAATTCCGCTCTATGCGGGTCAACGACCGCCAAACGACCGGCTGGAGCACAAACACCGACCCCCGCAAGACCAAATTCGGTTCTTTCATCCGCAAATTCTCCATTGACGAGCTGCCGCAGTTTTTCAATGTGCTTAAGGGGGACATGAGTCTTGTCGGCCCTCGTCCGGAGCTGCCCTATTTCGTCAACCAGTTCAAGGAAGAGATCCCGCTTTATATGGTCAAACATCAGGTGCGTCCCGGCATTACCGGCTGGGCGCAGGTCAACGGCTTCCGCGGCGATACCTCGATCCAGGGACGCATCGAACATGACCTGTATTATATCGAAAACTGGACGTTTCTGCTCGATATCAAAATCCTGTTCATGACGGTTTTTCGCTTTGCCAACAGCGAAAAGCTGAAATGAAGCATACGCTGGCACCGAACCCGCCACTAGCGAATCGAACGGATGCTATCTTGACGAAATGCATCAAATTCTGTATAATATACAACATTAACTTGTCACAAATTTACACAGAAAGGTGGAAATCTGTTTCTATGGCTGACCCTGATCCTGCGGGCCGATTACCGTTCCGTCCGATCGAAGTTTTTTTGGAATAGCGCTGATCCTGCCTGAACTCAAAAAACACTTCGAAAGGAACACACCATGAACACATCAGTAGGTATCATTATCATCATCGCCTGCCTCATTCTGTCGGCGTTTTTCTCCTCTACGGAGACCGCTTTCTCCTCCCTCAACCGCATCCGCGTCAAAAGCCTTGCTGAAAAAGGCGACAAACGGGCGGCGTTGGTGCTGCGGCTCTCTGACCAATACGACAAATTGCTGTCCACCATCCTGATCGGCAACAATATCGTCAACATTGCGTCCGCCTCGGTGGCAACGGTTTTGTTCATCCGCTGGGTGGGCGAGGAAACCGGCCCTTCCCTTTCTACCATTGTCACGACGGTGGTCGTGCTGATTTTTGGCGAAATCTCGCCCAAAACCTTAGCAAAGGAATCGCCGGAGCTGTTTGCCCGTTTTTCCGCGCCGATCATTCAGGTTCTCATTTATGTCCTCACGCCGGTCAATTTCCTGTTTGTCCAATGGAAAAAGCTGCTCTCCTGCGTTTTTAAAACCTCGGAGGATACCTCCATTTCGGAGGAAGAGCTGCTGACCATGGTCGATGAAGTGGAGAGCGAAGGCGGCATTGACGAGCAGGAAGGCGACCTGATCCGCACCGCAACCGAATTCAGCGACGGGGAGGTCGTGGAGACCTTCACCCCGCGTGTCAACATTGTCGGCATTTCAGAGGACACCGATAACCGGACGATCGCCAAGCTGTTTAAGGAAACCGGTTTTTCCCGCTTGCCGGTCTATCGAAACTCCATTGATAATATCGTCGGTATCATCCATGAAAAAGACTTCTATAACGAAGTCGCTCCCTCCGGCCGTTCGATCGACGTGATCGTCACGCCCCCGATTTTTGTTGCCAAAACCATGAAGATCGGCGAACTGCTCAAAATGCTGCAGCAAAACAAATCTCATATGGCGGTTGTTGCGGACGAGTACGGCGGCACGCTGGGCATTGTGACGCTGGAGGATGTACTGGAGGAGCTGGTCGGCGAAATCTGGGACGAGCACGACCGTGTTGTGGAACAGTGCTGGAAAACCGGCAACCATGAATATCTGGCGCGCGGCGCGGCCGATTTTGAGGATGTGCTCACCAACTTCGGTTATGAGGATGACGAAATCGCAGACGGCTATACTACGGTCAATGGCTGGATGATCGACCAGCTGGAACATATCCCCAAGCAAGGCGAAACGCTTACCTATAAAAATCTGGATTTCGTCGTGCAGGATGCCGACGACCGTCACGTCACGCTCATCAAAATCATTGAGCATGAAACCCGTGAAGCACCGACGGCCTGATATTCCACCTATCCATATCATAAAAAACCAAAGCCGCTTCTCTGCCATTCGGCGCAGAGAAGCGGCTTTTTTTCTGTTTGAACCGAGGCTATTTCCCCAGGCAGTTGCCGCAGAGGGAATATCCCTGCTCCAGCAGTTCCGCATAGTCTCCGGTATAGTATTCTTTATTCTTTTCTCCAATGCTGCTCACACTGGAGCAATCCGGCAGATGGATTTTCTTCGACCCGGTATTGAGCACATATTCCGTTGTGTCCTCTGTATCGTCCGTCTGTGCAGCATCCGCTTCGCGGCTTTCGCCGGTTGCATAGTCGATCTCTACACCGGGCTGCACATTATAACAATAGACATTATAACAGATGCCGTCCCCTTCATCCTCTACCGAAAGCGCCTCCATCTGCACACCGGAGGCGACCAGATTGTCCCCCTCAAAGATGGGCGTGACGCGGTACAGCACATGGTTGCCCGTTTCTTTGATGTAGTCTGCCACCAGATTTTCAAACGGCAGCATACCTTCCACATTCAAATACCGCGTGCCGGTGATGAGATTCTCTTCATTGGCATTTTCCGCCGTCAGCTGATACCCGATCAGGTGACAACGGTTATAGAGGTATTTCCCATCCACAAAATCATATTTGACTGTCTGCCAGCCGGATGGCTTGACCTGTCCGATCGAACCGCGCTCCTCAGTCGGCATCAGGTCGGTGGAAATACAGGCATAGGCCGTGCCGCAGCGCCCCAGAACATCCAGCGGCGCATAGCTTTCAAAGGATTGCGCGGCCTTGTCCTCTTCCGGGAAATCCGGCACATTGCCGTCGATCTCCACATATGGCTCGCCGCTGTATACTGGGATGTCCTCCAGCGAAACGGACTGCTGCGGCGACAGCATCGCACATCCGGAAAGCAAAATCTGAATACACAGCAGTACCGGCGCGATTTTCTTCATGATTGTTTGCATTTTTCGTAAACTTCCTTTGTGATTTTTGCATGTGAAAAGCCAGGAAACTCCTCCGTTTCCCGCAGGATCCAGCCATGGTCCAGCAAGGAACGGTCGAAATACCGATCCGCCGGATAAACACGGTTCCAGCGAAACAGGATGATAGCTTCTATCCGATCTGCAACCGGCGCAATCTGTCGATCTTCGACAAAGCAATAGTCGCCCTCCCCTGCGAACTCCAGAAACCGTTCGTCGATCCGCAGGCGGTCACGTTCCTGCTCGGCAAACTGTCCGGCGGAATACGCATCCAACCACAGACCCTGCGCACCGCACAAATCCAACATATGCTGGCGCAGCACGCGATCCTGACTTTGCCGCCGCTGATGAAACAGCATTCCATCCTTGTCGTCCAGACAGAGCATCACTCTCATACGGCTCCTCCATTCCCTTTGCATGGCCAACTGCTTTTCCCAAAGCCCTATTATCATACCACAGAATCGCCGTAGTTGTCGATTGGGTCATATATATCTGCAAACAACCGTCTATTGGAATATCGAAAAAAGCATCAATGCCCCGGCCTGATTCGGTCGGGGCATTGATGCTGAAAAGTATAAGATTCTGGCGTTATCGAACGCACGAAACGGCATCCAACAAGGCTGTGCGCGCCTCGCTTTCGCATTCCTGCCAATCTACTGCGCCAATCCGGATATCCGGTTTGCTTCTTCCATGAAAATCGCTTCCGCCACTGAGCAGCAAACCATATTCCTTTGCTTTTTGGATATACACAGACGCTTGCTGTGCTGTGTGGTAACTGCTGAACACCTCCACACCGTCCAGCGGCAGCCGCAGCACACGATCCAGCGCCGCCGCATCCGAAATACTGATGCCCGGATGCGCCAGCACCGCGATCCCTCCGGCGGCATGGATCAGATCGATTGCCTGTTCAGCCGTCATAAACGAAACCGGTACATAGGCTGGTTTGCCCGGCGCGCACACTGACCAGTAAAAGTTTACGAGCGGTCGCTCTGACAATGCGCCGCCCGGCAAGAGCGGGCGAATCAGCGGATGCGTACGGTTTTCCGGCTGCTGCAACGCAGACTGTGCAATGGTCTCCGCGCACACCGCGCCGTCTCCCGCCCATTCCAGCACCTGCTCCCGGTCAAACGCGATGCCCAACGCTGCAACGGCATCCATCAGCCGCAGACCCGCCTCGCTTTGCAGCTCGCTCACCGTCTGCAGCGTGTGCAGCAACGATGCATTGGCAATATCAATGCCATAACCCAGCATGTGCAGCAGCTTGTCTTCCTGTATGCAGTCCAGTTCTACACCGGGAATGGCCTGCACCCCCAGCTGAGCGCAGCGCCAAACGAACTCCGCTACCCCGGCAATGTTATTATGGTCGGTCAGTGCCGCCAACGTCACGTCCTCCTGACAGCACAGTTCCGCCAGCCCGCGCAGAGAGATCTCTCCATCCACGCTGACGGCGGAATGCATATGCAGATCGGTCTGTGCCATGGTTTCGCCCCCTGTTCCTTTATGGTTTAAGCGGATATGCCACATTTGAAAGCGGCATATTCCAGCTCAGGCGGCAGAACCGCATCCTCCGGAATCAACCAACGACGGCTCAACCGTACCACACCGCTGATGCGGGCTTTCTCGCAGCCTCTTCTCACCTGCTGCGCACTCACGCCCCATTTCACCGCAGCTTCCGGGATGGTGATATAGCTTTTCATGCAAAACGCTCCTCTCTTGCCCATCTTACAGCCGTCTTACGCAAAAAGATGATAGACTGCCTGCGCCACGCCGTCATGGTCACAATCCTGCGTGATATAGCGTGCCAACTGCTTGAGTGCCGGGTCGGCATTGCCCATCGCCACAGGCATACCAACCACGCGCAGCATCGCCGCGTCGTTATCGCTGTCCCCGATGGCGACCATTTCCTCCGGGGCAACGCCAAGCATTTTTCCCAAACGAATCAGCGCCGCCCCTTTGTCCACACCCGCCGGCATGACCTCAAAGTTATCGCTGCCGGAATTGGTGATCGTAATGCCCGGCAGCAGACGGATGGTTTCGAGCGCCTTGTCCAGATCGGCGCGTTCACCGATTGCATACACCTTTGTCACGTCCAGCCCCCGCGCGCGAATCGCGCCAGCAATGTCATCCAGCACGACTTTATTGGCATGAAACCCTTCCACGCGGTAATTCTTTGCAAAATCTCGATTGGAAAACGGGTTAATGTAGATTTTGTCGCCTACATAGATCATCACACGCACGGGCAGATCCTGTACGACGGCGACTGCCTGCGCGCCGATTTCGCACGGCATCGCCCAGCTTTCCAGAATGCGCTCGTCGGAGGCTGTTGCAATGGCCGCGCCGCCTGCTGTGACCATATAGTCCTCGCAGTCGATTTCGCGGGCGAACTCCGCCGCCTCTCCGACAATGCGTCCGGTGGACAACACGACATAGATGCCGCGCGCCTTGACCCACGCCAGCGCTTTCTTGGTTTCCGGCGCGATCTCCTTTTGTGAATTGAGCAAGGTGCCGTCCAGATCGAGTGCAAGCAAACGGTATTTCATGCATCTTCCTCCTTTATCCAATGATAGACCGCCGCTGCCACGCCCGCGTGATCGTTATCCGGCGCGATCCAGTCCGCGGCCTGCCGTGCGGCGGGAGAGCCGTTCCCCATCGCCACGCCGACGCCTGCCGCGCGCAGCAGCGCGCAGTCGATGTCATGGTCGCCGATTGCCATTGCCTGCTCTGACGCAATGCCCAGATGACGGCACACCGTCAGCAAGGCTTCCGCTTTGCCTGCCTGCCGCGGCATGATCTCCAGATACTCGTCCTTGGAGCGCAGCAACTCGACGGCAAGCGTTTCTTTCTGCAGCATCGCATAAAAGCGGTCGATGCAAGCCGCTTCACCCATGCACAACAGCTTATGCGGCGCGCCCGCTGCCAGCTCGTCTTCCAACGGGGCAACCGTCGGGCGCAGTCCAGTGATGTTTCCTTCGGCGATGTTCCATCTATCTTCCCGCTCGACAAACCAATCGGTATCACGGTACAGACTGAGGGAAATGTCCCGCGGTGCCAACCGTAGAACCGCTTGTACCGCCTCTGCCGGCAGCCTGCGGTCAAAAATACGCTTCTCGCCCGCTTGGATCAGCGCGCCGCCGAAGCTTGCCACCGGCCCCGGCACGCCCAGCGCCTGCGCAATCGGCGCAATGGCCTGCGGCGGTCTCGCGGACAGCAGGCAGATACAAACGCCTTTTCCCGCTGCATACTGCACTGCCGCCCGATTTTCGGGCGGCAGATGATGCGCAGTGTCAAGCAGGGTTCCGTCAATATCAAGGCACAGCAGACGAAGGGGAAGCATAACGTCTACGGTCTTGCTCATGCCTGCTCCACCGCCTTTAGAATGTGCGCTACATTGCGGCGACCGTTGCGGATGCCAAGTCCAATCAGTGCGGCACAGGTCACGCTGGCAAGCGCCAGCACAACCCCGGCCACGCCGCACGCCAGACGCAGTCCGGCTCCGCCGAGCCCCCACCATGCCAGCACAGCGGCACAGGAGGAAAGGAGCATCGCGTTTCTCAGCCAGACGGACAGCCGTCCCAGTGCGTCCTTCTGCTGCTCGGCTTCCCGAAGCAGCGTTTTCTTACTCAGTTTGGTTTTCATCTGCGAAAACTCCTTTCCAATGCCGTTTTTTAGTAGCTCAGCTGCGGGTCAAAGAAGCCGAGCAGCACGCCGACCAGCGCCACGCCGACCAGAATGAGCATTACGGTCGTCGGCGCCATTTTCTTTTTGCTCATCAGCCAGTAGCAGAACATAACGGCTGCGAGCGGCAGCAGTTTGGGGAAAATGGTGTCCAGTACGCCTTCCTGCAAGGCAATATCGCCGGGCAGGACCAAAGGTGTGGTAATGGAAATCCACGTCGCGGCAACCGCACCGATGACGACCGTACCGAGCATGATGACCGATTCCCGGATGGCGTTGGCCTTTTCACCGACGATCAGTTCCACCGCCTTGCCGCCCAGTTCATAACCCTTATAATATAGGAAGCGCATACCAAGCGTTAGCACGATATTGTAAACCAGAATGTAGAAGATTGCGCCGAGCGGCGAGCCGCCGGACGACATGCCCAGCGCGATGCCGAGCAAAATCGGAATGAGCGTGCCGACGAGCAGGCTGTCACCGATACCGGCCACCGGGCCCATCAGGCCGGCGCGGATACCGTTGATCATTTCGCCGTCGATCTCTTCGCCGTTGGCCTTGGCCTCCTCGAGGCCTGCGGTCATGCCGACGATCACTGTGCCGAGCTGCGGCTCGGTGTTGAAGAATGCGGAATACGTCTGAAGGGCGTTCTTCTGCTCCTCCTTGGTTTCATACAGCTCCTCCACCAGCGGGAGCATGGCGCACAGGTAGCCGAACGTCTGCATGTGCTCCTGCGAGAAGCAGGTCAGATGGCCGTAATACCAGTTGCGGAAGGATTTCGCAAGCGCCTTTTTGGAAAGCTTCTTTTCAGCCATGGTCAAATCTCCCCCTCGTCGTCGTCAAATTCGTCCGTACTAGCCTCAACTGCCGCAGCGGGCGCAGCCTTATGCATACGCAGCAGCTTGATGCGGTAATTGATCACCGCAAAGAAGCCGCCGACCACCGAAGCCGCGATC
>JAHZFK010000005.1:85687-94583 GCA_019421385.1 Clostridiales bacterium
AGACCCATGCAGGCCGCCAGCGTAAAGCCGAACAGGAAGGTCAGCAGATCGACCGGCTTGGTCGCCACCTGCTTGAGCAGGATCGCGATACCGACTGCCGGGAGGAGCGAGCCAACCGTAAACAGCGTTTTCATAGCGATGCCGTCCATCGGCAGATACGCCTTCATCAGATCGACCATGTTCACGCCGACCTTCGTGATGATAAACGTCGGGATAAACGAGCACAGGATATGCGAGATCCACGGCAGCCCCATATCGACCACATAGAGCTTTTTCAAATCGCCCTTTTCGAGCGCTTTCCAGCCCATGTGCTGCCAAACGAGGTTGACGGTTGCCGTGCCGTAAAACAGAACCGTACCGAGCGTACCAACGGCAGAACCGAGGGTGACCGCCATTGCCTGACCTTCTGCGGAAGCCGGGTTCAGACCCATGCCGTGCACCGCAACGATGGACAGCGGGATACCGATGTACGAAATGGCGCGCACGTCAGCGGATACCGTGCCGCCGGGCGTGACCAGCGCGATGTAAACGACCTGAATCGCCGCGCCTAAATAAATACCGGTCTGCACATCGCCCATAATCAGGCCGACGATCAGGCCCGCGACCAGCGGACGGCCCAAGGTGTAGTTGCCGAACACCGTGCCGCCAAGGCCGGGCATGGACGCCAAACAGGCGAGTAATCCGAACAATGCCGCCTGCCATACCTGGATTTCCATAAAATCCTTCACCTTACCTTTCTGATAAAACCCCTTTTGTTGTTATCGCAAAGCCGCACGCTGCGGCTCTGAACTACGATCAATAGCCGAACTGGCCGCGGAATTTCTTCCAGTTGCCGATGGCAGCTTCCTTGATGAGCGCGAACTCCACTTCATAGCCCTTCTGCATGATTGCCTCGAGTGCGTCCGCCTCTTCCTGCGTGATGGACTGGTTGTTGCCCAGCTTGACCGAACCCTCACGGTCGTTGCACGGCCCGATGATGACCGTCTTGACCTCACCGGGATCAAAACCGTCATCAACCAGAATGGTTTTCATGGTCTGCGGGTCCTTGGTAATCAGGAAATAGCGGTCCTTGCTCGCCAGCACCTTGCCGCACTTGGCGCGCCACTCGTCGAGCGACCAGACAAAGGTCTTTTTATCGCTGGCGTTTTTGTAAGCCGCCTTGAGCACCGGCGTTTTTGCCGCCTTATCGTTAACGGCGATCAAACCGTCGCAGGGATATTCCAGCGCCCAGCGGGTGCAGGTCTGACCGTGGATCATGCGATCGTCTACGCGAATAAATGAAATAGACATATGGTTTTCCTCCTTATCGAATAGTGCAAAACTGTATTAGATTTCGTCCTCGTCGCCGCCGTCCAGATCAAACGGCTTGAGCTGGCCGCGTCCTTCCTCCGTGATCTCAGCCGCGACCTGTGTGAGCGGCGCGTCCGCATCCGCAAAAGCGGCGGTCAGCACAAGCGGCAGGTTCATGCCGCCGATGGCAGCGGTGCGCTCTGCCAAGCCCTTTTCGGTTAAAACCTCCATCGCGGTCGTGAGCGGCGAACCGCCGATGATATCCGCAAACAGCAGGATCTCGTCCTCCGCCGTAATATCCGCAACCAGTTCCGCAAACGCCTTCCGGTAAGTGTCCACATCCATCCCGTCGAGCAAGCTGGTCGAGCGGATATCCTCGCGCCCCGCACCGGCCATCATCCCAACTGCATTGTGCAGCCCCGGTGCAAAGGTGCCGTGGCTGACCAAAATCAGATAACGCATGCTCATGTTCCCCTTTCTCGTTTTTGTTGAGACAATTTTACCAATTCATCCATCAAAATACATCTGTACATTGTCATGAATGCCGGATGACACTTATCCTGTTTTACATGACAAATGTCATTCGCTTTGTGCAAAAATGCAAAAAAGCCGTCCCCGGCTTTGACAAATCGCCAAAACCAGGGACAGCTTTCTCCTGTTGATGCCTGACGCATCCAATTAACTTTGCAAATATTCCTCCATCTCCCGCTGCACACGCTGCAGCTGTAGCGACAGGTTATGATCGTCCTCCATAGCGGTCGCCACCAGGCTTTCAGCCAGCAAAAGCGCCTGATCGTAGGCACGGAAATGCGGCGCGGCAACCGCCTGTTCCATCGCGTCGGACAGGATTTCAAGTCCGAGCCGGCTCTCGCCCGGGGTGTCCTGCCGCAGAATCTGCTGGGTCTGCGGCGACTGGGTGACGCGCCGCAATGCAGAAACGCTGTGTGAATCCGTATACAGCATACTCTGCGTCTCGTCCGAGCAGGTCAGCTCTTTGAGGAATTCCCACGCCAGCGCCTGCTGAGAGGAGCGGCTGCTGATGGCTGCCAACACCGTGCTCAGCTCCGACCGCCCCGTGCCGGACGGTCCGCCCGGCATCTGGATGCAGTCCCACTCAAAATCCGAATAACGCTTGATCCGCCACGGATAGGGCTGGTAGGTACGGTAATCCGAGAACAAAAACGGGCGAAACGCGACATGCCCTTCGTCAAAGCTGCGCGCCGTGATATCACAGTCCGCATACAATTCCTCCAGCCGCTGTGCAAACCGGACTGCCTCCACGGATGCCGGCTGTGCAATCAGACAGCTGCTCCCATTCTCGTCAAACAGCGCTGCGCCGTTTGCCGCGAGGGCATCCCGCCAAGTATAGCCATAGCTGCCAAACTGGTCAATGGTGCCGTCGCCGTCCGTATCGCGTGTCACCTGCGCGCAAATCGCATAAAAATCGTCCCATGTCCAGTCATTTTCCGGAACCGGAATATTCTCCGCCTCCAACAGCGTTTTGTTGACAAACATCAGGGTCGGCACACATTCATATGGTAACGCATACTGCACGCCGCCCGCTGCACCGCTTTGCAGCGCCGCTGTATAGAAATCCTCCGTGGAAACCGCAGGGTCGCTGGCCAGCAAATTGTCCAGCGGCTGCAACGCGCCCTGTTCCGCCAGCATACCGAAATCCTCCGGCAATACCATGAACACATCCGGTTCCCGCCCGAGCAGATATTGATCCGTTAACCATTCGGAATAATCTCGCTTTAATATACCGCTCGTATACTCCACACGCACATCGGGATGCGACTGTTCAAACCGCGCGATCGCATCGTCGATCACGGCATAACAGTTACCGGTCGGTGCGTCCCAATAGCTGCCAGCCACCACGCCGACCGTAAGAACCGTCTCCTGCGCTGCGCCAAATGCCGTCACTGCCAACACTGCGGCAGTCAGCAAAACGCCCCCGAGCAGCCGTTTCATCATCTGCTTCATGCCTTATCTCCATAGGGATCGGCCGCCACGCCGGTTTGCACCGCCCAGATCGCAAGCTGCGTGCGGTCGCGCAGGTCGAGCTTGCTCAGCACACTGCTCAGATAGTTGCGCACCGTCCCCTCCGACAGACAAAGCGCCGCTGCAATCTCCTTGTTGGATTTGCCGCAGCCTACTTCCCGGATGACCTTCCATTCGTTTTCCTGCAAGGACGCGGTCTGCTGCGTATCCACCGGAATCTGCATACTGCCGCGCGCCATGCGCGCAAACATTTCCAGCGCCTTGGACGCCACGCCGGGCATGATGATCGAGCCGCCGCGCACCACCTCGCGCACCGCGTTTGCCAGTTCCTCCACGGAAACCCCCTTGAGCAAATAGCCGGACGCACCATAGCGCAGCGCACCAAACACATATTCATCATCGTCAAAGGTGGTCAGAATGATGACCTTGATCTGCGGATGCGCTGTTTTGATCAGCCGTGTGCATTCCACGCCGTCCACTTCAGGCATACGGATATCCATGAGCACCACATCCGGCTTTTCCTTGCGCACCAGCTCAATCGCCTCGCGCCCGTTGGATGCCGTGCCCACCATCTCGATATCCGCCTGCGCATCCAGCACAAAGCTTAGGCTCTGACGAATCAACTCCTGATCGTCTGCAATCAATACACGGATCATATTTCATCCCCCCATCGAAGTGGTATGGAAGCCTCTATGCGGAACCCGTTATGCCCATCCACACGCAAGCTGCCGCCAAGCAGACGCAGCCGCTCCCGCATATGACGCAGCCCAAAGCCCTGCTCAATTTTGGCGCAGCCGATACCATTATCCTGCACCACGATCGCCATGCACCGCTCCTGACAGGACAGGGATACGTCAATTTCGGTCGCATGTCCGTGCCGGATGGCATTGGTCACGCTCTCCTGCACGATGCGGTAAACCGCATCCTCTTCATCCTGCGACAAGCGCATATCCGTCGGCTGCATATTCAGCCGAATAACCGCGTGCGAAGTCTGCTGCATCTCGCTGCACAGCTTGTCCAGCGCCTCGGATAAGCGAAACCGTTCCAGCGCATCCGGACGCAGCGCGCTGACCGAGCGGCGCACCTCATTCATGCCCGCTCGGGCGGTTTTTGCAATCAGTTCCATCTGCTTGCGCGCCATTTCGGGCGAAATGTCCATCATCTGGATGCAGGCATCCGCACCGGCGGTGATGCCGGTCAGCGCGTGGCCAAGCGTGTCGTGAATTTCACGCGCCAAGCGGTTGCGTTCACGGGTTTCCGCCATGCGCTCGCTCTCCGCCGCATACTCCTTGAGTTGACCGTTCAGCACGGAAAGCTTGTCATTCGCCCGCGCCAGTTCGCTGTTCAAACGGCGGATAGCAGCGTTTTCCTCCGTCCGTCTGCCGACCAAAATCACCATGTAACCAATAAACAAAATCAAATTGAGCGCACTGAGCAAACCGATGGCCGTCTGCATCAGCTGACGCGGCTGTCCCTCATAATAGGCCAAATATTCGGACACGGAAACCATGCCCAGAACGGATTGCAGAACATCCAGACTGGTGAGCAGATAGAGCGAGGTCATTGCGCCGAGGAACAGCATACGTCCCCGTCCATGCAGGCTGTCCACCAGATTGACCACGGCCAGCAGCAGCAGGCCGTTATAATCCAGATGCAGCGCCAGAATCACCAGCAAGGCGAACCCAGGCTCCAGCAGGAACGCCAGCCGCCCGTTTCCCAGTCTGCCGCGCCGATAGGCCAAATCCACTGCAACAAACGCAAACAGGCCAAGCGCCGCAAACGCCACGCTCCACGGAGCGGCTGGCAGCATACTCAGCCCCTGTAAAAAACTCACGCCCTCGGCCCGCTGCACCGCGCGCAGCGGCGTCAGCACAAAAACCGCACCAAGAAACGTGCAAAGCGCCAGATTGATGAGCAGCGTCCCCTGCCGCAGCAGAGTCAGGCTCTCATCCGTCTGCATGGTGCGATTGGACGCTCCTTCCGACATGCCGCAGCCCCCTTTCCCCGCTTGTGCTGTGCCGGGCACATGCAAACCGCACGGCACATGCCACGAAACGGGTTTTCTATGCATAAATTATAATATATCTCGCCTGCAAGGTCAAACAGCATATCCCGCCACGCAGAAAACAGTTTGCACGCCCTTCCCCATATGATATGATAAAAGAGAATAAGGGGGACTGGCAATGAAATGGAGACGGCTGCTTCTTGCCGTGTGCAGTGTGATACTGGCCGTATGGCTGTGCCTGACATTGGGCATTGGGGGCAAACAGGATGAGACACCGCTGCGCATCGGCGCAACCTACATGACGATGAACAACCCGTTTTACAGCGTCATTGACGAAGAACTGCGGCTGATGATCGAAAGCCGCGGCGATATTCTGCTGACGCGCGATCCCGCGCTCGATCAGGACAAGCAAAACGACCAAATCCACGAGCTGCTTGCGGGTGGGATCGACCTGCTGGTCATCAATCCCGTGGATTTTCAGCAGATCCGCCCTGCTCTTGAAGAAGCACGGGATGCGGGTGTGCCGGTTGTGATCGTGGATTCACAGGTCAGCGACCCCGCGCTGGTCGCCTGCACCATCGCTTCGGATAACTACGGTGCGGGCGTATTGTGCGCCGAACATCTGATGCGCACGCGCGATTCGGCGCGTATCGCTCTGCTGGAGCATCCGACCGCCCAATCCGCGCTCGACCGCATCCAAGGCTTTTGCGATACCATTGCCGATCAGCCGCAATATCAAATTGCCGGCCGTGCCAGCAGCGACGGCCAACTGGAGCTTGCCATGCCCGCGCTGGACAGCCTGCTGGACGCCGACCCGGACATTGACGTGGTGATGGCACTCAACGACCCGACAGCGCTGGGTGCAATGGCTGCGCTGGAAGAACGGCAGCTGCTGGATCGGACACTGGTTTACGGCGTAGACGGCTCCCCCGAAGCCAAAAACATGATTTTCGAGGGCGTCATGACGGCAACGGTTGCCCAATCCCCCATTCAGATCGGACAGACGACCGCACAGGTCATCTATCAGATCCTGTCCGGCGAGGAGTATGAAAGCGAGATCATTGTACCAGTCGAGCTGATTACAGCAGAAAATGTAGGACAGTTCGGCTCGGATGGCTGGCAGTAAGAGCAAATGACTTTGCAAACCAATCGACTGGCTTGCTTGGGAAGAATATCAATGAAAAGCCGCTATTTCTCTCGAAATAGCGGCTTTTTTTCGCACGCAACAGAAAGGAAGGCGCTCTTAGCGGATAGCGATAGTTTTTTTCAATTCTCTGGACATTGGGATATAAACCACTCCATCGTAGCCCCTATTGAGAAGCGGCATAGGGAGAACATATACTCCTAATTATTTGCCTTCCGCTTCAAATATACCGTTGGTGCTATCGGTTACGATTGCTGTTTTCACATGCTTCACCTCTCAATTTTCCCGCGGACTGCCCCAGAAAAACAGAGCTACTGTGCCGGGACCGGTGTGGCTTCCAATCGTAGTACCGATGCTGTAAACCTGAACCGGCTCGGCAAGATTCGGGAACTTGGCCGTAACCAGTTCTGCAACCTGCCTAGCCAGATCCGGACAGCCTGAGTGAGAAATATAGCATTTTCCATCGTAGGAAGTGCCGCCAACTGCGTAATACTCCATCTTGCTGACGATGGCCTCAATCACCTTCTTTTGGGAACGGATCTTCTCCCGGGGGATAAGACGGCCGTCGCAACTGACATTCAGCAGCGGGCAGATCCCCAGCATAGTGCCAACCATGCCCGCTGTTTTGGAAATGCGGCCGCCGCGGACATAGTATTGCAGATCCGTGGAGAAAAACCAATGGTGTAACCGAAGTTTATTTTCCTCTGTCCATTGATACAATTCTTCCAGAGACATGCCGCAGTCCCTCAGGTCGGCCAGGCGATCCATCAGCAATCCGCTTCCGCTGGAGGCTGCCAAAGAATCCACCAGAAATATGGTGCGTTCCGGATACTTTTCCATCAGAGACGCCCGGGCAATCTCGGCAGAGTTGATTACGCCAGTTATTCCGGAGGAGAGACACAGGTGCAGCACATCCTTCCCTTCTTTTAGGAAGCTTTCAAAATATTCTTCAAATTCATAAGCGTTAATTTGCGCTGTCTTTGTCATAGCACCACGGCTCATAGCTGCATAGAACTCATCAAAAGGAACGGTAACGCCCAGATCATCCCGATAGGATTTTCCATCCAACTCGTAGGGATAGCAGATGTAGTGGATATCCCGACGTTCCAGATGTTCTTTGGTAAGGTCTGCCGTGGATTCACAGCTCAGTATATAATTTCCCATGTTATCCTCCATTCATAGATGTTCACTTGTGTACGGTCTTTCCGCGCCAATGGACAGATGGCACATCTCATCTGTCGCATTTATTTTTTTCTGAGTGTGGTGTAAACAAGGATCAGACCTAAGAGCAATGCTAAAAAAAAGCCAATGGCGCCCAGAGCCGGAATGCCGAACAGTTTACCCGCCATATCTGTAGTGCAGATCAGGCTGGAGCCTACCAAAAGCCCCGCGCAGATCACAGCTAAAATCAACTTGTTCATCATAGTGTCCAACTTGGCAAGGGGTTCCTCGGAACCTGTGATTTCCAGATTGATTTTTGTCTGACCTTTCACCGTCATTTTCAGGATATCTGAAAGGTGGGCCGGAATATCCAAACTTTTTCGGAGGGTAATCAGCGCAGAGACTCCCGTCTCTTTCAATTCCTTTTTCAGGTCCACTTCTTTCCCTGCCAAGTGGAGGGTAATGATATCCATAAAATTGATGTCGGGATTGGTTTCTGTCAACAGTCCCTCAATGGTCATAACGCCCCGGCCGAGCAGCGATACCCCCTCTGGCAGTCCGATGTGGTGACGGTTGATCAGATCGGTGAGTTCCATCAAGAAGTTTCCGAGGTTAAGGGAAGCAAAATCGGTGCAAGCATATTTGGTCATCATGAGGTCAATGTCATTGTACAGCGCAGCATGATTGATTTTCTGGTGCAAAACGCCCATGGACAGCACCACGTTTTTCAGTTCATAGACATCGCCGTTCGCAATGGCCTTCACTGCTGTTAAAAATAGTTCTTTGTCCCGCTGGGTCAGGCGCCCCACCATCCCCCAGTCCATCCACACGATTTTTCCATCTTGCACGCAGAGATTTCCGGGATGAGGGTCAGCGTGAAAAAAGCCATCGTCCAACACCTGTTTCACATAGTTTTCCGCCATTTTTTCCGCAATCTCTTGCAGATCATATCCTAACTCTAACAACTCATCCCGGTGGTCTATGGGAATCCCTTCAATATATTCCATCACCAGAATTCGGGATGTGGTCAAATGCTTTTCCACCTTGGGACAAGTTACATAGACGATATCTCGGTTGAGTTTTGCATATTCCTCCAAATGCGCTGCTTCGATCAGAAAATCCATCTCTTGTTGGGCAGCTACCCACATTTCCTCCAGCATGATCTTGAAGTCCAGAGGATCACCCAAATCCGGCGCAAATTTGATAAGCGTGATAGCTTTGCGCAAAATTGCCACATCCCGTCCCATGACCTCTTTGATCCCTGGACGCTGGATTTTCACCACTACCTTTTTCCC
>JAHZFK010000005.1:94593-102159 GCA_019421385.1 Clostridiales bacterium
GTTTTTTAAGAATGCGTGGTGGACCTGTGCAATGGAGGCAGATCCCAGAGGCTCACGGTCAAAAGAGAGGAATATCTCGTGGATATGCCGAACATTATACTCCTGTCGGATTAAACTGCGCACCTCTCCATAGTCCATAGGGGTGACTTGGGAGCGAAGCTGTGTCAATTCATCGCAGTAAGCCTGAGGGATCAAATCCGGTCGCATCGAGAGAATCTGACCCAGTTTAATAAAGGTGCCCCAGTTCTTCCAGAATTGTGCGCAGCTTTTGAGGCGTGATTCCGTGAGCAATATCGTTTCTTTTGAGCACCGCCAACATCTCTGACAGGCGGGACTCCTGTTTCTCTTCTTTACGCATAGAATCTCCTTACAGCGAGAAAGGCTCCGCAACGTGAGCAGCCGTCGCGGAGCTTTTGCGATTCTTAAACCAGCTTAGAATCCGTCTTTTCCTCGCTGGGAGTAGCTTCATCTTCGCTTTTTGCTTCGGCGGCTTTTCGGTCTGCCTCCTCCAGCTTGGCTTTCAGTGCGGCCCGCTCCTCCGGAGTCATATCATCTACACGACCCATAATCTTTTCTACCGATTCTGAAGGCTGAAGATTTGCGACAGCTTCCTTGACTTTCGCTGCAGCGTCCCGCTTGAGCTCCTCGTTGAGAATCTTCCCCTGTTCGACTGTAAGCTCACCCTTTTTCACGAGTTCGTCCACAACCTCCTTGGACTTTTCCGCCGTTACTGCCAGAGCGCCCACTCCGGCCAGAAAAATACGGGTCAGACCATTTCCTAATTCGCTCATACAAGACAAATCCTTTCTGATATGAATTGACAAGTTTTATACCTGTTGTTCGTCTCCAATCCTACCGTGAAAAGCAGAAATTGTATAGGCTCAACCCGCCTGTTTTGTACGAAATTTGAACAAATCCATATTCTTGCACTTTATTCGGACATTTCTTTAAAAATGTCAGTACAGATACGATGGAAAAACTGCTATTCTTCGTGGTACTGAAGCAAAAGTCCCCGAATGTAATAAGAACCGTCAGATCAAAAATCTGACGGTTCCAAACATGATGAAACAGCATGAAAAATAACCTTATCAAATTTCTAATCATGCAGCGAAAACATCCGTAGCAGAACAGGTGCACTTCTCTGCACTTTAAGAGTCGGCAGGGTCATTTTGAGAAATAATTTGATGGAAAAGTTCTCCCGACAACAATTCTTCCAGCGTGGTTACCGTGGTATCGGGATTCTTGGCCATACCGCTTTTGATCCAGTCCAGCAAGACGCCAGACATGCCATGGGCATAAAAACGAGAGATGGTTTTGATCTGCTGGGGGCGTAACACCTTTTCCCCTCCGGCATTGAGAATGATGTTCTGCACCAGATTTTCATAAAATTCCATGAGGCAGGCGGACAAGCTGTTTTGTCCCTCAAATTGAACCACATTGGCATAAAAGGTTTTATTCTCTTGGATATAATGGCAAAGGGCGCGCATTCCGCTGCCCCACTTGTCGATGGAAACGGTATCTCCAATCAGCGGTGTAATCTCCGTATAAAAGATCCAGTTGATCACATCGTATTTATCCTTGAAATGATAGTAAAAGGTGTTGCGGCTCATCTTGCAGTGCCGGGCAATATCCCCCACAGTAACATCTGTGAAAGATTTCATCTCCAACAGCTGCTTCAAGCCACGGGCAATCATAAACTTTGTAAAGTCAGAGTTTGACATGGCTGTTCCTCCTGCGGCGGTTTTCAGTATTTTATCACAAAGGGAAAATTTTCACAATATGACATGCGGGATCAGATTGGTTTCTATTCGGTGGTTTCTGTTGATTTTGTCTGCTAATACGCAAGAATTCAGGTGGTTCCATGCAAATCAATGCGATTTATACGAGAAGTGTGCTCCAAACCATGGCCGGCAAGGCGATCCGGGATCTCCGCAGCGGTGGGGAACGGGAATTGCGCAATGTGATCGAACTTTGTAAGGGGCGTTCTGCACCTCCCTGCTACCAGCAGTTGTGGAACATGTTGGAGAGTATCCTGCGCCGTCCAAACCAGCAGTATGGAGCGCTTCTTTCCCGAGCAGCAAATGATGTGGATCTCAACTGCCTCAAAACGCTGATTGCCAATCTCGGACTGCATGCATATGCCGGTGGAAGTGAAGCTCTGCGAGACAACTGGGAAGCCGGAGCCGCATCGCCCTATTGGATGGAACCTTTGGATGGGACTATGGAACCGGATATACTGCACCAAACTATCTCCAATTTGCAGCAGCAGGGAGCTTCTTCTTTTCTCTTTCGCGTGGAACAGGAAACCGAACTGAAAACCGTTTTGAACATTGCCGGCAAGTATCGCCAATGCATGTTTTTTCTGATTTGCAGGGTGCTCTCCTGCTGTCAGGAATATCTGGAAGAGATGGTCATCTTGGGGAATGTCATCCCTCTGATCGAGTGCGGGAATCTTCTGGCGATTTCCAGTCCGCTGAAACAAGCCGGAATATTGTTTGGGTTCCACCGTGATTATTCTGAAATCCAAAGTCTGAAAGCCGAGGCAAGACTCCTTCAGCAACTCATTGAAAAGGGCTGTTTTCTAGGTGTTTATGAGGGAAGCGAACAATATTCCAGTGCAAATCCGGATCTTTTCTACTATGCCAAGCTACAGGAAATTCGAAGCAGGGGGACAAAAGAGATTTTTTTGGCTGACCTTTGGCGCGACCGGGAAACAGTGCAAAACTTTCTGCTTCATCGGCAAGGTCTTCCTGATGATTCCTTAAAGAGGAAATCGGGAAACAAAATCGGGGGCGCTGCGGAGTAAATCTCCGCAGCGCCCCTCAATGTGATGATATGAAATGATATTGTCGATTTTATAAACGATACTTCATCAGAATGCGTATGCACGCTTACAGGTCCTCACCGTGGCTGGCGATCACATCGCGATACCAGTAAAACGACTTTTTCCGGATGCGCTCTCCTGTGCCGCTGCCGTCATTGTCCTGATCGACATAAATCAGGCCGTACCGTTTGGACATCTCCCCCGTGGTCGCACTGACCAGATCAATGCAACCCCAAGAGGTATATCCCATCACGTCTACGCCGTCTTCCTCCACGGCCTGTATCATCGCCTGAATATGCGTTTTCAAATAGTCAATGCGATAGTCATCTTCAACTGTGCGCTCAGGTGTCAGCACGTCGATGGCGCCCAGACCGTTTTCCACCACAAAAAGCGGCTTCTGATAGCGATCATACAGGGCGTTGAGCGTGATGCGGAAGCCGAGCGGGTCAATCGGCCATCCCCACTGGCTGCAAGTCAGATACGGATTCTTGGCCGACGCAAACACATTGCCTCCGGTGGCCTCCCCTTCTCCATCGGCGCGCACGCACCGGCTGTTGTAATACGAAAGGGCGATGAAATCCGCAGTATGCTCCTGCAAGATGCGCGCGTCCTCTGGTGCCATATCGACGTGAATCCCCTTGCTCTCCCACAGTTTTTTTGCATAGGTCGGATACGCACCGCGCGCCTGCACGTCCGTGAAGAAATAAGTTTCCCGGTCTTTCTGCATACTCTGCCAGACATCCTCCGGTCGGCAGCTGTATGGATAAACGCTGCCCGCCGCGATCATGCATCCTACCTGACAATTCGGATCGATCTCATGGGCGAGCTTGGTCGCCAACGCAGATGCCACCAATTCATGGTGCGCCGCCTGATATTGAACCGCAAGCGGGTTTTCTCCCGCTTCAAAGCGGATGCCCGCGCCCATAAACGGCAAGTGCATGAGCATATTGATCTCATTGAAGGTGATCCAATAGCGCACCTTATTGCGGAACCGGCGAAAAATCACCTCACAATAGTGCAGGTATGCATCAATCACCGCTCTGCTGCGCCAAGAGCCATACTTCTCTACCAGATGAAGCGGCAAATCAAAATGACAAATGGTCACGACCGGCTCGATGCCATAGCGCAGCAATTCATCAATGAAGTCCTCATAGAATCGCAGACCGACTTCATTGGGCTGCGCTTCTTCGCCCGTCGGGAAAATGCGCGACCATGAAAAGGAAAACCGGTAGCAGCGGAATCCCATTTCCGCAAACAGCGCGATATCCTCTTTGTAATGACCGTATACATCAATACCGTCCCGTCCGGGATAGCGTGTGCCTTCGGGCAGGGTGCGATAATCCATCACACCCTGCATGACCGGCAAGCGGTTTTCTCCGTGCGGCAGCACATCCACGACCGCCATGCCGCGTCCGTCCGCCTGCCAGCCGCCTTCGCACTGGTTGGCAGCCGTTGCGCCACCCCATAAAAAATCTTTTCGCATCGTTGTCCTCCGTGGTTTAGGAAAGCGTCAGCAGCGAATCACCCGTGTTGACCGTTTCAGCGTTTACCGCAAGCACGGCGGCATACGCATCCGAGTTGGTGATGATCACCGGCGTCACCAGCGAATATCCGGCCTTTTCGATCAGGCTGCGGTCAAACTTGAGCAGTGCCTGCCCCTTCTTGACGGTATCGCCCGACTGTACCAGCGGCTGAAATCCCTTTCCGTTGAGCTGAACGGTATCCATGCCTACATGGATCAGCACCTCTGCGCCGCTGTCGGTCAGCATACCGATGGCGTGACCGGTCGAAAACATATTGACGATCGTGCCGTCCGCCGGGGCATAGATCGTGTCATCCTCGGGCAGGATCGCCGCACCCTGTCCCAAGATACCGGCCGAAAACGCCTCATCCTGCACCTCGCTGAGCGCAATGACCTTGCCCTTGACCGGGCTGGCGATGACGATGTTTTTCGCCTGCGCGGCTTTTTCTGTTTCAATCGCTGCCGGTGCAGGCTCCTCGCCCGCCGTTTCCGGATCGCGGTAGAATACCATCGTCAGGATAAAACCGACCGCCATCGAGATCGCGATACCAACCAGCGCGATGATGATGTTGCCCATCGAGCCATCCGGGTTCATCATGTTCGGCAGTTCAAAAATACCCATGCCGCCCAGAATGAACTTGCGGAAGTTGAAGTGTCCGTAGAATGCGCCGCCAATACCGCCCGCAATACAGCTGATGACGAACGGCTTCTTGAGCGGCAGCAGGATACCGTAGATAGCAGGCTCGGTAACGCCGAAAATACCGGAAATGAAGTTCGGAATCGCCATTTCTTTGAGCTTTTTGTTCTTGGTCTTAAAGAAAATAGCGAGAACGACCGCCGAAGTCGCAAAGGTGCAGGCAAAGAAAGGCATCATCACGTTATCATAACCGAGCGTCATGACATTGTTGATGTAAACCGGAATAAAGCCCCAGTGCATACCGAAGATGACCAGAATCTGCCACGTCAGACCAACGACCGCACCGGCAACCAGCGGGCTGAAGCTGCGGATGGTCAGCGTGAACTCGGAAATGAGCGTCGAGCCGAAGGTTGCCACCGGGCCGAGCAGCAAAAGCGTGATCGGAAGGGTGACCAGCAGCGTGAGCATCGGCACAAAGAAGAACTTGACCAGCTCAGGCACGATCCGGTTAAAGAGTTTTTCGCACTTGGATGCAAACCAGACCGACAGTATAACCGGAATGACCGTTCCCGTGTAATCGACTGCAATCACCGGAAGTCCCAAAAAGTCAATATACACAGGAGATGCAAACATCGTTCCTTCAAAGAGCGTATAAAGCGGCTCTCCCGCTGCGGACAATGCACTGGATTGGATCGCCGGATAGCACAGCGCCGCGCCGATCGCAAGGCCCAGCATGGGCTTCAGATTGAACTTTTTAGCCGCCGTATATCCCAGAAACAACGGCAGGAAGTTAAACAGTGCATCACCTGCGGCGTTGATGATCATATAGATGCCGTCGGTGGTCGCGTACCAACCCAGCGTTGCAAAAAGAGTATTGAAGCCTTTGAGCATACCGCAGGCTGCCATAATGCCCAGAATCGGCTGGAAAATGCCTGATACGACGTCAATTGCACGGTCAAGCAGCTTGCCTTTCTTGACCTCCGCCGGTGCAGCGCTGTCCTCCTTCATGCCCAGCACCGCGCATACATCATCGTAGACCTCGGCTACATGGTTGCCGATGGCCACCTGATACTGTCCGCCGCTCTTCATCACCGTGACAGCACCATTCATTGCCTTGAGCACTTCGTCGTTGGCTTTTCCCTCGTCTTTGAGCGTGAAACGAAGTCTGGTAATGCAGTGGACAAGGCCCGCTACATTTTCCTTTCCCCCGACATTTTTCACAATGTCCTTGGCCAGTTCAGAATACTTTCCCATAGTTTACCTCCCGTTACCATTTTCTTTTTGTGCGGTAACACCAAAATAATCCATTTCTTTGCCAAATACAATACGCAGCGCCGATTCCGGTCCGACGGTTCAAAATCCGCAAAAAAAGAACCGATGTTATTGAAACATCGGTTCGGCGCTGGTTCAAGCATCAAAGGTTTCACTCAGCAGAAGGTTTCTATGCCGGATCATTTCGAGCGAGGATTGGACACGCTGTTCCTGACAATGCGACAGCAGCATGGAGAAAAAGATATCAAACACATAGTTGCCCGCGGCAAAGGAAGTAATGACATCCAGACTGAGGATAGAGTCGCGGTTGGGAATTTCCACAACCTCATGGCACCAAGGACGTATTTTCTGGTTATGCGGCCCCAAAATGCCGACCACATGGTTATGAGTAGCTGTGCGCAGGTATTCTGCCATGGTTTCCACCGAGCGATTGGCGCCCGTAAAGCTGATGACAAACGCCACGGTCTTTTTGTGCTTTCGCGCGGCCAGATAATGTCCGTTGATGCTCTCGTAAGCAGAACTTTCCACGCCAAGCGTTGCAAATTTGAACGCAGCCGCCTGCGCCAACGTATAGCTGATCCCAGTTCCATAGATATCAACGCACTCCGCTTCCTGTAAAAAGCGGTCGATGCGCAGCATATCCCCTTTATTGAGCGTGAGCCGCGTATTGGTAACGGCTTTATCATAAAGCCCCGGAATGGTGTGAATGATATCCGAATAGGAACTGTTGGGCGTGATCGGTTCATTCGCCAGGATTTGTCCGATGCGCTCACTCTGATTGACTTCCGCAATCAATTTCAGTTTAAACTCATGATATCCGGAAAGCCCCAGCTTCTGACTCAGCCGAACCACGGTTGCCTTACTGGTCAGCGACGATTTTGCAAGCTCACCCGCCGACATATCCGGGATTTGTTCCATATGCGTCAGAATGTAATTTGCAATATCCTTTTCGTGACTGGTGAAATTCTTCATCTCTTTCAGCTGCACCAACAACACGATTTTCACCCCACTTTCCCGCGTTATGCCTGCCAAAATTATAGCATAGGCTGCAATCATTTACAATTCCAGGCAGGATATTTGCCGGATATCCTATCGCAAGTACCTCAAATAATCAACTACCACATGGAAAAATCCGCAGGCAGAGTCCGCATCACCGAACTCTGCCTGCGAAAAAGAAAAAAGAGAGAGAAGAGATGATCTGTTACTTGGTAGCCAGACGGCGAGCCTTAGCTTCCATGCGCTCGCGGGTAACGTCGAGCAGAACGGCGCCGATGATAACCAGGCCGAGAACCAGGTTCTGAACTGCCGAGG
>JAHZFK010000050.1 GCA_019421385.1 Clostridiales bacterium
TTTCCACTTCCATATCAATCCAACTGTCTTTAGAAACATTGGCTGGAAGATAAGTCCCATCAGCTGCCAGTTCTTTTCCGTCTACAAGGCCGCTCTTTACGCAGCGTCGGATGATTTCTAAAAACACCTGCTGGAATAAGTGACTTTCATTCCATTTGCGCAGGCGTGTCTTGCTGAATGTAGAGTGATTTGGAATCTTATCTGTAAGTTCAAAGCCACAAAACCACCTATACGCAATATTCAACTGAATTTCCTGCACTAAACGGCGTTCCGACTTGATGCCGTAAAGATATCCCACCAGCAGCATTTTAAACATACTGACAGGGTCAACAGATGGGCGGCCATTTGCAGGGTAGTATGGCGCTACAAGATCGTAAATAAAATCAAACGAAATTATCTGATTAATTTGTCGAAGCAAGTGATTTGCTGGAATCAACTCAGATAAATCCAGAATCATCATGCTCATTTGACCACTTTGCCGTCCCATCATGCTCCATCCCTCCTTTGTTTCTATTATATCATAGAAACTGAGCATCTGGGGATTTTGTCAACAGGTCCAATGAATTTCGCAAATTGAAAATTGGATAAAAAGGAACATTATTTGCTGTCGCCTTTCGAATGGCGTGTCGCGAAATTGCAGCACTATTCGCTTGTCAAGGAATTAGATGCTGAGATTTCTGGAATCGAGGCAGAGATTGAGACAATAATAAATGAAATTCAGTATCCCATTACCACTATCCATGGTATCGGCTACTACATGGGTGCTATGATCTTGGCCGAAGCTGGAGACCTCTCCCGCTTCGATTCTTGGGGATAAGTTATTGGCGTATGCCGGTATGTCGCCATCTCCTTATCAGTCTGGACATCTAAAAATTGTTATCGCACATGGAGAAGTGAGTCTTCAGACGCCTACGTGATGCTCTCTACAATTTCACCAAGCATATCTGCTGTTGGGATCCGACATTTGTTGCTTACTTAGTCAAGAAAAGAGCTGAGGGCAATACGACTGGTCATCTCCCATGTAGCCCCAAAACTGGTACACCTTATTTTTGCTATGGAGAAATCAAGATTTTCAAAGGTTTTGATGGCTTTCGTGGGGAAGCGGCTCGTTTTCAGCAATGTCTGAATGGTAGTCTATTGTTTCTTTCTGCTCAGATAGAAGGAAGCCGCCACACTGATTCCGTCCCAACATCTGGGAGTTCCTTGTCTGCTGCAAACTGCGCAAATTCCTTTGTTAAGAGGTTCAGTATGAAAGTATCAATCGACTCAAAAGCTGTCTCGTCCATATTGGATACTCTCTGTCAAAGTCGAACTAGGCATAGGAATGGTTATAAGTCGGCTTAGGCAGCTGCTGGCTCTGTGTCTGCACAGGTGCTGTTAAAAACTCATCCGGCTGTGTCAGCGCATCGTATTGCCTGTCGAAAAAACTGTCTTTGCGGCCCCAGATCAAATTATAAGTGAAAAGCAGCATCTTAAAATCGCCAGAACAAAGATACAGGGTGCTACCGTTGCGTTCTACACGGGCCGTGACGCGAGGATAGCTGTATGGTACGTCAAAGAGGGATCTTCGTAATTGACGACAAACCTATCAAAAGATATCTGGCGCTATGGACGGAGATAGAGTGGCACCAGCTCTGTCTCCGGCAGAGCAAAAAGCTGTTCTTTGCACATGGTTTCATGTATCTGCTGTGGTACACGGTTCCGTCCAGTGTAAGTGCCATTCTGTTTGTTGCATCATTCTAGCATCTTCCGGTTCAGGTAAATAATATGGCAGAATACCCGGTCCGTGAGGTAGCTGTCTTTTGCAAACCGCGTTCGTCGCTCTATTTTGACTTTAGTAAAAGGATGTCGGGGTTTATAGAGATTTTTCTCAAAACCAATGGATATCATAAAGGTCTTGTGGAACGTAGGGCACCCTGGATCTTGGTGTAGCACCATGCTTTTCATATTGTCGGTTAGAAGACTCTGGGAATCTTTATGTACTGCAAGGCATAATCCATACTAGTAAACAGGTTTTTGGCTGAACGTTGGAGGAAAACTCAATGTAGTATTAGCTGCAGTGGCGTTAGATCATAGTGAAGCATGCTATACGATGGGTGTTTGCGTTGTAGTCCAGCACATCTGCGAAGCTCCAATTCATCGGGTGTGTCTTGCCAGGTACTGTGGCTTAATAGTGTCCATGGTTCCCCAGTGTAGAGATCTGCCATCTGACTGGAATAAGGTGCTTGTGGGGGAAATGTACGGTTTTGCTGCGCTACAGCGCTTTCAACAAAGCAGATTTCCTGTAGCCCTTTCATGCAGGTAGTAGAGCTGCTGATAGCATTCTTAGCAAGCTATCTAGAATTGCGATGTAACCGTACAAAATGTACTCCCTTTTCCACACTATAAGTCTGTGAGCAGTTGCACAGAAGCCGTTGGCTTTAAGCGCAGAAGTTTTGCTTGGGAAAGGCCGATTCGACAAGCAAGTTCTGCAAGGTTTATCTCAGCTATGCTTGAAAACTTCTTAATTGAAAAACTAAGTTCCGGACGTAGGGTAAGTGCAGCGGAATTTAATCTTGCAAAAGGTTCTCGAAGTAACTCATGCAAACATTTCAACCGTCCTTGACGAAGGGCCAATGGACACTTACAATAACTTTACCTATGTGCAGGATGCAGGATAAGGCAACGCTGAGGAGCGACCTTAGCGGCACATAGGGTTTGCGGGAAAGCGGCATCTTAACGGATGCTACCTTTTTGCTGTCCTCCTGAAAACGAAAGCGATAAACCTCGGGGCTTAAGGGGCAGAGCACCTTCGCCTTCTCCGAATGGTGACAGCAGAGAAACGGAGAAAAACTATGGCTAAGAATACATACTTGACCCTTAGTGAACGAATCGCAATTGAAATTGGTTTTAGAGAGCAGAAAAGCTTTTCCACCATTGCAACTGAATTGGGAAAAGACCCCACAACCATTTCTAAAGAAGTCCGTGCACACATCAAATTGAAGCAGGCCGGAGGGTACAATCCCTGCGTTGTTCGCAAAGAATGCAAACACTACGGTGATGTGTGCATCCCCCTGCCAGTTTCTTTACGGAAAAATGTGTCATACTTGCTTCAAGGCCAAGTGCTTTGAAACCTGTCCCGACTTTCAGAAAGCACAATGCTCCAAGCTGAACAAGCTACCGTATGTCTGCAACGGCTGCAAGCAGCGTAAGGTCTGCAAACTGGAGCGGCACCTTTACGAAGCAAAATTTGCCCAGAAAGAGTACAAGGCGACCCGCAGCGAATCCCGGCAGGGCTTTGCCGTGACACCAGCTGAACTGAACCGGATTGACCGGATCATCTCGCCGCTCATTAAGTAGAGATAGTCCATCCACCAGATCTGCGTGAATAATGCCCATGAGATCATGCTGGACAAAAGGAGCATCTACAATTATGTGGATGCGGGTCTTCTGTCTGTGGGAAACATGGATCTGCCCAGGAAGGTGCGCTATAAGGTGCGTAAAAGGAAGCCTCCTGTATGGGTAGACAAGCAGTGCCATCTGTGCAGAACCTACGAAGACTTCCTAGAATACACGGCAGTCAATCCGGATGTTCCTATCGTGGAAATTGATATAGTGGAGGGCCGTAAGGGCGACAAGGTGCTGCTTACGGTGTCCTTCTGCAACTCCAATCTCGTTCTGGCATTTTTGTGAGAACGAAACACCGCATGGTCTGTTACAGAGGTTTTTGAATGGCTGTATGAAACCCTTGGACATGAGCAGTATTGCTGGCTGTTCCCGATTATTCTGACTGACAGAGGAAGTGAATTTACCGACTCAGCTTCCATTGAGTGTACCGAGTCTGGAGAAGTATGCAGCAGAGTCTTCTATTGTGATCCTCAGCGTTCTGACTAGAAGGGTGGCTGTGAGGTCACCCACGAATTTATCCGGCGCATTCTTCCCAAAGGTACATCCTTTGACCATTTGCAGCAGAGCGATGTCCTGCTCATGATGGGCCACATTAACTCCTATACAAGAAAGAAGCTGAATAACCAGTCAGCACATCGGTCGTTCGGCTTCTTATACGGAGAAACCATTCGGCATTCAGAAAATCTCCGCAAACGATATTAATCTGACACCCCGATTACTCAAAAGTAAAAACCAGCTGCCACCATTCGGAATATATCTGTATTCAGGGGTGGAAGTTGCTTCTGCAAATTTTGCAAAGATGCTTCGACCTTCGCTTTGTATGTCCATTTTTATACCGGGTGTCTGATCTGACCCTATGCTAATATACCCGCTGGCATTATTCAATTCCTTTTGTAAGAGTAAATTACGGTCTCGGCATTGTTTGTAAAATTAACTTCTGGGTTTGAGAGGGTGATGCTTCTTTCCTGGAATTTAATCTTGCAAGGCTTTTTGAAATCCGGAAGTAAATCGTGCAAACTGGAAGTTATTTTTGCAATCTACCATGCTTGAAAACTCCCTGTGCTGTTCTTTCGTATCCGCGATAGCCTGTGCAATAATGGGGGGAAAACTATTACTTTCATACGAATCCTCTCTACTGAGTTGTTTGGTCACGGTCCAGCATAAAGGTTCCGATAGGTCTGGGTATTGGCTATTCTTTTTGAGCTTAGATTAGTGATTTCTCCTGAGACTAAACAGCTATCGCAGATGGGCCCGAACAGGGTAAAAAATTCAGTTGTACTCTTTTCTGGAACAAGTAAAATTTCATCTTGACAAAATTTGCGTGATGATGGAAACTATTGTTAAGGACTCGTTAAATAAAGCTGGATATTCAACTGTGTTGTTTGCAAATCCATTTTCCGGATTATGCCATCACCTGCTGAGTGATTTTGGCGATCCGGATTTCACAGAGCAAAATTTATTTGCGGATGGAATGATGTAAACTATGGAAACAAATGCAGGATTCAGAAAGAAATTAGGTCTAATTCTATATGTTACGGTCTTTTTGGTGCTGGAAGTCGTGTTTGGTTATTTCCTTTTGGAATCTCGCAGCCTTTTTGTGGAAAGCACCATCAGAGATGGCAGTTATCTGGCTCAAACGCAGGTGGAAAAAACTGAATCGCGAATGAACGACTATGCCTTTGCTGTCACGCTCGCCGGAAAGTATCTGGACGAAATGGTCGATGCGCACACGCCTGATACAGAAATAGAGAAATGGATGAAATCCTACTGTGACAAGGTCGCAGATCGATTCGGCGGTAATGTTCTGGATCTCTATGCCGTTTTGGATGGTAAGATTGTCGCTGTCAATCCATGGGAGGGAGACGACAGCTACGATTATGCATCCAAGTCGTGGTATGCGGATGCGGTGGCGGCAACACCGGGAACCATTGTATTTTCTGATTTGTATACAGATGCGATCACTGGACGGGATGTGTTCACCATGTCCCTCGCGATTGGAGATACCGGCGATGTAGTTGCGATAGATGTGCATCTTACCAGCGAGAACTGGATGGATTTTTCCGAACTGCCAGACGGATATGGTTTACTGGTCTATGATCCGCATCTGACATTGGCATATTCCATTGGGGACAAGCATCTGATTTCGCTGCAAGAGGATATGCTGAACAATGATTCCGGTGAAGTGACGCATTATGTGGGGGACGTCAAAAAGGACTATAATCTTTATGTAAGCAAGTTGAGCAGCGGCTGGAGCGTAGGCGTTGCGATCCCGGATGAGAACGTGGTTTCCGCAAACCGTATGCTCCTGATGAATCTTGGGCTTGGCTTGAATGTTCTGAACATGCTCATTGTGATCGTGTTCCTCATTCAGAACGTTCGCAACAGTAAGCAGCTTCGTGAGGATACCCTGACTGGTCTTTCGAACAGATCCTACATCATGAAGCAAATGCGCAATCGGCTCAAAAGATCCAACGGCACATTGCTGCTTGTTGATTTGGATAACTTTAAAGAGGTCAATGATAATTATGGTCACGACCACGGCGATCTGGTTCTGATGCGGGTAGCGGAAGTGCTGCAGGGATGCTTCCGGAAAACCGACTGCATCGGACGGCTGGGCGGCGATGAATTCGTAATCTATGTGGATGCCTCTCTTGCGGATGATATCCTCAACAACAAGGTGGAGGAGGTAGTCCGGCAGGTGTCTGCTCTGTCCGAGCAATATCCTTCGAGCAATCTGTCCATCAGTGTTGGCGGCTGCCGCTGCAAAAAGGGTGATAAGTACAGCGAAGTGTTTAAGCACGCGGATGAAGCATTGTACCAAGTCAAGAAGAGCGGAAAATGTGGGTTTGTCATGAGTGACTATGCATAGAGCAGGGGTGAACGGGTGCAGTGATCGAATGCAGCTGTTCCATTTCATCATCGGTAAAAAATATTGAGGTTGAAGTGAGAGGCGTCGCGTCAGCGGCGCCTCTTCTGTTTTTCACTGAGTGTGCTCTTTTCAGCAGATGTTCCACTTCTACCGGTTCAGTTCGGGAAATTAGGTGTGCGCTTTTCTTGAATATTCCATAGAATGTAAGAAAAGAACATTTGCGAACAGGCCCTCGATGATATGCTATCAAAACTTATGATTTTTTCCGGAAGAAAGTATAAGTCTTTTCAGACGCCTTCCTGCTGTGCAAGATTTTTTCATAAGTTATTGCATTGTAAACAAGGTCCGGAATGCGTATTCTTATAATACCGCAGAGAGTAAAGAAAGGAAGGATGAAAGTGAGCGCACGCAAGAAGTTTTTCAGCTTGCATAAGCGGCTGACCGCGATGGCATTGGCTGTATTGATGGCAATGTCAGCGGGGGTGGGGGCGTTGGCGGCAGATGAGCCTGCAACCAATGCCGGATTTGAAAACGGCCCTTATCTGTTAGCGCCCAAGGCTAACAGTATGGTGGTTGCCTTTGAAGGCAAAACCGGCGATGCGGCCAAAATTTATTACGGCACTTCGACAGATAATATGCAGGAGCTGAGCATCAATTCGCAGGATGGCCCGGCTTTTGAAGGCGAGAAAATGCACATTTACCGGGCGAAGCTGGAAAACCTGACCCCGGATACGCTTTATCAGTACCGCATTGAACTGAAGGACGGTTCGGTAGAAAACGGTACGTTCAAAACGTTGAGCGAAAACCCGGACGATATCCACTTTATGGTGGTTTCGGACACACATAAGTTTGAAACCGCGCAGGCGGTGAGCGATTATATCATGGCCAACCGCCCGGACTTTATCCTGCATACCGGCGATATGGTGGAAGGAACGGGGACCCAGAAGGATCAGTTTAATTTCTGGTTCAAAAACGGAACGGAGTTTATAAAAAACATTCCGGTGATCTATAACTGCGGTAATCATGACTACGGTGAATATTTTGACGCGTATGTGACCGAGGTGCAGAAGCAGGAATACCATTCCAATACCGACGGCACCAATATCTCCTTCAACTACGGCAACACGCATTTCACGATGATGAACTCCAATCCGTGGTCGCTGTTTGAGCTGAACACGGATTCGGCAGGCGGCAGTGCAAGCGGGGAGACACATGCGAACGTGGAAAAGTCGCTCGAATGGCTGCGCAACGACCTGCAGTCGGACGAGGCGCAAAACGCGGATTTCCGCGTGCTGACCATGCACCATCCCTATGAGGATCTGTATACCCGCAAGTATATCCCGCCGATCGCGGAAAAGTACAATGTCAATGTGATGTTTGCAGGACATACCCACGCATACAGCCGTATTGCTTCGGCAGATGCAGCGGTTGGCACGGGGACCTTGTATGTAACGCAGGGCGATGCCCGCGTGGGCGACGGTAAGGTTTCGACCGGTTCGGATGATGAGCGCCTGGATGAAAACCTGCCCGAACTGCTGGCAAACGGCAAGGGCGACATGCTCGACGTACATATCAAGGACGGCGTGCTGACCTACACGAACCTTGGCCTGTCCGGTAACGGTGAGCAGGAGATCGAAACTGTGGCGCTGACGCAGAACGGCGCGGATGTGCAGCTGAGCGATATCGCGATTTCTCCTGACAGCGTGCAGTCCAGTGGCGCGGTCACTGTAACGGCAACCGCAACCAATAAGGGTAAGGGTCTGGCTGTCATCAGCCTGCCGATCAATGACAACGGCACGACTCGTTATCTGTACCATTTCGGCAAATACGGCAAGGAGCGTGTGGTAGCGCTGCAGCCGGGTGAGAGCAAGACGGTTTCCGCAGAACTGACGCTGACCGATCTGGGCAAACACACGCTGAAACTCGGCGATTACACGAAAACCGTGGACGTTACCTACCGTCCGGCGACCTATTCCACATCCAACCTGCGCGTCAAGCTGGGCGACGGTGAGACGAGCGATATCAATTCGGATATGCTGTATGTCAAGGCGGATGTCACCAATATCGGCAACGACGCGGGCAATCTGCCGGTAGCCTTTGTGATGGACGGCAGCAGCCTTGCCGAGCAGCAAGTTGCGCTGGCGGCTGGCGAAACCAAGACGGTTGAATTTGTATATCAGTTTGATACGTATGGCGATCACGAGGTTGCCATCGGCAATTCTGACCCGAAAAAGGTCACGATCGCTGGCACGATCCAGGGCACTCCGATCGTCAAGGATAAGTCGGGTAAGGGCAACGACGGTATCATCCGCGGCAAGCCGACCCTGATTACCTATGGCAAAAACAACGAATACGGCCTCAAGCTGGACGGTGTATACGACTATGTCGAGATTCCTGACCGGCAGAACTATGTAGTTGACGATGGCGTCACCGGCATGGTCTGGGCGAATATCGGCCGCCTTGCCAAGGGCGATTCGACCGACTGGGATCACAACCCGTTGATGATGAAGGGTTCGACCATCAACTACGGCACAAACTACCTGTTCCGTATGGCAGTCCGCTCGACCGGCAAGCTGACGTATGGCGTAGGCTTTGACAACGACAACGGCGAATATTTCTGGAATGACAGCGACGGCAAGAATCAGAACGGTGCGGAATACGGCGCACAGCTGAATGAATGGGTGCAGTACACCGGCGCGTTCGACCGTGCAACCGGCGGCACCAGCTATCAGAATACCGAGGTCAGCGGCACGATTGCGGCACCGGCGTTTGACTCCCCGATCAAGAACTGGCCCGGTTGCTCGATGTATGTTGGCGGCACCTATACCCGCCATCTGTTGCCCGATCGCAACCGCGGTAAGTACCACTGCATGTTGCAGGGCGAGGTCGGTCAGGTGCGTTTCTACACCACCAAGCTGTCCGACGCGGACAACAAGGCGGTTTACGCCAATCCGACAGCAGCAGGCCCCAAGGCGGATAAGATGGTAGTTTGGCTGGACTTCGATCCCAAGAACATCGTGACCACCGGCACGCACCAGACCGAGTGGGTCTCTGTCGGCGCGCTGCAGCAGCTGCAGTATGATGCACTGGTGGAAGGCAAGGCTGGCCTGTCGGTCAAGGTCGAGCTGTCTCAGGACGGCAAGAATGTTGCTTCCTCTAAGGAGTACACGCTGGCAAACGGCACCAATACGATCGACCTGCGCGAACTGGGTGAGGCGAAGTTCGTCCGTCTGACCACGACGTTTGACAGCGCGGTTGGCACCGACCGCACCGATCTGCCCAAGGTGATGGATTACACGCTCAAGGGTGCGGAGCAGAGCGCGAAGTGGTCGACCATCGCGGACTGGAACCGCGGCACGTTCAGCGGCGCGGCCGGTCACGAAAATATGGATTTCTACAACGGCTACGAGAACGACTTTGACGACTATTCTGCCAAGGCAGACCTGAGCATGACGGTCGAGACCTCCGGCGAGAATGTCCGTCCGTCCCAGAAGTTTACCGATACCCGGACGCACTGGGCTGCTGATGCGGTGGACTATGTAGTGGAAAACAAGCTGTTCAACGGCACGAGCGAGACGCAGTTCTCCCCGGATGCCGAGATGACGCGCGGTATGCTGGTCACGGTGCTGCACCGTCAGGCAAAGCAGCCGGAGGGAGCGGCAAGCAGCTTCGCGGATGTTCCGGCGAACCGTTACGACGCCAAGGCAATCGGCTGGGCGGCGGAAAACGCGATCGTGACCGGTGTCGGTGAAAATCTGTTTGCGCCCGACCTTGCCGTGACGCGCGAGGAGATGGCAGCGATTCTGTACCGTTATGCCAAGACACAAGGGGCCAGCGGCGATGTTTCCGACGATGCACTGAATGGCTATCCGGATGCGGATGCCGTGTCCGGCTGGGCGCGGGATGCGGTTGCATGGTGCATCAGCGAAGGCCTGATCAGCGGATCTGACGGCGGCGCGATCGACCCGGCAGGGACGGCAACCCGTGCGGAGGTTGCAACCGTTATGATGCGCTACCAGAACAAGTAAATAATCCGTGCTGCATGCCGTTGCATTGTGCATGTAGGAAGCGAGCAGCGCTGCCGGTGGTTCAACGGCAGCGCTGTTTGTTTATCTGGCGGCTTGTTTCCCACAGGGCGTTGTTGTACAATGAAAGCAGAAATATCCTTGTTGGAGGCTGAGATGAGATCTTTTTCCCGACTGATCGGTTGCGCAGTCCTGTTTTTGGCAACCGCGCTCATTTTGATCGCGTTGCAGCTATATGCGCGGTCGGACATGGCCTCGAAAATGGATGACCAATATGTTGTGGGTGTTGTTGCAACCGCAAGCGAAGATGAATGGCACGCCATGGTGCTGGAAAGCATTCTGGATGCCGCCGCCGCGCAAGGGTTTGATGTGATCACGCTTCATTCGGCGCGCAGCACGGATGCGCAGGCCGAGCAGGTGCGCGCGCTGATTATCTATCAGGTGGATGCGATTGTGCTTTCGCCTGTTGCTGAAACAGGATGGGATTATGTTTTTCAGGAGGCGCATGATGCGGGTATCCCAATTATCACGGTCAACAAGCGCGCCTCCACACCGCAGGAGGATTTGGTCAGCTATGTTGGCTATGATTATAACGCAGCGGGACACGATGCGGCGCTTGCATATCTTGCGTCGCCGGGCCGACATGATGGCAATGTAGTGGAACTGTGCGGAACGGTGGACGCGTCTTTCACGCGGGAGATTACAGGCGGGTTCAGCAGCGGCCTGCGGCAGATGCAGTCGCCGCTGCGCATCAATTACAGCATCAGCACAGAGTTTATGCGTTCGCGTGCAAAAGAAGTGATCGAGTGGCTGGCGAGCAACAGCTACGAGATGGACGTGATTCTCACGCATAGCGACGGAATCACAATTGGCGCTGTGGAGGCGCTGGAGGCGACAGGAGGAACACCCGGAGAAGAGGTACAGATATACGCCTTCGGCGGTAGTGAGCAGGTGCTGCAAATGCAGCGCGACGGGAAGATCAGCTGGTTGGCCTATCTCGATCCGGTCTTGCTGGGCGAAGAGGCGGTTGCCGAGGTGCAGGAGCGCCTGTCCGGTGTGCATCCGGAAGAACGACTGTGCCCAGTGCAGATTTTGAGCAAGGGAGGTCAGTGAGATGCCCCCTTCCAGCATTCGTTTGACGCTGAAACGTTCTTACCGCACGATTATTTGTGCGCTGCTTGTGCCGGTGCTGATGCTGCTCGTTACGATTGTCGGCCTGTCTTTCCGATACAGCGGCTGTATTGAGAATATCGAAACGGCCAACACATTGCGTGAAACGGTCGGGGACCAGATCACGGAGGAAGTGTGGCAGATCGTTTCGGGCAATCTGGCATTTGAGGATGGAGAGCAGTATGCGTACATGTCGCGGATTGTGAACGGTATTCAAGTGCTTGAGTCCAGCAGCAGTGCGCAGAGCAGCCAGTATTTGCAGGCGGCTGCCCGTGCGACAGAGACCATGAAAAACTATTTTGATATTCTCGGCAAGCAAATTGCGGAAAATCGCGCGGTTGCCTACCGGGAAAGCGTGATGGAGGAAATCAGCAGCGTAGCGCGCCTGATCGATGAAATGCTGCAAAACTACATCGGCGAGGAAATCGTGCGCATCGGTGAACTGAATCGGCAAATCCAGTCAACAACATTTGTCATGGTGATTATTTCATTCGCATTGTTGGCCATGACGGGCTGGTATGCACGGAAAAGCTATCAGCATGTGCAGCAGGCGATCGACGAACCGGTGGACGCGCTGGATAAAATGGCGGCTGCGATTGCGGTAGGCGATTGGGACGCGCGCACCGCGTTGCCGCAGGTGGAAGAATTTCGCGGCTTGGCACGCCACCTGAACCACATGGCAAGCCGGCTGGAGCATTCGGTAGCCGAACAGCTGATTGCGGAGAAAAACTTGCAGAAGGCGGAAATGCGGACGTTGCAGGCGCAGATCACGCCGCATTTTCTGTACAATACGCTGGATACGATTGTCTGGTTGGCAGAGGCGGAACGCAATCAGGAAGTAATGGATATCACGATGGCGTTAACGAGCTTTCTGCGTATTTCGCTCAGCAGCGGACAGGATTTTATCCCGGTCTCCCGCGAGATCGAGCATGTAAAAAGCTATCTTGCCATTCAGGCCACCCGATATGGCAGTACGATGGAGTATCGCATCGAGGCGGATGACAGCTTGGGGAATATGCAGGTGCTCAAGCTGTTATTACAGCCGCTGGTGGAAAATGCCATCTATCATGGGGTGCGCGCAAAGCGTGGGCGCGGCTGCATCGTGGTTTCCGTCCAGCGCTCCGACGAGGATCAGATGACATTTTCCGTTTCGGATAACGGCATCGGGATCGAGCCGGAAAAACTGCGCGCACTGCAAGCGGATCTGTCGGCCGGTGTTCGTCCCGCGACGCAGTCTGGCGGATTCGGACTGTTTAATGTCTCGCAGCGCATCCGGCTGTATTATGGCACGGGGCTGCAGATCACAAGTGTTTATCGGGAGGGGACGACGGTTTCGTTCACCATCCCGTGTAAGGAGCAGGAAAATGTATCGTATATTTCTGGCAGATGACGAAGACATCATTCGAGACGGTCTGCGGCGCACGATCGACCGCGTCGACTTACCGGTCAGTTTTTGCGGAGAAGCACCGGATGGTGAAATGGCTTTGCCGCTGATTCAGGAGCTTCGGCCGGATATTTTGATCACAGACGTGCGTATGCCCTTTATGGATGGGCTTGCGTTGGCATCGCTGGTGCGCCGCGCCATGCCGTGGGTACATATCATTGTGCTCAGCGGGCACGATGAGTTTGAATATGCACAGCGTTCGGTTTCGATCGGCGTGGACGCGTACCTGCTGAAACCGATCGACCCAGTCAACCTAAGGAAAGCGCTCGAAGAGACCATTGCCCGCATTGAGGCGGACAAGGTGCAGCTTCTGGCCAGACAACGCACGGATGACGAGCATATGCTGCTGCGGGAGAATTTTCTGGCGCGGGTGGTCAGTGGCGCGCTGCCATCGGCGGATATCCACGACCAAAGCAGCCGGTTCGGCATCAACCTGCTGGCAAAACAGTATCAGGTGGGCTATGTTGCGCTGCCGCAGGCGTGCTTTCGCGGCGAGGGGACAGAGCGGCTGCGCTGTTTGTTTTCCCAGTTATTCGATGCCCGCGACACCGTTCAGGCATTCCTCAAGGGCTGCGACTGCGGTATTTTGCTGCTGACCGGCAATACACCGGATGAGGTGCAGGAAACCGCATATGAAGCGGCACGCGCCTTGCAGCACGAGTTGGAACGACTGCTGGATACGGTTTCGGTGATCGGGCTGAGCCGTGTGTGCGATCGACTCAGCGCGCTGCCGGATGCACTTCAACAGGCGCAGCAAGCGGCGCAGGTCGTCGGTTCGGGACAAAAGCAGAGCCGGATCACAGGATTTGAGGAATTGTCGGCGGCTGCATCGCCGTCGCGGATCGAACTTGGCGCGGATGTGCCGCTGGTGGACAAGATCCGCCACCTACAAGAGAAGGATATCCCGGATATGGTCAATGCGTATTTGTCAACGGTGAACCAAGAGGATGTACAGAGCGTACTGTATCGGTATTACTTACTGGTTGATCTGCTGATGGTCGCGTCCCGTTTTGTGCGCGAATTGCAGCTGGAACCGCAGGAATGTTTTGAAGATGTTTCGGATATCTCCAAACTACTGCATACCGCTGGCGATCTGGACAGTGCGCGCGATTTTTGCACGGAGATACTCGAGCGGGTCGTGCGCTATCGCGGGATGAGTGAGCCTATCCGTTATGGTGCAGAAATCGAGCGGGCGCGCGCGTTTATTCGAGAAAACCATGCTGATCCCAATATTTCGCTGCATGTAGTGGCGTCCGCGATTGGGTTTTCCCCCAATTACTTCAGTACAATTTTTTCACAGGAGACCGGCGAGACCTTTATTGAATATCTGACCAAAACACGGATCGAGGCAGCCAAAAAGGCGCTGCGCGAGACCGACCGCAAATTGTCTGAGATTGCATTCGATATCGGATACAATGAGCCGCAGTATTTCAGCTATATCTTTAAGAAGAACACCGGACTGACGCCGCGGGAATACCGTATGCAGGAGGGAGACACATGAAAAAGCCTATCCTGCACGTTTGCGCGGTGGGGATGCTGCTGATCTCCGGCTGTGCGCTCCAAAATCAGGAAGCAGTGGTGGAATTACAGCCTGATTTTACGGTTGAGGCGGCTGTACGGCCGGAGTATCCGATACTGACTGTTTACACGCCGCTGACGGAGCCGGAGGTTTCGGTGTACTTTGATGCTTTTGAAAAGGACACGAATATCCGTGTGGAATGGGAGCATCTTTCCACGCCGGACATGCTGGATCGCGTACAGCAAGAGCGGGATGCGCCGCAGGCCTCGGTGATGTTCGGTGGTTCAAGCGAAAACTATATCGCCATTGCGGAACAGGGGTTGCTCGAACCGTATGAGCCGGAAGGGTTGGAGCAGATCGCGGACATCTATCAGGATGCGGCACATGCATGGTCGCCGTGCTATGTGGGTGCGATCTGCTTTGCCTATAATGAGGAAATCTTTGCGCGGGAAAAGCTGCCGCTTCCACAAACTTGGAATGATTTGCTCGACCCGGTGTTCCGCGGGCGGATCGTGATGGCGCATCCTTCGCTTTCCGGTACCTCCTACACAATCGTTGCTGGTCTGGCGCAGATGCGCGGAGAGGACGCAGCGTTTGAGTATCTGAAAAAGCTGGACGAAAACATCGCCTATTATACAAAAGGCGGGCCGTTTTCTCCTGCTGCGGTAGGATTGGGGGATGTAGCGTTATGTATCACATTTGCGCATGACGCACTGCGGCAGTCGCACGAAGGGCTGCCCATCAAAATCATTTTCCCAAGTGACGGTACAAGTTATGAGATTGGCGCAATGGCGCTCATCCGCAATGCAGACCCGAGAGAGGCGCAAAACGCCCGCACATTTTTGGACTGGGTTCTTAGCCGTCGAGGGCAGGCATGTTATATTGACGCAAAAGGGGAACGGCTTCCGGTTAATCCCGGTGCAAAAACAGCGGAGGGTCTGACCGAACTCGACCGTGTATCCATCATTCGATATGACACGCAGTGGTGCGCAGAAAACCGCGAACATCTGATTGAGCGGTTTGTGCAAGAGGTTCGCGCGGCGGAAGACACGGGGGATGGGGAGACGATAGAATCAGTAAAAGATGGTTAATAATGAGTAAGATACGGGTGTAAAAGACTCGGATTGGCCGGTCAATTCAGTAAAAAGGGAAAAAGCAAAAAAATTAGAAAAAGTGTTGACAAAAGTCGGAATGGTGTAGTATACTAATCGAGCTGCTTCGGTGAGAGGCCGCCGAATCGGAAAGAA
>JAHZFK010000051.1 GCA_019421385.1 Clostridiales bacterium
CTACCAGCACATTACCCAAGGTATGAGGGATGACCTGCTTGGAAAATTGAATGGGTGTAGTTAAAGTAAAGCCCCGCCGGCCGGCGGGGCTTTACTTTCATAGTTGCTTTCATGCTTTGTATAGTGTGGTTCATATTTCGTTGGGAAGTCTCAAGGGAAACAAAATCCCTTATAATATCACGCTTTCCAAAAATCCAATTTCTGAAGGGAAATTGATGGGAAATAGGTGTTTTCGGAAAGTAAAAGTGATATTCTACCTTTGTTTTTGTGGTCAGTATCAAGTTGAAGCTCGCCACGGCAAGGCTTTCGAGGGCCTGCTGCAGCGCTACTTCGGCTAAGAAAAGCTGTCAGGAAGGAACCGGACTTTCCGGTTCCTTCTTTTTATCCGATGATGCAAAAAGCGGTCTGCCGGTGCAGACCGCTTTTGTATTAAGCAAAAAATATCGAACCGATTGACACAAGCAGCGCGGTCAACAGACCGGCCACACCGATGGCAAGACCGCTCATGGCGCCCTCGGTTTCGCCCAGTTCAATGGCGCGCGAAGTGCCGACCGCGTGGGCAGCGGTGCCGATGGACAAGCCCATCTGCACGGGATTGCGCACGCCGATACATTTCAGGAAGGTTGGCAGCAGAATCGCGCCGACGATGCCGGTGAATACCACGGTAATCGCGGTGATGGGCGCCAGACCGCCCAGCATCTCAGAAAGCGCAACGCCGATCGGTGTAGTGACCGATTTGGGCACCAGCGAACGGGTGGTTGCGTCGGACAGGCCGAACAGCCGGCAGAATAACAGCACGCTCAAGATGGAGGTCAGCGAACCGACCAAGGCACCGGCCAGAATGGGCACCAAATTCTTTTTCAGTACATCCAGCTTGCGGTAGATCGGTACAGCGAGTGCCACAGTCGCCGGAGTCAGGAAAAAGGAAATCAGCTGACCCGCGCTTTCATAGGTCTGGTAGGTGGCGCCGGTCACGACCAGCAGCACGCCAACCAGTATGGCGGAAATCAGCAGGGGATTGCACAGCGGCGATCCGGTTTTCTGCTGGATTTTGACGCCCAGTGCGTAACAGCCGATGGATATCGCCATCCAGAAAGTGGAGGAGGAAAGCAGCTCAGTCATGGTCAAACGCCTCCTCGCTCTCGCGGTTCTGCAAGCGGAACACGATATGCACGGTAAACGCGGTTGCCGCAGCGGTGCACAGCGTCGTCAATACGCAAACCGCAAGGATAGCCAGAATTTCGCTTTTGATCTGTGCGAAAATTTCCAGCACGCCCAGACAGGCGGGCAGGAAAAAGAACGCCATGTTTTGCAGCAAAAAATCCGCTGTGTGCTCAACATGGTTCAGCCGGACCGGGCCGAAAATCAGCAGCAAAAGCAGCAGTGTCAGTCCGAGCACATTGCCGGGCAGTGCGCCATGCAGCAGGATGGAAAGCGCGTCGCCTGCGACGCAGCAGGCGATCAGGACGCCCAGTTGTCGAATGTAGTTCAAGGGGTTTCGTCTTCTTTCTCGGTTTCGTAGTCTGCGGTCATGGCGCCCAGCAGGGTCTGGTAAATCGCCTCCGCGTTGTTTTTGAAAGTGCGCTCGAGCATCGCGGCCTGTCCGTGGCTGACCACATCCATTTCAATCGCAAACACCTGCTCCATCTCCATGCGGACGGTCAGGTCGTTTGCGGCGCGCTCGGTCACAGACGTATGGATCGCAGCATCGCGCCGGATCTGGCGCACGACCCGCAGCGCGGAGCGCTGCGCTGCTTCGCGCACCGGATAGGGCAGCTGCTTTTCAAACACGCGGATGGCCTCGCGGCCTTTGTCCGTGATGCGGTAGGCGGATTCCCCGTCGCCGGGAACTTCCTCGATGTGGCCGGTCGGCACCATCTCATAGAACGCTTCGCTCAGTTCAAAGTAGCCGAAGCCTTCGTCGCACCAGGTCGTCAGGTCCACGACCGTGCTGAAGCTGACCGGAAAGGGCAGCAGATCCATGGCAAACAGAATGAGAAATTTGATATCTTCTTTGGAATGGATAAAACCGTGACGAACCATAATGCGCAAGCCTCCCCTGTGGACAAAATTGCTTAAAGTAGTATACCCCAAAAAGCGGAAAAATGCAATCGGCTGAGCGGACAAGGATGCGGGTGCCGGAACGGTTTTGGTTTGTTTGTTTTTGACGGAAAAGCGCACAAAGAACAGGCGAACGCATGTACGATTTTTGGCGGCGGAAACGGCAAAAATCGGTTGAACAACCGGGGCGCGCGCGGTATAATGAAAAGACAGAAACTATCGCAACGGGAGAGAAATACTATGCCGGAAGTTGTTTTGCGCGCTGCAACCGAACAGGATGCGGGCGATATGCTGGCGCTGTACGCGCCGTATGTGATCCAGACCACGGTGTCGAGCGAGTACACGCCGCCGACGCTGGACGAATTCCTTGGGCGTATGCGCACCTATGGGAAGCGCTTGCCGTGGCTGGTCTGTACGGTGGATGGGGAAGTGGTCGGCTATGGCTATGCTTCGCCCCACCGAACCCGCGCAGCCTATCAGTGGTCGGTCGAGACGTCGATCTATGTCGCGCAGGAGTGGCACCGGCACGGCATTGCGGGCGCGATTTATGCGGCGCTGTTTGAGCTGCTTGCGATGCAGGGATACTATAACATCTATGTCGGCATCACCTCGCCCAATGAGCGCTCAATGAAGTTCCACAAGGCGATGGGATTTATCATCTCGGGGGCGTATCAGGAGAGCATGTACAAGTTCGGCCAGTGGCGGGACGTGCTGTGGATGGGCAAGAGTCTGCGCCCGCATGAGGGCGAGCCGCAGCCGACCGTCCCGTTCCCGGAAATCAAGGACAGTCCGCTGGTCGCCCGCGCGCTGCGGCAGGCGGAGCAGCGCATTCATCTGTAAAACGAAAAGGAGGCCGGCGCATGGCGGAACAACTGCATCAAAACCATCGGGAACGCGTGATGGAAAAGTTCCGCCGCTTCGGGCTGGAGGTGTTCAGTGACCACGAGGTGCTTGAACTGCTGCTGTTTTTCGCGATTCCGCGTGTGGACACCAACCCGACCGCGCACCGCTTGCTGGAGCGCTTTGGTTCGCTGCACGCGGTGCTCGAAGCGCCGGTCGAGCAGCTTTGCGAGGTGCAGGGTATCGGGCCTCGCTCGGCCGATCTGCTCAAGCTGTCGTTTGCCATGTGCGCGCGGTATCAGCAGGATGTGGCCAAGAGTGAGCGGCACAGCGACAAGCTGAACAGCTATGAAAAGATCGGAGAATATTTTGTGCCGCAGTTTGCGGGCGAACAGGATGAGGTGCTGCTCGCCGCCTATCTGGACGGGGCGGGCCGCGTCATCAAGTGCGAGGAAATTGCCCGCGGCGGACATGCGCATGTGCCGGTAGATGCTTATAAAATTGCCAGCGGCGCGCTGATTTGTCACGCGGCAGGCGTGGCGGTCGCGCACAATCACCCCAATGGAACGGCGACACCGTCCGAGGCGGATCTGCTTGCCACGCGGCGGCTGGAACAAACGCTGACCGGTTTGGGATTGCAGCTGGTCGATCATTGCGTGGTCGCCAGAGGAAAATACGTATCCATTTGCAGGCTGCGCGCCGGTCAGATGGGACAGAGGAGGTAGGATATGCCGGATTTTCAAATTGTCAGCAATTATAAGATGGCAGGCGATCAGCCGCAAGCGGTCGCAAAGCTGGTCGAGGGCATAGGTAACGGCCTGACCGAGCAGACCCTCATGGGTGTGACCGGTTCGGGCAAGACCTTCACCATGGCCAACATCATTGAGCAGACCCAGCGGCCGACGCTGGTGCTCGCCCATAACAAAACGCTTGCCGCGCAGCTCTGTACCGAGCTGCGGGAGTTTTTCCCCAATAACGCGGTCGAGTATTTTGTGTCTTATTACGACTATTATCAGCCTGAGGCGTATATCGCGTCTACCGATACCTATATCGAAAAGGATTCCGCGATCAACGATGAGATCGACCGTCTGCGCCACTCCGCCACCTCGGCACTGTCTGAGCGGCGGGATGTGATCATCGTCTCGTCGGTTTCCTGCATCTATTCGCTGGGTGACCCGATCGACTATAAGAAGATGGTCATTTCGCTGCGTCCCGGCATGGAGATCAGCCGAGAAACGCTGATTCACCGGCTCATTGACATCCAGTATGAGCGCAACGACATTGCGTTCGAACGTAACCGTTTCCGCGTGCGCGGCGACACGGTCGAGATCTGGCCGGTATATTCGGATGAGGACGTGGTGCGCATTGAGTTCTTCGGGGACGAGGTCGACCGCATCAGCCGCATCAATCCCTTGACTGGCGTGGTGCTGGGCGAACTCGGACACACCGCGATTTTTCCCGCGAGCCACTATGTCACGCCCAAGGACAAATTGCAGGCCGCCATTCAGGATTTGGAGGAAGAGCTGGAACAGCGCATCCAGTATTTCGAGGAGAATGGCAAGCTGATCGAGGCGCAGCGAATCGGTCAGCGTACACGATACGATATCGAAATGCTGCAGGAGATTGGCTTTTGCAGCGGTATCGAGAACTATTCGCGTGTGTTGTCGCGCAGAGAGCCGGGCAGTGCCCCGTTTACGCTGATTGACTACTTTCCCGAGGATTTTTTGCTGATCGTGGACGAGAGCCACGTCACGCTGCCGCAGGTGCGCGCCATGTATCACGGCGATCGTGCCCGCAAGGAAAGTCTGGTCGAGAACGGCTTCCGCCTGCCTTCGGCTTATGATAACCGCCCCTTGAACTTTGACGAGTTCAACGAGCGTTTGAACCAGATCGTTTACGTTTCGGCAACGCCCGGCGAGTATGAGCTGTCGCGCTCGGGACAGGTAGTCGAACAGGTCATTCGTCCGACCGGCCTGCTCGATCCAGAGGTGGTCGTGCGTCCGGTCGAGGGGCAGATCGACGACCTGATTGGCGAAATCAACGCGCGTACCGCCAAGGGCGAGCGCGTGCTGGTGACAACGCTGACCAAAAAGATGGCCGAGGATTTGACCGGCTATCTGGAAACCGCGGGCATCAAGGTGCGGTACATGCACCATGACGTGAAAACCATCGAGCGGCAAGAGCTGGTGCGCGATTTGCGGCTGGGCGTGTTCGACGTGCTGGTCGGCATCAACCTGCTGCGTGAGGGTCTGGATATCCCGGAGGTGTCGCTCGTCGCCATCCTTGACGCGGATAAGGAAGGCTTCTTGCGTTCCGAAACCTCGCTCATCCAGACCATCGGCCGCGCCGCGCGTAACGAGAGGGGCTGTGTCGTGCTGTACGCGGACAGCATCACGCCCTCGATGCGCCGCGCGATGGACGAAACCGAACGCCGCCGCGCCTTGCAGGATGCGTTCAACAAAAAGCATGGTATTACACCAAAATCAGTCAAAAAGAAGGTGCAGGACGTCATCGAAATTACGTCCAACGTGCCGACGAGCAGCAAGAAAAAGCTGCGCACCAAGGGCGAGCGGCAGCAGGAGATTGCCCGCTTGACCCGCCAAATGAAAGAAGCGGCCAAAATGCTGGAATTCGAGATTGCCGCGCAGCTGCGTGACCAGATCAAGGCGCTGGAGGAAGGCAAATGAGGATTTTCACACTCATGGAGGATACTGCGTGCGCGCCGGACTTCGCCTGCGAGCACGGCCTGAGTTTTTATATCGAAACAGGCAGCAGCAAGCTGCTGTTTGACATGGGGCAGACGGACTTGTTTTTGAAAAACGCTGCGGCGCTCGGCGCAGACCTGTCCGCGGTGGATACGGCATTTGTCTCGCACGGGCATTACGACCACGGCGGCGGGCTGGCAGCGTTTTTAAAGCTCAACGACCACGCGCCAGTTTATGTGCATGAAAAAGCGTTTGAGCCGCACTTTTCACACAAGCCGGAGGGCGTCAAACCCATCGGACTGGATGATGCACTGGCGGATAATCCTCGCCTGCGGCGCGTCGCGGGCGTGACGCAGGTGAGTGACACGCTGACGCTGTTTTCCGATATCACAGGCGCGGACTGCGTGCCAACTGGGAACCGCACGCTGTACGAGCAGGAAAACGGAGCGTATGTCCCCGACCGTTTTCTGCATGAGCAAAGTCTCATCGTGCGGGAGGGGGACAAGACGGTGCTGCTGACCGGCTGCGCGCATCGGGGCGTGGTCAACATCTGCGCACGGGCGAAGGAGCTGCTCGGCCGCGACCCGGATGTTGTTATCGGCGGTATGCACCTGTTCAGTCCGTCGACCGGCAAAAGCGAGCCGGACGAGAATATCCGCGCGGTTGCAGAACGCTTGGCGCAAACAGACAGCCGCTATTATACCTGCCACTGCACCGGCCCGTATGCGTATGACGTGCTGCGCGAAACGCTCGGAGAGCGCATCGCGTTTTTGTCTGCGGGCAGTATCATCGAAGTATAAAAGAGATAAGCTAAGGATAGAGAACAGAACGAAATGAGGTTGAGTTACAACAGATTATGCACGAATATATTCATATCAAGGGTGCGCGTGAGCACAACCTGAAAAACATTGATATCAAGATCCCCCGCGATAAGCTGGTCGTGCTGACCGGCCTGTCCGGCTCGGGCAAGTCGTCGCTGGCGTTTGATACGATTTATGCCGAGGGGCAGCGGCGCTATGTCGAGTCGCTGTCCAGCTACGCGCGGCAGTTTTTGGGGCAGATGGACAAGCCGGATGTGGACTACATCGACGGCCTGTCACCCGCCATCTCGATTGACCAGAAAACCACCTCGCAGAACCCGCGTTCGACGGTCGGCACGGTCACCGAGATTTACGACTACATGCGCCTGTTATGGGCGCGTATCGGCACGCCGCACTGCCCTAAGTGCGGCAAGGAGATCCATCAGCAGACGATCGACCAGATCATCGACCGCCTGATGACGCTCGAAGAGAAAACACGCGTGCAGATTCTTGCGCCCGTCATTCGCGGCAAAAAGGGCGAGCATGTCAAGGTGTTCGAGGATGCCAGACGGCAGGGCTATGTCCGCGTGCGGGTGGACGGCGAAATGCGGGACTTGGCGGAAGAGATCAAGCTGCAAAAGACCAAAAAGCACAACATTGAGATCGTGGTCGACCGAATTGCCATCCGCGCGGATGTGCGCAGCCGCCTGACCGACTCGGTGGAAACCGCGGCGGCGCTGTCGGGCGGCTTGGTAATTGCGGACGTGGTTGGCGGCGAACCGATTACTTTCTCGCAGAACTATGCCTGCGAGGACTGCGGTATTTCCATCGAGGAACTGACCCCGCGCATGTTCTCGTTCAACAATCCGTACGGTGCATGTCCGGTGTGTACGGGACTGGGTATGCAGATGCGCGTCGATCCCGACCGCATCCTGCCCAACCGCAAGCTGTCCATCCGCAAGGGTGCGATTCGCGCCTCCGGCTGGGGCAGCGCCGAGCCGGGCACGATCGCGGGGATGTATTTCACCGCGCTTGGCAAAAAGCACGGTTTCACGCTCGACACGCCGATCGAGGAAATGAGTGACGCGGCGGTGCACGAGCTGCTGTACGGCACGGGCGATGAGCCGCTTGAGCTTTCGGTCAGCCGTGTGTCGGGTGGTGTGATGCGCCAGCCGTTTGAGGGAATCGTGTGCAATCTTGAGCGCCGATACAAGGAAACCTCGAGCGACTACGCGCGCAGCGAGATCGAGGAATGCATGAGCGAAATCCCCTGTCCCTCGTGTCACGGCCGCCGTCTGCGGCCTGAGGTGTTGGCGGTGACGGTCGGAGGGCTGAACATTGCGGAGTTTTCGGAAAAGTCGGTTGTCAAGGCGATGGAGTTTCTGCACACCTTGCAGCTGACCGAGATGCAGCACAAGATCGGTGACCGCGTCATCAAGGAAATCATGGATCGGCTGGGCTTCTTGCAGTCGGTCGGTCTGGAATATCTGACGCTTTCGCGCTCGTCCGGCACGTTGTCGGGCGGCGAGAGCCAGCGTATCCGCCTTGCCACTCAGATCGGCTCGTCTCTGATGGGCGTGCTGTATATTCTGGATGAGCCGTCTATCGGCCTGCACCAGCGCGACAATGACAAGCTGCTGGCGACCCTCAAACGTCTGCGCGACCTCGGCAATACGCTGATCGTGGTCGAGCACGACGAGGATACCATGCTCGCGGCAGATCACATCGTGGATATCGGCCCTGGTGCGGGTCGAAACGGCGGCGAGGTCGTGTTTGAGGGCAAGGTGGACGATCTGCTGAAAAGTGAAACCTCCATCACCGGACAGTATCTGTCCGGCCGCAAGTGCATCCCCGTGCCTGCGGTGCGCCGCAAGGGCAACGGCAAAAAGTTGACGGTCAAGGGCTGCGCGGTGAACAACTTAAAGCACACGGACTTTACCATTCCGCTCGGGACGTTTACCTGCGTGACCGGCGTGTCCGGTTCGGGCAAATCCTCGTTTGTCAACGAGATTTTGTACAAAAAGCTTGCTGCGGAGCTGAACGGCGCGAAAACGCGCGCGGGCGCGCACGATAAATTCATCGGCCTGTCGCATCTGGACAAGGTCATTGACATCAACCAGTCGCCCATCGGGCGCACGCCGCGTTCCAACCCGGCAACCTACACGGGCGTGTTCAACGATATCCGCGATCTGTTCGCCAAAACGGCGGATGCCAAGGCGCGCGGTTACGGCCCGAGCCGATTTTCCTTTAACGTCAAGGGTGGCCGGTGCGAAGCCTGTGCGGGCGACGGTCTGCTCAAAATCGAGATGCACTTCCTGCCGGATGTGTACGTTCCCTGTGATGTGTGCAAGGGCAAGCGGTACAACAAAGAAACGCTCGAGGTGCGCTACAAGGGCAAGAATATCTATGAAGTGTTGGATATGACGGTAGACGAGGCTTGCGACTTTTTCGCCAACGTGCCCAAGATCGCGCGGCGGCTGGAAACCATGCGCGAGGTCGGCTTGGGGTACGTTAAACTCGGCCAGTCGTCCACCACGCTGTCCGGCGGCGAGGCGCAGCGCGCCAAGCTTGCCACCGAGCTGAGCAAACGCTCGACCGGCAAGACCATCTATATCCTCGACGAGCCGACCACCGGTCTGCACGTTGCGGATGTGCATAAGCTGGTCGATGTGCTGCAAAAGCTGGTCGACGCAGGCAACACGGTGGTCGTGATCGAGCATAATCTGGACGTGATCAAAACCGCGGATTATATCCTCGACCTCGGCCCAGAGGGCGGCGACGGCGGCGGCCGTTTGGTCGTGGCCGGTACGCCGGAGGAAGTCGCGGCTTGCCCGGGTTCCTACACCGGACAGTACCTCGGAAGGGTGCTGGAACGGCAGAATACGGAGAAAACAGAAGAATAAGACGGTTTTTGCGCGAAAAAAGCGGGTGTTTCCTTGTGAAATGCCCGCTTTTGACAATTTGCATAAAAATGTTGAGCTTTGTGGCGCGTTTTGGTATAATAATGGTAATATAAAATAAATGAGGGAGTCATATGAAAACAAAGCGATGGGTGATTGCCGACCCCGCTGAAGCGCGCGTGCGCGCGCTGTCGGAGGAGGGCGGGTATGCCCCGCTGACCGCAGCTGTTCTTGTCGCGCGCGGGATCGACACGCCTGAGGCTGCGGCGGATTACCTGAGCTGCGATACATCCGGCCTGCACGATCCGTTTCTGCTGACAGATATGGACAAAGCCGTTGCGGTGGTGCGCGGTGCCATTGCGCGCGGTGAACGTATCGTGGTATACGGCGATTATGATGTGGATGGCGTGACCGCCACCTGTACGCTGGTGGATTATCTGCGCAGCTGCGGCGCAAAATGTGAATATTATATCCCCAACCGTCTGCGCGAAGGATATGGATTGTCCCGCGCGGCGATGGAGGAATTGTATGAGAAGGGCACGCGCCTGCTCATCACGGTCGATTCCGGCATCACCGCCGACGAGGAGATCGCGGTCGCGCGCGAGTTGGGTATGCAGGTGGTCATCACCGACCATCATGAGTGCCACGACGCGCTACCCGCAGCGGATGCGGTGGTCGACTACAAGCGGTCGGACTGCACCTATCCGTTCGACAGTCTGGCGGGCGTGGGCGTGGCGTTCAAGCTGATCTGCGCGCTCGAGGGCAATACGGAAGCGGTGCTCGAGCGGTATGCCGATCTGGTGGCGCTGGGCACGGTTGCGGACGTGATGCCCATTACGGGCGAAAACCGCATTATTGTGGCGGCAGGACTGAAGAAAATGGCCGCGACCGGCAATGTCGGTCTGGAAATGCTGCTGCGTGAAGCGGGCATGAAGCACAAACGCCTCACCTCGTCCACCATCAGCTTCGTTCTCGCGCCGCGCATCAATGCAGCGGGGCGCATGGGACGCGCTGAGCTTGCCGCCGAGCTGTTCCTGACGCACGATCCGGTGCGCGCGCAGTCGTTGGCGGCGCAGCTTTGCGAACAGAATAAGCTGCGGCAGAACGAGGAAAACCAGATATTGACGCAGGCGCTCGCTCGTCTGCGCAAGGAATACAACCCGCTGGAGGATAAAATCATCGTGCTAGCGGAAAAAGGTTGGCACCACGGCGTGATCGGTATTGTCTGTTCGCGCCTGTGCGACCGGTACGGCTGTCCGGTCGTGCTCATTTCGCTCGACGAGGACGGCACGGGCAAAGGTTCGGGTCGCTCGGTGGGCGGGTTCAACCTGTTTGACGCGCTGACTTCGTGCGAGGATTTGCTCGAGCGGTACGGCGGGCACGCGCTGGCTGCGGGTCTGACCGTGGCCGCGGATCAGGTCGATACGCTGCGCGAACGGTTGCGCGTCTATGCAGAGAGCCATGTCACGATGGCGGAACTAGTGCCGCAGCTGCACATCGACTGCATGGTACAGCCTGAATGGCTGACCGAAGAGAACATCGAAGCACTGAACGTCCTTGAGCCATACGGTATGCGCAACGCCGAGCCGGTGTTCTGCATAAAGGACATGGTCGCGGAGGACATTACGCCCATTTCATCCGACCGGCATGTGCGCATGACGCTGGTCAAAGATGGTATGCGCTTTTCCGCGATTTGGTTCGGCACGGGCGCGGGCGGACTGGGCTTTGTCGAAGGCAACCGCGTGGATGCCGCTTTCCATCTGGAAATCAACGAGTTTCGCGGCCGCCGCACGGTGCAGCTGACGCTGTGCGACGCGCAGCTGAGCGATTGCGAGCATTTAGCTGACCAGAAGCTGCTCAATGTGTATAACACCTATATGGCCGATGGGCCGCTGACCGCGCGCGAGGCGCGCCTGCTGCTGCCCGACCGCAAGGACTTGGTGGCAGTGTGGCGGCATATCGTGTGCCGCGCGGAGGACGGCAGACTTTCCGTGCCGGACGGTGCGCTTTCGCGCCGCGTGGCGTGGGAGAGCCGACGTGACATCAACATCGGCAAGCTGTTTGTGTGTCTGGACGTGTTTTCTGAGTCCGGGCTGATCAGTTATCATTTCAAAGAAGGGATGCTCAACATCCTGCTCAAGCCTTACGAGGGTAAGGCGGATATATCCGGCTCGGTCGTTCTTGCCACGCTGCAAAGTATGGCGGGCTGAAGAATGGGGGAACGAAGTATGCAGAATAAATTGGACTTTTTGATCGAGCGTGTGCAGAAGCAAAACCCGCAGGCCAACATCCGCAAGATCCGCGCCGCTTATGAGTGCGCGGCGGCAGCGCATGAGGGACAAAAGCGCAAAAACGGCGAGCCATACATCATCCATCCGGTTTCTGTTGCGGAAATCGTGGTTGAGATGGGACTGGATACCGATTCGATCTGCGCGGCGCTGCTGCATGACTGCATTGAGGACACCAACTTCGGCTACAAGGAAATTGAAAATAAATTCGGCACGCCGGTTGCAGAACTGGTCGACGGCGTCACCCGTCTGGGAATGCTGCGCTACTCCAAGGAGCAGGAGCAGTTTGAGGACCTGCGCAAGATGTTCCTTGCCATGGCAAAGGATATTCGCGTCATCCTCATCAAGCTGGCCGACCGCCTGCACAACGCGCGCACCTTCCAGTATCTGCCCGAGCGCAAGCAGCGCGATAAGGCGCTCGAGACTATGGAGATTTACGCGCCCATCGCCCACCGCTTGGGCATGAGCCGCATCAAATGGGAACTGGAAGACCTGTCGCTCAAAATCCTTGATCCGATCGGCTATAATGAGATCGTCGAGGGTCTGAAAAAGCAGAGCGAGCAGCAGGAGGTTTTCCTCAAACGCATTCAGGACCGCATCAGCGCCAAGCTGGCGGAAGCACATATCAAGAACACGATCTCGGCGCGCGTCAAGCATATCTACTCGATCTATCGCAAAATGTACGCACAGCACAAAACGATCGACGAGATTTACGATATCTGCGCGGTGCGTGTGATCGTCGACACTGTGGCGGACTGCTACAACGTGCTCGGTTATGTGCACGACCTCTATAAGCCCATTCCGGGCCGATTCAAGGACTATATCTCGACCCCCAAGCCCAACGGCTACCAGTCGCTGCACACGACGGTCATCGGACGGGCGGGCGTGCCGTTCGAGATCCAGATCCGCACGACCGAAATGCACAAAATGGCGGAATACGGCGTGGCGGCGCACTGGAAATACAAGCAGGGCTTGAGCAAAAAGGGCAATGAGGAAACCTTTGCATGGATTCGTCAGCTGCTGGAAGCGCAGCAGGACACCGAGGCAGAGGATTTCATCAAGAACATCAAGGTCGACCTGTTTGCCGATGAGGTGTTCGTCTTTACGCCCAAAGGCGACGTGGTCAACATGCCTGCGGGCGCGACCCCGATCGACCTTGCTTATGCCATCCACTCGGCGGTCGGCAACCGTATGACCGGATGCAAGATCAACGGCCGCATCGCGCCGATCGACAGTCAGCTGAAAAACGGCGATATCGTGGAAATTTTGACCTCCAAGGAGGCGCACGGTCCGAGTCGCGACTGGGTCAAGATCGTCAAGACCACCGAGGCGCGCAACAAGATCAAGCAATGGTTCAAGAAGGAGTGCCGTGAGGAGAATATCATCAACGGCCGCGAGGATCTCGACCGTGAGCTGCGCGCGAATCTGTTATATAACGGCTTCTATGAGAATGAGGAAGTGCGCAAAAATACGCTCAACAAGTTCTCGTTCAATACGCTCGACGAGTTGTATGCCGCCATCGGTTACGGCGGCATCACGCTGACCAAGGTTATCAACAAGGTGAAAGACGATGTTGGCAAGCTGCGTCGTCAGCGTGAGCTGGCGGAACGCGCCGAGCATCCGCAGCCCGAGCAGCAGCCCAAGCGCGTCACCCGTTCGACCACCGGCGTGGTGGTCGAAGGGATCGACAATTGTCTGGTCAAATTTGCGCGCTGCTGTACGCCGATTCCGGGCGATGAGATCGTCGGCTTCGTCACGCGCGGCTATGGCGTGTCCATCCATCGGCGCGACTGCGTCAATGTCCACATGCAAGAGGACCCGGATCGCTGGGTGCGCGCGTGGTGGGACGAGGATCTGGGCATCTCCGACCGCGCCAACCGCTTCTCCACCGGCCTGCAAATTTCGACGCGCAGCCGTATTGGCGTGCTGAGCGACGTGACAGCGGTGCTCGCTGCCTGCAAGATCAACGTGCATGAGATTTCCGCGCGCGACCTCAACGACGGCTACGGCGTCATCAACGCGATGGTCGACGTCGCGGGCGTGCACCAGCTTGACAACCTGATCAGCCGCATCCGCTCGATCAAGGGTGTGGTCGACGTGACGCGCACGGTCGACACCAACTGAAAAATAAAACAGACAGCGCCGCCCGCACTTGCTGCGCGGCGCTGCCTCCATGAATAGGGAATAACGATGCAGAAAAAATATTTCTTTTTTGATATCGATGGCACGCTGAGCATCGGGCAGACCATGGTCATGCCTGAGAGCGCGGTGCGCTGTTTGGAGCAGCTGCGCGCAAATGGGCATTTTACAGCGCTCGCTACCGGTCGTCTGCAAGCGTCGGCGGCGGGATTTGCCGCACAGCACGGGTTTACCGACTTTGTTGCGGATGGCGGGTACAGTTTGACCGTCGGCGGCAAGATTGTCGAGATGAAAAGCTTGCCGGTGCAGGACTGCATTGCGCTGATTGACCGTCTGCAAGCGGCAGGGATTCCGTGGGCGGTCACGCCGGTCAATGAACGTATCTGCGTGACCAGTGACAAGCGTTATCTGGATTTTGCACCGCCTGAGTATTTCCCCACGCGGTATGACCCGACGTTTGATTACCACACGCCGGATGTGCTGTATAAGGTAAATATCGTGTGTACAGCGGAACAGGAGCATGAGATCGATTGCGGTACGCTGCCGACGGTGCGCTATAACCGCGACATTCTGCTCATTGAGCCGACCGAAAAGCAAAACGGCATCCGTCGGATGGTGGAGCGGCTCGGCATTCCGGATGAGGACGTGGTCATCTTCGGGGACGGGACGAACGACGTGTGTATGTTCGGGCAGGGCTGGTTTGCCATTGCGATGGGCAATGCCCGCGATGCGCTCAAGCAGATGGCAGATTATGTGACCGACCCGGTCGATCAGGACGGCCTGTGGAATGCCTGTGCGCACTTCGGCTGGCTGTAAAAGGAGAACACTATGCTATTTGATACCCATGCACACTATGATGATGCGCGCTTTGACGAGGACCGCGACGCGCTGTTGTCCTCGATGCCCGCGCACAATGTTGGGTTGATTCTCAACCCGGGATGTGATGTGGAGACTTCGCGCAAGGCGATAAGCTTCGCACAAAAATATCCGTTTGTCTATGCTGCAGTCGGCATTCATCCGGAAAATATCAACGAAAATTGGAATAGTGACCTTGCGGTCATTAAAGGATTGGCCGAGTCCGAGCCGCGCGTGTGCGCGATAGGGGAGATCGGGCTGGACTATTACTGGGAGAAAGACGAGCGCGCGCGTGCGCGGCAACAGGTCGTGTTTGCGCGTCAGATGGAGCTGGCGCGCGAGTTGGGCAAGCCGGTGATCGTACATGACCGTGACGCACATGCGGACTGTTTGGAGATTGCACGGCGGTACCAAGGCGTGCCGGGTGTGTTCCATTGCTTCGCGGGCAGCGTCGAAATGGCGCGCGAGCTGCTGAAGCTGGGATATCATCTATCCTTCACGGGGGTGATTACCTTCAAGAACGCGCGCCGCGCGATCGAGGTCATCCGCGAGGTGCCGCTTGACCGTCTGATGGTCGAGACGGATTCGCCCTATATGGCGCCCGAACCGTACCGTGGTCGGCGTAACTCGTCGCTGTATGTACACCGTATGGTCGAAACGATCGCTGAGATCAAAGGCGTGG
>JAHZFK010000052.1 GCA_019421385.1 Clostridiales bacterium
CAGATGAAAATGGGGTGGAGCACCGGCTCAGCACGGATCTCGTATTCAACAACAGGAAAGAAGATCTTCGGAATGTTGCGGATCTACTATCCTTCTCGGATAAGGATACAGACAAAGCCAGTCTGCTCAATCGATTCCTGTCCAACTTGCAGCTTTATCCCAAACGGTATTTTGACCGCTTTTCGACGGTCTCCCGTACCATGGATTTTATGGTTTAACACAGAGTTTATCTAACGTCCACTGAACCATACAAAGCCATAGCCGCGGTGGGACGTTTCGTTGGAATACGATTCTTTCGACGCCTACAACGATGCCAGAAATCTACAAGAGCTGGCAGAACGATTTTGAGCAGTAAAGCAAAACGGGAAATTTGTGCACTTTGCCAACCGCCTCTCAGGTAGATTTTTAGGTAGATTTCACCCGTCAAAACCCGTCACGGGCAGGGATCAAACGGGAAAGAAAAGTTCTGAAAACAAACTGAAAGACAGGTAATAATGCACAATAAAACGGGGTAAAATGCTCAAAAAGCGGGTTCAACTCCCCTCGGCTCCACCATAACGCGCAGATACGAACCATACACATTGTCAGGAACGTATTTGCGATCACAATCAACAACGGCAGCAAGCAGTGATGCTTGCTGCCGTTGCTGATTTTTGCATGTTACAAAGAGATATTCGAGAAAAGAAGAAAAATTAGGATTGATGTGAACAGAGTATAGACTATAAACTATAAAGTTTTGACAGTATCATCATTGATGGGGTTAAATCTATCTATAGCGTCTGACAGCAGATGCTGGATTACTTTGACACGTCCCTCATCGGTTTTACGGCTATGCCGGATAAGTATACTTTCGCTTTTGGGGCGAAGTTGTGATAGTAAGGTCGTCGTTGAAAGGGATCAATGGAGGATGGGCTATGTGTTTGAATCGTTGGAGATCCCGTTACATATTGGAGTAAGAGGAAAGAATGCTTCCCAATATATTCTCTTCCAACGAAAGAGAAGTATGTGGAAAAGTTCCTGTCAGTTGACTAATGGGTCTGTTTGTGACATGTAGTTATTTTATTTAAAGTTTTTTAGCGCTAACATATGTTTGAAACGTCAAACAACATTATGTTATAATCAATTGAGTTTTCTAAAAAACTCAAGAATATTATTGATCGCGGAATACTATCAGTGACGTGGAAGATATCATCGACGACGTGGTAAATAACCTGAGTGAGGAATTGGAGAAGACTTTTACCGACCTGAAGCAAGAAAAGCAGTCGTTTGAGGATTTCGGCATTACCTTTGAGGAAAAAGCTTTCTATGACATCCTCGTTGCTGTGGCCGAAAAATATGGCTTTAAAGAGCAGCTTTCGGAAGATACCTATATCTTCTTGGCCAAAGAGATTCAGATACTTGTTGGCAACAAATCCAAGTACACCGACTGGACGAATCGTCAGGATGTTAAGGATGAGCTCCATGCTGATGTTGCCAAGCTGCTGAAGAAGAACGGATGCCCGCAGAAGAGCATTGATGTTGTCTATGATGAAATCATGAAGCTGGTGGAGAAGTACAAGCAATATGCAGAATAATTTCGAATACGACTTTCAATATTTGCTTCTGCGCCATCGTCTATAAGGAGGCTGTAAAATGTATATTTCCGAACTATCAATCCAAGGGTATAAAAATACTTATGAAAAATCCAATATTTCATTTAACAAAGGATTAAATGTGTTGCTTGGAGAAAATGGTTGCGGAAAGACCGCCGTTATCAATGCTCTTCGTCTCCTCTTCCGCGAACCAGAATCAAATTATGCTTGCTCTCTGGACGATTTCTATTGTTCATTGGATAGATCTTATGCTGCAGATATAATCGAGATCAATGCGTTGTTGACCGAGTTAACCGAAGACGAGAAAATCACTTTTTTGTCTTGGTGCAATGCCGATTTTAATGCACACCTGCATCTTCGTATTACGGAGAACCCAACAAAGCCCGGCGCAATGAAACGGAAATACTGGGGTGGAGAGTCGACGGCCAGCATTTTTGAAGAAGATACTTTTGATAGGATTGAATGCATTTACCTTCCGCCGTTGCGCGATGCAGAAGCTAGGCTTTCTGCTGGCAGACGCTCACGACTAACATGGCTTCTTAAAAAGAAGTACGGGGATAACACGGGATCTCTTGTGGATAGCGTTGCCGAATTTAACAACAATATCGTGCAGAATAAGGATGATAAGTACACTGAGATTCAAGATGTAAAGGCATCTATTAACGGAAAAATTGTGGAGGCATTAGGCGAGAAACTTGGTCAGAGCGTAAATCTGCAATTTTCTGAAACAACCTTTAATCGGATTATAGAAAATATCCGCATGGTTTTCTTTCCGCATACCGGGGAAACGGATATAGCGAAATTTAGAGATTTGGCTACTAACAGCCTAGGGTATAACAACCTGCTCTATATTGCTACGGTATTTGCCGAACTTGAGTTGATTAAGGATTCTGATATCTTTACGATTCTTCTCATTGAAGAACCAGAGGCCCATCTTCATCCACAGTTGCAGGTAAAGTTTATCAAATATCTTGAAGCACTGGTTTCTACACTTCCCAATGCACAAGTGATCGTTTCTACGCATTCACCGGTACTAGCATCTTCCGTAAAGATAGACAAGTTGATTCATTTGGTGGGGAAAGAAAACCGGATTGTCTCCACAATGATAGGACAGAAGGAATTTGCTGATACGAATGCGGTAAATTATATTAACCGATGGCTGGATGTTACTAAGTCCACCATGCTTTTCTCACGAGGAATTATATTGGTGGAGGGGATTGCGGAAGCACTCGTATTGCCAAGGCTCGCACAGATCGTTCTGAGAAAATATAACCAGGGACAAGAGGAGCCTATGCGATTAGCTTCTACACTTGATGAGATGGGCGTTTCTGTAATCAATATCAATGGCATTAACTTTCAGTACTTCATGAAGTTATTTGGCAACTTCCAGGGGTCTTCTGGCCCCGATATCCCAATATTCTGTTCTGGTTTGACAGATAGGGATCCCGGCAAAGATGCTTCTGACAATGTTATCTATCCTGAGAAAGATACGGAGGTAGAAAGCAAGAACCCTATTGTTGAAGCAAAAGCTGAAATTGATGAAAATGAATGGACAAAGCTATTTGTGTCTCCATTGAAAACATTTGAGTATGACCTTGCCACATATAATCCCAAGGTGTTAGCTGCTGTCCTAAAATCTATCTGGCCTACGCCTGGCGGAACTGTATGTGCCGAACTTGATGAAATTATTGACAGAGAGACCGAGTACGAAGATCTGTCTCTTTTGGTAAAAGATGCAAAATATATTTATGAGCACATAGAAAGCAATAAGATTGGAAAAGGTGTGTTTGCTTATGCTTTGGCCGAAAAAATCACGGATGATTTTGTAGTACCAGACTATATCTCTAATGCCGTTCTTTGGGCCTGTGGAGGAAAATCATTGTGACAAGGGATGAAAAAATTGAAAAACTTACTGAAGTACTGTCTGCCGGTAAGATATTCACTCAACAAGCAAAAGAGCGAATAGAGGAGAAAACTGACGAGCAACTAGACTATATCCTTTCTCCAATAGATCAGTGCATCTATTTAGAGGCTTGTGCGGGAAGCGGAAAAACTGAAGTATTGGGGCTTAAAGCGGCTTATGAGATTTGCAGGTGGGGATCCCGACAAACCGGAATTGCCGTTTTAACTTTTACAAATGAGGCGACCGCAACTATTGCGGATCGGGTTTCCTCATTTTACGGCAAGCCTGTTCCATCCAATCATTTTATTGGCACATTCTCCAGTTTTGTTCACGGACATATCGCGCAGCGCTTTGGTTACAAGTTTTATGATATACCAGATGATAAAGCAGATAAATCATTTAGGGTTGTAGATTCTGATATAAGCCCATACAGCAATCAATGGCTTGAAAACTACAAGCTAAACTTTCCCTTCCCCAAACCAACAATCTATGCTAGCCAGCTCTATTTTAAGGTTAGCTGTAAAGACTGGTTTATCGGGCAAGGAGAGTCTGCAAAAAGTCTTACTGAGCTGTATAACTCGGCAGAATGTCAACAACATATTGCAGAGATCCGTCAGCGCAAAAATGCATCCTATTTGTTTCAGCTCAATTATCTGAAAGATCAGATAAAGGAGTGCAAATTAAAGTTCTGGCGTGATGGTTTTGCTAATTTTGATGATATGAATCTTATTGCTCGCAGATGCCTTCGTGACGAAACAATTTGCCATAATATTTCTCGGAAATTTCCTATAATTCTGATTGACGAGTGTCAAGATCTATCAGCAGGCGAATTAAGAATTCTTTCCTTCCTGATTAGCGCTGGTACAACTATTCATTACATCGGTGATTTGCATCAAGCGATTTATTCCTTCAAAGATTCTTGTCCAGCGTTGTTTCTGGACCATCTCACGACCCACCATTTCGAAACAATGCGTCTAAGTCAGAACTTTAGAAGCACACAAAAAATCGTTGATTTTTCTCGAAAGATGGGTGGGATAGACTACTCGATTTCAGGCTCCGTAGAGAGTAAATGTGGCAATTATGATTGTTGCTATGTGGAGTATGACGATGACGAGAAAGATGCAATTATGGCTTTTACCGATATGCTCAATAGATTTGACATACCAATCAATGATGCTGTCGTCCTTGTTAGGACGCAAACTGCAAAGCAAAAGCTAAGTCATGGCCCTTCGAATGACCACAAGACGCATCCCATTATAAACGCCATCCAGCTATGGCAACAAAATGAGCCTGTAGCGCGTCAAACAGCTTTAAGTCTGCTTGCATATCAACTGCAGAGATGGATGGGGTTTCATGGAAAAAGCAACAACTACTATTACTCAGATGAGGTATGTCCGAACGTGGTGTCCTGGAGATTGTTGCTTAGAAATATTCTTGTTGAACTATGCTCCGATCCTGTGATGACAACCGTGGACGAGTTGACTTACGGATCATGGTATTCGAAGAACAAAGAGAGAGTTATTAGTGTCATCGCACATCATCTTAACACCATAGGGCAAGACCTGCCTGTGATAACAATCCGAACCCCTAAGGGGACTGCAAAACAGCCAATGGTCCAGATAGTATTGCCTGAAGAAGAACAACTGTGTGCTGAGACGATCCATTCGGTTAAGGGCGGTACATTTGATGCAGTGTTGTTATTATCTTCGCCAGATGCCCGTGGTAAAACGGGGTTTTGGGAGAATTGGTTAAAATCCGATGATGAATCGGGAAGAATAGGTTATGTTGCTTGTACACGTCCGCGTTATTTATTATGCTGGGGCGTTGGAAACCTTTCGGATGATCAAAGACGAAAATTAGAGGAGTTAGGTTTAACAAAGCTCAACAATGATACGCCTTAGTCACTGAGCTATTGCCGGAATTATTCTATCACCTGTGTTCTATGGTTTGTACCAATATTATTTTTCGCGTAACATTTTTGGCGTATTTCTCACGCAATATTATGCCTTGTGAAAAAATGGTGCATTTAATAAAAATGTATAAAGTGCTCATAAATCTAAGCTGGTGATACTCCAAGGTGACTACGGAGGACTATCTAAGTAGCTGGACGCGAACTCGTTATTTAAAAAGTGATGCAAGTTGAGTTATTCGTATCATCATTAGTGAAAATTGGTGTAAGTGTATCAAAATGTGATATTATGAAGAAAACAGGGGTTCGATATCCGTTGTCGTCGTGGCACACATAACGCGCAGTGCGAACCATACACATTATCAGGAACGTATTTGCGGTCATAATCAGCAACGGCAGCAAGCAGTGATGCTTGCTGCCGTTGCTTTTATGCGCGAATAAGGTAATCGATAATCTCCGGACGCATGAACGGTGTCGCTATCCGCTCCCTATCAGGAAACTGGATTACGGCACTGCTTTTTATGAAATCCTGCAACTACCTGGCACTAAATGTGGCGTCATTTTCTCAGCCGAGCCCCTATTCTGATGTACGGATCGCATTGCAATACCGGCATTCACAGCAGATACTGATAGAAATTCAAAACGAAGACAACTGGTGAAATTCGTGTGATCGACGCGGACAGACAGCATAAATCCGTAAGGTAAAGGCAAGACTGCATGCTTTTTGATGGAGACGGAAGCCGGCTGCTGCGCCGGGCGGGTCAATCCCAGATAAGCCCAATGACAATTGAGCCGGCATAGAAAGCGAAAATTCCCAAATGAAAGCAGTTCATAGCATAAAAATCCATAAAAAGTAAGCAACTGGGTCACATAAAAATCTATGCTTTACGGGGCTGGTGCGGCGGCTTATGATGAAAGCAGAAAGTGTTGAAAAAGAGCGTGATACAGGATATGAAGGGATGTTAGTGTCGAACCAATCTGCTGCAGTGTTGGATTCATGCCGCAGTTCGGACGGAAGGAGTTTTTTGAGATAAGATGAAGCCAGAGAAACGGAAAACGCCGCAAACTTCACCCATGATGGAAAAGGTATTTGGAATGGGAGGTGAGAAGATGTTACATGAATATGTCAGAACCAAAAAGGAAGTATTTGACTATGTACGGGAAAAGACGCGCGTCTGTTCTAAAGAGACGGCGGAACAGCTGACCGCGAATACCATCAGCAAAGAGTTGAACATCAGCCGTGCGCTGGCCAGTCAGTACCTCAATGAATTGGTGCGGGACGGCACGGTGATCAAGATCAGTTCGCGGCCGGTATGTTTCCTGCATCGGAAAGAACTGGAGGATACCAATGGTGTTCGCCTGAGTACGGAGCCTTATATCAGCTGGGCGGAACTGGAGCAGGATCTATCGCGCGGCAGCAAGGGAAAACGCGATTTTGAAAAATTGATCGGCTATCATGGCAGGCTGGGCTACGCAGTCGAACAATGCAAGGCCGCCATCAAGTATCCGCCGACAGGGCTTCCCATTTTGATCGCAGGACAGGATGGTACAGGAAAAGGGTATTTGGCTAGTCTTGTCCATGAATATGCGCAAAACTGCGATCTTATTGCAAAGGATACCAAGCTGTGCATCTTTGATTGCGCCGAGTACGAAAACACACAGCAAATCTCGGTTGCGCTGTTTGGACAGGCCGCGGGGCAAAATCGCAAGGAAAAAGCCGGTTACCTGCAATGCGCGGACAAAAACGTGTTGTACATCTCCGATATGCAGCTGATGAGCCTGGAAGCACAGGATAAACTGGCGCAGCTTTTGGACAGCGGAAGCTATAAAACAGCGGATGAGCGGGAAGAAGTGCGGTGCAGTACCGTGCGGCTCATCCTGTCCACGGATATTGAGCCGGAAAAGCATTTATCCAAAAAACTGCTTCGCCGATTGCCGGTGCTCATCCACATGCCGTCCTTGAGCGAACGTCCAGCAGAAGAGCGGGAACAGCTGATTTTGCATTTCTTCTGTCAGGAAGCGGAACGGGTGGGCCGGGATATCTACATTAGCAACCGCGTTTTCGAACTGTTGCTGCAATATGAATTTCCGGCAAACATCGAGCAGCTGAAAAACTGCATTCAGATCAGTTGTGCCAATGCCCTGATCCAAACAAATGATCAGACAAAAGATGTTTCAGTCTATCTGTACCATCTGCCAGAGTATCTGATGGCAATGGCACGCGTCGGCAATGAGTTCAGTGAAGAGCAGCGAAGCATGATCAATGTGCGCAGCTTTGTTAAAGACGCCATGACGGAGACGATCAACCAGTATTACGAGTCGATCCTGAATGAATTCGAACAATACCGCGTGCAGCAGTATGAGCAGGAAACACTGCTCCAGAAACTGACCAAATGCTTCAATGCCTATTCCGATTATCTGGTATTCTCCAAGCGGTTTGCAAATGCCAAAATCGATGTCATTGAACGGGTGATGGAAAACGTCTTTCATTTGCTGACGGATAAATATTATCTCCAGCTTCCAGGACATTTCCATTATGTCTTTTCCCGCTGCCTGTATCTGCAGATGCGCTCTGCCCAATTTGATCAGGATGAACGCGTCGCACAGTGTCTTGCGCTGCTGGTGCGCATGTTCCCCAAAGAGGCGATCCTGACAGAGGAGATCTGCCGCATCATCGAGCAGAGCCTGGACATCAGCGTCAACGGCATGAGCCAGCTTCTGTTTATGCTGGGGCTGCAGCAATATAGCCGGAACGTCCGGCTGGATACTATTCGCGGCATTATCATTTGCCATGGATATTCCACAGCCAGCAGCATCGCCAATGTGGTCAACCGTCTGACAGGCAGCTATGTGTTCGAGGCGATCGATATGCCGATCGAAGGGTCTGTGCAGGAAATTGCCACGCGGTTCAAACGCTACATCAACTATGTGCCGGGGCCGAAGGACGCGATCCTTCTGGTCGATATGGGATCGCTGGAGGATATGCATGTGCTGTTAGACGGGCAGACCAATTTGAATTTGGGAATCATCAACAATGTCTCAACACGGCTTGCGCTGGATGTCGGCTACAAGATTTTGCAGAACATGCCGATACAGGAGATCCTTCAGACGGCTTGCGAAGAGTATGTAACAGCCTATAAGCTGGCGGAAAGCCGCCGGAAAATTGCAGCGGTGCTGTTCGTCAGCGAAGCGGGTATATCGGTTGCCCGGAAGATGGCGGAACTGTTTAACAACAGCCTGCCCTGCCCGATCGAAGTGGAATTCATCGGCTATGATTATCTGCGCCTGATGCACCTCGGCGGGTTGGAAGAACTGAAAAGCAAGTACGAGATCCTGTTTGTATCCGGAACGGTCAATCCGGAGCTGGAGGAGTTGATTTACATCCCGATGGAGGACATTATCTCCTTCCGGGAGATCGAGCGAATCAACCGGATGCTGAGCCGCTATATGAAGGAGGATGAGCTCGAGGAGTTTAACCAGCGGCTGCTCAAGAATTTCTCACTGCAAAACGTCGTGCAGCATCTGACGATCCTGAACGTGGACAAGATTTTGGATCTGGTCAACATCGGCGTCGTCCAGCTGCAGCGCATGATGCATCGCAAGTTTTCAGCGCAGACCATCATCGGGCTGAACATCCATATCTGCTGCTTGATTGAACGTCTGGTGACCAAGACGCCGATTGAAACCCATATCGATCAGAAGAATTTTGAGCAGGAACAAAAACCATTTATCGGAATGGTGCGCAGTGCATTCCGCGAAATCAGAGAGCATTACAGCGTGGAATTCCCCATCAGTGAAATTGCGTATATTTACGATTACATCATCCATGATCCTCGCGCTTCGCAGATCGGGAAGGAGCAGACACATGAAATCAGTGACCATTGAACACATCGCCGGCATGAATTGCCATTATCGGTTTTATACCCTTTCGGACTTCTTCGCAGGCCTGCAGCGCAATGGGATCACACACGCAGAACTGTGGACCTGCGCCAGCCATTTTCTGCTTGATGCACAGCACTGGCAGGATACCCGTGCGGTGCGGGATCTGGCGAGGCAATATGAAATCACAATCATCTGCCTGACACCCGAGCAGAACAACCCCAAGCCGCATAATCTGGCAGCCAAAGATCCGGAGTTGATCGAACGGACATATCGGTATTTCTGCAATGCGGTCTGCGCGGCGGCGGAATTGGAATGCAATTTGCTTTCCGTCAGCTCGGGATGGGGGTTTTATTCCGAACCGCGTGCAGAAGCGTGGAAACGTTCGGCAGAGATGCTGTACCGGGTCGCAGAATACGCACATACACATGGCGTATGCCTCGCGATGGAAACGCTGCTGCCGCGGGAGACAACGCTGGTGCGCACCCTGACCGAAGCAAAGGAAATGCTGCGCACGGTCGGTTCCCAAGGGCTCAAGCTGAATTTGGATCTGGGGTCGATGGCAGCTGCAGGTGAAACAGTCGAACAGTGGTTTGCTGCATGCGGTGCGGAGATCGTGCACTGTCACTTTGTCGACGGCAACCCGACAGGTCATCTCGCCTGGGGCGAAGGAAACCGAAATCCAGGCGAAGATCTGAACGTGTTTGCGCAAAACGACTATCTAGGCTTTTTTTCGTTGGAGCTGCTCTCGCCGGAATACTACCAGACGCCATGGCTGGCCGAGCAGAAAAGCCTGAAAGCCTTATCGCCATGGTTGGAGACAACGGGAAAGGAGGGGTACAGATGAAGCGTTTTGTTCTGGCATCGCATGGGAATTTTGCAGCCGGGATCATGGATTCGCTGGAGCTAATCATGGGACCGCAAAACAATTTTGAAGCGTTCTGCGCGTATCGTGATGGCGAAAACGACATCAAAGACCGCGTGCGGGCGATCGTGGATGCTAAAAAACCTGGCGAGGATCTGATTGTTGTGACCGATGTGTTCCGCGGCAGTGTGAACAATGAGTTCATGAACTATACCGATCGCCCCGGCATCTATGTCATTGCCGGCATGAACCTGGCGCTGTTGCTGGAACTGCAGGTCAATCAGGATCTGGACAGTGTTACCATGATACGCGCTGCAATCCGGTCTGCACAAGAGACCATTCTATTCTGCAATGAAAAGACAGAAGTGCAGGATGAGGATTTTTAAGAGAAGAGGAGGAGTAATATGATCAAGTTGATGCGTGTGGACCACCGTCTGCTGCATGGGCAAGTGGCTTTCTCTTGGACCAATGCGCTCGGCACGGATTGCATCCTGATTGCCAATGACAGCGTACCGACGGACGACATCCGGAAAACGACGCTCAAGCTCAGCAAGCCGAACGGGGTCAAGCTGGTGATCAAGACGATCGATGATGCGATTGCCGCCATTAACAGCGGCGTAACCGACAAGTACAAGCTGTTTATCATCGTCGAAACCATTCACGACGCCAAGCGCTTGGTCGAGGGATGCCAGACGGTTCGCGCGGTCAATCTGGGCGGAACCCGCAAGGCGGAGGATAAAAAAGCCATCAGTAAATTCATTTTTGCATCGGAAAGCGACATCGAAGACATTCGTGCCATGCTGCAGACCGGTGCGGAGGTGGAACTGCGTCAGGTGCCGTCGGACACCAAGATCAAGGCGCAGGAAGTGATTTGAAGGGGGCAAAAAGATGATAGTACAAGCCATTCTGCTCGGCCTGATCGCGTTTATTGGCAAATGTGATCTGGCGACAGGAACGAATATGATCCAGCGCCCGATCGTTCTGGGACCGTTGGTCGGCCTGGTATTGGGCGACCTGCAAGCGGGTATCACGATCGGCGCAACGCTCGAACTCTTTTTTCTCGGCGCGGTTTCTGTCGGCGCGTATATCCCGCCCAATGTAATCGTCGGCGGCGTGTTGGGTACTGCTTTTGCCATCAGCACCGGTCAGGGCACGGAAGCTGCCATCACACTTGCGATGCCGATCGCGTTAATCGCACAGGCGGTCGACAACGTGCTGTTCAGTTTGGTTCGTCCGCTGCTCGCGCAGATGGCCGACCGGTATGCGGCGAAAGGAAATGCCAAAGCGGTTTGCGTGATCCACATGTGCACCGGTTTCCTGACCTGCTCGATCCTGTTCCTGCTGACGTTTTTGGGCTTTGCCATCGGCAGCAGCAAGATGGAAGCGTTCCTCAACCTGATCCCTGCGGTCGTGACGGACGGCCTGAGCATTGCAACTGGCCTGCTGCCTGCACTTGGCTTTGCGATGCTGGCACGCATGATCATGAACAAAAATGTGGTACCGTATTTCTTCCTTGGCTTTGTGTTGTCGGCGTATTTTGGCATCCCGATGGTCGGTATCGCGATCATTGGCCTGATCATTATCTTTACGACGATCAGCTTTAAGCCGCAGACGCAGATGGTTGACACAGTGGAGGTGGAAGACGATGACTTCTGATAAGAAACTGACAAAAAAAGATATCCGCGGCATGTTTTGGCGTTCGCTCCCGATGGAGTTTTCCTGGCACTATGAACGCCAGATGCACATGGGCTTCACCTTTATGCTGGCGAAGATCCTGCAGAAGCTGTATGGCGACGACAAGGAGAAGCTCGCAGCCGCCTTACAGCGCCACATGGAGTTCTTCAACTGCACGCCCGCGCTTTCCAGCTTTATCGGCGGTATCATCGCTTCGATGGAGGAAAAGAATGCGAACAACGAGGAGTTTGACACCTCGTCCATCAATACGATCAAATCCGCTCTGATGGGCCCGCTGTCCGGCATCGGCGACTCTATCATCCTTGGTACGCTGCGTATTCTGGCCGTCGGCATCGGCACTTCGCTTGCCATGCAGGGCAATATCCTGGGGCCGATCCTGTTTCTGCTGGTATTCAATGTGCCGAACTACCTGCTGCATTATCTGGGCGCTGTCAAGGGCTATGAGCTGGGCACGGATTTCCTCGAGAAGATTCAGAAATCCGGGTTGATGGAAAAGTTCATGTTTGCAGCCGCATTGCTTGGCGTCATGGTGGTCGGCGGCATGACAAACGAGCTTGTCGTCGTATCTACGCCGCTCACCATCGGCGTCGGCGAAACCGCCAGCGCGTTGCAGGATATTTTAGACGGCATCATGCCGGGCCTGCTCAGCCTGGGCGTGATGGGCGCTTATTACAAGCTGCTTGAGAAAAAGGTCAGCGCGGTTTGGCTGATCGTTGGCACGGCTGTCCTGGGCATCATTTGCGCGCAGTTCGGCATCTTGGGCTGATCCCCTGTTTTCGGTATTCCGGCATTCCCGCTATACATCATAACCACCTTGTCAAAAGTAGAAAAGGAGTAAAAAACATGCTGAAATTTGATGAAGTCGACTATCGCACCAATCTCAATGCACAGATCGATGCAATTGCAGAGGGAAAGAAGATCGCGGACGAGATCAGCAAGGAAGGGTTCAGCAACATCTTCTTTGTGGCTGTTGGCGGCACGATCGCCATGATGATGCACTTTGGTGAGATCGCCAAGCAGTACACCAAGATCCCGGTATATGTTGAGCACGCGGCCGAAATCGTGCTGACCGGACATTCCCAGCTGAACAAGGATTCGATCGTCATCATGGGCTCCAAGTCCGGCGATACCAAGGAGACCGTGGCGGCGGCCAAGTGGATGCAGGAACGCGGGATCCGCGTTGTGTCCATGGTGATCGACCCCAAGAGCCCGCTGGGCAGCCAGAGCAACTGGTGCATTCCGCTGAAGGTATTCAAGGGCGTGGAGTATGAATACCTGAACATGTTCGGCGTGTTCTATGGCCTGCTGGCAAACAACGGCGACTTCCCGCGCTTCGATGATTTCGTTGCACAGCTGAAGGCGCATCTGGCGGACGGCCTGGTGACTGCCCAGACCCGGTTTGACGCACGCGCGGCTGAGATCGCAAAGAAATACTATACCAGCCCGTATATGATGTGGCTGGGTGAAGGCGAGCTGTGGGGCGAGGTTTACCTCTTCACCATGTGCATCCTCGAGGAGATGCAGTGGCTGCGCACCAAGAGCGTCAAGTCCAGCGAGTTTTTCCATGGCACGCTCGAACTGGTCGAAAAGGATATGCCGGTATTCCTGGTCAAGAGCGTCGGCGCGTACCGCTGCATCGACGACCGTGCCGAGCGCTTCCTGAAGGATCACACGGATGAGCTGGTGGTAGTTGACATCAAGGACTACCAGATCGACGGCATTGACGAGGAATTCGCGCCGCTGGTTTCCCCGCTGCTTTCGACTGCGCTGCTCAACGGCCGTCTGTCCAAGCATTTTGAGGCCAACACGGGTCACGATCTGGATATGCGCCGTTACTATCGCCAGTTTGATTATTGATTATTGAAACCATTTCTTCCCCAATCTCGTGGCCGGACGTATCTGCAGATGCGTCCGGTCGTGTTTTTGACGTGGGTAGGGCAGGAAGGACGCAACCGGGAGGATTGTAAAAATGCTGCAAGGCGCAATATTTGATATGGATGGACTGTTATTTGATTCCGAGCGCGTTTGGGACAGCTTGTGGTCTGCTTGCTGCCAAAAGATGGGCTTGCCACTGCCGCCGGCGTCTTTCTATGCCGAGGGGCGGGGCATGGCAGGCAAAAACTATGCTGAGCACGTCAGAAAATATTATCCGGATGCGGATGTTCCGGCGCTGATCCGGCTGCTGTTGCGTTTGGGGGATCAGCGGTTTGCCCAGGGCGTGCCCATGAAGAATGGTGCGCTGGAGCTGCTGGTATACCTGCGGGCACAAAATATCCCGTGTGTGGTGGCCAGCTCCAGTCCGCGGAGCATGATTGAAAACAACCTCAGGCATGCGGGCATCACCAGCTATTTTTGCGCGTTGGTCAGCGGTCAGGATGTCTCGCGGTCCAAGCCCGATCCGGAGATCTTTCGGCTGGCAGCATCGAAACTGCAGGCGGAAATCTCCCGCTGCGTGGTGTTGGAGGACAGTCCGAACGGCGTGCGCGCAGGCCATGCGGCTGGCGCCATAACCATTATGGTGCCGGATCTGATTGCGCCGAACTCGCAAATCCAAAAGCTGTACAACTATTGCTGCCGGGATCTGCTGGAGGTCAAAACGCTGCTCGAACAGACGAAACTGTAAGAGATTATTGCGGCATCTGATACCAAATCATATTTTGGCTTGGCGATGATAGGTGTACTTTCTGACGAATATACGTTGGTTCAAAATGTTTCCGGTCAAGTTGTTTGAGCATGCATCCTGGATTGCAATATCACTGGTGGTTCATTACTTCTCATTGTCCGCGCGATCCGGCAGCGAAATCACCCGCAGTTCTGTCTCCGGATCGCTGATATACAGTTCCTCGCACTCACGTTGCGCTTCAGTCAGTGTGTTGATTGCCTGTTCGGTCGCACGGAACAGCGTGAAATACATCTTTTTATAATTCGGCATAAAATCACCTCTTCGTTTAGGTTAGAACAATTTGTTCAAAAAGTCAATAGAACAAATTGTTCTGTCCTATACTG
>JAHZFK010000053.1 GCA_019421385.1 Clostridiales bacterium
TTAGTCAAAAACGATTCGTCGTGCATCTGCTGCTGGATAATGATGCGGTCGGTATGGAGCAGCTCGTCTGCTACACTGATCTGGGCAATGGCGTTGCACGGGTGGACCGCCTGTGGCGCGCGTTGGTGGATGTGCGGACGGACGAGGGCTCGGAAGTCTTCGACCAGACTGCCGCGAACCTGATTGCAAGCGAAACCGAATAAACGGCAAAGGCTGGTATGATTTCCTGTCATACCGGCCTGTTTTTGTGAACAGAGAGGAGCGAGAAGACATGACGACAAAGAAATTGCGCTTTCCCATTTTGTTGCTGGTTTTATGGCTGCTGGCGGCCGCCCTGTTGCCGCAGTCATACGCGGCGGGCGGCACACACCGCGTTGAAGTACAGAGCGGCACGGGTTATACATCCAGTGAAGTAGGCATCAACGTGTGGGAAAACGGTGTGGCACGGGATGTTTCCTTTGCGCCGCTGGACGGTTACCGCATTACGGCCCTGCATGTCTCTTATAGCGATGCATCAGCCAGTGCAGCGATCGACGCAGCGAAAATGCCGACGCAGCTTATCGTGGGTGGTATTGTGTTGCCGCTGAAATATGCGGCGCGTATGGTTATTTTGTACGATTTTACCACCCAGCAACGGTTTTGAATACAAGACCAAATTGCAAATATAGGACAAAATGGAAAAAGAAAAGTTTGAAATTCAGTAAAATACGAAAACCAATTACCGCGACCTGTTATGAGTATGGGCGGTAAAATGAGGAGGTGTTATTTGTGATCGCGCAAGATATGCTGCCGGCCATGCGGCTGATCGGCTGGTGCAAAAACATAGACCAAAGCTGCACAGGCCGCTTCCCGGAATTCTTCCGTCTCTCGCTGATGCGCAGTCTGGTGCGTAACGGTTTCGTGCGGCCATATTCCGCGACCTATGGCTGGCGGCTGACAGCAGACGGCTACCGCTGGCTTGAGATGCATGACTGTCCGATGCAGCCAGACCAGCATACCCAGCGTTCCAAACGCAGGTTCGAAAACGCTGCCGTGGCCGTGACCATGTTCGCTGCCGACATAAGCCCGTTTATGAGCAGTATCGAGGAATTCAGCCAGCAGGACGGATATTTGCCGGCATTTGTCCTGCGTGCAGGGGCAAACCAGAATGTGCTGGGCAGTAATCTGGTGACCGGTTTTATCCGACTGGGTGATACCTTGCTCGCGGCGCATTATCCCCACGCCGATAGGCGCGTCTTTCTGCAGCGGGAATATGATTGCTTGCAAACCATTTCGCTGCGCTGCCGCTGCACGGATACCGGCTATCTGTTCTGCGGTGAAAGCTATACATCGGCTTACCGTGCCCTGCTGCACGAGCAGGTCAAAAGTGCCGGTAAGAAATCAGGGACATACGGGCAGCTGGCAGGCGAGGCATCGCACGCCTGTCTGCTGTCCTGTGACCGTCAAGGCGCGTTCCAGATGCAACTGATGCGTATCCCGGGTTACCGGCTGCCGCTCTCCATGATGCTGGGAGAGCAGGCTGGCAAAATGGTAGAGATGGGGTTGCCGGCCTGTGACTTCATTGACCCGCGTTTGCATCAGCCCGCCATCATCTCGCTTGACATGGATCTGTGTCATATCAAGCGAGCTGCCGTACAGGCGCGGGAGGCAGGATACAGCAATCTGATTCTGGTAGTGCTGGATTTTCAAAAAACCTTTCTGGAGCAGATTTTCCCGCCGCCTTTTTTTCGGATTGTCATTATCCCGGACGAACCCATTCGAAAGCTGGAAGAAGGTGCTTCCCATGCGTCTGTCTGAGCAGATCGCCAAGATGGAGGACCGGCTGCTGCAAAAGGCGCAGCGCTGGCGCACACGGCACCCGGGCGACTGGCGGCTGTATGCGGTGCTGGGAGGTGTTGCCTGGTATTTCTATGGCATGTTGATCAATTCCGTCCGGCTCGGCACACGCCAATCCTTCCAGCCGGACAGCGGCGTAGCGGACATCTGGGTCGTAAATCCCGTCCTCAACCTGATCGCGCCGTTCACACTGACCGGCCTTGGCGTTACGGCCGCGCTGCTGACGCTGGTTTTGCTGTGCAGCAAAAAGGCGCGGAACTGGCTGCTTGGGTATCACGCCGTGCGGGACAAGCGTGGCTTTGATATCCTGCCGGATGGTACGCACGGCTCGTCCCGTTTTATGAACCTCCGTGAAATGGAGCGTATTCTGGAAGTTGGCAAGCTGGATGCGCTGACCGGCACAGTTTACGGCAAGCACAAAGATGATCCGCTGGATGCAGACCAATATGCAAACTACATCGCAGCCAGCGCAAATAGCGGGCTTGCCGGCAACCTGCTGGTGGTGGGCGCGCCCGGCACCGGCAAAAGCCGCGGCTTTGTCCGGCCGTATGTGTTCCAGTGCGTCAAGCGGCGGGAAAGCATCGTCCTGACCGATCCTAAAGCGGAATTGTTTGAGAGCATGGCGGGGTATTTGACCGATCAAGGGTACGAGGTGCGGGTATTCAATCTGTTGGATATGGAGCACTCGGATCATTGGAACCCGATCGGCGAAGCAGACCATGACCCGCGGCTCATCCCGATCATCGCGTCCACCATCATCACCAACACCTCCAGCGAAAAAGAGGCCGGGGATTTCTGGAGTAAAGCCGAGCTCAATCTGCTGACTGCGCTTTTGTACTATGTGCAGCGCGAAACAGACAGCGCGGATCGTTTGCTGCCGCTGCGTGACCGGCGGCTGGGTCGGGTGCTGCAGCTGCTCACTGAGGACGGCCTGCGCCGCATTGACGCGGAGTTCCGCCATCTGCCGGCCGGGCACCCGGCCAAAGGCCCGTATGGCCTGTTCCTGAACGCCAAAGAAAACCTGCGCGGCAACATCGTGATCGGCCTCGGCAATCGCCTGAATGTCTTTCAGGACAAGCTGGTGGATGCGCTGACATCGGACAGCACAATCGACCTGACGCTGCCCGGGCAAAAGCCGTGCGCATATTTCTGCATCCTCTCAGCGCAGGACAGCACCTATGCGTTCCTGTCCTCGCTGTTTTTCGCGATGCTGTTTTCGCGTTTGGAGGCATACGCCCGGCGCGAGAAAGGCGGCAAGCTGCCGGTGCCGGTCAACTTCCTGCTCGACGAATTCCCGTCGATCGGCAAGCTGGGCGACTTCAAGTGCTCGATCGCGTTTACGCGCTCCTTCGGCATGCAGTGTCAGGTGCTGATCTAGTCCGTGGCGCAGCTCGCCGACATGTGCCCGCGTCACGAATGGGAGGAGATCGCAGCGTGCTGCGACGCCACGATCTGTCTGGGCGTCAATGATCCGACCAGCGCAAAGTTCATTTCGGAAAAGTGCGGCATGACGACTATTCAGGTGACAAACAACCAGTCCCCGCAGACGCCGCTGCTTTCCCCGCTGCAGAACAATATTCGGCCGTATTCCATGACGCGCAGCAACACGCAGCGCGCTCTCATGCAGCCGGATGAGGTGCTGCGGCTGGATAACGCACAGTGCCTCGTCCTGCTGCGCGGGCAGTATCCCATGCTGCTTTACAAGATCACCCCGGAGGAATTTGCGGCGTTTGCGCAGCTGCGTTCGGTGTCTATCACCGATTACCCGGCGGTGCAGCCGGAGGATGATGCGGAAGATACGCCAGAGGAACCCGCTCCGCCGCAGCCGCCGGAACAAACGCCGGAACCATCACCCGAACAGCCGCCGGATCCGCCTGATCCGAAGCCGAAAACCGGTTGGGGGGATCTTTCCTCGCTGCCGCGCTATCCGCTGATCTATCCGGACGAGAATGGGTATGATACGACAGGGACACGGGGTATCCGCCTGTCCGATGCACAGGTGGATGCAATACAGGGTACACTCGATACCATGCGTAATGACGAAAAAACAAATTATAACAACAAAGGAGACGCTGCCTTATGAAACAGAACCCCGAAGTACGCCCGGCATTCACGCTGATGAAGCTGAATGATGCTATTTCCCATTTCCACATGCAGATGCCGCGTTGGCTGTTTTTCGACCCGCAGTACAGCGGCTTGTCACTGGAAAGCAAGGTGGCCTACACGTTCCTGCTCAACCGCTTCCAGCTGTCCCGCCGCAACGGCTGGGTCAACCGACATGGCGAGGTTTATGTCATGTATACGCGGGAAGATCTGGCACGGGAAATGCAAGTTTCCTACCGCAAGGCAATCAGCTGCTTTAAGGAGCTTGCGCAAAAGCATCTGCTGTGGGAACAGCGGCAGGGTCGCGGTATGCCGAACCGCATCTTTCTGGCCGAGGTGCAGCTGAATGAAAAAGCCGCTTACGCCTATGACTGTGCGCCGTTTTGTCCCGCGCCAAGAACTGCAGAAATTGCAGGTCTGGACGAGAATGACGAGACGCCTGATGCAGCGGAGCCGGCAGCCGAACAGCCCGCCATACTGGAAGGACAGCCGGACGCGGACACGGTTACGTCTGCAAGACCTGCAAAAATCGCAGTTCTTGATCTGCAAAATCCGCAGGTCTTGACATGCCAAAACGGCAGTTCAAGAAATGCTGAAGCTGCAGTTCTAGACCTGCAAAAACCGCACACAAGTAAGAAAGAGAAGAGTAAGAAAGAGAGAAGTGATACGGAGAGGAGTACGACGGTCGAACGCGCGCGCGAACGGGCGGAGCTCGATCACCTGATTCGGCGCTGCGAGTTTGACCTGTTTGAGCCGAAAGAGCAGACCGTGCTGCGTGACGCAATTACATGGCTATACTACTGCGGCGAGCTGACGATCGGTCCGTGTACCTATCCGCAGCTGCAGGTGCGAGAGACGCTTTGGCGTCTGAACTGGGAGGTGCTGGACTGCGCTCTGGCCAAGCTGCACGAAAACGAGAAGCCCGCGATGCGCAACACGCTGGTTTACACGGCAAAGGTAGTGTACAGCACGATTCTGGAGCAAGGCTGTGATACAATGCTCGATCCAGTGGTCAACCGCGGGAAGGAGTGGTAATGCTTGAGCAGGATGTTTTACAGTGAGCCGCAGCTGGAACTACTGAAGACAGTGCGGATATTAGGTTGCATGGAAAAACGGCAAGCACGGGCGCTACTTCGGCTGCGCTATGGATTGGCGCTCCAAGCCGCAGACAGTATTGTTCGCCAGCTTAAGTTCGATGGGAAAATCAAATTCGCAGCAAAGACAGGGTTGCTCCTGTCTCCGGACGGCAAAGAAGACCTATGTGTCCTGCGTTCGATGGATATTGCTCTGTCCTTTGCAGGGCAGTGGAATGCACCGAAGATTTTGCCGCGTAAGCCGGATTATCTGCTGTATGCTTATTATCCAGACCGTTGCATACGCCTTTGGGTTTTGCATGTGCCAGAGAGGCTGGAGCAAGAAACAAGCATACTGGTTGACAATGCGCAGGACACATCGTCGGCACAAAGTGCCCATGTGATGCTGCTGGATTCCGAGTCGCAAATTACTGCTATCTCGGCCGCAGTGCCGTGCATTTTAGCCTATCCTGATCAAACGGGCAGGTTGCATCTGAAAAATTGGGAGGGAAAATGATATGGAAATCAACCAAAAAATACAGCAGTGGCTGGAAAAAGCCAGGGAACGCTTTTTTGCGCTTGATATCAAAGGTTTGGATGAAGCCCTGACGCCGGCAGAACAGGCGGAATGGGACAATATTTATGCCTCGTTCCGGTCTGGTTCGCTGATGCGGGGCAGGATTGTTGGGATAGAAAACATGCCACAACCGGAAGTGGAAATCAATTCGGAAATATCGGATGAGGAAGTGACGAATATGCCCTGCATGATTGTGCTGCCGTATCGCGTAAAGATTTTAATACCGGAACCATTTTTCTGGTGGCAGGGCGAAGAACGTGAAAGTTTTGTGCTGAACAACATGGCCGGGGCAAATGTGGATTTTGTGATTGTTGCAGTGGATCGGATGGCTGGGTGCGCAATCGCATCCCGAACAATGGCGCTCTCCCGGCGCAGATGGGAGGCGAAAGAAATCGCGCATGTGGAGGAAGGCAGCATTGTGGATTGTGATGTTTTAACAGTTGGACCTTCCCGATTGACGTTGTCCTGCTGTGGTTATGACGATACGCTGACGCAAATTGGCTTGTCGTATTCCTACCTTGGCGACCTTCGGGATACTTATCGACCGGGACAAATTCTTCATGCGAAGGTGCTTTCCTTTACTGATGAACATCTGGAGGTATCGGTAAAGGCAGCTGCTCCCAATCCTTATGATGGAGCCAGACAGCGCCATCCACCGGGATCTATTCGCATGGCTTCCATCACCAGCAAATATGCCGGCGGCGTATTTGTACGGTTGGATGATGGTTGTACTGCGGTATGCCGATATGCCCGGCATTTTTCCGATGACCAGTTCCAGCCCGGGGATACTGTTAAGGTGGAGATCGTCGCGCACAGCGATAATAAACAATGGATGCTGGCAAAAATCAAAGGAAAAATAGGATAACAGACAAGCAGCGGCACAGAGAATCTTGATTCCGTGCCGCGGCTTGCGCTTTGAGGCTACACTGTTAGCAGATGGACAAAATGTTGCTGAAAAAGTAAAACAGGAGGTATTCACTTCGATAGTGGAATAATACAGGTTCGATTGCCTTTTTGCAAGGAAGGAGAAGACAGTCCCCGGTGGAGAACAAAGGACAGTGGCTTTGTCAAAGTCCGTTCCCGGTTTCCGGGCGGTGATAGGCTTCGTCCTGTCCGGCGTGAGATAGGACAGTCGCCCCAAGCTCTCCTTAGCGGTCACGCCCTCCCGCAACAGGAGAGCGGAAAACTCGTCAAAGCTGGCAGCAGTGGAAAGGGCTTGGCATGAGGTCTGCCGCAGACGATCTTTGTCGGTTTCAAACTTGGTTGTCCTCGGTGCGATACCCTTGGCAAGCAGGGTGGCGTTTTCCTTGTCCGGTTTGGCTTGCCCTTTGCGCTTCGCCTAGTATTCACGCTCGGTCACTTTGTTCTTGCTGCCGTTCAAGAGGTCGATTTGGTAAAGCCGCTCCCGGCGGCACATCTCCATGACTCCGCTGAGGAAATACCGCATGGCGGCTGCGGTGTAGCGGTGCTTATCTTCGGCTCTGGTGTCGCTCGTCCTGTCCATGTAGGGCTTGCGCTCCACCTCGGTAATCCGCAGACTGTTGATGACAATATGCACATGGATATTGCCGCTGTGGTTGTGTCCGTCCGGGTGGGTGCAGACAAGGACTTGGTGTCCGGGGAAATGCTCTTTGCAGTAGGCAAGCCCCCATCGACTGCGTCCCGTGGGTCAAAGCTGATGATATAGTGGTGGCTCTTGATGTCCTCTCGTTTGCTGTTTTTGCCGTACCGCAGATTTGTCTGTATGCAGGACAGGGCGAAAACCTTGTTCTCGCAGCTCAGCGTGTCCAGCCGGTAGTCCTGCCGTGGAATGAGCCTCCCGGCTTCGTCAAGGGTGGGCTTCATGGTAAACTTGTCATGTTCAAAGGTCATATATGTTCATACTGGGAAAGTAAAAATCAGGGTGTTTTAAGAAAGTAATTAAAAATGCTAATGCTTTTACTCATTGCAAAAAAGGCGTTAAAATGTATACTCCAAATCAAATAACGTATTTTCATTAAGAAGGGATGCGTTATGAGCGTTCTTCCTTTGACTACATTGTAGCAAAAGAAGTTGTGTTATATGAATGTGGGGATTTTAAGTAACAGAAAAAGGTATCAATCTTTCGATTGATACCTTAACTTCTACTTTTGTAATGCCATGAATATTAGATTTTTTGTATTTCCTTATCTACCTGCGACATTTTCCAATCAGCATTCATCTCAAATATCTTAGGCGGTGAGGTGTATCATTTTTACCATGTTTAATCGATCAGAGACGGCCATACTGATCTTCGTGGACAACATCAAACCATTTCGGGGGATATGGCGATAGTAGGGTGCCTCTGCCAAAACTCTGACACCACAGCCTATTTTTTTGACAAGTTCTGTTGCGGAATCCACATAGAAAAACATTGGCACATCCGCATGACACACTTGCTTCATGTACTTGCTTCGCATCATGGTCATGCCGCTTTTGCTTATAGTGTCGAAAATAATTTGAATATCACCAAACTTTGTGAGCATCCGCAAAAGACCAACAACCTTGCTTTCCTCAAAATAGTGGAATAGTCCGCCTGCGGTAATGAAGATAGGTGCGTCTGATACGTCTGCACGAATCTGCCTGATCCAGTCCTCGGCAAAGGCATCCCCAGCAAGATAGGTTTCCCGCTCTGGCTCAGGCAGAAGCTCCCGTCGGTATTCTAGCACATGAGGCAGGTCTACGGAATACCAGCGTGCCTTCGTGTTGTCACAGCGATCATAAGTCGTCTCGAGACCGCATCCAAGCTGGACAATTACCCCGTCTGCTTTGTGCTCCAGAAAGGCTCTGATATAACGATCGAAATTGGCAGAGCGTACGGCGGAGGCCAACATCGTATATTGACTCTGGCGGTTCCGCCTTAACAGATTGCGCGGCAACTTCTTCTTTAACTCCAATGCCTTTTGGTCGTATAGGATCTGTGGACAATGCTCGCTAGCATAGATTCTTCCCAGCATAGGGATGAAAAGGGTGTCCTCTATAATACCCAATTGAGGCATATATGTCTTATCCTTTCAGCAATCTTTTTATATCCTTTTTGGGGACGTATTCCCTAATAGTCATACGGCTTCATTGCAGTATTACCACGCCTAAAAAGCGGAGAAATACAACGTGAGCTCCAGCAACTTTTTATGCAATCAACTTTAATTTTACTTACGGTTTCAAGACACATTTGACTTGGAATGCTGACTTTAGTGAACACATCAAAAGCGATCGTTGTTGATATGATCTACTATAAATTGCTTCAGCCGTTGAAAAGATTCTGTACTAATTGTATGTTCAATACGACAGGCTTCTTTTTCAGCGGTTTCAGGTTCAACGCCGGCTTCAATCAGTATCGCGGAAAAGAATTTGTGTTTTTCAAACGTATTTTCAGCAATTGTACGTCCAGCTTTCGTTAATAGCAAGAAGTGTTGATCGTCTACATGGAGAAATCCATTGTTTCGCAAGGTGGATACAGCGTAGAACACACTGGGTTTTGATACATTCAAGTATCGTGCGACATCTGCTGAGCGCACTGTTCCCATCATTTTCTGAAGGATAAAAATCGCTTTCAGATAATCTTCCGATGACGCGCCTACTTCCAATCTTATCACTTCCTGTCTACCTGCATCTATGTGTTACAAACTCAGCGCAAAATACCCAACCATAGTGGAGCTGTTATAAATTTTGATACGCACCAAAAAGAATCTATGCGGTTAGTCCAAGCTAACTATGTGGATTCTAGCATATATTTATTTCGTTGTCAATGTACATGGCCAAAAGACGCTTTGTACAACTGCCATGAGATTTGCTCTGAGGTTGAGAGATTTATTGTATTATCTCAGTGTTTTTGATCTTTTGACAATACTGGAATTTATTTCGTGGCTCAGCAGCGTATTGAATTCAACATTAGTGCCGTTTCAGATCGCATTGGCAATTAGAACACTACGAGTATTGCCTAACAATTCATGATACCATGCAGAACAATTGTGGGTTAAGAAAAGGCGAGACTTACCAATTAGAGTAGATATATTGAAGAACCCATAGTGAGTAATTTTCCTGAGAGTCTACAAACTTTAGAAGCAGTGCTGAACTGATTCATGTGAGAACTAGGCCTCCGAAAGAAATGCTCAAGCCCAGAATCCGGAATCTGTGTTCGGAAAGGCAGTTGACGGTTAAGATTCTAATGTTGTAGACGAGCAGCATAGGTGGGCGACATAACGGAATCGAATAAAAGTCATAGGAATTGGCTGGTGAACAAGAAAATTACACGGTAAAGCCTTTTGGAATTGTTGTCTTAGCACAAATCGGAAAAATAATTTGTAATATAATTGTGCGTTTGTTAAAAAGTAAGTATAAGTCCGATATTTTCTTTTGCATGACTTGACATTTTTCATCATGTGATATATGATATCAAAGGGTTAGGGAGTGCTAACCTGATTTTTTGACATGTTAGTTGCTTTGTGCTAACTAATTTTTAAGTAATTTGACGAAACAAAACTGAGAAGGTGAAGGGTATGACATTGTTGGATGCTCAGGATGGGCAGGAATATATCATCAAGCAAATCAATACGGAGGATGAGGAACTAAACGCCTTCTTGTTTTCTCTTGGCTGCTACGCAGGAGAACCGGTTACCGTCGTATCCCATATGAAAGGCGGCTGTGTGGTCTCTATCAAGGATGGACGCTATAATATTGACAATCAGTTGGCCTCAGCCATCGAGATATAAGACCTAAACTGCTATGGTACAGACACATATCTTGATGTCTCCAAAGCTGGGTTTATTCTGTCTGACGGTTAGCTTCGGATAACTATCGGGCTGTGAATAAAATACATTGCACAGATAAAGAGGAGGAAATATCATGCGTATTGCCTTGACCGGCAACCCGAACTCCGGTAAAACTACCATGTACAACGCTCTCACTGGGCGGAATGAAAAGGTAGGAAACTGGGCCGGTGTTACGGTGGAAAAGAAAGAACATCCCATCAAAAAGGCTTATATCAGTGGAACGGAGGATTTGATCGCTGTAGATCTGCCAGGTGCTTACTCCATGTCGCCCTTCACTTCGGAGGAGAGTATCACCAGTTCCTATGTGAAGCACGAACATCCTGACGCCATCATCAATATTGTGGATGCCACTAATCTGAGCCGTAGCCTGTTCTTCACCACACAGCTTTTGGAACTGGGGATTCCTGTGGTGGTTGCTCTGAACAAGAGCGATATCAATGCTAAAAAGCAGACCAAGATTGATGTTGCCGCCCTATCTGCGAAGCTGGGGTGTCCGGTAGTTGAAACGATTTCAACCGTTGCCGAGGGCCTGAAAGCTGTGGTGGATGCCGCGGTGGCGCAGAAGGGTAAGGGGCAGAAGGCACCCTATGTTCAGGGCGATATTGATCTGACCGATAAGAAGGTTGTGGAAGAAGCAGACCGCAAGCGTTTTGCCTTTGTCAACCAATTGGTTTCGCAAGTGGAAAAACGTAAGGTACTTACTCGCGAAAAGGGAGCAGGGGATGCCATCGACGCTGTTCTCACTAATAAATTCGCCGGTATTCCCATCTTTGCTGTGGTCATGTTCTTGGTATTCCAGATTTCTCAGGTCTGGGTGGGGCCGCTTATTGCAGACACCCTGGTGGCTTGGATCGAGACTTTCCAGGGCTTTGTGGCGGACAGCTTGGCCAATGCCAATCCGCTGCTGACCGCCCTGTTGGCCGATGGCATAATTGGCGGCGTGGGTGCTGTAGTTGGTTTTCTGCCTCTCGTCATGATTATGTATTTCCTGATTGCACTGCTGGAGGATTGCGGCTACATGTCCCGCGTCTCCGTGGTTCTGGATCCTATCTTTAAAAAGGTGGGTCTATCCGGCAAGTCTGTGATTCCCTTCGTCATTGGCACCGGCTGTGCCATCCCAGGCGTTATGGCCAGCCGTACCATCCGCAACGAGCGTGAACGTCGGGCTACTGCTATGCTTACCCCGTTCATGCCCTGTGGTGCCAAGATCCCTGTGATCGCTCTGTTTGCCGGCGCCTTCTTTGATGATGCGGGCTGGGTGAGTTTCACCATGTACTTTACCGGTATCATTCTCATCTTTCTGGGTGCTCTGCTGGTTAATAAGATCGCCGGTTACAAAAACCGGAAGTCTTTCTTCATTATCGAGCTGCCTGAATACAAAGTTCCTTCTCTCGGGTTTGCTTTCAAGGCCATGTGTGCCCGAGGCTGGGCCTACATTGTAAAGGCTGCCACCATCATTTTGTTGTGCAACACTGCTGTGCAGATTATGCAGACATTCAACTGGAGCTTCCAGGTGGCCGAGACCGCCGATAGCTCTATCCTGGCTTCCATCGCCGGTCCATTTGCCTATCTGCTGATACCCATTGTGGGCGTTCTCAGCTGGCAGCTGGCTGCCGCCGCCGTCACTGGCTTCATTGCTAAGGAGAATGTGGTGGGCACCCTGGCTGTATGCTTTGTGGGTCTGGAAAACTTTATTGACACCGATGCGCTGGAAATGATGGAAGGCGCCGGCGCTGAGGTAGCGGGTGTTATCGCCATCACCAAGGTTGCTGCTTTGGCCTACCTGATGTTCAATCTCTATACGCCTCCCTGCTTTGCTGCTATCGGCGCTATGAATTCTGAGATGAAGAGCGCCAAGTGGGTGTGGGCCGGTATTGGCCTCCAGCTGGGCACCGGCTATACGGTAGGCTTCCTAGTCTATCAGATTGGCACCCTGATCACCACTGGCACTTTCGGCGTTGGCTTTGTTCCTGGTCTTATTGCTGTGGTTTTGTTCGCTGCCGTTCTGGTTTGGCTGTGTCGGAAGGCAGATAAGGATCTGAAGCAAGAGTATGCGCTGAATGGAGTGAGCGCTTGATGATCGACTATATCCTAGTTGGTATTCTTGTTGTAATCATTGCAGCTGCCGCTTTGTATGTCTATAAGGCCAAAAAAAGCGGTAAGAAATGTATCGGCTGCCCGGATGGATGCTCCTGCAGTTCCAAAAAGGTGGATCAAGATCACTGTTGCTGTAATACACGTAACAAATGAAAGATGCGGGGGGCTTCTTTTAGGGAGGCTCCCGCTGATTTTTTTCTCTTTCCCCATGAAACTTCCGTATTGATAAATAAAGTGAGTGCTCGCCGGAGTAGGTCGACGAGTATTCCGCCATCGCCTTTGGGTGCCTCCCTGTGGGGCAGAGAGCATTCGCTTTCTGCCTCGGCGTGGTATCGCAGGATAAGGAAAATCGCTATGTGGATCATGGATAGACAGGTCGTGAAACCATGTTGAAAGAATATATACTGCACGCCGATGCTCACTCAGCTTGCTGGAGCAGTAGCGTGCCGGGAGTCCAGAGCTGTCGCTTCCAAGCATGCTCGGAGGCCACTGAAACACTCCAAGAAATTTCGGTACAGGGTGAGCAGCTTCATTTTGAAGCATTCTTTTGTCTTTCGGGGAGGCTTGTAGTCGAACTGCTTCACGGTTCTCTGAAAACAGTGGAAGCGCCGGGGATATTTCTTATCTCTGATTGTTCCCAACTCATTTCGTGTCGGTGCAGCAAGAATCTAAGTGGGATTCTGGTGGCAGTAGACGCCTTGTCCGCGAAAGAAAGTCTACAGGATATCTGTCAAGCTCTGGAGCTAAAATTGGATACTACAGGCGTTAAAAATATTATGGAAGCGCAATGCGGCTGCATGACGCTCTTTGGAACTCCTTGGACGCAGGCTTTTTTTGAAACCATGCGCGATCTTCCTGACGATGCCCAAAACCGGTATTGTGTTTTTAAGTCGGTGGAACTGCTGTATCTGCTTTGTTCAAAAGCTTCTTTGTCATACGGCTGTGATTTGGCTTCGCCTCCCTCTGTGGCTCCCGTTATGTTGGAGGTCAAGACCTATTTAGAGGAACATTTGTCAGAGAAGCTTACCATTCCTTTTCTTTGTAAACAGTTCTCATTTTCCGCAACATTTTTAAAAAAGCACTTTCGCAGTACCTATGGTGTGCCGATTCACACATATTTAATTCAACAGCGCCTCCAGCGCGCACGGAATCTGATCTGTACCACTGGGATGCCCATTCAGCAGATCGCTCAAACTGTGGGGTATGAGGGTATGAGCCAGTTCAATGCTGCGTTTAAGCGGCACTATGGGATGTCGCCCGGCCAGTACAGAAAAATGTCGGAAACCGCAACTTTGCGTCCGTTTTAACAGCGACAAGCTCCTTTGTTTTCTGCTATAATAATCAAACATTCCAAAGTTGCAAAAGGAGTGACAGCGATGAAGCAGCATCGATTTTGGGCTTGGGGTGCTGTGATCTGTATGATCATGGTTATGGTCACCGGCTACAAACGGAAATAAGGGAAAGGAAGTATAACGATGAGTGTTTACACAAAGCTGGCTTGCTTTGCAGGCGGTGCGCTGTTTGGCTCTTTTGGTGTCAAGCTGTTGTCCAGCAAAGATGCCAAAAAGGCCTATGTACATGCTACGGCCGCTGGTCTTCGCATGAAAGATACGATTATGGGAACCGTGACTACGGTACAGGAGAATGCCGCGGACATCTTGGCCTCTGCCAAGGAGCTGAATGAGGATCGGATGGCAAAAGAAGCGGAGGAAGCAGCCGCTGCTAATCTGGAAAGCGAAGAAGCCTGATATCCGCAGAGGGAGCCGCTAGCGGCTCCCTCTTTTCGTGAAGGAGGAACTTATGAACGCAATCATATTGCACGAAAGCCGGGGGCGTATCCGACTCAAGATTCGGCAGAAGCAGATGACGCTCGCTCAGGCGGATTTGCTGGAGGCATGGCTTCAGCAAAAGTCCTGGTGTCGGCAGGTCACAGTCCACGAGCGCACCTGCGCTGTGATTCTGTACTACGAGGGTGACCGCCAAATCGTGCTTGATGCCATCCGGCGGTTTTCCTGGCAGGAGGCAGAGCAAACCACATCGCTGCCCGCTCACAGTAGCCGGGCACTAAATCGAGAATTTGAGGAGAAGCTGGTGGGCAAGGTTTTTTGCAAAGCTGCTTGCACTCTGTTTCTCCCATCACCTCTTCGGGTTGCCCGTATCCTCTGGCACATGATTCCTTTTGTGCGGCGTGGACTGCATTGCTTGCTGCGCCGCCGTATCAAAGTGCAGTTGATGGACGCTCTGTCTATTTCCATTTCTGCATGCAGACGGGACTTCGGCACCGCTG
>JAHZFK010000054.1 GCA_019421385.1 Clostridiales bacterium
GGCTTAAAATGTTGCTATTTCAGATTAACCGAAGTAACGCTTCAGCAGGCCCTCGAAAGCCTTGCCGTGACGGGCCTCGTCGCGAGCCATCTCATGTACAGTGTCGTGGATCGCATCCAGGTTCAGAGCCTTAGCGCGCTTTGCCAGATCGAACTTGCCAGCGGTAGCGCCGTTCTCAGCGTCAACACGCATCTCGAGGTTCTTCTTGGTGGAGTCGGTTACAACCTCGCCCAGCAGTTCCGCAAACTTAGCAGCATGTTCTGCTTCCTCGAAAGCAGCCTTCTCCCAGTACAGGCCGATTTCCGGATAGCCTTCACGATGCGCAACGCGAGCCATCGCCAGATACATGCCAACTTCAGTGCACTCGCCCTCGAAGTTTGCACGCAGATCGTTCATGATGTCTTCCGGAGCGCCCTGCGCTACGCCGACAACGTGCTCAGCCGCCCAGGTCTTCTCACCGGACTGCTCCTTGAACTTCTCAGCCGGAGCGTGGCAAACCGGGCACTCAGCCGGAGCCGCTTCGCCTTCGTGAACATAACCGCATACGGAACAAACAAACTTCTTCATGATTTTTTCCTCCTAATATCCTTTTAAAATGGTTTATTTTGGGGACGGAAGAAAACGATCCATCGTAATGGAACAAAGCTGCTCCCGCAGAGACCGGTTGATCTCGGAGAACACGCGATGGAAGTCGCATTCCTTCCGGTTGCCTACTCGTGTACACTGAAATTCATTGGCCAGACAATGATTGATCGCAATCGGTCCGTCAATGCATTCAATGATCTCACCCAGCGAAATTTCGGAAGGCAGCCGATTGAGCTCATACCCGCCTGCCACGCCCTTATAGGACTTGGTGATGCCGGACTGGGTCAACTTGCGCAAAATTTTGAGTGCGAAGCGCAGCGTTACGCCCGCCGACTCTGCAACATCCTTTGCACACTGTTTCCCCCCTGCCAGCGCCAGGCAATAGGTCACGCGGATTGCATAATCCGCTTCATGTGTGATTCTCAAGCTGTTCCTTCCTTTCTCTCATTGGAACATCCTCAGTATAGTATTGTTCCTCGGAATTGTCAATAGGATTTTATGAAATTTAATATATTTTTTCAATTGATATAAATTCTCAATAAATCCGATTTTTTCTTTTACCTCTTACAGTGGACAAAACGCTGTCCAACAGGGTCAGTATATCATATATTCGAGTAAATGTCTATGAATTTTCAAGCTGCACACCGCTTCCCGGCATATATAAGCCGTTAAAATTTTTACCAACCCGGCAAATTCCCTTTTTTATCCGTTCCGATTAGGCAAGGCCCCCAACGCAAAAGCAGGCCGCACCATGCGGCCTGCTTTTGTATACTCTCTTCTTTTCCAATACTCGAACAGCTTATGCTCAGTCCAGCTGCGCCAGCGCCTGATCAATGTCCTCGATGATATCCTCAACATTCTCCAAGCCGACGGACAGACGCACCAGACCCGGCTCAATGCCCGCTGCAACCAGCTGCTCATCGGTCAGCTGGCGGTGCGTCTCACTCGCCGGATGCAGCACGCAGGTGCGGATATCCGCCACATGCACCTCGTTGCAGGCCAGCTTTACGCTGTCCATGAACTTCATGGCAGGCGTACGACCGCCCTTGATGTCAATGCTCATGACACCCGAAGTGCCCAGCGGCAGGTACTTCTGCGCGCGCTCATACTGCTCGTTGCCCGGCAGAGCAGGATAGCGCACGGAAGCGATCTTGTCCGACTTTTCCAGATGCTTTGCCACGGTCAGCGCGTTCTCGCAGTACTGCTTCATGCGCACGGGCAGAGTTTCCAGACCAAGGTTGAGCAGGAAGGCAGAATGCGCCGCCGGGTAGCAGCCGAAGTCACGCATCAGCTGCATACGCGCCTTGATGATATAGGCCAGATTGCCGAAGTCACGCGTATAGACAACGCCGTGGTAGCTCTCGTCCGGCTCGGTGAAATCCGGGAACTTGCCCGAAGCGGCCCAGTCGAACTTGCCGCTGTCGACGATGACACCGCCGCCCTGCACCGCATGACCATCCATATACTTGGTGGTCGAGTGCGTGACGATATCCGCGCCCCATTCAAACGGACGGCACAGAACCGGGGTGGCAAAGGTGTTGTCCACGATCAGCGGCACGCCGTTCTTGTGCGCGATGTTCGCCCACTTTTCAATGTCAAACACGGTCAGCGCAGGGTTTGCCAGCGTTTCGCCAAACACTGCCTTGGTGTTGGGCTTAAAGAGCTTCTGCACCTCTTCCTCGGATGCTTCCGCATCCGCCCAGATGCACTCGATGCCGAACTTTTTGAGCGTGACACCAAACAAGTTGATCGTACCGCCGTAAATAGTCGAAGCGGCAATGAAGCTGTCGCCCGCCGAGCACAGATTCAGGATAGCAAGCAGGTTGGCTGCCTGACCGGAACTGGTCAGCATCGCGCCCGCGCCGCCTTCGAGAGAAGCGATCTTCTTCTCCACCGCGTCACAGGTCGGGTTGGCAAAGCGCGAGTACATAAACTCAGTCGGCATATCGAACAGGCCCGCAATATGCGCGGTCGAATCAAAGCGATAGGTGGTGGACTGCACAATGGGCATCACGCCCGGACCGCCGTTTTCGGGCTTATAGCCCTCATGCAGGCATTTGGTTTCCATCTTCATATGATAAAACTCCTTTACGGGGATTTTTGACACAAGGGTATTGTATCACGCTGAGAAAATCCGGTCAAGCTTGCGCATCCTTTGCTCGACTTTGCCCGCGCCGTTTGCTATAATAAGTGCATATCCTATATTGGACGGAGGAATTCAGTTATGACCGATGAGAAAATCGCGCGTATCAATGCGCTTGCCAAAAAAGCAAAGACCGAAGGGCTGACCGACGAAGAAAAAGCCGAGCAGAAAGAACTGCGCGCGGAATACATTGCGGGCTTCCGCCAGAGTCTGAAATCCCAGCTGGATAACACCGTGGTCATCAATCCGGACGGCACCTCTTACAAGCTTCATCAGAAAGAGGATGACAAGTGATCGACCTTCCCGCACATGCGGCACGCGCCATTGCGCAGCTGGAGGAGGCCGGATATGAGGCATGGGCGGTCGGCGGCTGCGTGCGCGACAGTCTGCGCGGCGCCCAGCCGCACGACTGGGATTTGTGCACCGCGGCCAAGCCCGCCGAAATGCAGGCGGTATTCGCGGAAGATCGTGTGCTCGAAACCGGCCTGAAGCACGGTACGCTGACCGTCTTGACCGATGACGGCCCGCTGGAGATCACCTCTTTCCGCGCGGACGGCGGCTATTCGGACGGGCGGCATCCGGACGGGGTGCGCTTTGTCCCCGACGTGACCGCTGACCTTGCGCGTCGGGATTTCACGGTCGGCGCAATGGCATGGCACCCCGCCCGCGGCCTGTGTGACCCGTACGGCTGGCTGGACGATCTACAGGACGGCGTACTGCGCGCAGTCGGCGACCCGGACGCACGTTTTCAGGAGGACGCGCTGCGCATTTTGCGCGGCGTGCGCTTTGCGTCTCAGCTTGGCTTCACCGTAGAAGCGGAAACCGCCGCGGCCATGCGGCGGCAGGTTGGCCGGCTGTCCTGCGTTGCAGCCGAACGCATCCGCGAAGAACTGACCGGCCTGTTATGCGGTCGGTTTGCGACGCGGGCGCTGCGAAATTTTTCCGACATTTTGACCGCAGCGCTGCCCGAGCTTGCCCCAATGGTGGACTGCGCACAGCAAAACCCACATCACTTATATGATGTTTGGGAGCACAGCATCCGCGCGGTCGGGCAGGTGCCTGCGGAACCCTGTTTACGCTGGGCAACGCTGCTGCATGACAGCGGCAAACCCGCCTGCAAAACCGTGGATGAAAACGGCGTCGGGCATTTCTACGGACACCCGCAGGTCAGCCGTGAGATTGCAGAGGCGCTTACGCGCCGTTTGCGTTTTTCCGGCGAACAAATTGCACGCATTCTGCTGCTGGTCGAGCAGCACGACCGCCCGCTGGGCGACAGCGACAAACTGGTGCGCCGCCGTTTGGTGCAGATCGGTGAAAGCCGCTTCCGCGACCTGTTGGCCATCAAAAAGGGCGATGCTGTCGGCCAAGGGACGCACCCGGACAACGTCGCGGCGCTGTGGGAAACCGAACGGCGGCTGAATGCGGTGCTCGCGCAGGATGCCTGCCTGTCGCTGCGGCAGCTTGCGGTAAACGGGAACGACCTGACCGCACTCGGCCTGCACGGTTCTGCAATCGGGGTCATGCTGCACGATCTGCTGGATGCCGTCGTAGATGGCGCGCTGGACAACACGCGGCAGGCGCTTTTGGCACATGCCCGTGCCCGAATGGAGGAACACCATGACCAGTAAAGAACTGTTTATCGAAACCTATAACAAAAATATCCACCGTCCGGGCGCGGATAAGCTGCTCGCATGGATGGAAACGACCGACTTTTTCACCGCGCCCGCGTCCACACGCTTCCACGCGGCCTACGAAGGCGGTCTGCTCGACCACTCGCTTAACGTCTATAACGTGCTGATTTCCAAGCACTATAACCCGGAAACCGATAATCTGGAAAGCTTTACGCTTGTCTCGCTCCTGCACGACCTGTGCAAAGCCGGATTTTACAAAACCGAGCTACGCAACCGCAAAAACGACCGCGGCGAATGGGAAAAGGTGCCGGTTTATGCGATCGACGATCAATTCCCCTATGGACACGGCGAAAAATCCGTCTATCTGATCGAGCGCTTCCTCCGCCTGAAAACCGAGGAGGCCATGGCAGTGCGCTGGCACATGGGCGGGTTTGACGATTCCGTGCGCGGCGGCAGCTTTTCGCTGGCACATGCGTTTGAGAAATACCCACTTGCCGTCAAGCTGCACCTTTCCGATCTGGAAGCGACGTATCTGCATGAAAACAGGAGCGAATAAGCCCAAAAAACAGGAGGTTTTACTATGCTGATCCGGTCGATCGAGTCCCGCGACCGTGACTATTTCATCCGCAGCGTGCATTCGTTTTACCACTCGCCTGCCGTCTGCCATGACATTCCCCCGCAAAACGCGGAGCGCACCTTTGAGCTGCTGATGCATGGCAGCCCGTATGCCGACTGCCTGATCGCAGAGGAGGACGGTCAGCCGGTGGCGTACTGTCTGCTGGCGCTGACGTGGTCTAACGAAGCGGGCGGCCTGTGCGTCTGGCTGGAGGAACTGATGGTGGACGAAACCATGCGCGGCAAGGGCGTGGGCAGCAAAATGATTGCCGCAGTGCACGAGAAATACAACACTGCCGCTCGGTATCGTCTGGAAGTGACCGAGGAAAACCCGCGTGCCGCCGCGCTCTACCACATTTTAGGCTTTGAGGATCTACCGTACCGGCAGATGATCCTCGATACCCCAGTCGCGCTGTAAAACGCCAAACAAAAGACCTGCTCCGGCGGGTCTTTTTTGTTTGCGCATTTTCTGGTATGATAGGACATAGAATTGAGGTGGTTTGATGGCAGCAGAAAACAAGATGGGCACCATGCCCGAGGGACGCTTGATCGTGACGATGTCCTTTCCGATCATGCTGTCCATGCTGGTACAGGCGCTTTATAATATTGTAGACAGTGCGTTCGTCGCGCGCATCAGCGAGGATGCGCTGACCGCGGTCTCGCTGGCTTTTCCCGTCCAGCTTTTGATGATCGCAGTAGCGACTGGCACGGGCGTGGGCGTCAATGCGCTGCTTTCACGGCGGCTTGGACAGAAAAAGCAGGAGGAAGCCAACGCGGTCGCCGCCAACGGCGTATTCCTTTCCATGTGCTTCTGGCTGGTGTTCGCCGTGCTTGGCTTACTGTTCGGACGAAGTTTTATCGCGCTGTTCACCGACGTACCCGCGGTCATCGAGATGGGCACCAGCTATGTGACCGTGGTCACCGTCGCTTCGTGCGGCGTGTTCCTGCTGTTCGTGGCCGAACGTCTGATGCAGGCAACTGGGAACACGGTCTATCATATGGTCACGCAGCTGATCGGCGCTGTGATCAACTGCATTCTTGACCCGATTATGATTTTCGGCCTGCTCGGCTGCCCCTCCCTCGGCACGACGGGTGCGGCACTCGCCACCGTCCTGTCCCAGATCATCGCCATGGGCATCGGCTTTTTCATCAATGTACGTTTTAACCACGATGTACGTCTGCATTTGCGCGGCTTTCGTCCGGACGGCGGCATCCTTGGCGAGATCGTGCGCATCGGCCTGCCCGCAGCGGTGCAGCAGTCGCTGCTGAGCGTGCTCACAGTCGGCCTCAACCGCATTCTGATGCCGTTTTCCCAGACCGCCGTCAGCTTTTACGGGGTGTACTACAAGCTGCAAAACTTCCTGTTCATGCCGATCTATGGCCTGAACAACGCGCTCATTCCGATGATTGGCTACAATTACGGCGCAAAAAATCGCCGCCGCATCGAACGCATCACGCGCTATGCGCTGTATCTCGCTGTTGGCATTATGGCGGCGGGGACGATCTTGTTTGAACTGATTCCCGTGCCGCTGCTGCGTCTGTTCGATGCATCGAGCGCCATGCTTGCCATCGGCGTACCTTCTATCCGCATCATTTCCGTGTCGTTCTGCTTTGCGGGCGCGTCCGTCATCCTGTCGGGCTGCATGCAAGGTCTGGGACGGGGCAGTGAATCGCTTTGGGTCGCGCTGCTGCGCCAGCTGATCGTCATTTTGCCCGCGGCGGTGGTGCTCTCCCGCATCAGCCTTACCGCCATCTGGTTTGCGTTCCTGCTGGCCGAAGCCGTTGGCCTTGCCGCCGCTTTACTGCTGCACCGGCATGTCACCCGGCGGCTGCTCGAACCGCTCGAGTAAAATGTCACAATATTGTAACAATTTTCCCATTGTTTTTGTGCAGACTGCGTCATATAATAAAGACAGAACTTAACGAAAGGGGTGAGTCCATTGGACAGCGAGATTCAGCAGCTTGTGGGACATATTCTGGAGCACCCGCGTTTTCAGCAGCTGCGTCTGTTTGAGCATCACGGTCCCGAAAATTCGGTATACGACCACTCGGTTGCCGTAGCGGAAGCGGCTTATACGATCGCCCGCCGGATGCGTCTGTCCGGGGACGAAACCGCTTCTGTTGTCCGTGCAGCGCTGCTGCATGACTTTTTCGGCTATGACTGGCGCGGTGATTTGTTCCGCCGCTACCTACACCGGTTTTCCGGCATCCAGCGCATCATGCGTATGCACGCCTTTGTGCATGGACATATCGCGGCAGAACGCGCCAAATGCATGTTTGGCCTTTCGAGCGAGGAGTGCGAAGCCATCGCACGGCATATGTTCCCTCTTGCAGCCATGCCGCGCACGCGCATCGCATGGATCGTCACGCTGGCCGACAAAGTAGTCGCTTCCAGAGAAATGGTTGCCGCCGTCGGCAGCTATCTGTCCCCCGCACGCCGCAGAGCGTTGCCCGAATCATAAAAAATCACCGCCGTTTTGGATGCGTCTGTCCGAAACGGCGGTTTTTTATGCTCACAAATCCTGTATGTTCATTTTATCCAGCTGCTTTTTGTGTTTTTGGCTGCAGCGGCAGAAAAAATAGACCGCGAGCAGCACCATGGTAAAAATATTGCACTGCAAAAACGCGAGGAATGTATCACCAATAAACGAAGCCGTCACCGGAACGCCCTGACCGTACACCTCATAATACCCGACAATCGCGGAGACGATTGCGAAAATCGAGTAAAGCACTTCCAGCGCCGGAAGCACCAGTCCCGGCCACCATGACTTGCGGCGGGAGAGAAACACTTGCAGGGCAATGACCGCGGCAAGCAGCAACACCAGCACCAAAATACGAAACGGAAAAAACATCATCCATCCTCCTTTTTTGACTTTACAGATCCTGTATATTCATTTTATCGAGTTGCTTTTTGTGTTTTTGACTGCGGCGGCAGAGAAAATAAACTGCAAGCAGCACCAGCGTCGGCAGCAGGCAGAGCGCAGAACCCAGCACTGCCAGAAGCGCCTGTCCCGCGTTTTCCGCCTGAGACAGCGCATTGAGCAATACATTCGGCAGCACCAGCAGCACACCCGGCAGCGTGCATACAGGCATCACCAGTCCCGGCCACCACGCCTTGCGGCGGGACAGAAACACCTGCAGCGCGACGATCCCCACCAAAATCGCAAGCCACAGACACAGGTTGATTGCAATCACCACTATTGCCATCGTATCGAGTGTTGCCATATCCTCGCCCCTCCCTATCCATTCGCCGTGCCGCCTGCGCGGCGTTTTTTATATTCGTGAATCAGTATCTTCGCCGTATCGAAGTCCAGCTTATCATTCACCGCCATCCGTTTGATGAGCGCCACATACGGGTCTTCGTCCTCCCGCTCGCCCAGCTCGATCTTCTGGATGAGTCGGTCAAGCCGCAGGCGCACGGTTGGATAGGTCACGCCGTATTCGCCTGCAATCTGCTTGAGCGAACCGGACGCAAGCACAAACCGCTTGATAAACGCCATGTCCTCCTCCTCCAGCTGCGCCATCCAGCCGGGCATCACCTCAATCGCCATGCACCCACCTCCTTTTTCTATTTTCAGTATATGCTTTAATTTTATTAAAGTCAATCTTTTATTTTATTTTTATCAAAAAGAAAACCACCTCTTTCAAGGTGGTTTATTTTATGTTTTTTCCAAATGCTTCTGAAAGGCCAACCGCTCGCCGCGGCCCTCTTCCAGATCAATCAGTCCACAATAGCTGTAACCCAGCCGCGCGAGCAGCCGCTGCATAGGGCGGTTGTCGCGGTGCGTGTCGATGCGGATATTGCCGCACTGAGCCAGACACCACTCGAGGCAATACGCCGCCGCACCGTGTCCCTGCTGCGCCGCCGCGATGCGGTGCACCACGCCATACGGTGCGTTGTCCAGCCAAGCCCCCTCGCGAATAACGCGATAGGTCGGCTCGCCCGCCGTGGAGAAGAAAAACGTCGCCGCGATTTGTCCGTCCTGCACGCAGACATAGCTGCATCCCGCCGCAATATCCGCTTGCAGCATGTCCACAGTCGGCGTATGGTCGCCCCATTGGTTTGGGTTGCCGTTTTCCGCCATAAAACGGCGCGCATTTGCAAAAATCTCAAGCAGCTCCGGCAGATCGGCGGGCTGCGTGTGCCTTATTTCCATGGTCATAACTCCTTCAGCCACTCTGCACACAGCCCCTGCCAACGAGCCAGATGCCGGTCAGGGCGGCGGCCACGCGCCGGGTCGTAGGTTTCAAAATCCGCCAGCGCCAGCCCATGTACGCCGTGCGGGAACAAATGCAGCTCATGCGGCACGCCCGCTTTGCGCAGCGCGCCTTCCAGCAGCAGTGTATTTTCGACCGGCACGGTCGCGTCAGTCAGCGTATGCCACAAAAACACCGGCGGCGTATCCGCATCCACCAGTTTTTCGAGCGAAAACGCCTGTTGCTGCGCTATATCCTCGCCCGCCAGACGTACAAAACTGCCGCGGTGCGCATATTCACCCGCCGAAACGACAGGATATCCCAATACCGCCGCGAAAGGCCGATGCTTCGCCAATTCCGTGCCTTCCTCAAACCATTCCGGCTTGTTCCAGACAGCGGCCAATGTGCCCGCCAGATGCGCACCCGCAGAAAAGCCGCCGACCGCGATGCGGTCAGCATCCACGCCAAAACGCGCAGCGTTCTCCCGCACCCACGCGACGGCCGCGGACAGTGTGCGCACCGGCTGCCTGCCGAGCGGAGGAGCCGAACAGTCGTATTCCAGCACAAACGATTCAATTCCATCCCGCGCAAATGCCCGCGCCACGGGCGCGCCCTCCCGGATCGAGCAAAATTCATAACCGCCGCCCGGGCAAATCACCAGCGCGGGCTTTTTCTCCCCCGCTGCCATGCCGAAATGCGTCAAAACACCGTGCGGCAGCCGAACCTGTTCCATCATATGCTGATTCCTCCTCTGCCGCAGCGCTTATACATTATATCGGTTGCGAATATCAATGCGCGCCAAAATACAATCGCTTTCCGGTTTTTCCCCGACCAGCAAATAATCCAGCAGCAGCTCCATCGGTCGAACGCCCTGCAAATGCGCGTCCTGATCGATCAAAAAGTCGATCAGACCGGCGCGGATATTATCCGCGTTGGCTTCGGACAAATCGTGACAGATGAGATGCACCTTTCCTTGCAAGCCCAGCTCGCGCAGCGCATCGCACGCGCCGATCTGCCCGTTAACCGAAACATAGATGCCGCGCAAATCCGGATGCTCACGCACGGTTCTGCATACAATATCATAAGCAAGCTGCTGATCGTCTCCGCAGGTCTCCGGCGGCAACAGCTTCAATCCAGGGAAATGCGACGCTGCTTCGTCGCAGAAGCCCTCTACCCGCTGCCGGTGCGACAGGTTGTTTTCCTGTCCCGCCACCACCAGCACTTCGCCGCCGCCTGCCAGCAGCAGGTTCATCAGCCCCGCGCAAGCCCGTCCACAGGCATAATTGTCCGGCCCAACATAGCACAAGCGTCCGGATTCCGAAAGATCCGTATTGAACGTGACCACCGGCATCTCTTCCGACAAGGCACGCAGACGCGCGCGCACTGTATCATCCTCTACGGGTGTGATTGCAAGGCCATTCATCCCGGCCGCCACCAACTCGTCGATCGCGGCAAGCTGGCGCGACGCATCTACCCCCTCCAGCGGGCGCAGCAGCACCTCTGCGCCCTCGCTTTTCAGCCGCACACACGCGCGGCGAGTCTCCTCATACACCATATGCATAAACATGGTTTCCACCGACTGCACGATCACACCGATTTTGATTGGATGCTTTGCCAAAGCCAGCATCCTACCCGCCCGATTGGGACGGTAGCCCATTTCCACCGCGATATGCCGCACCCGTGCGGCCACCTTGGCATCCACCCGTCCGCGGTTATTGAGCGCACGGTCCACCGTGCCGCGCGAAACGCCTGCCAGCGCCGCGATTTCCGCCAATGTAACTGCCATTCATTCACTCCTATTCCATTGTCCCTTCTGTGGGGGACTGCCGTAGCCGCAATCAGCTTAGGTCCGGCTCATGCTGCCGCCCAGAGCGGCCGCAATTTCATCACATGCCTGCAGCAGCGGGCCGCGCAGCATCCCGATGCGCTCATCCGACATGCGGCTGATCGGCGCGGAAACCGAAACCGCATAGGATGCACGCCCGCGATAGTCGGGAATGGCTGCGGCAATGCAGCGCACCCCCAGCTCGTTTTCCTCATCATCCAAGGCATACCCCAGCCGACGCACCCGCTCCAGCTCATGAAAAAACGCATCCTCGGATACAATCGTATGGGCTGTCCACGGCCTAATATCGCTCTCCTGCCAAAGGGCATGTACCTCTTTATCCGGCCATGTGGCCAGAATGGCCTTGCCCACGCCCGTGCAATAGAGCGGACGGCGCATACCGATACGTGAAAACATCCGGATCGCGCCGTGATCGCTTTCCACTTTATGAATATAAACGATGTCGTTATCCTCCCGCATCACCAGATGCACCGTCTCCTCCGTTGCCCGGTTGAGATGATCCATCGGTCGGCGCGCACGCTCTACCACATCCATATTCTCCATCACAAAACTGCTCAGTTCACACAAACGCATACCGGCACGGTAAATGCTGGTCGCCGCATCGCGCTGGACATAGCCGCGCGTGCACATGCTCGACAGCAAGCGGTGCACCGTACTCTTATGCAAGCCGGTTTCAGCCGACAACGCGCCAATGCTCATCCCATTCCTGCTCTTGCACAGCAGCTCCAGCAAGTCAAATGCACGGTCAAGCGACTGCACAGATGAGGATTCTGCCATAACGAGGCCCCTTTCGTTCCGCATTATAAAACTTTGTTCCATTTTAATGGATTTTGACCAAAAAAACAAGGGAAACTTTGCACAGATTGTCTTTGAAAAACTCTTGCATTCTGACGGTAAAGTTTTATAATAAAAGCATCAAAAGCATTTGTGAAACGGCATTCCATAATATGAAACACGGAGGAAGATCGAAATGAATGAAATGGAGAAAAAGGTTCAGTCCATCGGCGTTGTCCCTGTCATTAAGCTCAACCACCCCGAGCGCGACGCAATCCCGCTGGCAAAGGCTCTGATCGCAGGCGGCGTACCGGTTGCAGAGGTTACGTTCCGTGCGGCAGGCGCTGCCACCGCCATCAAGCTGATGCGCGACAACTTCCCGGAAATGCTGGTTGGTGCAGGCACCGTGCTCACCACTGCCCAGATTGACGAAGCCGTCGCAGCAGGCGCACAGTTCATCGTGACCCCCGGCATGGACCCCGAGCTGGTTGCTTACTGCCAGAAAATCGGCATCCAGATCTTCCCCGGCTGCACCACCCCGACCGACTACCACACCGCTTACAAGTTCGGTCTGGAAGTGCTCAAGTTCTTCCCCGCTGAGCAGTCCGGCGGCATTGCCAAGATCAAGGCCATGAGCGCTCCGTTCCCGATGTTCAAGGTCATGCCGACCGGCGGCATCTCTCTGAAGAACCTCGCGGATTACGTCAAGAATCCGGTTATCGCGGCCTGCGGCGGTTCCTACATGGTCACCGCTGACCTGATCGACAACGGCAAGTGGGATGAGATCACCGACCTGTGCAAGAAGTCGGTTGAGATCGTGGAAGAGGCGCGCAATGGCTAAGTATTCGCTGGCGCACATCGGCATCAACGCCGCGAACCAGGAAGAGGCGCAGAAAGCCGCCGAGATGTTCCAAACCCTGTTCGGCTTTGCCGTCAAGGAAGGCAACAGCTCGTTCTTCGCCGGCGATATCGAGCTGATGAAGGAGCCGTATATGGGCAAGAACGGCCATATCGCCATTGGCACCCCGGATGTGGCAGCTGCCAAGGCCGAGCTGGAAGCGCGCGGCTTTACCTTTAACGATGCCACCTCCAAATTCAAGGCGGATGGCACTCTAAATGCTATTTATCTGACCGATGAGATTTGCGGCTTTGCGATCCATCTGGTCGGCAAGCAGGGATAATTCACGAACACACGGAATACGGAGGATTTGAATATGAAAATCGTAACATTCGGCGAACTGATGGTTCGTCTCCAGCCGTACAACTATGAGCGTTTCGTACAGGCTGACCATCTGGAATTCACCTTTGGCGGCGGCGAAGCCAACGTGGCTGTTTCGCTGGCCAACTACGGTCTGGATGCGGCTTACGTCACTAAGCTGCCGGCACATGCAATCGGTCAGGCCGCTGTCAACTCCCTGCGCCGCTATGGCGTCGACACCAGCATGATTACCCGCGGCGGTGACCGTGTCGGTATCTACTACAACGAAAAGGGCGCTTCCCAGCGCGGTTCGGTCTGCATCTATGACCGCGCGCACTCCGCGATTCAGGAAGCGACCACCGCTGATTTCGACTGGAACAAGATCTTCGAAGGCGTGGACTGGTTCCACTTCACCGGCATCACCCCGGCACTCGGCCCGAATGTTGTCGAGATCTGCCGTGAGGCTTGCCAAGCAGCCAAGGCGCATGGCGTCAAGATCTCCTGCGACTTGAACTACCGCGGCAAGCTGTGGACCCGCGAGCAGGCGCGCGAGGCAATGACCGATCTGTGCCAGTATGTGGACGTCTGCATCTCCAACGAGGAGGACGCAAAGGACGTATTCGGCATCGAGGCCGAAGCGACCGATATCTACGCGGGCGAGATCAACCGCGAGGGCTACAAGTCGGTTGCCAAGCAGCTGGCTGACAAGTTCGGCTTCGAGAAGGTTGCGATCACCCTGCGCGAGTCCCACTCCGCGTTTGACAACGGTTGGAGCGCAATGCTGTACGATGTAGCATCCGACGAATACTGCTTCTCCAAGAAGTACGAGCTGCACATCATCGACCGTGTCGGCGGCGGCGACTCGTTCGGCGGAGGCCTGATTTATGCCCTGCTGACCGGCAAGAGCACGCAGGAAGCGGTAGAGTTTGCGGTTGCGGCTTCCGCGCTCAAGCACTCCATCGAGGGCGACTACAACATGGTCACCGTTGCAGAGGTTGAGAAGCTGGCCGGCGGCGACGGCTCGGGCCGTATCCAGCGCTGATTTTTGCACAAACCGTTCCGGTTTTCCGGAATGCGTATCATTTTGATAATCTCCTTTCCCACAAACGCAAAACACCCGTGCTTCTCTCCACGCACGGGTGTTTTGCTGTCTATCCTGCAAATTCGTGCGGAATATGGCAGGATATTTGATTTTACGCTTGACAGACATGCATAATCTGAGTATAATATATTTTGTCGTCAGAATCTGTTGAAAGATTTTGCGGCAAGGAAAGTTTATATGGGGGTATAGCTCAGCTGGGAGAGCGCTTGAATGGCATTCAAGAGGTC
>JAHZFK010000055.1 GCA_019421385.1 Clostridiales bacterium
CGCCAGCGCAGTTCAAGTTGCCGCCCTGCCTGGGGAAGTAGTGTCGAATACAGGCAAATAAAGCTATTGTCAAGGAACAGAAGGCCGCTCCAGACTCGGAGCCTATGCGTACTCTCCTGACCTTTGGGGGCGGCCTTCTGTCTCCTTTGATAGTAGAGATATGGGAATCGATTATAGTCTCTTATCTGCCTCCTCTCAAAACATCTGTAACATCCACGCTTCTTTCATTTCCCCCATGCTCCTCCGTTTCCAAGACTTCCTGATTGGTTACCATATTTCTGCTATCAAAAGCAGTATAGGAAAGCGAGGGATCATAATGGAAAATATTGATTTGTGCGGCGTCATCCAGCTACTCCGTTCTTTGGTAGCGCAGAAGAAAACAACGGAAAAAGAGGCCCGGAAGATATTGTCCCGAATTGCCGCGCAGACTGGCGCCAGCATTGTAATTTCCTTCTGAATTGTTGCTCTTTTCAATAGCTATTTCAGGGGTGTTGTGGTATTGTTTGTGTTGCCAAAGGAGGTGAACTGACATGGCAGAGAAGCGAATGACGGACGGCAGCATGGCGCTGCAGGAAAAGCAGTATCGAGTCATAACCATCGAGGCCACGGGAAAGCCTAAGAATGTAAAACTGCGGGTGGCTGCCTACGCCCGTGTCAGTTCGGCCTCGGATGACCAGCTCAACTCCTTCGCCGCACAGAACCAATACTACACCAGCCTGATTTCCAGCAAGGAAAATTGGAGCATGGTGGACATATATGCCGATGAAGGCATCACCGGCACATCAGCCGAGAAGCGCGAGGACTTCCAACGGCTCCTTGCAGACTGCCGCAGAGGCCTGATCGACCGAGTGTTGGTAAAGTCCATATCCCGCTTTGCCCGCAACACGAAGGAATGTCTGGAAGCGATTCGGGAGCTGAAGTCGCTGGGGGTTGGAGTGCGTTTCGAAAAAGAGAACATCGACACCGCAACCATGTCCGGCGAAATGATGACCGCACTGTTCGCATCCTTCGCTCAGGCCGAAAGCGAATCCATCTCCGGCAATATGCGCTGGAGTTACCAGAAAAGGATGCAAAGCGGGACATTCCTCCCATCCTCTGTTCCATACGGATACAGAATTTGCAATCGTCAGATTGTAATTGATGAGGAAGAAGCCAAAATCGTCCGCAGAATTTTCAAGGACTACCTTGCTGGTATCAACATGGCAGAGATTGCGGCATCACTAAATCGCATGGGAATACCAAAGCGGAAGGACAACGCCGAAATTATCTGGCATAAAACCTCCATACGATATATGCTCTCCAACGAGCGATATGTCGGTGATTCGCTATGGCAAAAAACATATATGACAGATGCGTTTCCTCCTGTAATGGTACGAAACCGTGGCGAAAAAGAAATGTATTATGCCGAGGCAACGCACCCAGCAATTATTACAAAAGAAGAATTTGACGCAGTTCAGATGCTTCTTGGGCAACGCGCAAAGCGAGAATCATGTCCAGAAAACAGATCTCCATTTGATCAAAAAGTATTCTGCGGTCAATGCGGAACATCCTTTCGAAAAAAAGTCAGCCATGGGAAAGTTTTCTGGAGCTGCAGGAAGCACAATGAGGACATCCTGAGCTGCCCTGTTACGCAAGTGCTTGATGCCGAAATTCGCAGGGCATTCCTTCGATCGCATTACAATCTCAAGATACACGGTGAGGCTATCCTCACCGAAATGCTCAACTCACTCCAGGCAATCCGCAACCGTCGGATGCTATGGAGCCTGGACGTCATTGAACTCAACAAACAAATATCGGAATTGACCAGTCAGAATCAAATGCTGGCCACGCTGAAACAGCAGGGCCTCATTGATCCTGACATTTTTATATCTCAGAACAATGAGCTGACCGAACAGCTCCGTACCGCAAAGCTAAAAAAGGAACGCCTGCTGGTCGCTGATGGCGACAGCACCATCGCCCAAACGCGGGAACTGATGGAAATACTGGATGCAGGGCCGGACTTCCTTGATGACTTCGATGCGGAGCTGTTCGGTGAACTCGTTGAGAAAATCATTGTAGACAGCAGCGAACAGCTCCGCTTCCGCCTGAAAAACGGATTAGAACTGGTCGAGATCATAGAGAGGACGGTGCGGTAATGGGCATCCGAAAGCAGCCCTTTGGATACCGGGTGGAAATGGGTGAGGTTGTTCTCCATGCCCAAGAAGCGAAGCTGGTGGAGTATATCTTCCAACAGTACCTTTCCGGTGCCTCCTTCAACACATTAGTGGCCCAACTGCGGGAGCAGTCAATTCCCTATGACGAGGGGAAGCTATGGAACAAAAACATGGTCGCCCGTATTTTGGAGGATCATCGCTACACCGGAGAAGGTGGTTATCCCGCTATTACCGACCAGGAGACATTGAGTAGAGTCCTCGAAAAGCGGAGTGCGAAACAAGCTCCTGCACAAAAAACAGAAGCGCAAAAGCTCCTGCGCCGGCTCAGCGGCCATACCGCCACAGAACAGATGGAACAGCAGGTGCTGAACCTGCTCAATGGTCTGATTATATCACCGGAACGCATCACGCTTCCAGAGCCGGAACATCTGCCCAAAACCCCAGTGCAAGCGTTGCAAAGGGAATTGGATACCGTGATGGACCAACAGCCAATCGATGAGGATGCCGCTCAGAAGCTCATCCTGGCCATCGCCGCAGCACAATACAGTGCCATAAATCCGAACCAATACGAGACCATCCGGCTCCGCAAGCTGCTCTCCAAGCAGGAGCTTATGACCGAGCTGGACGCTGAATTGCTTCAAAGTTCCGTCTCAGCCATCCTGTGCTATAGAGATGGAACCATGGATATCCAATTAAAAAACCATCAAATGATAGGAAGAAGTGAAACAGTATGAGAGAAAGCCCGCCTAAAGTTATTACCATTCCTGCAAAGCCGGAGGCTGCAGCCCAGCAGACTAATAAGCGGCAACTTCGTGTAGCTGCATACTGCCGTGTCTCCACCGACGATGAGGAGCAGCTCACCAGCTATGAAGCCCAGCAGAACTACTACACCGACAAGATCATGACCAACTGCGACTGGACTATGGCCGGGATCTTTGCTGACGAGGGCATCACAGGCACCTCGGCCCGAAAACGACCTGAATTCCTGAAGATGATCCGGATGTGCAAGCAAAAGAAAATCGACATTGTCCTGACCAAATCCATCTCCCGCTTCGCCAGAAATACGGTGGACTGCCTGAACTACATTCGTGCCCTACGAGAGCTTGGCATCGCAGTAATCTTCGAAAAAGAAAACATCAATACCCTGGAAGCAGATAGCGAGATCCTCATCACCATGCTGGGAGCTTTCGCCCAGGCTGAAAGTGAGAGCATCAGCGCCAATGTCCGCTGGGGCAAGCGCCAGGCCATGCGGGAAGGAAAAGCCATCATTCAGTACGACCGCCTCTATGCCTACGAAAAGGGCGAGGACGGAAATCCTAAAATCATCCCGGAGCAGGCCGAAGTGGTGCGGTCAATCTACCATCAATACCTGACCGGCGCCAGCCTTCGGATGATCAAGGAGCGGTTGGAGGCTGAACAGATCCCCAATGTGTCAGGAAAAGCTCAATGGACCATCACAACTATCCGCAGTATCTTGCGAAACGAGAAATATTGCGGAGATGTCCTTCTGCAAAAAACCTATATCAGCGATTGTATCAGCCGAAAGGTCATTCGCAATACCGGGCAGCTGCCCATGTATCTGGTACAGGATCACCATGATGGGATTGTAGATCGCAAAACCTTCGATGCCGTACAGGCAGAGATAGCGCGGCGCAGTGCCGGAAAGAGCCCCTCCAAAAAGAATGCGCCCACCGGCATGGCATCCTACGCCAGCAAATATGCCCTCTCGGAGCGGCTGGTCTGCGGTGAATGCGGAACGCTGTACCGCAGATGCACCTGGTCCAAGGGCGGCAAAAAGCGTGTGGTATGGCGCTGCGTCAGCCGCCTGGACTATGGAACAAAATACTGTCACAACTCGCCCACGCTGGATGAGGAACCTCTCCAGCGGTCGATCCTCGCCGCTATCAATTCCGTCATGAGTCAAAAGAGCACTCTTATCCGGCAGATCACATCCGCCATGGAGGTGGAGCTGGCCCCGGTACCCGGTGAGAGCATGAGCCTTGCAGATATCGAACAACGCCTGAACGAGCTGAATGACCGGACAAGAGAGCTGGTGGCAGAAGCCGCACGAACTAAGGATGCCGAGGCATACACCACCCAGCTGCGAGAAATTATGAATGAGGCTGCCGAATTAAAAGAAAATCGAGCCTACATAGAAGAACAGCGGCAAAATAACGCACAGGCAGTCCAGCGCATAGAGGATGCGGCAGCCGCTATGGAACAAGCATCCTGCCACATCTGTGAATGGGATGAAACCCTCATCCGGCAGCTGGTGGATACGGTCAAAGTCCACTCTGCCGAAAAAATCACGGTATACCTCCGGGGCGGCGTTCAAGTCGACCAGGATATGATATAATGAGTGAAAGAAGGTGAAGCAATCATGATCTATGCCACAGGCGATACCCATGGCAACTTCCAACGGTTTGCTCCAGAACACTTCCCAGAGCAGGCTCAAATGACCAGGGATGATTTTATGATCATCTGCGGCGACTTCGGCGGTGTATGGGAAGGCGGCAAAAAAGATGCCCGCAGCCTGGACCGGCTGGAAAACCTACCGTTTACCACGCTGTTTGTCAGCGGCAACCACGAAAACTTCGACCTGCTGGGAAAATACCCCGTAGAGGAATGGAACGGCGGGAAAATCCAGCGCATTCGGCCCCATGTAATCCATCTAATGCGCGGGCAGGTCTTCGACCTGCAGGGATATTCCTTCTTCACCATGGGCGGTGCCAGGAGTCACGATATTGACGATGGTATTCTGAATCCCAATGCGCCGGATTTTGAAGAACAGTATTGGGCTCTACGAAGAATGGGCGCCCGCTTCCGGGTCAACCATCACTCCTGGTGGAAACAGGAGCTTCCCAGTAAGTCCGAGTATGAAGAAGCTCGGCGCAGTCTGGAACGCATTCACTATGAGGTGGACTATGTGATCACCCACTGCGCCCCAAGCAGTATCGTTGACATACTGGGGAACGGTGGATATGTTCACGACCACCTGACCGACTTCTTGGAGGAAATCAGAGAACGAGCTAAGTTCCACTACTGGCTGTTCGGACATTACCACGACAACAGGATCATCGACAACCGCTTCGTTCTGCTCTGGGAACAGATGGTACAGGTGGTGTAAAACAGGCCAAAGAGAAGCACAAGAAATACTCCTGCGTTTCTCTTTGGCCTGTTTCTGAATAAGGCAGATTCTGCCGGAAAGGAGGAAGCCATGAACATTCGCAAAAACATCGATTACTCTGCCATGTTTGCCGCTATGGATACGGCAATGGCCACCGGAATGTCTCAGATGGAGCTGTACTGCCAGCTGGGCGCTTTGGTCTGTGAACGACCGGAAAAGGGTGCCGCTGTCGCAGCTGCCGAATACCTGAAAAACCGTTACCAGGATGCTTCCGGCTTCTCTCCCCGCAACCTGCGTCGGATGCGGGACTTCTACCGGATATATGGTGGGCAGCCGGAACTGCTGAAGCTGGCCATGGAGGTCAGCTGGACGCACAATGTAGTCATTCTCGAAGCAGAACTGAATCTGGAAGAACGGCGCTGGTACTTGTGCGCTGCCCAGCAATTTGGGTGGTCAAAGGCAGATCTCCAGAAAAAGATTGCGGCAGAGGCCCATCTGGAACTCCTCCTCGACGAATCAGAGGTTCCGTGCTATACTGAATGCGAAGATAGCAAATTGGAGTGTTCAAAGCATGATCAAGATACTTTTCCTCTGCCATGGGAACATTTGCAGAAGCCCGATGGCCGAGTTCATTATGAAAGATCTGGTGAAGAAGGCCAATCTGGAGCAGAGCATTCAGATCGAGTCGGCAGCCACCAGCACAGAGGAGATCGGCAATCCGGTGTATCCGCCGGCTCGCCGCAAGCTGTCCGAGCATGGCATCGATTGCTCTGGCAAGAGAGCCCGCCAACTGCTGAACAGCGACTACGAGAAATACGACCTCCTGATTGGCATGGATCATGCCAACATGCGAAGTATGTACCGCATCTGCGGCGGCGATTTTGCCGACAAGATGCATCTGCTAATGGACTTTACCAACCGTCCCGGCGAGGTAGCCGATCCGTGGTACACCGGCGATTTCGATACGACCTGGCGGGATGTAGAGGAAGGCTGCCAGGGACTTCTTCAAAAAATAATCAACAAGGAGGTGTAAATGCGTGGAAAAACTGGTTGTCAGAGGAACCGAGATCAGTGTACAATGGAATTCCAGCCGGGATGACTTTATCAGCTTGACGGACATTGCCAAGCTTAAGGACAGTGACAACCCCCGATACATCATTCAAAACTGGCTTCGCAACCGGAATACGATTGAGTTTCTTGGTGTCTGGGAGTCCCTTTACAACCCGGAATTTAACCGTGTCGAATTCGATGCGTTTAGGAGTCAGGCCGGTCTGAACAGTTTTGTGATGACTCCCCAAAAGTGGGTGGAGGCAACCGGCGCTATCGGTATCGTCTCAAAAGCTGGTCGATACGGTGGCACTTATGCACACAAAGAGATCGCCTTTGAGTTTGCCTCCTGGATTTCTGTTGAATTCAAGCTGTATCTGGTCAAGGAATTTGAGCGGCTCAAGACCGAGGAGATGAAACAACTTGGCTGGGACATCAAGCGAAATCTGGCCAAGATCAACTACCGCATCCATACGGATGCCATCAAGGAGAATCTGATTCCGCCAGAGCTTTCCCCAAAGCAGGTTTCCATAGTGTATGCCAGTGAAGCCGATGTCCTGAACATGGCCCTCTTCGGTATGACTGCAAAGCAGTGGCGGGACAGCCATCCGGATCTCAAAGGAAACATCCGCGACTACGCCAATGTCTCTCAGCTGGTCTGCCTGTCCAATCTGGAAAACCTGAATGCAGTATTTATCAGCGAAGGAATGTCTCAAGCCGAGCGTCTGGCAAAGCTCAATGCCATCGCCATCAGCCAGATGGAGATTCTGACGCAGGATCACCGGATCGAAGCTCTGGAGGCTCATAGTGCAGAACTATCTCCCCTGGAGTAAAAAATAATATACCGGACGCTTGCGAATGGACGAAGGCCGTGGCATCTATAGTGTTGCGATGTTCCAACCTAAATTGACAGGCTGCCAAAAGGCTGGCCTGTCAATTTTTTATATTCCAGAGGTCAAACCATATGTCTAAGCCGCAACAGTATTGCTGCGGCTATTTTATTTATATGAGAAAGGGGAGCAATGCACTTTTCCTATGTGCATTCTGGATTTATTTTCTATTTGCTTTGCGTGCAGCAGGTTGCTATAATAGGAAAACCATGATTCGTTCCCTATAACCACTCAACGGAACTCACAAAAATAACAGTAATCAGAAATGGAGCAAATATGATAAAACAAAAATTTCGACGAGGTATGTCAGCTTTGCTGGCAATGATTTTACTGGGGCAAAGCGCTCCGGCAGCGCTCGCTGCGGTAGAGGATACAACGGCGGAAGGATCCATCGCCATCACCGATCAGATATTCCCAGATGCGGCTTTCCGGAAATGGCTGGGAAATCCAGCCCATATCAACGGATACGGTGCAGATGGTGTACTAACGGCGGAGGAGTTGTCTGATATCCGCTCCATTGATGTGGCGAATCCGAATCTGACGACGCTGCAAGGTATCGAAGTCTTTTCTGCACTGGAATCCCTGAATTGTAAAAATAATATGCTGACTGCGTTGGATGTCCGTCAGAACACTGGACTGAAATATCTGCACTGCGCCTTTAATCGGATCTCGTCGCTGGATGTGTCCGGATTAAAAGAGCTGATCTCGCTCAACTGTGAGAGCAATGGCATGACGGCACTGAACCTGACGGGATGTTCTGCGCTGGAGATTATCTATTGCCGCAATAACAATCTCCCTGTTGTGGATTTTTCTACCAACACGAAGCTGAAATTTATTGAAACCTTTGATAATAAGCTGACGGATGTGGATTTGTCCATGCTGTCGGAGTTGGAGTTTGTCCATCTCGATCATAACCGCCTGACCCATCTGGATCTGAGCCACAATACCAATCTCAGCCCCATCGGCAGCGGTTTTGTCGCACGCAACAACTGGCTGGAAACACTCACGCTGCCGGTTAGCAGTTCACTGGTGGTAGAGGCTTCGGTTTATGACGAACAGGACCCTAAGGTGGGCTATGAGCGCACGGAGTGGTATCTGGATGCGAATTTTACACAGCCAGCACCAAATGAACTGCCTGCAAATGGGCAGACACTGTATGTCAAATGGCTGCCGAATAATTACACGATCTATTTTTCCTCTAACGGCGGAAGCGGATCGATGCCCTCTCAGGCAGCCGTATGGGATACGGAACTGGTTTTGCCAAATAATGAGTTTTCCCGTTGGGGCTACCAGTTCACTGACTGGAAAAACACCTTTGGAGACGGAAAATCTATTCCGCGCAAGAGACGGTCAAAAATCTTAGCGGAGAGATACAAGGGGATCGCGTTACACTGTATGCCCAATGGAAGCCTATCCAGTACCACATTGCTTTTGCCAAAAATGGCGGCAGCGGACAGATGGATCCCATCACCGCCGAATACGATCAGGTGCAGAATTTGCCGGATTGCACTTTCACTCCGCCGGATGGCATGGAATTCGCTGGCTGGTCGTTGACGCAAGGCGGAGCTGTGCGGTACAAGAATCAAGCCTCTGTCCGTAATCTGACGGCGCAGGAGGGCGACACGGTGGCGTTATATGCGGTCTGGCGTGAGCCGGTAGTCAATCAATATTTGCAGAAACTGGATCAGGCATTTTTTTCCTATGTATCGACCGACTACACAGCGCAGGATTGGGCAGAGCTGGTAGCTCAGTATGAAGCGGCACGAACGCAGATGGCGTCTACAGATGAGGAACAGTTGGTAACACTTCTTTCACAGGCCAAACGTGAGATGTCCCAGGTTTTGACACTAACCAAGCGGATTGAACAGGTTTCCTTGCTGTGGCGCAGTACATATGGTGAAATCATCGGACAAATTGACGGACAGGCGATCAGCGAAGCTAATGCTGTTTCCATCGGCACGGCAGCAGAGCAGGCCTTAGAAGGCCTGACGCCAGAGTTTGTTGCAGCACAGACCAATCTCAAGGACGAGGAAGATTGTCAGTTGGTAGCAGCGTCCGCCGTACAGCAGGTGGAGAAAACCATGCAGGGGTTGCACCGTCTGACGGAGGCGGCACAATGGGCTGCCGCACTCAACGGGCTTTCTACCCGCACGATGAGCGAAGTCACCGCCACATGGCTACCGGTCTATGAAAATGCTATAGCGGAAGCCAAGATGCATACCGCACAGCTGCAGACTGCCTTGCTGGACGCATTGCAGCAGCGTGCCGAACTGTCGCAGCAAAAGCAGCAGGCAGTTGCCCAATTGCATATGGATCACAGCAGCTACGACCCATCTCATTACACGGAGGAAGGGATTCAGCAGCTGGATAGCATTCTGCATACCGCGGTTGCTGCAATCGAACAGGCAAGTTCCGTATCTGACGTGAAGGCATTGCTAAGTCGTGCGCAAGAGGACTTGCGGGCGGTGCCGGATATCAACCACCAGACCCCGCCTGATAGTGGCTCAGGTGGTGACGATGGAGATAATAATAACAGCGGAGGCGGTTCCACCGGTGGTGGCGGCTCTGCCGGCGGTGGCAACGATGGATCACCAACACCACCAGAAGAAGTGCCCGACAGCATACTGAACCTGCCGGTTTCAGGAACCGTGGATAGCACAGGCAAGGTTTACCATGCACAGATATCTGCCGACAACCTGAGTAAATCGGTACAGACCGTGCTGCAAGCGGCACAAACTGCCGGTACAGCGCCAGCGATTCACATTGCGGTAACATCGGATGCCGCTGAAACCGTACAGCTGGCCCTGTCAACAAATGCTCTGGCGCAGTTGGGGGCTCACAAACAGGCTACATTCGGAATGGAGACGCCGATTGGCGCTATTACGCTGGATGCTGCCGCACTAGTTTCCATCGCGAATTGGGCGGAAAACCGTACGATAACCATGACTCTGACCAAGGCAGCCCAGTCCCGTCGGGATGGCGATACCAGTCAATCATTGTGGGCATGGCGAATATCGTGCGATGAGAAAGAACTGACAGCGTTGCACGGCGGACAGGCAGAGGTAAGCATACCCTATGCACTGGGCGCACAGCAGGACGCCGCGTGTGTCATCATTCGCACCCAGAATGCGGCTGGCGGCTGGTCGGAAATACAGACCAGCTACGATATCCAGCACCAAATGGCTCGCTTTGTCACTGCGGCTCCTTGTGTGTTTACCGTTGGTTATGACGCTACAATGGCATGGTCGGGCAGCTTTGCAGATGTAGACAAGCAGGCATGGTATTATCCGGCGGTGCGCTATGTATGCTACTATGGTATGATGAACGGCACATCTGCGGAATCCTTTGCACCGGAGAGCGAATTTTCCCGAGCGCAAATGGCGCAGGTTCTTTATAATTTGGAAGGCCGTCCTCAAACCCTACAAGCTATGTATACGGATGTTTCGCAGGATGCTTGGTATGCTGCGGCAATCAGTTGGGCCATGCAGTCCGGCATCTTGACAGGGTATGGCGATGGCCGCGTTGGTCCGGACGACCCGATCACACGTGAGCAGCTGGCGGCTATACTATATCGCTATGCGGGACAGAAGGGCTATGACACATCCGCACAGGCTGATCTGAGTGGTTTTGCCGATGCAGATGCAGTCAGTGCGTATGCACGACTTCCGCTGTCTTGGGCACACGCAGCTGGCGTTGTCAACGGTACCGACGCTATAACACTCGATCCCAACGGCACGGCAACTCGTGCGCAGGCCGCGACAATGCTGATGCGTTTCCACAAAACCATTTAATTTCATGCTGCAAACGCTTTCAGGACTTGTGCGTTGGATTGTAACAGGATAGATTATAAAAACGACGTTCCGATTTGGAACGTCGTTTTTATTTGCTGTAGTGTGCACTACGGAGTGCTGCGAATAGTATCAGACTACAGGCTTGGACTGTGTTTCTACCGAAGTTTGTGTCGCTTCGCGGGCAAGATAGGTGATTCAAACCTCAAACGATACTGTTTCCATATTCGAATCATGGTGAACTGAGGTATCCAAAGTATAGTCCATGAACGGGATAAGAACGACGTATACTTTATCGCGATTCCTGACATGCCGCAAGTTTACAGGAGACGGCGACTTGCTTCCGCTTCTAGTGGGGAATAGTGCAAACAAACAAAGCCCGGTTCAGGGTTCACCTAAACCGGGTTTCGGTACGCCATATCGCTATACTGCCTACTTTTCCATTAGACGCATGGCTCGATACAACATTTCACAAGCATCCTGCCGTGTGATTGGACTGTCATCGATTTGCATGGTTGTGAGAGGGGAGAGGATATCCAATCGATCCAGACTGCTGATGGCGCTGCGCGCCCAATCCATATCGCTATGCGTGTCTGCCAGCGTAAATTGCAGCCCGTTCATGGATTCAGACAGCAGATTGTTAACGACCACGCTCGCTTCAGCTAACGTAATCGGATTTTGACCGCGAATTTCATTTAATCCACCGGTGGTTTGATAACCATTGACCAGACCGCTGGCAGCTGCGGTGCTGACAAAGGGTTTTGCCCAAGGGGACAAGCCTGCATCGTCTGCAAAATCGGTTTGCTCAGTGGGCTCAATGGGCAGTTCCGCGATAGAAGCTGCCATGGCAATGAATTCGCTGCGTGTTACGGTCTGTGCAGGACGGAAAAACGAGCATCCACCAATGCTTTCGCCCGTCATGATACCTTTTTCTGCAAGATAAATGGCTGCATAATGCGCGGGATTGCCTACCATGTCAGAATAGGTGAGCTTTGCACGGTTTTTTTGCACCTCAATGGTGATTTGCGCTGCTTGTGCTGTGTTTCCTTCTGCGTCAACAACGGTATAAGAAAACTTGTCTTTTCCTGCTTTGGCGCCCGGAGAGTAGGAAAGCATATTGCCTTGGATGCTAGCAGTTCCCAGTCGGGGTTCTTCAGTCAGCTGGTACAGCACAATATCATTATCCGTATCCATGGCTTGTAACTCAATTTCAATCGGGATTTCCACATAAGTTTCTGCTTTGATTTCCTGCGCAATCGGAATGTTTCCTGCGGCTGATGCGGTTGACAAGCTGGAAGCAATGGCGGCTGCCATAATCAAAATCGTGATGGGAAGCAGAATCACGGCGGTCCAAAGCCTTTTATCTGTTTTCAAGTTTGTTCACCCTTTCAAACGGTGTTTCTGATGGGCAGTATGCACCGAATGAAAGGACTTTATGCATAAAATTGCCAGAACTTTTATCGAGGTTTCATAAAGCTTGCTGAAAGACGGAAAATCATACAAAAATACTTGCCGAAATTGCTGGAATGTGGCATAATTTTAAGCAGGAAGGCAAGGAATAGAAAGGAGTACGACGATGGAGAATCATCAGTTTGTTCTGGTGCTGGATTTTGGCGGTCAGTATAATCAGCTGATTGCACGCCGTGTACGCGAACATCATGTTTATTGTGAGGTAAAGCCTTATAAAACCTCGATTGATGAAATTCGCGCAATGAATCCGATCGGCATCATTTTTACCGGCGGACCTAACAGTGTGTATGATGAGAAGTCCCCGAAATGTGATCCGGCTTTGTTTGAGTTGGGTATCCCTGTGCTGGGCATCTGCTATGGTTGTCAGCTGATGGCGCATACGCTTGGCGGTGAAGTGACTGCGGCGCAGGAGGATACTGCGCGCGAGTACGGAAAAACCGAAACGTTTTATAACACTTCCTGCAAGCTGTTCAAGGGATTGCCGGAGCAGGGGATTTCCTGGATGAGCCATGGCGACTATATGGCGAAGGTGCCGGAAGGCTTCTCGCTGGTCGCTCATACAGAGATGTGCCCGACTGCGGCAATCGCAGATGAAGCACGCGGCTTTTACGGCGTGCAGTATCATCCGGAAGTCAATCACACGGAGAACGGTTCGCTGATGCTGAAGAATTTTCTCTATGAGGTATGTGGCGCAAAGGGTGACTGGACGATGGAGGATTATAAGAATAACTCCATCCGTACCATCCGTGAAAAGGTAGGGGACGGTAAGGTCCTGCTTGCACTGTCCGGTGGTGTAGACTCTTCTGTGGCAGCGTCGCTTTTGGCTGAGGCTGTTGGTAATCAGCTCACCTGCGTGTTTGTCGATCATGGTCTCATGCGCAAGGATGAGGGCGATGAGGTTGAGGCTGCGTTTGCCAAGTGGGATATCAACTTTATCCGCGTCGACGCAGAAGCACGTTTCCTTGGCAAGCTGGCAGGGGTGTCTGATCCGGAAACCAAGCGCAAGATCATCGGTGAGGAATTTATCCGTGTCTTTGAAGAAGAAGGCAAGAAAATCGGCAAAGTCGATTATCTGGTGCAGGGTACGATTTATCCCGACGTGATCGAGTCAGGCGCCGGTGATGCTGCCGTCATCAAGAGCCACCACAATGTTGGCGGCCTTCCGGATTTTGTGGATTTCAAGGAAATTATTGAGCCGCTGCGCCTGCTGTTTAAGGACGAAGTACGGCAGCTTGGTCGCGAGCTTGGTTTGCCGGAATACCTTGTAATGCGTCAGCCGTTCCCGGGTCCGGGTCTTGCTATCCGCGTGATTGGCGATATTACAAAGGAAAAGCTGGATATTCTGCGCGAAGCGGACTTCATCTTCCGCGATGAGATTGCAAAGGCTGGTTTGGAATACACCATGAACCAGTATTTTGCAGTACTGACCAATATGCGGTCGGTTGGTGTTATGGGCGATGGACGCACCTATGACTATACTCTGGCATTGCGCTCTGTCGCAACGACCGACTTTATGACGGCAGATTGGGCGCATATTCCGTATGAGGTGCTGGATCGAATTTCGGTTCGTATCGTAAATGAGGTCGCACACATTAATCGTATTGTTTATGACATCACGAGTAAGCCACCGGCAACCATCGAGTGGGAATAAGCAAAAAGTGGATATGAGGGCCCGCAAACCCTTG
>JAHZFK010000056.1 GCA_019421385.1 Clostridiales bacterium
GAGTCGAACCCACCTATGCAGCTTGGGAAGCTGCCGTTCTACCGATGAACTACACCCGCAAATAGTAGTTCTATTATACTGAACTCGCAGCGCGTTGTCAAGGATAAGTGAATGTAAACCAAATTATAAAAATAAGTTGACAAAGAAAATGGGGCATGGTATACTCATACCGAAAAACGGAAAAGGAGTATTCCCATGGAGCAGAATCAAAGAACCAACACCCGTATGCTGGTACTCAGCGCCTTATTTACTGCATTGGTGGCGGTCGGCGCGTTTATTCGCATCCCGATCCCGCTATGGCCGTTTACATTACAAACCTTGTTCACCACTATGGCAGGCTTGCTGCTGGGACCGCGCTATGGCACGCTCGCCTGCACGGCTTACATGGTTTTGGGACTGGCTGGCTTGCCGATCTTCACAGGCGGCGGCGGACCGCAGTATATCTTCCAGCCCACCTTTGGTTGCATCATTGGTTTTGCTTTGGGCGCTTTTGTGGCTGGGCTGATCGTGCAGCGCGCACCCAAAAGGGGCTTTGCCACCTATGTTGTCGCGGCCTTGGTCAATATCGTGGTGGTCTATGTGATCGGCATGGTGTGGTTCTGGGGCATCAAAGCGTTTTATCTGAACGATCCGATCGGCATGTGGACGCTGTTTGTCACTTGCTTTGTGCCGACGATTGGCGTGGATATCATAAAGGCGTTGGCAGCGGCTGCGTTAGCGGCACGGCTGGTTCCCGTGGTGGGTACTTATCGGGTGCCGGTCTCATGAGATAAAAAGAATTTCCATAAATAGCATATTTCCCTAAGCGTAAAGCGCCGCCCTCATCGGTTGTAACCCGATGGGGGCGGCGCTTTTATGGGGGATATGTGAAGAGTGTTATGTGTATCGAATAGTGGACTGGCTTACTGATTGACCGATTCGACGATCACATCCGCCAGCGCGTCCAGTTCGCCGGCCTTATCCGGCAGCAGTGCGGAAGCCATAGAGAGACGCTCGTTGAGCACGGTCATATTCTTCAGCTCTTCATCAATGAACTTCTGCATCAGGTCGCCCGACTTGACTGCCCAAGATCCGTTCTCGATGATAGCAAAGGTGCGGTTTTGCACATTGAGCGCCTTCATATCCATCAGATAATTGTGCATGACCGGATAGATGCCCAGATTATAGGTCACCGATGCCAGCACGACATGGCTCAGGCGGAAGGTTTCGGAAATCAGGTAGGAAACATGAGTGTTGGAAACATCGTACAGGCGGATATTGGTGACGCCCTTTTCGCACAGACGGCTTGCCAATGCCTGTGCCGCAGCTTCCGTGTTGCCGTACATCGAGGCGTAAACGATCATAACGCCTTTTTCCTCCGGCTCGTAGCGGCTCCAGTGGTCATACTTGTCGATGAAATATCCCAGATTTTCGCGCCAGACCGGACCGTGCAGCGGGCAGATGAACTTGATCTGATCCAGAATACCCGCTGCCTTTTTGAGCAGCAGCTGAACGTGGGGGCCGTACTTGCCAACGATGTTGGTCAGATAACGGCGGGCATCGTCGATCCAGTCACGGTCGAAGTTGACTTCGTCTGCGAACAGTTTGCCGTCCAGCGCGCCGAACGAGCCAAACGCATCGGCTGAGAACAGCACGCCGTTGGTGGTGTCAAAGGTCACCATGGCCTCGGGCCAATGCACCATGGGCGCGGCGACAAAGGTCACAACATGCTTGCCGAAGCTCTGGGTATAGCCTTCCTTGACCTCGATCTGTTCATGACCGTCGATATCAAAGCCAAACTGGCGCATGAGCATAAACGCCTTTTCGGTGGAAATGACCTTGACCGACGGATAACGGATCAAAACCTCTTCGATGGAAGCGCCGTGGTCAGGCTCCATGTGGTTGATGACCAGATAATCCAGCGGGCGGCCGTCCAGCAGGTGCTCGATGTTTTCCAGCAGCTGGCGGCAGGCCGACCAGTCGACCGTGTCAAACAGCACGGTTTGCTCATCCAGCAGCAGATACGCGTTGTAGGACACGCCGCGCGGGATGGGATGGATATTTTCAAACAAAGCAAGACGATGGTCGTTTGCGCCGACCCAATAAAGATCGTCCGTTACATTGCGTACGCAGTACATATATTCTCCTCCTTATTTTCCGGTCAGCCTTCGATGAACATTTCCTTGCCTTCGCCGCACTCTGGGCATACCCAGTCCTCGGGCAGCTTTTCAAACAGCGTGCCGGGAGCGATTTCGGCGTCCTCGTCGCCCAGTTCGGGGACATATTCATAGCCGCAGCCGCCGCAGACATAGCGCTTGCCGATGGGTTCGGGCTTGGGTGCGGGCGGGCGCTTCATCTTGACCATGGGTGGAGCGGGCTGCTTTTCGCCGGTATCGAGCGCGGCGGTCAGCAGCGGCAGGATCTCGTTAACGTCGCCAACAATGCCGTAGTCACAATTCTTGAAAATGGGCGCGTTGCCGTTTTTGTTGATCGCCACGATGGTCGAGGCATCCTTGATGCCCTTGAGGTGCTGGATCGCGCCCGAAATGCCGCAGGCGATATACAGGTTGCCCTTGAACTTCTGGCCGGACATGCCGACATAGCGGTCAAGCGGCACATATTTGAGCGTTTCCGCCACCGGACGGGAGGAACCGACCGCAGCGCCGGCGGCGCGCGCCAAATCCTCGATCAGCTGCATGTTTTCCTTGCTGCCAATGCCCTGACCGGCGGAAACCACACGCTCGGCCTGTGTGATCGGGGTGTCGATCGGAATACCGACGGTGAAATCGTGGCCATCCTTTTGTAGCGCCGCAACCAGCGCCGCGACCTTCTCTTCCGCAGAACCATCCTTGAGGATGTTACGTTTGCGCACACCAGTGACCGGCGCGGGCTTCTTCGGACGGCTGGACGAGCCGCTTTCGCTCTTGGGCGGCTTGCCCAGAATATTCGCGGCGATGACGACGCGCTGAATTTCGTTCGTGCCCTCATAGATCGTGGTGATCTTAGCGTCGCGGTACATGCGCTCGACATCCATACCCTTGAGGAAGCCCGTGCCGCCGAAGATTTGCAGCGCATCATTGGTGACCTCCAGCGCAATGTCGGATGCATACATCTTCGCCATGGCCGCCTCGGTGGCGTAAGGTTCATGCGCTTCTTTCAACTCAGCCGCGGAGTAAACCAGCATACGTGCGCAGCGCAGCTTGGTTGCCATATCCGCAAGTTTGAACGAGATCGCCTGCTGGAAGCCGATCGGCTTGCCGAACTGGACACGCTCCTTTGCGTATTCGAGCGCTGCTTCGTATGCGCCCTGTGCGATGCCGAGTGCCTGCGACGCGATACCGATGCGTCCGCCGTCCAGTGTCGCCATAGCGATTTTGAAGCCTTGTCCCTCTTTGCCGAGCAGGTTTTCCTTGGGAACCTTAACATCGTTGAAGATGAGTTCGGCAGTGGACGAGGAGCGGATGCCCATTTTGTCATAATGGTCGCCAAAAGTGAAGCCTTCCCAGCCCTTTTCAACGATGAATGCCGAAATGCCGCGCGTGCCGATATCCGGTGTGGTGACCGCAAATACAACATAGGTGTCCGCTTTGGGGGCGTTGGTGATGAAAATTTTGCCACCGTTGAGCAAGTAATAGTCGCCCTTGTCGATCGCCGTGGTTTCCGTGCCGCCTGCATCCGAGCCGGCATTGGGCTCGGTCAGGCCGAACGCGCCGATTTTTTCACCTTTCGCCAGCGGGACGAGGTATTTTTGCTTCTGTTCCTCGGTGCCGAATGCAAAAATCGGCCAAGAGCCGAGCGAGACATGGGCGGACAGGATAACGCCGGTGCCGCCGTCCACGCGGGAAAGCTCTTCCACTGCGATCGCATAGCTCAGCACATCCAAACCGGCGCCGCCATATTCCTTGGGATAAGGCAGCCCCATAAAGCCGAGCTCACCCATTTTCTTAACAGCTTCCGTCGGGAATTCATTTTCTTTGTCCATGAGGAAAGCCTGTGGCTTGACCTCGGCTTCCGCAAAAGCGCGGATTTCGGCGCGCAGCTTTTCGTGCACGTCGGTGGTTTGGAACAACATGAGGAAACCTCCTTCATCAATATCAATTTCAAATAATAGGTATTCTCTTTATCAACACCAAAAGAATACTATATTGGTATTATTTTGACCAGATGCATTTTGAACAAAATTCATAATACAGATTTTATATAGCAATAAATGGTTGTGCAAAACAACTAAAACAATCTGACGCAATTCGACTTTGCAGTGAAAAAGTGTCTGTTTGAATGCGAGAAACAAAAGCGCATAGGGGGAGAATGCTTCCGTCACGGCGCGGCGTACACAGCGTCGCAGTGTATGGTTCATCTTTTCTTTTACGGTGCACTATGGTATACTGCATCATAGAACGGTATTGGCTGGATAGGGAGGGATTTGTATGCCGAAACAACCGCAAAAAAATAAAACATCTGCGGAACTGAACCTGGAAAAGCGTCACCGCACGCGCCGCCGCCTGACCATTCGCGGCGTTCTTTCGTTTTTTATTGTGCTGACCTTTGTGCGCGCAGCGTTTATGCACCGGTACGAGAATATGTTTGTCTGTGTGCTGTCGCTGGTGCTGTTCTGCGTGCCGATGCTGATTGAACGCAGCTTGGACATTGATATTCCGCCGGTGATGGAGGGCATTATCTATTGCTTCATTTTCGCTGCGGAAATTCTGGGAGAAATCAACTCGTTTTACACCATCATTCCCGGATGGGACACCATGCTGCACACCATCAATGGATTTTTGGTTGCGGCGGTCGGCTTTTCGCTGGTCGATCTGTTCAACCGCAGCGAGCGGTTTTCTTTCAAGCTGTCGCCGCTGTTTTTGGCCATCGTGGCGTTTTGCTTTTCCATGACGGTCGGTGTTTTGTGGGAATTCTTTGAGTTTGGCGCGGATCAGATGATGGGAACCGACATGCAGAAGGATTTTATCGTGCAGAACATCAACTCGGTTTCGCTCAATCCGGATGGCCTGAACAATGTGGAGCATGTGAAGGTGGAAAGTCTGCTCGTCAACGGCGAGGATTGGATGGAATTCCCGGGCGGTTATCTGGATATCGGTCTGATTGACACGATGAAGGACTTGCAGGTCAATTTTATCGGCGCGGTCGCGTTTTCCATTATTGGGTATTTTTATGTAAAGACCCGCGGCAAGGGCAAGCTTGCTGCTTCGCTGATCCCGATTGTGCTTGACCCGCAGGAGGATGAAGCGGATGGGAAAAATTTAAAGAAAAATGCTTCGGACAGGGAACCAAATGCCGGTTCATCCCGTCCAACCGATCAGAACGACGAAAAGGAGTAGTTTTCTTATGAAAAAGCAAGTGACCGCGGCGTCTCTCGCCGCTCTGATGGCGATGTCCGCTCTGCCGATTTCTGCGTGTGCGGCCGCTACCGATGATATCGCTCCGGTGAAAACGCCGGTGCTCAACACGACCGACCACATGCAGTATATGAACGGCTATGAGGACGGCACGTTCCGCCCGGATGCACCGATCACCCGCGCGGAGGCATGTAAGCTGATTTCTTCGCTGCTGACCGAGTCCTCGGGCGGCGGGGACTACCTGTTTACCGATGTGCCGCAGGACGCATGGTATGCAGCCGCAGTTGGGGAAATGACCGGTTATTCGCTGGTAAGCGGCTATAAGGACGGCACGTTCCGCCCGGATGCACCGATCACCCGCGCGGAGTTTGTGACCATCCTGTCCCGCATCCCGCATGACGATATTGGCACGGAGAGCAGCTTCACTGATGTGCCCAAGACCCATTGGGCGTATGATGCCGTGCAGACCGCACTGGCACAGGGCTGGGTTGCAGGCGATCCGTCCGGCCTGTTCCGACCGGATGAGTCGATCACCCGTGCGGAGGCAGTGACCATTCTCAACCGCATTCTGGGTCGCTCGGGCGATGCGATCATGGCATCCACGGGCGAGGGCATCCGCGTGATGCCGGACGTACCGGACACGCACTGGGCGTATCTGGCGATGCTCGAGGCCACGACCGATCACGAATACGAAATGACCGAGAGCACCGAGAAGTGGACCTCTTATGATAAGGAAACCACCACGCTGGCAGAGGGCTGGCATAACATCAACGGTCTGCTGTTCCATGTCAATGCTGACCAGCAGTTTGACTACAATAAGACGGTGGATGGTCTGGAACTCGATCGCAACGGCCGCTACACGACCGGTTCGGAAGAGCTGGACAAGCTGCTGACGCAGGCAGTCGCCGGTGTGGTCAACGACAAGATGACGCAGATGGAGAAGCTGCGCGCGGTTTATGACTATGCCAAGGAGACCTTCGGCTATCTGGGCATCGGCACGGTCGATACCTCCAAGGAAGGCTGGGAGATTGAGCAGGCCATCAATATGCTGACCGAAAAGCGCGGCAACTGCTATTCGTGGTCGAGTGTGTTCACCTATCTGGCACGTCAGGTGGGTTATGACGCTAAGGCGATTGTCGGTACGGGCGTAAGCCCCAAGGGCAGCGAGTCTGTACACGCATGGACGGAAATCACGATCGACGGCGTGGCGTACACCTTCGATCCGCAGATCGAGAGCGTGTATGCATCGCGCTACGGCGAGAACTATGATCTGTTTATGAAGAAGTACGGCGAGGCAGAGTGGGGCTACAAGAAGGCTGAGGAGCCGGAGCAGCCCACCGAGCCGGAAGCGCCCGAGGCGGACGCTGCGCTGGTTGAGCTGATGGATAAGATCTATGGTGACAAGGATGCCGGTATGGTCGGCCAGACCGTGCTGTATAACGGCATGGGTGCGGACGGCACCACGCATCCGCTTACTTGGTTTATCGGCACGGATGACGTGAAGTTCGAGGCCGGTCTGGCGTCTGAGTCGATGATCACTTCGCAGGCGCATTCGATCGTGCTGCTGCGTATGCCGGAGGGCGCGGATATCGAGGCGGCCAAGGCTAAGATCGCAGAGAGCGTTGACCCGTTCAAATGGATCTGTGTCGGCGTTGATCCGGATAAGGTGCGCGTGGAGAGCAGCGGCAACCTGATCTGCGTTGTGCTGGACGATGCAAACGGCGACTACTACGCGGACAACTTCCTGTCTGCCACAGCAGCGCAGTAAGTAATACAAAAGCAAACAAAAAGCTCGCAGCCAATCGGCTGCGAGCTTTTTGCGTGTTGTATCACATATCGCGGTTATCCTCTTTGATCTCGCCGCGGCGGAACGCGGCCAGCAATTCTTTCAGATCGTCAATGGTCTGCTGAAGCGCATGGCCGATATCGGTTTCGCAGATGCGGATGCGGTTTTCCGAGCGGTCGAACGCCATAGAGGTGGACAGGATATCCTTGTTGTCGCGGATGGCGGTTTCCTTGCCGGGGAACGGCTCGTGCGCGGTGATGTGGATGCCCCAAGAGTCGAATACCAGCGTATAGCCTGCGATGCCAGTCGTCGGCTGGTAGGCGCGGCAGAAGCCGCCGTCGATCACGATCAGGCGGCCGCCCGCCTTGATCGGGCTTTCGCCGTCCTTGGTCTTGACCGGCACATGGCCGTTGACGATGTGGCAGTGCTCGCCCTCCAGACCAAACTCCTGCAGGATGCGCACGCAGATTTCGTCCTCGTTGTAGAACGAATAATAAGGATTTTTCGGTTCGGCCCAAGTGGACTGATCTTCAATCAGGCGGCGCTCAAAGGTAGCGATGTGGTCGCGTCCGAAAGAAGGCGAGTTGCGTCCGCACCAGAGGAACCACAGGAAATCCTTGCCGAACTGCCGCTCCGCTGTGCCCTCGCGGGCATAATAGCCCTCGCGCGCGACGGTTTCGCACCAGTCCATGAGAGCCTTGCCGGAAAGCTGCTGCCCGCCGAACGAGAATTGCAGGAATTCGCCTTTCTCGTCCATTGGGATGCAGCCGTGGAACAGCAGGTTGCCGTTGAAGCACTTGTACAGCCCGCCCTTGGAATACAAAAAGCCGATGTGCCGCTGCAATTTTTCGCTGCGCAGGAAAGCGTTTTTCAGCTGCGCCATCAGCTCGTGTTCCTCGGGGGTCAGCCGGTAAGGATCAGCCGGGTCGATGGTCGGGAAGTCGCAGTCGCGCAGCTTGTATTCGCCGGTCGGCAGCGTGACCGTACCCTTTTCAAAGTCGATCTTATCGAGCAGCAGACGGTCATCCATGTGGAAGGACGGATTGCGCCGGATGGTTTGCCCCTCAAGCTTGAACTGGATGACGGCGATTGCTTTGTGCATACGTGCAGCGCGCGCGGTGTCCACGCCGGTCTGTTCGGCGGGGTCGAGCATCTTGGGCAGAAAACAGGATACATCGCTGCCGCGGTAAGTTTCGTCCGCGAACAGCGCAAGCGGGCGCAGGCTGATGCCGTAGCCGGTTTCGATCACATCCAGATTGTTATAAGTGATCGAGTTGCTCAAAACGGTCGCAATACAGGTGCGGCTGCCAGTGGCGGCACCCATCCAGAGCACATCGTGGTTGCCCCACTGGATATCGACCGAGTGATGGTCCATCAGCAGGTCCATGATGATATCCGCGCGCGGACCGCGGTCAAAAATGTCGCCCACGATGTGCAGGTGGTCAACGACCAGCCGCTTGATGAGGTTGCACATCGAGATGATAAATTCCTCGGCGCGGTCGGTCTCGATGATGGAAGAGATGACCGTATCGAAGTATTCGCGCTTATTATAGATGTCGTTGTTTTTATTGAGCAGTTCGTTGATGATGTCGCCGTTCCAGCGCGGGAGGGCGCGGCGCACCTTGACGCGCGTATACTTGGACGCGCACAGACGGCAGATCTCGAGCAGGCGGCTGAGCGTGATGCGGTACCATTCGGCACGGTCGGGCGAGGCTGCGACCAGCTCTTCCAGCTTTTCCTCTGGATAATAAATCAGGGTGGCAAGCTTTGCGCGCTCATCGGCGGGCAGGCTGTCGCGCAGGACGATATCCACCTTTTCGCGTACTGCGCCTGAAGCATTGTTCAGGATATGTACAAATGCGTCTGCTTCGCCGTGCAGATCGCTCATAAAATGCTCGGTGCCTTTGGGCAGGCTGAGGATGGCCTGCAAATGGATGATCTCGCTGCTTGCCGCGCGCACATTGGGGTATTGCAGCGCGAGCAGGCGCAGATATTTTTGACGGTCGGTGCGGTTGTCCATAGGATGCAGCTCCTCTCTGATACCTCTTTCCTCTAGTATGCCATAAAACCAAGGGAAACACAAAGGGATTTCTGTAAAATCAAAGAAAACCGCCGTCCCGGATGGGAACGGCGGCGGAGGTGTTATTTCGGACGCTTTGGGGTACGGGTGCGGTCGGGCGCCCAGCCTTGCAAGGGGTAGCGCTGGATGGCGCCGAAAATACGGTCGCGCAGACCGGGCATGGTCTGTTCGAGGTTTTTCAGCAGGTCCTTGATCTCCTGTCGTTTGGTGTTGCCGTCGGCAGGGCAAGGGTTGTGCACGATGGGCAGCGCATGACGCTGCGCAAACGAGCGGACATAGTATTCCGGCGTATACAGCAGCGGGCGGATGAGCGTGATGCCCGTGCGGTCGAGAAACGTCACCGGCTGAAAGCAGGAAATGCGCCCCTCATAGAACAGGGACAGCATGTAGGTTTCTACCACGTCGTCAAAATGATGGCCGAGCGCGACCTTTTTGCAGCCCGCGGCCTTGGCGGCTTCATGCAGCGCGCCGCGGCGCATTTTGGCGCACAGCGCGCAGGGGTTTTCCTCCTTGCGGATGTCGAAGATGATCGGGCCGATTTGCGTCGGAATGCGGATATACTCCACGCCCAACTCGTCGCACAGCGTCTGCACGGGGGAAAAGTCCATTTCTGCATAACCCATTTCAAGCGTGATGGCGACGATCTCGAATTTTTTGGGATAAAAGGCGCGCAGCTTTGCCAGCGCCACTAGCAGCGCAAGCGAGTCCTTGCCGCCCGATACGCCGACAGCAATGCGGTCGCCTTCTTCGATCATATGGTAATGGTCCACCGCGCGGCGGACATAAGAGAGCATTTTTTGCATGGTTTAGTCTCCGATTTTTCGTAAATTGAAATCAAATACAATTATTTATATCAGAAAACAGGTTCGGACGCAAATGAAAAATCTGAATTGGAAAGTGAGAAAACAAGAGATTAAAAGAGAATAGGAGAGAATACAAGAGTTCTTATTGGATTTGAGATAATTTTTGAAAATTCCGCTTGACTTGCGTAAAACGATGTGTTTTAATAGATATGCTCGCTTAGAGCGCATGAAAATGTTGTCAAAATAATTTTTGATAGAATAAACGGAGGAAGAAAACATGTCTACTTTTATGGCTAAGGCAGAGACTGTCGAGCGTAAGTGGTACGTGCTGGACGCTGCGGGCAAGCCGCTGGGCCGCACCGCTGCTACCGCCGCCATGCTGCTGCGCGGCAAGCACAAGGCCGAGTTCACCCCCCATGTTGACTGCGGCGATTTCGTCATCGTCATCAATGCGGACAAGGCGATCCTGACCGGCAAGAAGCTCACCCAGAAGTACTACCGTCACCACACCGGCTGGGTTGGCGGCCTGAAGGAAGTACAGTACAAGACCCTGATGACCGAGAAGCCGGAGTTTGCAATGCAGCTGGCTGTCAAGGGTATGCTGCCGAAGAACTCGATCGGCCGTCAGTCCGCGACCCGTCTGAAGGTCTTCGCTGGCGAGAACCACAACCATCAGGCGCAGAAGCCCGAAGTTTGGGATAAGTAAGGGAGGAACTAACTGATGTATACACCTAAGAAGGCTTATTTCTACGGCACCGGCAGAAGAAAGTCCTCCGTTGCCCGCGTTCGTCTGTTCCCGGGCGGCACCGGTGAGATCAAGATCAACAACCGCACCATCGACAACTACTTCGGTCTGGAGACCCTGAAGATGGTTTGCCGTCAGCCGTTCGAAGTGACCAACACTGCTGGCAAGTTCGATGTAGAGTGCACCGTGTCCGGCGGCGGCTTCACCGGCCAGGCTGGCGCGATCCGTCACGGCATCGCCCGTGCGCTGCTGCAGGCTGACTCTGAGCAGTACCGTCCCGCGCTCAAGGCTGCTGGTCTGCTGACCCGCGATCCGCGCATGAAGGAACGTAAGAAGTACGGCCTCAAGGCTGCACGTCGCGCTCCGCAGTTCTCCAAGCGCTAAACTTTATCAAACTTGGTCAAAAAGCTCGGAAAATCGCGGTTTTCCGGGCTTTTTCCTTTGATATGGTTTGATATAGTCTGACGCAACAAGACCCATTTTCACCTAATTTTTAGTGGTTACCAAGTGGATAACCGGCAAAAAACAGGCTAAAAAGAGGGCCAAGTGGTTACCAAATAGGATAACCGAAGGCCGATTTTGGGCCTTTGGAGAGGTGCCCTTTCCGCTCCTTCAAAGCCTGTTTTTTATCTGATGGGTTTGGCAGAGTTTGACCAAATCTGAACAAATGAATATGATTTTATTGCGAAAGCGCTCAGTGTTCCAGCTGGGCGCTTTTTGCATTTCCGGGGACCGAAGTTCCGGGATCAGAAAAAGCCGTCACTCTTTTTTATCAAAAGAAGTGGCGGCTTTTTCTATTTCCAGAACCGAACACGACAAACAGAAACGAGGTGAAATACGTTGAACACACAAATCATCGCCGTTGCCAACCAGAAGGGCGGCGTCGGCAAAACGACCACCTGTGCCAACCTGGGGATTGGACTGGCGCAGGCCGGAAAGAAAGTGTTGCTGATTGACGGCGACCCGCAAGGCAGCCTGACTATCAGCCTGGGGCACCCTCAACCGGACAAGCTGCCCTTTACCCTGTCGGACGCAATGGGCCGCATCCTGATGGATGAACCGCTGCGCCCCGGCGAGGGTATCCTGCACCACTCGGAGGGCGTTGACCTGATGCCTGCCGACATTCAGCTCTCCGGCATGGAAGTGTCGCTGGTAAACGCCATGAGCCGGGAGACCATTCTGCGGCAGTACCTGGATACTGTGAAGGGGCAGTATTCCCATATTCTCATCGACTGTCAGCCCTCCCTGGGTATGCTTACGGTCAACGCTCTGGCCGCCGCCAACAGGATCATAGTCCCCGTCCAGGCGGAGTATCTGCCCGCCAAGGGCCTGGAGCAGCTGCTGTCCACCATCAACAAGGTCAAGCGACAGCTGAACCCCAAGCTCCAGATCGACGGTATCCTGCTGACGATGGTGGACAACCGTACCAACTTTGCCAAGGAGATCGCCGCCCTGCTGCGCGAAACCTACGGCAGCAAAATCAAGGTGTTTGGCACCGAGATTCCCCATTCGGTCCGGGCAAAGGAAATCAGTGCCGAGGGCAAGAGCATTTTCGCCCATGATCCCAATGGCAAGGTAGCGGAGGGTTACAAAAATCTGACTAAGGAGGTGTTGAAACTTGAAAAGCAGCGCGAAAAAAGTAGAGCTGGCTTCGGTCGATGATCTGTTTTCCACTGAGGAAAGCCGTGCCGATGCCCAGCGGGAGAAGGTTCTGGAAATTCCCTTGTCGGAACTGCACCCGTTCAAGGAGCATCCCTTCAAGGTCAAGGATGATGAGGCCATGATGGAAACTGCCGACAGCATCCGGCAGTACGGTGTACTGGTCCCGGCCATTGCCCGCCCGGACCCGAACGGCGGCTATGAGTTGGTGGCCGGACACCGGCGGCACCGGGCCAGCGAACTGGCAGGCAAGGACACTATGCCGGTCATTGTGCGGGATCTGGACGATGACCAAGCCACCATTATCATGGTTGACAGCAACTTACAGCGGGAAAGCCTGCTCCCCAGCGAGAGGGCTTTTGCCTACAAGATGAAGCTGGAAGCCATCAAGCACCAGGGGGCCAGAACAGATTTAACTTCTGTTCAAGTTGAACAGAAGTTGAGCGCCCGTGACCGTGTTGCAAAAGATGCAGGAGAACGTAGTGGAATACAGGTTATGCGTTTTATCCGTCTCACCGAACTGATTCCCGAACTGCTAGACATGGTAGACGAGAAGAAAATCGCCTTTAATCCAGCCTATGAGCTGTCTTTCCTCAAAAAAGAGGAACAGGTAGACCTGCTGGATGCAATGGACAGTGAACAGGCCACCCCCTCCCTCTCTCAAGCCCAGCGGCTCAAAAAGTACAGCCAGGAGGGGCATCTGACCCTCGATATGATGCGTGTCATCATGGGTGAGGAAAAGAAAAGCGATTTGGACAAGGTGACGTTCACCTCGGACACCCTACGCAAATATTTTCCCAAGAGCTACACACCCCAGCGGATGCAGGAGACCATCATCAAACTGCTGGAACAGTGGCAGCGCAAGCGCCAGCAACAGCACGAACGCTGAGAAAGGAGCCGCCTATGAGGGATATTTCAGCCCGTGAGCTGAAAGGACATAACATTCTTGCCGTAGAGCGTTTTTGGGACAGCACCCGCTGGATGATCGAGTTTTCCGTCCTGCGTCCCTGTTCCTACGGCAGCCCCGGCGATGAAATGCGGCTGTTTCTTACAGAGGACGGCTATCAGGCCGCGTTACTCAGCCAGAAACGCCGGGAAATTAAAATCAGGCGGTATGCCCGTATCATCGAGGGTCATGTCCTCGACTTCAAGCCGGGCAAGCGCCGCCGCCACTCATAAACAAGCCATTACTGCGAAAGGAAAGGATTGAATATGTGTACGATAAAGGAAATCCGGGAAGCGATCCGGGAGGATTGCAGTTCCCAGCATGATATGGACTCTGCGGAGATTGACCGTGTTTTACAGGCTCTCCCGTTTTCTCAGGATTCGGAACCGTTTTCCAAGCCGAGACCGCAAAGGCCGGTATTTTGGTTCCGCGCAAGAAGATATGGAAAAAAGTAACGCCGCAATTCTTTTTACAGGGTTGCGGCTTTTTTCATGCCCTGAGAAATGAAAGGAGTGAAGTCAATGGCCGTTTTTCGCATTGAACGAACCAGGGATTATACCGTGATGAGCAACCATCATCTGCGGAATGAGAAGCTGTCCTTAAAGGCAAAGGGGCTGCTTTCCATGATGCTGTCCTTGCCGGAGGACTGGAACTACACCACCAGAGGGCTTGCCGCCATCT
>JAHZFK010000057.1:0-13089 GCA_019421385.1 Clostridiales bacterium
GCTGCTGCGGAACAACGCCGGATCATATTCGCCGCATGATTGAGTGCTGTAAGAACAAACCCGTGATGCCGGTGAGCCAAAAGCATCGCACAGTGGTTTCGTCCTTTTCACAGGCGGTAGAGATTGGGAGAAAACCGGTGATTATCGGTGAACGCATCAATCCTACGGGCAAGAGTAAATTCAAAGCGGCGCTGCGGGAAAATAATATCGAATATATCCTGTCCGAAGGTCTGACGCAAGAGGATAGTGGCGCACATATTCTGGACGTGAATGTGGGTTTGCCGGAGATCAATGAGCCGGAGATGATGGCGTCCGTTGTGTCGCGTCTGCAAAGTGTGCTTGCATTACCGCTGCAGATCGACACTTCCAACACGGAAGCGATGGAGCACGGTATGCGGTTGTATAACGGCAAACCGATGATTAACTCGGTCAGCGGCAAGATGGAAAGCATGCGTGCAGTGTTCCCATTGGTACAAAAATACGGCGGTGTAGTTGTTGGATTGGCGTTAGATGAAAACGGTATTCCCGATACGGCAGAAGGCCGGGTGCAGATTGCTCGAAAGATTTATGAAACAGCTGCTGCATATGGTATTCCACGCGAGGACATTGTGATTGACGGATTAGCAATGACGATTTCGTCAGATAGTAAATCTGCGCTGGTTACATTGGAAACGTTGCGCCGGATACGGGATGAGTTGGGCGGACACACCATTTTGGGTGTATCCAATATTTCTTTTGGTTTGCCGCAGCGTGAGATCATCAATGCGAATTTCTTTACAATGGCACTGCAGAACGGGTTGTCGTGCGCAATCATCAATCCGAATGCAGAAGCAATGATGCGCGCGTACCGTGCCTTTTTGGCACTGACCGATCAGGATGCGCAGTGCAGTGATTACATTGCCGCCTATGGCAATCAGCCTGCGGTGTCACCGCAAAGCGCGCCGGTGGGTACGGCTATGACGCTAGGAGAGAGCATCGAACGTGGGCTGAGTGAGCGTGCAGCGCAAGCGACCCGTGAGGCGCTTGGGCAGACCGAACCACTTGCAATCGTCAATACAGAGTTGATTCCGGCGCTGGATCGCGTTGGCAAGGGATTTGAAAAAGGAACCATTTTCCTGCCGCAGCTGTTGATGAGCGCAGAAGCTGCAAAGGCTGCGTTTGAAGTGGTTAAGGATGCCATGCGCGGTGCGCCGCAGCAAAGCCGTGGGAAGATCATCCTTGCAACGGTGAAAGGCGATATTCACGATATTGGCAAGAATATTGTTAAGGTGTTGCTGGAGAACTACGGATATCAGGTGATTGACCTTGGAAAAGATGTCGACCCAGCATTGATCGTGCATACGGCAAAACAGGAGAATGTTCAGCTGGTCGGCTTGAGCGCTTTGATGACGACGACGGTCGTCAGCATGGAGCAGACCATTCGGTTGCTGCGTGCAGAAAAGCCGGATACAAAGATTGTAGTCGGCGGTGCGGTGCTGACACAGGAATATGCGGATTCTATCGGTGCGGATTGTTATGCGCGGGATGCAATGGCAACCGTGCATTTTGCCGATCAGGTATTTGGAGCATAAAAACAGGGCTGCGGGAAATCTCGCAGCCCTGTTGTTGTTATGATATTTATGCGGCAGCAGCAAGTTCGCTGAGTGCTTCCTGCTTATTATCGGCGGAAAACAGAAACTCGCCGTTTTCATCATATACCTCAATATGTCCGTTTACATATTCCATCGAGCAGTTCATATGCGGTTCTCCTTTCCTTTGATGCACTAAGTGTATCAAAAGAGGAGTACCATAAGAAGGACTTATTCAATTAGCTGTTTTAATTGCTGCTGAAACTGCTGTCGAACGTCGTGCGGTTCTAAAATCTGTACGCCGCCACCCAAGCCGAACACCCATGAGAAGAATTGCGGGCTGACTGCAACAGTGACATTGACAGCAAAGTATCCCTCATCCAAAGGCTGCACCATCAGTTCTGCGCCAAATCGGTCACGCAGCACACCAATGAAACGATTTTCACATCGCAGGCGGACAACCTTTTCTTCTCCCGAAAACATGCCAAATACTTTTCGGGAATAGTCAGCTGGATTAAACCGGTCGCGAAAGAGCTGCTGGCCTTGGCGCTGAAGTTCGGTCAAAGCGATGTGTTCCATTTTGTCGACACGATAGTGGCGGATGGAATTGGATATCGGTTCATAGGCAATCATATAGTAGTTTTCATCATCCCAAGTCAGTGCCCATGGACTGACTTGATAGCGAGCGCCGTTATGACGATAGCGCTTTTGTATTTTATCTTTTGCATCAAAATTGAGCGACCATTCAAAATATTGGAAAGTGATTTGCACGCCGGCTGATATTGCAGAATGGAGTGCGTCAATGTTATAGTAGATACTTTCGTTCATTGTTTTGATTCGGTCGGCAATATAGACCTGGCGCTGCAAAATACGTGCTTGTGGCTCACTGGTCAAGGATTCTATTTTATGAATCAGTTCATCAGACTTTTTTTGTGTGATAAATCGGGAGCACTGGATTGCATCTACCAATAGTTTCAGTTCCGGTAGCTCAAAATCACGCGAGGCAACATAGTAGCCGCCACCGGGGCCGCGCTGCAGCATGACATCCAGACCGAAGTCCTGTAAGGCGGCAATATCTGAATAAATGCTCTTTCGCTCGGCTTCCACTCCGCAGCGAGCAAGTGCTTGCAGAATTTCCTCCATGCTGATCTTGTGATCTTCGTCTGTTTTCTGTAGTAAGATTTGATATAAATACAGAAGTTTCAGCTTTTGGTTTGGGCTTTTAGGCATGTTGCGACTCCGTTTCCTCAAGGGCTTGCTGATACGCGGCCAAAGTAGCGGCATCAAAACAAACCATGGTTACACAGGTGATATCATCGTGCGTATCCAGATATGCTTGGATGGTGTCAATGGCGATACATGCTGCCCGAACCACCGGAAAACGATAAACGCCAGTGCTGATGGATGGAAAAGCAACCGTTTTGCAGCCCAATGCAGATGCCTGCACAAGACAATTGTGGTAGCAGGATGCCAGCAGCCGATCTTCGTTTGCTATGCCGCCGCGCCAGATGGGCCCTGGCGTGTGGATGACATAACGACAGGGGAGACGGTATGCTTTGGTTGCTTTTGCCTCGCCTGTGAGGCAGCCGCCAAGCGTTCGGCATTCTTTCAGCAATTCCGGTCCCGCAGCACGATGACTCGCGCCATCTACACCGCCGCCGCCCAGCAGAGATGTATTTGCGGCGTTGACAATCGCATCCGTCTGGCATTGGGTGATATCGCCTTGCGTGATTTTGATTCGTTCCATCAGACAAGCCTTCTTTCAGGGTGGTTTATTGGACTTATTATACGGCTGATGAAAAGAAAATGCAAGTTTGACGAAGAATTACGGATACGATATAATAAATGCAGAAGTAAAGACACAAAAGGAGGCAGCGTGATGGAAAAGCCAATGTCACAATACGCTGCGGATGCACCGCGTGTGCTCAAGGATTTTTTGACATATATTTCGACGATTCAAGGAAAATCAGCAAAAACAGCGCATGAATATTATCTGGATTTGCGATTGTTTTTTCGCGTGCTCAAACATAATAAAGGGCTTGTTCCAAAGGAAATGCCGCTCGATCAGATACCGATTGAGGATGTTGATATTGATTTTTTAGAGCAGGTGACGCTGTCGGATGCGTACGATTATCTGGAATATATGTCCGGTGAGCGGCCCACACAGCAAAACAGCGCATTCACCGAATATGGACTGAGCGGAACATCCAGAGCGCGCAAAGTATCTGCGATTCGCGCATTCTTTCGATATCTGACGGATAAACGGCATGTGCTGGAGCATAATCCGGTCAGCAATTTGGAATCTCCGACGATTCGCAAAACGCTGCCGGTCTATTTAACGACGGATGATAGCATACACTTGCTGGAATCCGTACAGGGAGAATATGCGGAACGTGATTTTTGTATTCTAACGCTATTTTTAAATTGTGGTTTGCGTGTTTCCGAGTTGGTCGGACTGAACTTGACGGATTTCCAGGGGGATACTGTGCGGGTACTTGGCAAGGGAAACAAGGAGCGGACGGTCTATCTGAATGATGCTTGCAAGATGGCTTTGGAACGCTATTTGCCGAAACGTCTTACTCCACATGAGCGGGATAAAAATGCGTTATTTATCAGCAGAAATCGAAATCGTATCAATGTCCAAACTGTAAAATGGCTGGTTAAAAAGCATTTGGAGCAGGCTGGTCTGGATACGCAGAAGTATTCTGCCCATAAGCTGCGTCACACTGCTGCGACGCTCATGTATCAGAACGGTGTGGATATTAGAACCCTGCAAAATATTTTGGGGCATACCAGCGTCAATACCACAATGATTTATACGCATATTGAGGATAGCAGTCTGCGCGAGGCAGCTGCTAAGAATCCGTTGGCAAAGGTGAAACCGCAAGATGGTAAAATAACAAGCGAATAGAAGAAACAAGGCTGCACTGCTTTTAGCAGTGCAGCCTTGTTTTGTTTGTCAGTTGTTGTGAGATGCAATCACATCACTCATATCATACATGCCGGGCTGTTTGCAGTTTGCCATAAAGGCAGCTGCATCCACAGCGCCAACCGCAAATACTTCACGGGAAAGTGCGGTGTGCTTGATTTCGATGATTTCATCGCGTCCGCAAAACAGTACGCTGTGCTCACCGACGATTGTGCCGCCACGGATCGCAGAAATACCGATCTCATGGGCCGGACGTTTTGCGCGGCGCTCATGACGATCATATATATATTCAGCGTCATAGGGGAGAGCGTCTGCTACAGCGTCTGCCAGCATCAGTGCGGTACCGGAAGGGGCATCCAGCTTTTGGTTGTGATGCTTTTCGATGATTTCCACATCGAAATTATCTCCGAGGACGGATGCGGATTTGCGGAGCAATTCCATCATCAGGTTGATGCCAATCGACATGTTTCCGGAACGGAAAATCGGGAACTTTGCGGATGCCGTCCGAATGTTCTGAAGCTGTTCCGGGGAATGTCCGGTGGTGCAGATGACAATGGGCGTATTATGCTGCTCACAATAGGCGAGCAAATGCTCTGTGCTGGATGCATTGGAAAAATCAATGATGACATCGCAAGCGCCTTGAAATTCAAACGGGTCGGCATAAACCGGAAAACCGGCATGTTTTTCCGTGTTGATATCAAAACCAGCGACGATTTCCATATCCTTTTTGTTTGCTACGATATCACTGATGACGCGGCCCATCCGGCCGTTGCAGCCGGAAAGTGCAATTTTCAACATCTTTTTAAAACTCCTTTTGGGGATATCGGTCAGATTTTGCAGCCTGCTGCAGCCAACTCCTGACGAATCAGTTCGATATGCTCTTCGGTTGGCTCAACCAGCGGGAGACGCAGCGCACCAACATTCCAACCGAGAATTTCCATTGCCTTTTTAACCGGAATCGGATTGACTTCACAGAACAGTGCGTCAATCAGATTGTGATATGCAAACTGCATCTTTGCCGCTTCCGGATAGCGGTTTTCCAGACAAAGCTGTGTCAGGTCGTGCGTTTCCTGCGGTGCGACATTGGAAAGCACCGAGATAACACCCTTGCCGCCAAGCGCCATGAGTGGAACGATCTGGTCGTCATTGCCGGACCACACGTTCAGATTATCACCGCACTTGGCCATGGCAGCGGCAATCAGGCTGAAGTTGCCCGACGCGGCTTTCAGGCCGTTGATGTTCGGGTGCTTGGACAGTTCGTACAGCGTGTCGGCAGTGAAGCACACGCCAGTACGGCTGGGAACATTGTATAGGATAATCGGCAGATCGCAGCTGTCTGCAATGGCAGTATAATGTGCAATCAGACCACGCTGGGAAGTTTTATTGTAATACGGGGTAACAGAAAGACCGCCGTCTGCGCCGCATTCCTTGGCAAACTTGGTCAGCTGAATGGCATAGTCCGTATCGTTCGAGCCGACACCGGCAACAACCGGAACACGGTGGTTTACGTATTCGCAGCACCACGCGACGGCTTCACGGTGTTCCTTATCATGTAACGTGGAGGATTCACCGGTGGTTCCACAAACGATGATCGCGTCTGTGCCGTGGTCAATCTGGTAGTCAATGATACGGCCAAATTCTTCATAGTTGACCTCTCCGGTGGCCTTGAACGGCGTGATAATAGCAACGCCGGCACCGGTAAAAACAGGATTCTTCATGGAAACAGCCTCCTTTATCGGTCCATATAGCCTTCAGCACACAGCAGTTCTGCCATTAGGACAGCGCCACCGGCTGCGCCGCGCAGCGTATTGTGCGACAGGCTGACAAACTTATAATCATACAGGACATCTTCGCGCAGACGGCCGATGGAAACACCCATACCGCCTTCCAAATCGCGGTCAAGCTTGGTCTGCGGACGATTATCCTCTTCAAAATAGGTCAGGAAGTGCTCAGGTGCGGAGGGGAGTTTGAGCTCCTGCGCACGGCCTTGATAGCTGCGCCAACGCGCAATCATCTCTTCCTTAGACGGTTTGTTCTTGAACTTGACGAATGCCGCTGCCATGTGGCCGTCAGAGCAGGCGACGCGCAGACACTGGGATGTAATGACAGGGGAGGTCGCAGGCTCGATATGGTCGCCCTCAATATGGCCCCACACCTTCATCGGTTCCTTTTCGCTCTTTTCCTCTTCGCCGCCAATATACGGAATGACATTATCAACCATCTCCGGCCATGTTTCAAAAGTCTTGCCGGCACCGGAAATCGCCTGATAGGTGCAGACAGCAACCTCGGTCGGTTCAAAGTCGAGCAGCGCAGACAGTGCCGGAACATAGCTTTGAATCGAGCAGTTGGATTTGACAGCGATAAAACCACGCTTGGTACCCAGACGCTTGCGCTGTGCCGGAATGATTTTGGCGTGCTCAGCGTTGATTTCCGGGATGATCATGGGTACATCGGGTGTCATGCGATGCGCGGAGTTATTGGAGCAAACCGGGCATTCGAGCTTTGCATATTTTTCCTCGAGTGCACGAATCTCATCCTTTTTCATATCTACCGCACAGAAAATGAAGTCAACCTTGGATGCGATTTCCTCTGCATCGGCTGTCGCGTCGTACATCACCATGTCTTTGTACTTTTCCGGCATCGGGACAGCCATTTTCCAGCGGCCCTCACAAGCCTCGGCGTAGGTTTTACCACGGTTGCGTGCGGAAGCGGCGAGCGCTACCACTTCAAACCAAGGATGGTTTTCCAAAAGCAGAGAGAAACGCTGTCCAACCATACCAGTTGCACCGACAATACCTACCTTGTAGTGATTCATTTTCATCAAATCCTTCCAAAAGATTTACTAACAAATTGATTTTTTCCCAACTCGGGGGAAACAAAGAAAAATACCGGTTGAAAAACCGGTATGATCTATACTATAATAGAAAGAGTGGACGGGCCACGGCTTTCTAAACAGGATAGCTCTCCACCGGCATTTCTGCTGATGACAGACGCAGGGATATTCTCCGGAACGTCCAGCACGGCCTTGCCGCAACAAGAACCGGCTTCGGCGGAAGACCCTTTCTCGGCTGCTTAAACGGGTTTACGGACCCTCCCAGACGATACTGATGAAAACCGCGCCTCTATCTGTGAAAACAAACTTTTCGTTCTTATTGTAAGGTAAGGCAATTTATTTGTCAATAGAACGCATGAAAATTTAGAAGGAGTTGAAACAATGAAAAGGATCGTTTCCTTGTTGCTTTGCATGATCATATCGTTCGGGGTCCTATGTGTGGTTCCGGCTTCTGCAGTGGATACCAACGTCATACTGCGTGTTGGATTGACGATTAGTGGTGCAAGCAGTTTTGCAGATCCCAAACTGGAAAATGTATCTGGAGAGCCGACAGGATATACCATTGGACAGATGCAGGGAACGACATTTTCCGGCGGCACGTCGATTTCCTCTTCGCAGCTGACCATTCAATTGGTGAACGATGCTTTTCAGGTGAGCGATACGGCAACCGGGAAAGTGCTGTACACGTCGGCCCAGGGGGCAGACCATCTGGCAATCCGTCCGAACAGCGCGTTGACTTGGTTTAAGGGTTACAAATGGAAGGGTGATTTTGTATATCGCCGTGCCTCCGGCAATAACCTTACGGTTATAAATTATGTTGGTTTGGAAGATTATGTGAAGGGCGTTCTGCCGTATGAGATCAGCGCGGATTGGCCGGCTGAGGCACAGAAGGCGCAGGCGGTATGTGCACGCTCCTTTGCGCTGGGTACGCATAAGCATACAAGCGATGGTTATGATTTATGCAATACGACAAACTGTCAGGTGTATCTTGGGACGAACCTTGCCACAGCTGCTTCGGATGCAGCAGTGGACGCAACGAGCGGTGAGTATTTGACTTACAACGGGGAGATGGTCATTGGCTATTTCTTCTCTTCGGACGGTGGCGCTACAGAGGATGCAGTCAACGTTTGGGGCGGAGACTATCCGTATTTGCAGGGTAAGGAAGATCCCTATGAAACCTATGACAGCTCTTGGAGTGTCACGTTGACGGCTGACGAAGTGCGCCAAAAGCTGCTGAATGCAGGATATTCGATCGGTACGATTGCAAACGTTCAGGTGACAAAACGCACCGACACGGATAATGTCAATGAGGTGACGGTGACCGATACGGATGGAAAAACGGTGACTGTGCAGCGTGACAAGGTGCGCACCGTTTTTGGATTGGATAGTATTCGCTATACCATTACGCCGAATGCGTCCAAATCGGCTTCTGCTGCGCTGCTGCAAAGCGCAAGCTTAAAGATCGTTCCTTCTACGCATAAAGTGACGCTGGATGGAAAAGCAGTTGAACCGCAGGGATATAACATCGAGAACAATAACTACTATAAGCTGCGCGATATTGCTTACATACTGAATGGTACGGATAGCCAGTTTAATGTTTCGTGGGATTCAGATGCGAACCGCATTGAGCTGACCAGTGATACCGCGTATCAGACGGTAGGCGGCGAGATGACGGATTCGGTGTCCACGCAGATCAAAAGCTGCATGCCTTCCAGTGCAACGATTGTTCTGGATGGCAAAACAATCTCTCTGACAGGCTATCTGGTCAATGGCAATAACTATTACAAACTGCGTGACGTAGGGAGTGCGCTAGGATTTGGCGTGGACTATGATTCGGACAAGCAGACGGTTGTCATTGATTCTGCTCCATCATCTTCGGAGGATCCGGAGGGGCCGGTTGTACCGGAAACCCCAGAAACACCTGTAACACCTGCTGTTCCACCTGTCAGCTATACCTTCACGGGCAGCGGCTGGGGACATAGCGTTGGTATGAGTCAATGGGGCGCACATGCAATGGCGCAACAGGGCTTTACCTATGAAGAAATCTTGAAATTCTATTATACTGGCATTGAGATCGCCGGTTGATTAACCTGCCGTAAAGGAGGCGTATGGCATGGGTGCTCAATATGGGCGCCCATGCTTTTGCAATGAAAAAAAGCGATTTTTATTTTGATCTGCCGGAGCGTTTGATTGCACAGCATCCGCTGGAGCAGCGGGATGCATCAAGACTATTGGTGCTGGATCGTGCAGATGGTTCAGTAACGCATCGGCATTTCCGGGATATGCTGGAGTACGTTCAGCCAGGAGATTGCATGGTGTTCAATAATTCCCGCGTCATTCCGGCACGTTTGATGGGACACGCTGTCGGTAAAACAACGCCGATAGAAGTCTTGTTGTTAACCGACAAGGGGGATGGCCTTTGGGAGTGTCTGACCCGTCCGGGACGAAAAACGCGCGAGGGCGTAGAACTGGTTTTTGGTGACGGCCTACTGTTGGCTACGGTTGAGTCCGTGCAGCCGGACGGCAATCGGATGATCCGCTTTCATTATGCCGGAATCTTTCTGGAAATTCTGGATCAGCTTGGCACCATGCCGCTGCCACCCTATATTAAGGAAAAGCTGGACGATCCGGAGAGGTATCAAACCGTGTATTCCAAAACCCCCGGCTCTGCCGCTGCACCGACTGCAGGACTGCATTTTACGCCAGAATTGTTGGAGAAACTCCGAGAGAAAGGTGTCAAGCTTGCGTTTGTCACGCTGCATGTTGGTCTTGGTACATTCCGACCAGTCAAGGAAGAGGAAATCACAGATCATGTGATGCACTCAGAATATTATATTATGGATGAGCAAACCGCTGAACAGATCAACAGTACACGCAAAAATGGTGGAAAGGTTTGGGCAGTGGGAACGACAGCTTGTCGGACGCTGGAAACAATTGCAGATGAAAATGGGAATGTGCAGCCACAGTCTGGCTGGACGGATATTTGTATCTATCCCGGATATCGTTTTAAAACGGTCGATCACTTAATCACTAATTTTCATTTGCCAGAGAGCACTCTGATGATGCTGATTTCAGCTTTTGCCACGCGTGAAATGATTATGGAAGCGTATCGGCAAGCCATTGAGGAAGAGTACCGCTTTTTCTCGTTCGGTGACTCTATGATGATTTTATAAATTAAGATAATGAAAGGCGTTGCGCCAAAACAAAGAGGGAATTATGCAAATCGGAACATTTGAGTTATTAAAGACCGAAGGAAACGCCAGAAGAGGCGTGTTCTGTACCGCGCACGGTACGGTGCAGACCCCAGTATTTCAGAATGTCGGAACCGCTGGTGCCATTAAGGGCGCAGTGGATGCGTTCGATCTGAAAGAACTGGGGTGTCAGATTGAGCTTTCCAACACCTATCATCTGCATGTGCGCCCAGGTGACCAGATCGTGAAGCAAATGGGCGGCTTACATCGCTTTATGCGTTGGGATGGGCCGATGCTGACCGATTCCGGTGGGTTTCAGGTGTTTTCACTGGCAACACTCCGCAAAATCAAAGAAGAGGGTGTAACCTTTCATTCTCATGTAGACGGTCGCAAAATTTTCATGGGACCGGAAGAAAGTATGCGCATTCAATCCAACCTTGGTTCGGATATTGCAATGGCGTTTGATGAATGCATTGAAAATCCGGCGCCGCGGGAGTATGTGAAAAACTCGATTGACCGTACCACACGTTGGCTCCGACGCTGCAAAGCGGAATTGGATCGTCTCAATAGCTTACCTGATACAATCAATCCACACCAAATGCTGTTTGGTATCAATCAGGGCGGAAACTATGATGATCTGCGCATCGAGCATATGCAGCAGATCGCCGAGTTGGATTTGCCGGGTTATGCGATTGGTGGCTTGGCGGTTGGCGAGAGCACAGAAGTGATGTATCATATTCTGGATGTGGTTCTGCCGCATGCGCCTGTAAATAAACCGCGCTATCTGATGGGTGTGGGTACGCCTTCCAATATTATCGAAGGCGTTGCCAGAGGTGTGGACTTTTTCGACTGTGTCATGCCGACGAGAAATGCGCGGCATGGGCATCTATTTACGCATAATGGCATTCTCAATATCATGAATGCAAAATATCAGACGGATGACCGACCGATTGAGGAGGGCTGTCAGTGCCCGACTTGCCGCAGATTTTCGCGTGCTTATCTGCGCCATCTGCTCAAGAGCGGAGAAATGCTGTCTCAGCGACTGCTGGTAATGCACAACCTGTGGTTCTATAATCATTTGATGCAGGAAATTCGGGATGCGCTGGACAACGGCACATTTGCGGATTTCCGTGCAGAGTATAGTGAGAAAATGAGCAAACGGATTTGAAAATATATGTTAGAAGCCGGATTCCTTGTGTGAATCCGGCTTCTTGATTCATATTCCTGTTTTTGTCGGCATACTTTGTTTTGAAATGGGGTTTTGCCGTGCGAATTCAGAAAAAGACCATCCTATATGCCGCAGGTGTTCTAGCCTGCGGGAATATTGTGCTGCAAGTACTGGGATTTCTCTATCGTGTCTTGCTCAGTCATTATGCCGGTGCGGAAGGACTTGGTGTTTACCGGTTGGTGCACTCGGTTTATTTGGTGTGTAACGCGGGTTGCCTATCCGGTATCACAATGGCATGTTCCCGCCTGAGTGCGGCAAGCGAGGCGCGGGGGGAGCGCAGCAAAATTGGCATGGTTCTGCGGCTGGCGTTTATGGTCTTTTTTTCCGCTTGTTTGTTCTGTGGTGCGTGTTTGTTATTGGGAGGCGACAGGATCGCAGATGGCATCTTAGGGGATAGCCGCTGTGCACGCGCTTTTCCGTTTATGTTGCTTTGCCTTGCTTTGACGGGCATAGAGAATATCTTCAAATCGCTGTTTATCGGCTTGGAACGGATGCAATATGCAGCGACTTCTGAGGTTTGTGAGCAACTGGTTCGTATTGCTGCCGTATGGTTTTTGCTTTATCAATATCAGGGAAAAGACTACGGCACGATTGCTATGCTGATTTTTGTCGGCATGGTGGTCAGTGAGGTGTTCAGTGCTGCATTTTTAAGCTTGCTCTTTCGAAACTGGAAAACGCGGGATATCCATCATACACCGTTGGATTACAAAACCGTGCGTCAGTTTTTCTTCATTGCACTCCCGGTTTCGGCATCGGCTCTTTTGGGCAATGCAATCAGTTCGGCTGGTTCGATTCTGTTACCCAAACGGCTGATGATTGCCGGGATGAATTACGAACAGGCACTGTCCGCGTTGGGCGTTCTGTCCGGCATGGCGATGCCGCTGCTGCTCTTGCCTATTGCGTTGGTTAGTTCGGTTTGTACAGCGTTGCTACCTGCGGTGACCGGTGCGCAAGCTACAGGAAATAATAAACGGGTGCGGGTATTGGTAGGCAGAGCCATTACGACAGTGGGTCTGATTGCTGTACCAGCAACAGCGGTTTTGATTCCGCTGGCACCGAAACTCAGTATGCTGTTTTTTGGGCAACCGCTGAGCGTTCCCTATGTTTCGCTGTTAGGAGCGACCGCAGTGGTTTGTTATTATCAAATGGCATCCGGCAGCTTGCTCAATGCGATTGGCTTGCAGCATTGGAATGTGGTGGTTTCGGTTGGGGCAGAGTTGTGTCAGGTGATTTTAATGTATCGTTGGTGTGCTTTGCCATGGCTAGGAATCTATGGTTATTTAATTGCCATGTTGATGACCGGACTTGCTGCATTTATCCTGAATTTCATGATCCTGTAT
>JAHZFK010000057.1:13099-13959 GCA_019421385.1 Clostridiales bacterium
GAAAAGTTGGATTCACTTTGCAACCACTTCGACGTTTCGGCGTTCCTCTTTTTTGCGGTACAGCGCTGCTTTTCTGGACGCGCATTTTTCATCAGTTGTTTTCACAGATTTGTTCATCCGATATTGTCATGCTGGCGTGTACGGTACTTAGTGTCGGGATTTTGTATATCGTCGTTCTGCGCCTGATGGGAATTCGGCTTTTGTATTACTTATCCAAACGAATCGAAAAAACGTATTTACCGCGATTGCACATGTGGTAAACAGCTTGACAAATATGTATGAAACAGATAAGATAAACACACGATATGACGGCTCCTGCCCGCGATTCCGGCAGGAGCCTTTTTGCAGGAGAAGAGGGGAGTGCATGACATGGAATTGACCATGTGTTGTCCGACATTATTCGGGCTGGAAGGCATTGTGGCGGATGAATTACGTTTTGGTGGAAAACTAAGTGAGGTATATGCCGAAAATGGCAGAGTGCTGTTTGAAGGCGACGAAACAACGCTGGCATGGGCTAACCTCAATTTGCGTTGTGCTGAGCGTGTTTTGATTCGGTTGGGTGCGTTTCCGGCCAAAACCTTCGATCAGCTGTTCGAAGGGGTGCGTGCACTGCCGTGGGAGCAGTTTATCCCAAAAGACGGCGCATTCCCGGTGAAGGGGTATAGCTTGAACTCGGCGCTGCATTCGATCCCGGATTGCCAGAAAATCATAAAAAAGGCGATCGTGTCCCGACTGGAGGATTGTTACCATCAAAGCTGGTTCGAGGAGAATGGAGCAAAATATCAAGTCCAGTTTGCGATTATGCGGGACACTGCGGAGCTGTATCTGGATACTTCTGGCGCTGGTTTGCACAAACGTGG
>JAHZFK010000058.1 GCA_019421385.1 Clostridiales bacterium
AATTCTTTCCGATTCGGCGGCCTCTCACCGAAGCAGCTCGATTAGTATACTACACACAACCGACCTTTGTCAACATCTTTTTGCAAAAAAGTTGGTTTTATTTTAAAAAAACAAAGCCGCCCGTTTTTTGAAAACGGACGGCCCATATGTATCTTTTTGGTCGATTCCACTTACGCCTGCTTCATCAACTCAGCAAGCAGCATTACCTTATCTACGTTTCCTTCTACGGTGATTTTTCCCTCTGCCACAGCAACCTGAGGAACCAGCTTGCCATTGAGGATCTTCTCCAGATTCGTCAGCGAACCGGAAACACGGGCATCACGGTCGATGTATTCATAAGGCATCACAGACAGAACACCGTTGAGAATTTCGATGTAAAACACGCCCGTAACCTTACCGGTCAGGTTGAACTGAACCGCGACTTTGCCTTCTGTTCCAGCAATATCCGCTTTGCTAAGCTTGTTATAGATCTTACCAATCAACTGATCTACGGTCATTGGAATCGCCCCCTGCTCGTATTTGTAATTCTATTATACTTTTTTTTTGAAAAAAAGCAAGTATCTTCTAACACTTTATCAGTTAAAATCTACGGTTTTCCATATCTCAGCTTTTTCGGATGAATTGATGGCGGCAATGCGGACAGGTGATATTGATCTTTCCCCTGCCACGCGGCACACGCAGGCGCTTTTTACACTGCGGACATTTAAAATACCGATGCGTTTTGCGATCCTGGAAGCGCATTCGTGCATTCTTCAGACGATTGGATATCGGCCACCACTTGCGCAGAAACCATTGGTTCTCCGCATACCGCGCTTGGATATTCCGTGAGAACATACGGAAGTAGCAAAGAAACAGCAATGCTAGAATAAAAATGCCGATCCAGTTCCATCTCGTGATCCACTCAATCACAAGAAGCAGCAAGCTGAGCAGCAGAAATGCATTATTCAGCTGATCGCTGCCATATCGCCCAGCCATAAACCGACGTAAAAAGTCCATTACTCAACGTCTTCCTTTCCAACATGGTCATACATGAGCGCCAATACTTCATCCCGCCCATTTCCCTTTTCAGCCGAGAACGGGATCACCGGCACTTCCTCCGGCAGCAAAAGCGTCTGACGAATCTCCGCAATATTACCTTCCAACTGGCTCTTTTTGATTTTATCGAGCTTGTTGGCAATCACGACCCACGGCTTTTCAGATGCGCGGAACCATTCCGCCATGGTCATATCGTCCCGCGTCGGTTTGTGGCGGATGTCTACAATCTGCACACCGAGGGTGAGCAGATCCATTGCAAAATAGGCTTCCATCAATGCGCCCCAACGCTGCTGTTCTGCTTTGGATACGCGCGCATAACCATAGCCCGGCAGATCGACCAGATACATTTTCTGGTCGATCAAAAAGTAATTGATGTGTATGGTTTTTCCGGGCTGCGCACTGACGCGCGCAAAATTCTTGCGGTTGAGCAGCTTATTGATAACCGAACTCTTGCCGACATTGGATTTCCCCGCAAATACGATTTGCGGCAGCGTATCCTTCGGGAAATCGCTTTCTTTGACCGCAGAGCGCAAAAACTCCACATTATGCAGGTTGACTACCGGTTTTTGCTTCTCCATCATTGCACCACCGCCGTTGTTGTCGTATCCGCCTGCCGCGCAACCGGACTATGCGACGTCTTCTTTCTTTTTCTCGGGCGACGCGTGAAGTCGATCGCCGTTTCCATGACCGTATCCATATGCGCCGCCGTGACAAACTGTAGTTTTTCCCGTACTATCGGCTCAATATCCTGCAAATCCGACTCATTCTCCTTGGGGATGACAACCGTACGGATGCCGGCACGATAAGCTGCCATAGTTTTTTCACGCAGGCCGCCAATCGGCAGAACACGCCCGCGCAGCGTGACCTCACCGGTCATCGCCACATCATGGCGCACCGGTGCTTCGGTCAGCGCGGACACCAGCGCCGTCGTGATGGTTACACCCGCCGAGGGGCCGTCCTTCGGCACAGCAGCCTCCGGGAAATGGATGTGCAAATCGTTATCCTTATAGAACATCGGGTCAATAGAAAGCGCATCGGCCCGCGAACGGACAAACGTGACAGCTGCCTTGGCGCTTTCCTGCATGACCGTGCCCAAATTGCCGGTCACTTCGATCTTACCCGTACCGGGTACAACCGCGACCTCAACCTCCAGCATTTCGCCGCCGACGCTGGTCCATGCAAGACCATTGACGATGCCTACCTCGTCCTTTTTCGTGACAACATCGTCCTTATAGCGTGCAACGCCGAGCAATTCCTCGAGATTTTTCTCCGATACCGTCAACCGTCGCCCACCGTCGGCAATATGCTTGGCCGCCTTCCGGCAGAGTTTCGCCAATACCTGTTCCAGACGGCGCACACCGGCTTCGCGCGTATAGCGCGCGATCACCAGCCCCAGCATCTTTTCAGAAACCACCAGCTGGCCCTTGTGCAGTCCGTGCTTTTCCATCTGCTTGGGCAGCAGATGATGCAGCGCGATCTGCCGCTTCTCCTCCTCGGTATACGAAGAAAGTTCAATAACCTCCATACGATCCAGCAGCGGACGCGGCACAGTGGACAGATCGTTTGCCGTTGTCAGGAACAGCACGTCCGACAAATCAAACGGCAGCTCAATATAATGATCGCGGAATGCAACGTTCTGTTCGGTATCGAGCACCTCCAGCATAGCTGCCGCCGGATCACCGCGAAAATCGTTGCCCATCTTATCAATTTCATCCAGCAAAAGCAGCGGATTTGACGTTCCCGCACGACGCAGCGCGTCCATGATCCGACCGGGCATCGCACCGATATACGTCTTGCGGTGTCCGCGAATATCCGCCTCATCCCGCACGCCGCCCAAGCTCATGCGCGCATAATTGCGTCCCATCGCCTGCGCAATGGATTTTGCAATCGAGGTTTTGCCCACACCCGGAGGGCCAACCAAGCAAAGCACCTGTCCGCGCAGTTCCGGCGCAAGCGTCTTGACCGCCAGAAATTCCATGATGCGCTCCTTGACCTTCTTCAAGCCATAATGATCGCGGTCCAGAATTGCCTGCGCTTCAGCTAAATCCAGCCGTTCCTCGCTCTTTTTGTTCCACGGCAAATCCAGCACCGTGTCCAGATAGGTGCGCACGACACCCTGCTCCGCATTGGAACCGCTCAGCTTGGCAAAGCGGTCGACCTCGTGGATCAGCTTGTCCTCGCACTCCTGCGGCAAATGCAAATCCAAAACGCGCTTGCGATAGGCTTCCGCCTCTGCGGCGACATCCTGCTCGCCCAGCTCGCTCTGAATCACCTTGATCTGCTCGCGCAGGTAGTATTCCCGCTGATTTTTGTCGATCTGCGTTTTCAGCTCATCCTGAATTTCGTTTTCAATCTTGAGGATTTCGGTTTCCTCGCCCAGTAACCGAATGACCATCGCCAAACGGCGCGTGACATTGAGTTCCTCAAGGATCTCCTGCTTCGCCTCGACCTCGACCGGCAGATTTTGCGCAATATAGTCGGCCAGCCATCCCGGCTCGCCGCCCTCGGCAACCGTCATCTCTACATCCTGCGAAATACGGCTGGCATGTTCTGCATACTCCGCAAACCGCTCCTGCGCCGTGCGCACAAGCGCCTGCGCACGGCGCTCGGTCACACCGATCACATAATCATCCAGTTCCTCAATCTCGGCAAAAATGCAGCCGTCTTCTTTTTCCGGTGCGGTAAACTGGTGCGCCAGCGCACGGCTGCGGCCCTCCACCAGCACCCGGATATTATCGCCCGGCAGACGCAAAATCTGCCGCACCATACACACCGCGCCGATCTGGTATAAATCACCCGGCGCAGGTGTATCAGTTTTTAGTTCACGCTGCGCGGTCAGGAAAATCATCTGACCGCTCTTCATCGACGCTTCCAGCGCACGAATCGACATCATGCGGCCAACGTCAAAATGGATAATCATATGGGGAAAGGCAGTCAAGCCGCGCAGCGGCAGTACCGGCAGCCGCTTGAGCTCCACCCCGATTTTTTGTATCATAGCTCTCTCCTCACACGCGGAAAAATAATTAGATAGAGTCAGTATAGTATATTTTTCTCGGTTTGTAAAGCATCCACGTGCGCCAAATGACAAAAAACGCGGGTAAAACCAGCGGTTCCCCCCACGTTTTTGTATTGTTTTAAGCGCTTTTTGTCGGTTTCGAGTGTTTTTCACCCTTTTTCGAAGGCGTCGTGCCGGCAGGGAGCGCAACGTGCTCCCCATGCTCGATCAGCGGCTTACCTTCGCCCGTCACGGTTTCCCGCGTGATGACCACACGGTTGATCGAAATATCAGACGGAATCTGGAACATGATATCCGTCATCACGTTTTCCAGCACACCGCGCAGTCCGCGCGCACCCGTCTTGCGGGCGAGCGCCGTCTTTGCCACCTCTTCCAGCGCGTCCGGCGCAAATTCCAGCATCACGCCGTCCATCGCCAGCAGCGTCTGGTACTGCTTGACCAGCGCGTTCTTCGGCTCTTGCAAAATACGCACCAAGGCTTTTTCATCCAGCGTATCCAGCGAAACTACCGCCGGCAGACGGCCGATGAGCTCAGGAATCAAGCCATATTTCATCAGATCATGCGGTTCGATCTGCGCAAGCAGCTGATCGGTCTGATCCTCCTGCTGGCTTTTTACCTCCGAACCAAAGCCCATACCCTGCTTTCCGATCCGCTTCTGAATGATGCCTTCAATGCCGTCAAAGGCACCGCCGCAAATGAACAGAATATTGGTCGTGTCGATCTGGATAAATTCCTGATGCGGATGCTTGCGGCCACCTTGCGGCGGGACATTCGCCGTCGTGCCCTCCAGCATCTTGAGCAGCGCCTGCTGCACGCCCTCACCCGATACATCTCGCGTGATCGAGGGATTTTCGCTCTTGCGGGCAATCTTGTCGATCTCGTCGACATAGATGATGCCATGCTCCGCCAGCTCTACGTCAAAATCAGCCGCTTGAATCAGGCGCAGTAAGATGTTTTCGACATCCTCGCCCACATAACCGGCTTCGGTCAGCGTAGTAGCGTCCGCAATGGCAAAGGGCACCTGCAAGGTCTTTGCCAGCGTCTGCGCCAGCAGTGTCTTACCGGAACCGGACGGACCCAGCATCAGAATGTTAGACTTCTGTAGCTCCACATCGGTTTCCGGATGGTAAATACGCTTATAGTGGTTATACACTGCAACCGAAAGCGCAATCTTTGCACGCTCCTGCCCGATGACATACTCATCCAATACCGCTTTCAGTTCCTGCGGCGTGGGCAGCTTTTCCGGCTCGAGCGCGGTTTGATCCAAACGATCCTCCGGCGCAAAATCCAGCTCATCCTCTAAAATGCTGGTGCATACGCCGATGCACTCATCGCAGATATATACGCCGGGGCCTGCGATCAGCTTGCGCACACGTCCCTGCGGTTTTCCGCAAAATGAACATTTCAGCGTCTTATCATCATCAAAATTCGGCATTTGGCACCTCTACCCTGCAATTCGTCAATGCTTATCGAATACCTTGTCGATCAGGCCGTATTCCACCGCTTCTTCCGCGGACATAAAGTTATCGCGTTCGCAATCCGCAGTGACCACTTCGATCGGCTTGCCGGTGTTTTCCGACAAAATCTTGTTCATACGCTTCTTGATAATCTCAAGCCGCTTGAGATGGATGGCCATATCGGTAATCTGTCCCTGCGTACCGGCAGACGGCTGATGGATCATAATTTCTGCATTGGGCAGCGCATAGCGCTTTCCCTTTGCACCCGAGGACAGCAAAAACGCACCCATAGAGGCCGCCATGCCGATGCAGATGGTCGATACGTCGCACTTGATATAATTCATGGTGTCGTAAATCGCCATGCCTGCCGTCACCGAACCGCCCGGGCTGTTGATATACAGGGAAATGTCCTTATCGGGGTCCTGCGCTTCCAAATACAAAAGCTGCGCCACAACCAGCGAAGCGGTCGTATCATTGACCTCCTCGCACAGCATCACAATGCGGTCATTGAGCAGACGGGAATAAATATCGAACGAACGCTCACCACGTCCGGTCTGTTCGATGACCATTGGGACTAAACTCACTTGGAAAACTCCTTTCGAGAATTCGATGAAAGCGCGCTTTCATCGAGCGACGCCCTTTTCTGCCCCAGGCCGAAAAGGACTATTGCGCGCAAAGCCGGCAGAAAAGCAATTTCCACCGTCTTTGACCTGTGATAAAAGCGCGGGCAAAGCTCGCGCCTTTAAGGAAACCAGCCGCGTTGCGGCTGGTTTCTATTGACTGCACATGCAGACGGAAAACGGATTACTCCGCAGCCGCCTCAGCTGCTTCGTCGTCCGCCTTCTTCTTGGAAGATGCCTTCTTTACCTTGGCATTCTTCTTCAGGAACTCCAGCGCATTGGAAATCTTCAGATCATCGCTCAGCGCCTCGGCAGATACGATGGACTTGACCTTTTCCACATCCATCTTGTACTGCTCTGCCATCTTAGCATATTCCTCTTCCATTTCCTTGTCGGAAACTGCGATGGACTCAAGTTCTGCAACCTTTTCCAGCGCCAGACGGATCTTGACCTGACGCTCCGCCTGATCCTTGAACATCGCGCGGAATGCGCCCATTTCGGTGCCGGTCATGGTCAGGTACTGCTCCAGCGTCATGCCCTGCATCTGCACACGGTAGCGGAAGTCCTGAACGATGGTGTCGATCTGGTTCTCGATCATCGCCTGCGGGATATCAGCCTTGAGCTTTTCGATTACAGCGTCCAGCACCTTTTCCTCAAAGGCGTGGTCAGCTGCTTCCTGACGTTCCTTCTTCAGACGGTCGGAGATCTCCTTCTTCAGATCATCCAGCGTCTCGCAGGTCTCGGAAACATCCTTTGCAAACTCGTCGTCCATCTCCGGCAGGATGGTCTCCTCTACCTTGTGTACCTTGCACTTGAACACAGCTTCCTTGCCAGCCAGCTCCTTAGCATGGTAATCCTCCGGGAAGGTAACGACAACGTCCTTCTCGTCGCCTGCCTTGCAGCCGATCAGCTGATCCTCGAAGCCCGGGATAAAGGAACCGGAGCCCAGCGTCAGCGCATGATGCTCTGCCTTGCCGCCCTCAAAGGCAACGCCGTCTACAAAGCCCTCAAAGTCGATATCAACGGTATCGTTCTTCTTTGCCTTGCGGTCAACGGTCTCGGTGCGCGCGTTGCGCTGCGCCAGACGGTTCAGCTCAGCCTTTACATCCGCTGCCAGAACCTTAACGGTCTCCTTTTCGACCTCGATGCCCTTGTACTCATCCAGCTCAACCTCCGGCTGAACCGGAACCTTAGCGATGATGGTCAGGCCGCCCTCTTCCGCCGGATCGCCCAGATCAACGTCCGCACGGCCAACCGGCTTAATGCCGGACTTTTCAACGGCCATTTCCATAGCCTCGGGATATATGATATTGAAAGCCTCTTCAAAGAACACGCCTTCGCCATACAGCTTTTCGATCATCTTACGGGGCGCCTTGCCCTTGCGGAAGCCCGGAACCGTGATGTTCTTGCCGGTCTTCTTGAACGCCTTGTCCTTGGCAGCCTCAAACTCTGCCTTGGTGATCTCGATGGTCAGCGCAACGACGCTGTGCTCCTGCTTTTCCGTGTTTTTCAGTTCCATGTTGCCAAACTCCTTACTTCAATACTTCTATTGTATCTAAATCATTCTACCAGATTATTCTGTAGATTTCCATACTTTTTTCTACTTTTTCAAAAAAACCGGGGTAAAATCCACATGATCGCCCGAAACCAGTCGCCACTCGATCCCATCGCGCGTTCCCTCGACCGCCCAGCGCAGGCTTTCCGAATGTAAATGACCGTAAATACAGCGCGAAACGCCATATTTCTGCATCAGTTCGATCATCGGGCCGCACCGGAAGTTTGCATACAGCGGCGGATAATGCAGAAAGCAGATGATTTCTTCCGGCTGCTGCGCTGCTCCCAACTTGAGGGACGCTTCCAAACGCAACAGTTCGCGCCGAAAAATCTTTTCATTGTGCGGGTCGGAAAAATCCTCCTCAAACGGCCAGCCGCGTGTACCGCACAACGCGGTTTTCCCATAGAAAAAGCAGTTATTATGCAGAAAGTCTATCGAATGGAAACCGTTCTCCTCGAGAAAACGGTGCATTTTTGCCGCCGTTTCCCACCAGAGGTCGTGGTTTCCTTTGAGAATCAGCTTGCGCCCGGGCAGCGACTCCAGCAGCGCAAAATCGCCTTTCGCCTCAGCCAGACTGATGCCCCATGAGATATCGCCGCCCAAGACGACGGTATCCTCCGGTGTAATCAGCGCATTCCAGTTTTTGATGATCTTCTCCGTGTATCCCTGCCATCGTCCACCGAAAATATCCATCGGCTTTTGCACGCCCGTCGCCAAATGCAGGTCGGCCAGCGTATACAGCGCCATGCTTACAGATCCTTCAGCAGATCGACCGTGGAGAGGATCTCTGCCTTGTCCACTACGCGGTCAAAGCGCGGCTGCTTGTCCGCCAGCGCAGCGAGGGGCGCAGGTGCTGCTACACCGGTCAGGTCGGTCAGAACGGCAAGCTGGGATACATCGTCCTTCTCAAGCGTGCCGCCCAGCGCCTCGATCACCGAACGGCAGAACTTGAACGGCGAAGCGGTAGAGGCGATAACGGTCGGCGTCTGGTCACCCGTGCGTGCGCGGTAATCCTCATAAACGCGCACCGCAACCGCGGTATGCGTATCGGCCAGATAGTGCTCACGCTCCCACAGCGCGCGGATGGTCTCGGCGGTCTGCTCGTCGTCGCAGCAACCCGCATCGAAATCCGCAGCGATCTTGGCAAACACCGCATCCGGTGTCTGATAGCTGCCGTCCGCTGCCAAACGCTGCATCAGCTCCGCCACCAGCTTATCGTCAAAGTCGGACGCGAAGAACAGCAGACGCTCCAGATTGGACGAAATCAGAATATCCATCGAGGGCGAAGCAGTCGTATAGAAATCACGGTTTTTATCGTATACGCCGTTCTTTTTGAAAAAGTCGGTCAACACATTATTGCGGTTGGACGCACAAATGAACTTGTTAACCGGCAGACCCATGCGCTTTGCGATATACGCCGCAAGGATGTTGCCGAAGTTACCGGTCGGCACGCAGATGTTGATTTTTTCACCCATCTTAACCGCGCCGGACTTTACCATGTCGCAGTAAGCCGAAACGTAATACGCAATCTGCGGCGCAAGGCGGCCCCAGTTGATCGAGTTTGCCGAAGACAGCATCATACCATCGCTGTCAAGCTTTGCGCGCGTTTCTTCATCGGTAAAGATGCGCTTGACCGCGCTCTGTGCGTCATCAAAGTTGCCGCGGATGGCAACGACCTCTACGTTTGCGCCCTCCTGCGTCACCATTTGCAGCTTCTGCATGGGCGATACGCCGTCGACCGGATAGTACACCATGATTTTAGTACCTTCCACGTCGTGGAAGCCGTCGAGCGCCGCCTTTCCGGTATCGCCCGAGGTCGCAACCAGAATGCAGGCGGTGCGCGTCTCGCCAGTCTTGCGCAGCGAAGCGGTCAGCAGGTGAGGCAGCATCTGCAGTGCCATATCCTTGAATGCGCAGGTCGGGCCGTGCCACAGCTCCAGCATATGCTTGCCATCCGCAAGCGCAACCACAGGTGCGGTATCATTGCCGCCAAATTTATCGTTCGCATAGGCCTTGGCCGCATACTGTGCGAGTTCCTCGCCCGAAAAATCGGTCAGGAACTTGCCGAGAATGCGTGCTGAACGACCCTTATAATCCAGATTAGCCAGCGCATGCCAATCCTCCGCCGTCAATGCGGGGAATTCCGTCGGGCAGTACAATCCGCCGTCCGGCGCGATGCCGTTTGCAATCGCGTAGGCCGCGGTGACCTTGCGCGTCTTGTCTCTTGTGCTTACATATTCCATTGATTCAAACCTCCGCCGTCTTTGATGGTATATTACAGCATTTTTTGTATAAACGCAGATGCATTTTGATAAAACAGTCCGTTGACCACATCCTGCCGGTAGCCCAGCGCAAGCATACGATCAGCAAGCTTGTATAGATCACCCAAGCCGTTCACACCCGCAGGCAGCCGGTCACAGCCGTCGAAATCACAGCCCAGCGCGATGGTTTTCTCGCCGCCAAGCTCGAGAAAATGCGCAATGTGCTCAATTGCATCATCCAGCGCCGCATCCCCTTGCCGCACCAGAAACGGTGCATACAGGTTGATGCCTACTAAGCCGCCTCGCCGCACGATCTCAGAAAACTGCGCATCCGTTAAATTACGGTGATGACGGCACAGCGCGCGGCTGTCGCTGTGCGACGCAACGAACGGCCCGCCGATGGTCTCGCATACATCCCAAAATCCGCGCTCGGACAGATGGGACACATCCACAATGATGCCTTTCTGCGCGCAATCCCGTGCAAGCTGCTTGCCTTTGTCCGTCAATCCATCCTCCTGATTGATGGCAGACGAACAGCCAAAGCGGCTGCGATAATTCCATGTAAGGGTAATCAAGCGCACCCCCGCGTCATATGCCAGATCCAGTGCATCCGGCCGATCGGGCAGCAGCTCCGCCCCCTCAATCGACAAAAATGCCGCTGCCTTACCCGTGTCCACCGCTTTCTGCAAATCCGCCGCCGAGCGGCAGAACAGCAGCCAGTCGGCATTATCCGCAAACTCGCGTGCCGCCGTTTGCAGCATACGCTCTAGACGCGCATCCGCAGGCGTATCCAGCAGGCAATCCCGTCCTCGCGCCTGTGTATCATCCGGCGCGCGAGCACCGCAAAACAAGGCAAAAAACTGTGCATAATGCGAATACCGCTGCGCCGCTGCAAAATTCACATGCAGATCGTTCTCCCGCAGGCGCTTTCCGGTCTCGCAGCATTCATACAGGGTGTCGCAGTGCAGATCAAACAGCTTCATTCTCACCCTCCAAACGCATTCTCCAGATGATGGATGCGCGGTGCCTGAGCGGTTCCCTCTTCACCGTACACCTCTATTACGTCAAAGCGCGGCTGCAAACCGGATGGATGCTGCCGCAGCCACAGCGCAGCCGTCGCCACAATGCGTTGCTGCTTGGCCGTGGTGACAAACTCGCGCGCCGCTGCAAAGCGGTCACTTTTGCGCGTCTTGACCTCGACGAACACAATATATTCCCCGCGCTCGGCAATAATGTCGATTTCCCCGAAACGAGTGCGGAAATTTGTTTCCGCTATGCGATACCCCGCACGCTCCAGATAAGTGCGTGCGGCGCGCTCGCCCCATGCACCCTTCATCGCGGTGCCTCAGGATGCTTTTCGTAGAATTTCTTGAGAAAGGTGCGTCGGTGAATGGGACAGGGGCCATATTCCAGCAGCGCCGCGTCGTGCGCGCGCGTCTCGTAACCCTTGTGCTTTTCAAAGCCGTAAACCGGATACCGCTGGGCAAAATCACGCATCAGCCGATCTCGCGTCACTTTGGCAAGAATGGATGCCGCCGCAATGCTCGGAACGCGCGCATCGCCCGATACCACACATTCGTGCGGCAGCGACAAACCCTCCGAGCGGTTTCCGTCCACATAGACAAAGTCCGCCGGATGCGGCAATCCCTCGACCGCCTGCCGCATGGCACGATACGTCGCCTGCAAGATGTTGATTTCGTCAATCGTCTTTTCGTCCACGAGCGATACCGACCACGCAATCGCGTTTTCGGTAATCACGTCGAATAATACCTCACGCTTTTTCTCACTGAGCTTTTTCGAATCATTGAGTCCCTCAATGACAATACCCGCAGGCAGAATCACCGCCGCTGCGCACACCGGCCCTGCAATCGGGCCGCGTCCGGCTTCATCGACACCACACACCGCAGAATACCCGGCTTCCCACGCCTTTTCTTCAAATTCCCATGTCATTCGGCATAGTCCTCCGGTGTTTCCAGCGTGATGCGCCCCAGCACACCGCCGCGGAACTCATCCAGCAGGATGCGCGCCATGCGCTCGGTGTCGATTTCGCCGCCGCGCAGCAGGAAACCGCGCCGCCGTCCGGCCTGCGTCAGCATATCATAACCGGGGAAATCGCTTTCCTCCGGCGCTGTCACACCGTACCGCTCCAAAATCGCCTGCGGCGCCTGCACGGCAAGCAGCTCCATCAGCTTGCAGCCGAGCGTCTCCACATCCAGAATATCATCGCGGATCGCACCCGTACATGCCAGCAGGATGCCTACGCGCTCATCATCGAATTTCGGCCACAGAATACCCGGTGTGTCAAGCAGGTCGATGCCACTTTCCACGCGGAACCACTGGCTGCCGCGCGTCACGCCCGGCTTATCCGCCGCTTTGGCAGATTTTCGGCCGAGGATGCGGTTGATAAAGGTCGATTTTCCGACATTCGGAATGCCTACAACCATCACGCGCACCGCTTTGCCGACCAGCCCCTTTTCATTCCACTGGGCGATCTTGTCCGCAAGCAGCGTGCGCACAGCATTTGCAAACGCCTGCGTTCCCTGCCCCTTGCGGCTGTCTGTCTCAATGACCGCCATGCCCTGCGAGCGAAAATGCTTCGCCCATGCTGCCGTTGTTTCGGGGTCGGCCAAGTCAATTCGGTTTAGGATCATCAGGCGCGGCTTACCCGCGGCAATGTCATCCATATCCGGATTGCGCGATACCTGCGGGATGCGCGCATCCACGACCTCACACACTGCGTCAACCTGTTTGATATATTCCGCCATCTGCCGGCGGGTTTTTGTCATATGGCCGGGATACCATTGAATATTCATCTTATCACGCTACCGATCCAAAATTGCTGAACGGAAATACCACACTGAGCACATGTCCCAACACATAGCGCTCATCCACCATGCCAAGGCTGGACCACCGGCTGTCGGTCGAACCATTGCGGTTGTCGCCCAGCACATAAATGCAGCCCTCCGGCACGGTCTGCGGATAGGTCAGGTCGCCCATGCGCTCAAGGGTATTGATTTTCTCCGAAATGTACGGCTCATCCAGCACCTCACCGTTGACGATCACATCGCCCGTCACCGGATCGATGTCAATCGTATCGCCGCCGGTTGCAATCACGCGCTTGACGATCGGCTGGTCGCTGTAAAAGCCTTCCTTGCGCAAAACGACAATATCGCCCTTTTCCGGCGTATATCCCAGATTGCTGACCAGCATAATGCTGCGGTCCTGCAAAGTCGGATACATGGATGTACCATCCACGCCAATCAGGCGCACAAAGAACGTAAAGACCACTACAAAAAATATCAGCACAGCCATCAGGGATTCTCCCCAGCTGAACAGCTCGCTGGAAAAACGACCCTCGACTTTCTTTTTCTCTTCGGTTTGCTCCTGTTGCATGACAATTCCTCCAAAAAGATAAGCATACGTTTTTATTATAGCGGCATATTCCCGTCTACGCAAGTCTAAAAAGCTGAGTAGACAAAAACGGGGAGCCGATGCTCCCCGTTTTTGTTGTTTGGTTGTAAAAAATCAAACCTTCTCGGCAACCTTGGCAGCCTTACCTACGCGACCGCGCAGATAGTACAGCTTCGCGCGGCGAACCTTACCGCTGCGCACAACCTCGAACTTTGCTACGTTCGGGGAGTGTACCGGGAACGTCTTCTCTACGCCTACGCCATAAGAAATACGGCGGACGGTAACCGTCTGGTTTACACCAGCGTGCTTCTTGGCAATGATAATGCCTTCGAAAATCTGAATACGCTCGCGGTTGCCTTCCTTGATCTTTGCGTGTACCTTTACGGTATCACCGATCTTGAGCTCCGGCAGGTCGCTCTTGAGCTGCTGCTCGGACAGTACTTTGACCAGATCCATCTTTCTGTCATCCTTTCGTCTTAGACATTCTTGCCCTATTTTCCCTACAAATAAGCAGAGGAATGCCCGTGTTACCGAAATATAAT